>MAAQ01000014.1:457888-463264 GCA_002162685.1 Flavobacteriales bacterium 33_180_T64
ACAATTCCAAAAATCAGAAGTCCATATTTTAATGCTTTGCTCAATGTTTCTTCAAATTGCGTAGAACATGTTCGTGTATGATTTGTTACGATTGGGAACTAAGTTAGTAAAAAAGAAAATACACGCTAGGATTTCGCCAGAAATCCTAGATAAATTCTTAGACAGCTAAGTAATTAATTATACACGGTGTTACCTGTTGACTTTTTTTTGTCAGTTTATTGAACCTCTTTTATATAAAAAAAGGCTTCATTGGAATTGTCTGTAAATAAAATACGCTTTTCTTCTTTTATAATTAGATTCCCTCCATTTTCTAAAATTAATTCTTTGGATTTTAATATATTTTTAACACCAAAAGTGCATACCCAATATTCATGTTTTCCTTTATATTTATTTTGAGTTTCTAAAATATCTGTAACATGTTCGTCATTGTGATTTAAAACTGTATAAATACCTTTTTTGTTTTTTATAATTTTCCAATTAAAAATTCCTTGATAAAAAGAAATGACTTTTTCTGCGTTAGAAACATGCAGTTCATTCCAAATCATGGTGTTTGCTGTATTCTTAGTTCGCGTATTCTTTATCATGTTGCCTTCAAAAATTGTAAAACCGGCTCCTTGAGGGCCTCGGATTAATGCAACTTTCCCATAATCTTTCATTTGGTAATTGACCTCTATAATTCCGCCTAGTTGCTTCGATTTTTCAGCGACTTTATCTACATTCTCTACCTTGATATATGTCATCCAAAAATGAGGCATCCGCATTTGTTTGAATTTTTCAGGTGTCTCGTATAAACCTGCGACTTCATAATTGTTTACATAAGCACTGTAATAATTATTGTTTTTGTAATATTCCCAACCAAAAATTTTTTCATAAAAGGGAATGGTTTTTTTAGGCGAATAGGTAGATAAATCTGCAAAAAAATGATTATAGCGGTTCATGTTATTTTTAATTTTGTATATCAACATTACATTCATACCAAATGTAAAACACTATCATTGAAAGTACGAATTGAACGTAATTTTTCTTGATGCTTTATGTGTTGATAGTTGTATCATTTTGGTAACCAATCTGGAGGTTTTACAAAAGCCAATAATTTGTTCTGAATTCCTTTGATTCCTTTTAATTTTTTATAGAAACGAGAAATCCCATGAAAAAATACTACTATAGGATTAATACTATTTAAAGGCTCTGAAATTCCATAAACTACTTTTTCTTTTTCAGGTTCAAAAGTACCAAGTATTCTATCCCAAATTATAAAAATACCGCCATAGTTTTTATCCCAGTATTGTCGATTAGAGCCATGATGTGCCCTATGATGTGATGGCGTATTAAAAATATATTCTAAAGGCTTGGTTATTTTGCCGATAATTTCAGTATGTAGTAAGGTCTGAAAAGTCAACACAAACAACACAGATAATATGACCAGAAAAGGAGTGAAACCTAACATCACCAGTAGCGACGAAAATAATATTGGTAAAATGCCATCGAGAGGTCCAAATCTAAAGGCTACTGACATATTGTAATGGGGCGAACTGTGATGTACCGTATGACTGGCCCACCCGATGCCAATACGGTGCATCATTCTGTGTTCCCAGTAATAGGCAAAATCTGCCAATATTACACACGCAATAATAGTTATCCAATTGATCTCTAAATGTGGCAGACTAAAGTTTTGATAAATCAAATAATATAGTTTGGTTATCGCTAAAAGACCAAGTGCAAACTCAATTAAAAGATAGAGACCAAGAGTAAATATGTTTGCAACGCTATCTAAAACGAGGTTTTTATTTAATTTTTTTAAATAAGCATAGCGTATCAGTTCTAAAACAAAAAAAGGAATAAAAATATAAAATAAACTTAAATCGTTAAATATATAGAACCAATAATATACGTCAAGCCATTCGAGCTGCTCTGATAGTATCTCAATCATAATTTAAAGTCTTTTCCAGATTTCTGTATCACTATATCCATAATAATCATAGCTTAATTTAAAGGTATTTTCATCTAAAACATCAATATTACATTTTACTCGGTATTCATCTTCTTCAAATACAATCATATACATGCCTTTGCCTTTAATACCATCAAATGATTTTATAGTTAGGACCTTATCGTCTTCTGCCTTTTGGGTATTGCCTTCCTCATCTTGATATTCAAATATATTAGCATGGAAGCTATTTCCCTTTTTTTTGATCTCATATACAATTACACCTTTAAAACTTTCATCGTTATAGGCGACTTTCCATTTACCTGTAATTGTGAAATCAATGTTTGGTTTAGGGGGTATAGTTTTTTCTTTTACTGAATCCTGATTTTCAGTAATTATATTGTCTGATTGATAATTATAACCTGCATCTTGATAGGCATCTGTAATTAACCATAAGCTGCCTAAAATGATAACTACAATGGCTAAACTCCTAAAGACTAATGTTGAATTCTTCATATATTTAATGTTTTTACAAAAATCGGATGATTTGTTAATATACTTTTTGATTTATATCAAAAAGTCATTTTTTAGCACGTAGCCTACTTAGAGTTTCTTGTGAGATACCCAAAAAGGAAGCAATATACCCCAGTTTTATTCTTAATTCTATGTCTGGAAAGTACGTAAGCAATAATTGATACTTTTCTTTTGCGGTAAGAAAAGACCAGCCTTTAGAAAACTCATCAAGGAAAATAAGCATTTCTTCTGCAAGTAGTCGAGCAAAATTGCCGAAAGAAGGGAAGTCAGCTATTAACTTTTGATAATTTTTATAACTGATTTGGTATAAAATACAATCTTCTAAACATTCTATTTCTTCAAAACTTTGCTTTTGAGCATAAAAGCTATGCCATGATGTAATGAATTGATTTTCTGAATAGAACCAAGATGATATTTGTTTGCCATCATGGTAATAGTAGTTGTGCAAAACTCCTTTTTTTATAAAATATAGGTTATTGGCTCTATTTCCTTGTTTAAGGATTTTTTTTCCTCGTACTATTTCTATTAATTCAAAGTTATTTATAATTTGATGTTGTAGCTCTGAGCTTAAAAAACATCTATTACTTATTTCTTGAAATAAATTTTGCATTATAAATTTTAAAGTTCAATTGTTGGGTTTGCAGGTAACGGACTTGTGTATGATTAGTTACGTTGTCAGGAACTAAGTTAGCAAAAGAAAACGAACCAGAGGAAAATCCTGCGGATTTTCCGAGTACACACGGAACAAGCAATTGACTATACACGTTGTTGTAGCCAGTACTTATTCATTTATCCATTTTATTACTTTTTCAATTACATTACCGTTTGTCGGGTTTTCATAGTCGAAGTTCTCCGCAATTGATATATCTGGAATCACTCCATCAATATGAGTCGTTTTATCAATACTCATATAATAACTTACAGCTGGATTGAAAGCTACATTTGAAGCAACTAAAAACCATCCATTGATAGTACTCCATCCCATAGTTTGCTCACCAAATAGTTTTACGTTTTTTTGACTTTTAAGAGATGATGCTACCAGTTCACCAGAGCTTGAAGTATACCTACCCACAAGAACTGCTACTTTTTTATTTGTTTTTGTTATGTCACAATTGCAATTGGTTTTTGGTAAATTCGGAATAGAGTCTTTTCCCATAATTGCATTTCCTTCTTTTATGCTCCATTTTGAAGAAAAAGACTTTCCGTCTTTAGTTGCTCCTCCAATTTCTGCGTTATTAAATAATTCGCCTAAACCAGAAAGCATTGGTAAAGCAGTTCCTCCTAAATTACTTCTTAAATCTATTATATAACCTTTAGGGCTGTACTTTTCAAGTTCACATATCTTACGTCTAATTTTGAAGGTATATTCAATATTTAATTCTTGATTTCCTTGATAATTTTCTATCATTGGAATTTCAATATAGGCAATTAAGTCCTTTAATATTTTACCATTTATTTCAGTACTCTGTTTTGATTTTTGATAAATCGCCATCATTTTATCTTGATACTTTTGACTTAAATAATCATAAGAAACATTTCGTTTCTTTTTCCCTTTAGCCTTGTATTGTTTGTCGATTACTGTGAAAAAGCCATGAAAATCACCAAGTTCTGTGAGTAGAAATTGAACAGGCTCAATAATTGAAGAAATAGAATCTGTATTTTGTAATCTTTCAAACGTATTTTTTTCCAATATTGACCAATCAATGTTGTCTTTGTATATGGATTGTGTTTTTGCTATCGAAATTATTGAGTCTAATACTCGTTCAGATTCTGTCTTATATGATTGATTAATTTGCCCTGAACAACTAAACCATTGAGTTGAAATAATTAATATTAGTAAGTGTTTTTTCATTCAGATTTTCGTTTTTCGTATTGGCTACAACGGTTTTGTATAAGATTAGTTGCGATGTTTAAGCACCTAATTTAGCAAAAATGGAACGAACCAGAGGAAATTCCGAAGGAATTTCCAAGTAGGGAAGAACCAAGCAATTAATTTTATACGGCGTTGGCAATAGTATTTTTTATTCGGTTGTTAATTTCCATTATTACTTTTCTAAATTCAAGGTTGTATTTACTTGAAGTCTGATATTCCCAATCTCCATTATTTTTTTTAATCACCTTTAATTTAATCGGGTCGTCTCCTGCAAACACTCGGCCTGCCCAAGATGTAGCAATATAAAGGCGATACCACCAATTGTTTTTGGGATTGACAAGTTTTAATTCTTTCAATTCTGAATATTTAAAACCCCTAAACTCCCAATAATCTATAGCCTTTATTTCAAAGTGATTTTCATACAGTTTAATGGTCGGAAACCCTTTCTTTTCAATTATTTCGATTTTAGGTGTTTTTTGAATTGAAATCAGGCGATTAGATAAACTTTCAAAAACTAATTTTAGGTTACTATAACCTGTCCATTCAAAAATATCCAATAAATAACTGACACTTTCAACTTTCCAAGAATTATTTAAAACACCTTTTTTATTATATTTTAATAATAATAATTCTAAATTTTCTTTTGTTACTTCATTACCAATTTCTTTTTCAAGTATGATAATGAATTCCCTTAAATCAGTTATTGAAACAATCCAATCTCTTTCCGCTTCAATTATTCTTTCCGCAATTAATTTATCGAATTTGTTTTCAATTTGATTGCTATCTAATAAGTCAATTAAATCATCAATTTTCATTCGTAAAATCTCGGTTTTATATTATTGCCAACGGTTTTGTGTATGAATAGTTGCGGTTTTGTGTGCGAGGAATTTCCGAAGGAAATTCAGACGTAACAAAAATGCAACGACCTTTAGTTAAGCGCTAATTTAGCAATTTTTTATACACGTTGTTGTAACACGTTATTTTTTAAATTCAGTTTTGTTCTTAATCACAAAAGCAATTAATAATTCGGTCAAGTCATCTT
>MAAQ01000012.1 GCA_002162685.1 Flavobacteriales bacterium 33_180_T64
TTCACATGTAATTTCCATGTCTTGAACTTCATCAAACTCAGCTATTGGTGCTGGTAATACTGTAATTACTTTCTTAGCTGTGATTGTTCTCTGACAATCATCAGTGTAAGTCCAGTCTATTTCTAGTGTTCCTCCACATTCTGTGTAAGCTCCACTTAATTCACCTTGTACTGATCCTGAAATCTCACAAACTCCTGTTCCTCCATTTGTATATGATAATGAACCAGCTTCGAATACGTTTGCTTCTTCACATGTAATTTCCATGTCTTGAACCTCTTCAAACTCAGCTATTGGCGCTGGATCAACAGTAATAATATATGGGCCTGCACTTAATATGCGATCACAAGAATCAACTCCGTCATAAGACACAGTAATAGTTCCACCACATTCTGTATATTGAACATCTAATTCAGCTTCAATAACTCCAGAAACAGCACATGCACCTTCAAAAACACCATTGTTATATGTTGCATTTGGAGCATAAAAATTAGCTGCATCTTCACAAGAAATATTAGAAGGGAATACCGGTGTTTCTAATGTAGATTCTGGTGTAGGCAAAACAGTTATTGTTTGACTTTCTGAAACACTATATCCACATTCATCAGTAGCTGTCCAAGTTCTAATAATTGTGCCTCCAAGACAAACTCCATTTAATCCACTAGTATCATCAGATGCATTAACTGAAATTTTATCAGAACAATTATCGGTTGCATAAATACCATTCCCTTTAGGAATTGCTGGTACTTGATCAATACAGTCTACTATAATATCATCAGGAACACCAAATAAAACAGGTGCCTCATTATCTCCTCCTCTATAAGTTAAAATAATTGATTCTGCAAAGTTACCACAACTATCTTGGATAGTATAAGTATAAGTAGCTTGCCATTTACAATCTGTTCCTTTAGAGCTTTCCGCTTTATCAACTAAAACAGTTCCACAATTATCAGAAAATAATGCAGCGATATCTTCTACGGTTGGTCCTTGAGCTTTGTCATCAAAACAAAGATTAAGTCCAAATTCTCCAGTAGGTATATCAGCATTTTTATTTAAGTGAGGTGCTTGCGTATCACCACCACTATAAATAATGTCTAAATCAGGAATCGAGTTTCCACAAGCATCCTGAATAGTATACTTATAAGTAACTGTCCATAGACAATCGTTACCTTCTGGACTACCAGACTTAGCAACAAAAACGTCGCTACAGTTGTCAGAATACAATGAAGCAATATCAGCTTCAGTTGGTCCAGTTGGAATTGCGTTATAACACAAATTCAAATTACTTCCTCCGTTTGGGAGTTCGGCACCATCATTTAATTCTGGTGCAGTAATATCTCCACCATTATAACTGATTTTGATTTGCTCTTCAAAGTCTCCACACTTAACATCATAAGTGTATTCAACATTCCAAGCACAGTCGTTACCTTCCATTAAAGTTGACTTAACAACATTTGCAGGAGCATCTCCACACTGATTAAGGTAAAGATTTGCAACATCTGCCTCAGAAGGACCTGTAGGCGCGTCGTCTTGACATCGGTTGAAGAAGGTACTTCGATCCGAGTCTTGTGCAAACACAGAACTTGTACTAAACGCGAAAAGCATGAAAAAGGCGAATGCCTTCATGCTTAAACTTTGCTTAGTCACAAGATCAATGCTACAACACGATAAATTCGTGATAGATTGCCAAATTTTGGCGCGTCTACCACTTCGGGTAAAATTGCTCATAAACATAACATTTGGTTTTAAATTAAAATTATCTTAACATCTATATAGACAATACACGTATTGTCGGCAAAAGCGCAAATACAAAACTTGCGCGTAAGCTTAAAAATCAAATATGATGAACTGTAAAAACAGAACATCAACTTTAGAATGACATCATTCTAAATCAATAAATGTGCTAATAATCAATTGTTGTGCTATCAAACAATTTTTCGGTAAGAACAGTAAGTTATCTTGCTATTATTAAACTTACTATCAGGTTAAACATGAGAGATACCCACTTTAACTTACTATCAAAAGTATATTATAATATATTGACTTCCAAATAAATTTATTCATTTTTTTCATAATAAACAGTTGAACATTTTTTTCTGCATTTAATCGAAAAGTAATTCATTTTCAATGTAAAAATCATCGATAAAATGTATTGTCTTTTTAATTAATTTGTAAAAAACTTGGTCTTCTTTCACAAATTGCACTTCTAATCTATAACTACCTAAAAAAGACTCGATTAGAGCTGAGGATTTTAATGGTTTTCTAAAAAACAAAGCCTGAGAAGCGTTAAGTAATTCTATAGACAATACACGTTCGACATTATAAATTATATCAAAACATTGGGTTGCTGCATTTGCCCCCATACTAACATGATCTTCTTGACCATTACTAGAGACAATACTATCTACACTAGCAGGTGTTGCTAATTGCTTATTAGCACTAACAATACTTGCTGCTGTATATTGAGGAATCATAAACCCTGAATTCAATCCTGGATTATCAACTAAAAATGCTGGCAACCCTCTTAAACCAGAGACTAATTGATAGATTCGTCTTTCAGAAATATTCCCCAACTCTGCCATAGCTATTTTTAAATAATCTAAAGCTAAAGCTAAAGGCTGACCATGAAAATTACCGCCTGAGATTATTTCATCCTCTCCAACAAATATATTTGGGTTATCAGTAACCGCATTGATTTCGGTTTTAAAAACTTTATGAACAAAATCTAAAGTATCTTTAGTTGCTCCATGAACCTGAGGAATACATCTAAAAGAATATGGATCTTGCACATGGGCCTTTTTTTGATCAATCAATTCGCTTCCAGCTAAAAATTCTCGAACACGCTCGGCAGTTTTAATTTGCCCCTTATGAGGTCTTACCAAATGGACCAATTCATTAAATGGCTCTAATCTACCATCAAAGGCTTCAAGAGAAATACTTCCTATTAAATCTGCAAAGTATGACAGCTTATGTGATTTTATAAGCAAATGAATTCCGTAGGCACTCATAAACTGAGTCCCATTTAATAAGGCTAAGCCTTCTTTAGATTTTAATTCAATAGGTTCCCAATTAAATTGCGTTAAGACATCTTGAGAATCGTATATTTTATCATTATATACGACTTCTCCTTTAGCAATTAATGGCAAGGCTAAATGTGCTAAAGGTGCTAAATCTCCAGATGCACCAAGTGAACCTTTAGTATAAATGATTGGTAAAATGTTATTGTTATAAAAATCAATTAAACGCTCAACGGTTTGAAGCTGAACTCCACTATGACCATAACTTAATGATTGAACTTTTAGAAGTAACATGAGTTTTACAACTTCATTTGGCACTACCTCTCCAACACCACAAGCATGAGACATTACTAAGTTCTCTTGAAGTAGCGTTAATTTATCTTTTGAAATCTTAACATCACACAAAGAACCAAATCCTGTATTTATACCATATATAGGTTTGTCTTGATTTTTAACTTTATCGTCTAAATAGTTTCGACATTTCTTTATCTTATGAATAGCGTCTTCAGAAAGTTTTATTTTTTTATTCTGAAAAAGAATATCATTAATAGTTGAAAGTTCTAAAATTTCCGAAGAAATAAAATGAGTTGAGTCCATATAAATAATTTATGAAGCCAAAATTCAGAATAACATTTCTACTTTGCAACAAATGTTAATAATTAATAAAGTTTATTCTAAAAAACTTATAATCTGTATTTTTGGGCAACTAATACAATTAATACATTATGAAAAGATTAATTATTGCTTTGCTAGCGATTTCGATTATCGCTTGCAAACAAGAACCAAAAATCGATTACGCTATTCTTTCCGGAAAAGTAGAGAATTCTAATGCGACTACTGCTTTATTAAATAGTGTAGATTTTAAAAAAGAAATAACCATTAATTCTGATGGTACATTTTCTGACACACTTCGTATTCCAGGAAACGGATTCTATTCTTTTAAAATTGGAAGAGAATATACACCAGTGTATTTAAAAACTGGAGACCATTTAAATGTAGCTGTAGATGCTAAAAGTTTTGATGCTACACTAATTTATAGCGGTAAAGGTGCTATAGAGAATAATTATTTAGCAATAAAAACACTTAAAAAAAGTAAAATCGTATCTAATGCAGTTGAATTTTACTCGATGAGTGAAAACGATTTTAAAAAGAAAATCTCAAAATTTAAAAATAAAAATGAGTCTCGTCTTGAAAGTTTAATTGATGTTGACGAAGATTTTTTAGCTACAGAGAAGCAAAACCTAGTATATGATAATTATGCGATGTTAAATAATTATGTACAACGTCATGGGTATTATACAAAGCAAGAAAATTTTGAAGTATCTGAAAGCTTTATTCCTACGGAATTAAAAGATATGACTTTTGACGATACAAATGCTTACAAAGCCTCTCAGTCATATAAAGATATGGCTTTCAACAAAGTATTAACCAAAATTTTTGATGAGATTGGTGATGATGCTACTATTGTTTCTGTAGACAATTTGAAAGGATTAAATGATATTAAAATTCTTGCTTTAAAAAATGATGTTATTGATTATTTAGGAAACTTTTTAGTATCTCCAGCTAATACTAACATGGAATCTATTTATACCTTTTTTACTGAAAATACAACTAATGAAGATACAAAAAAAGCACTTAAAGAAACCTATGAAAAAAACAAGAATTTAATCAAAGGAAAACCTTCTCCCCAATTTGTGAATTATGAAAACCATAAAGGTGGAGAAATATCTCTTTCTGACTTAAACGGAAAATATGTTTATGTAGATGTTTGGGCTACTTGGTGCGGACCATGTATTAGAGAAATTCCAGCTCTAAAAGACGTTGAAAAGAAATTTCATAATGAAAATATAGAATTTGTAAGCACCTCAATTGACCAGGCTAAAAATCATGATAAATGGGTAGATATGGTAAATGACAAAGACTTAGGCGGCGTTCAACTTATGGCTGATAACGATTGGAATTCAAAATTCGTAAAAGACTATGCAATTCAAGGTATACCTAGATTTATTTTAATTGATCCTAATGGGAATATTGTAAATGCAGATGCTCCAAGACCATCTGACCCAAAACTTATTGAGCTTTTAGAAAAAGAACTTGAGATAGAAAAGAAAGGAAAAATATAAGTTACTTAATATATCATAATAATAAAAAAGCCACTCAGATTGAGTGGCTTTTTTATTATTCTTCTTCTGTATGAGGTTCTTCTACTTGAGGCTCCTCTGGCGGCTTAAACAAATCGACATAAGCCTCTCCTATAGCTTCTATTATATAACTTGCAATTAAGCTTTGGTAACCTAAATCTTCAATGGCTATATCAGCTGCTCTACCATGTAAATACACTCCAAAAACTGTAGCTGAAAGTGGTTCGTATCCTTGAGAAATTAAACCCGTAATAATACCTGTCAAAACATCTCCAGATCCTGCTGTTGCCATACCTGGATTCCCAGTAGTATTGACATAATATTTATCCTGAAAAACAGTAATTGTATTTGCGCCCTTAATAAGAACTATAACGCTGTGCTTTTTTGAAAATGCTTTCGTTTTTTTTAATTTGTCAAAATCGTCTTTCCACTTACCAATAAGTCGCTCTAACTCTTTAGGGTGCGGTGTTAAAACGGTGCCTTCTGGCAATAATTTTAATAATGTTTTTTCTTTAGATAATATATTTAATCCATCGGCATCAATCACTAATGGTGTTTTATTTCTTTTTAAGAATTTCTTTAACGCAGAAACAGTCTCAACTTCTGTCCCCATTCCTATCCCCAAGCCGATAACTGTGGGTTCAATATCAAAAGTTATATCAGAAATTATGGCTTCATTCTCATCTGTAATCACCATAGCTTCAGGAAAAGCGGTCTGTATAATTTGATACCCGCATTTAGGAATATAAGCAGTTATCAATCCTGCGCCAATTGATAAAACAGCACGACTAGCTAGCACTACTGAGCCTATTTTTCCGTAGCTCCCTCCAATAATTAAACTATGTCCGAAATCACCTTTATGAGCATGTTTTTGTCTTGGCTTATATATAGGTAACACTTCATTTTTACCAATCAATTCAACTTCTGTTTCACTCATGATTAGAAACTCTCTATCAATACCAATATCCAAGACCTCCCATTCTACAGAAAACTTAGAAGTTTCAGGTAAAAAGAATATCAATTTTGGTGACTGAAAACTTAAAGTATAACTTGCCCAAACAACTCCATTTTCATCCTCTGGAATCTCATCTGTATAAACACCTGAAGGTATATCTACAGAAAGCGTAAATGCTTGGCTTTTTCTAAGATAAACAAATAACAATTTCACCCAATCATTTACTGGTCTATTAAGACCAATACCAAAGACAGCATCAACAATAATATCTTCTTTTTGAATCTCGGGAAAGTCAGCCTCACAATTTAACATATTAGGCCACTTTTTTGTGGTCTGTTTTATCAAATCATAGTTAATCAAAAAATCTTTAGAGCGCTTGTCGCTACAGTTAACAATATAAGTTATTACGTTATATCCGTGTGCAATTAAATGTCTAGCTATAACCAAACCATCTCCCCCATTATTTCCAATTCCGCAAAACACATGTATTGGCACTTGAGCGCCTTGCATTCGCACATGCAACCAATTAAATATCTGTATGCCAGCACGTTCCATCAATTCGGTTGATGTGATCTTTTGCTTTTTTGCCGTAAGCTTATCGCCTTCGTAAATCTGTTCTTTAGAAAAAATTTTCATGTATTTGCTTTATAAGCAGTTGTTAAATTGTCAATTTATATCGTTAAAAAAAAAAATAAAGTTATTTATATTGCTTTAAACTAAAAAAAATGTAAAACGACCTCTTAAGTTTTTTTATTCTCGTAAAAATAATACATTTGAAAGGTATAGACTACTATTTATGCTAAACGAAACGCAAATATTCTTACAATATATCATAACACCTATTGAGCTGTATATTGGTTTTACAACCCTTAGGGGTTATTAACCTCTTATATCTCCAACTCACCACAGACCCTTTTTAAGATTTAAAAAAAACAAAATTACTAATTAAACAACTACAAATGAATGTTTTAAAATTCGGAGGAACTTCAGTAGGTTCAACAAAAAACATAAATAGCGTCATCTCAATTCTTGATGATTGCTCAAAAAAAGATAAGGTTATCTGTGTCGTTTCTGCGGTTGGCGGTATCACAGACAAGTTGTTAAAAGCTGGCGAATTAGCGCAAAACAAAAACAAAGGTTATGTATCAGAATTTGAGACCATTACACAAATTCACCATTCGATTTTATTAGAATTAATTCCTTCAGAAAACACTACTATTTCTAACCAGCTTAATGATAAATTACAAGATCTAAAAAACCTACTAGATGGTATTTTTCTGATTAATGAATTATCTCTTAAAACCTCTGATAAACTTGTGAGCTATGGAGAATTATTATCCTCTTTCATTATTGCTGAAACGATGAAAAAAAGAGGGATCAATTGTATGAGAAAAAACAGTCAAGAATTGATTGTTACAAACTCAAATTTCACAAAGGCTGAGGTTCTTTATAAGCAAACAAATGAGACTATAAAACGTTATTTTTCAGAAGCTAAACAACAAATAACTATTCTTCCTGGGTTTATATCAAAATCACTTTCTGATGAAGTTACAACCTTAGGCCGTGGAGGCTCAGATTTCACAGCAGCCATTGTTGCTGCTGCTTTAAATGTAAATCGTTTAGAGATTTGGACAGATGTAAGTGGTATGTATACCACTAACCCAAAACTAGTAAAACAAGCCTTTCCTATTGAAAATTTATCGTATCAAGAAGCTATGGAATTGTCTCATTTTGGCGCCAAAGTTTTGTACCCACCAACCGTACAACCTGTGTTGGATTTAAACATTCCAATATATATCAAAAATACATTAGAACCTGAAGCCTGTGGCACCAAAATTTCAGATAATACTATCGGAAACTCTAATCCAGTGAAAGGAATTTCCAATATTAACAATATTGCCTTATTAACATTACAAGGCAATGGTATGGTTGGTATTCCAGGGTTTTCAAAACGCCTTTTCGAAACCTTAGCTCAAGTGAAAATTAATGTTATTTTTATTACCCAAGCATCTTCAGAACACTCAATATGTTTTGGTATTGGTCTTAAAGATTCTGAATTAGCAAAAACAGCAATTGATTCAACCTTTGAAAATGAAATCTCATTACATAAAATTGACCCAATCATTGTTGAAACAGATCTTTCAATTATTGCCCTAGTAGGTGACAAAATGAAGAGTCATCAAGGCATTAGTGGGAAAATGTTTAGTACCTTAGGAAAAAACAATATTAACATAAGAGCTATTGCTCAAGGTGCATCAGAAAAAAACATATCCGCAGTTATTGCAGAAAAAGATGTAAAGAAGGCATTGAACACACTTCACGAACGCTTTTTTGAAACTAAAGCCAAACAGCTTAATGTGTTTATAACAGGTGTTGGTAATGTTGGGGAACGCCTTGTTGAACAAATAAAACAACAACGGAAATATCTTAAAGAACAACTTAAAATTAATCTAAAAGTAATTGGATTATCTAATTCAAGAACCATGGTTTTTGATGATAGCGGATTATCACTTAAAGATTGGAAAACACAATTAGCTTCTGGGGAAAAGGCAACGCTTAATGGTTTTTCACAACGTATAAAAGACTATAACTTACGTAACAGTATTTTTGTTGATGTTACAGCAAATGAAGACATTTCAAGTTTATATGCCAATTATTTAAGACATAATATTGCAGTTGTAGCTTGTAATAAAATTGCCTGTTCTAGTGATTTTGACACCTATAATGAACTTAAATTTTTATCTCGAAAATATAATGCTCCCTTTTTGTTTGAGACTAATGTTGGTGCAGGATTACCTGTAATTGACACACTTAATAATCTTGTAGCATCAGGTGATAAAATAACATCCATTCAAGCGGTCTTATCTGGAAGTCTTAACTTTGTGTTTAATAATTTTGATGATACTAATAAGTTTCATGACGTGGTTAAACAAGCACAAAAAGAAGGGTATACAGAACCAGACCCAAGGATAGATTTAAGCGGTGTTGATGTTGCTAGAAAGATATTAATTTTAGCGCGTGAAAGTGGCACAAAAATGAACCTTTCAGATATTGATAATGAATCATTTTTAACTCAAGAAAACCTAGAAAGCAAATCAGTAAATGATTTTTATCAAACATTGATTGATGATGAGACGCATTTTCAAAGATTATATGCTTCAGCAAAAACCAATGGGTGTCAGTTGAAATACGTCGCCGAATTTAATAACGGAAAAGCCAAAGTTGGTTTAAAAGAGATCCCTCAAGGCCATCCGTTTTATAATCTTGAAGGGAAAGATAACATTGTCATGTATTATACACAACGATATCCTGAACAACCAATGATAATTAAAGGCGCTGGAGCTGGAGCTGAAGTTACTGCCTCTGGCCTTTTTGCAGACATAATCAGAATAGGAAATAACTAATGAAAGAACTCAAAATTTTCTCACCAGCAACCGTTGCAAATGTGTCTTGTGGATTTGATGTTCTCGGATTTTGTCTCGATACTATAGGCGATGAAATGGTAATCAAAAAAACAAATAAAAAAGGGATTCATATTACAAAGATTGAAGGTTACGATTTACCTTTTGAGCCTCAAAACAACGTTGCTGGAGTTTCTGCTTTAGCTCTAATTGAAGACGCAAAACCGAACTTTGGATTTGAAATAGAAATCTATAAAAACATAAAACCAGGAAGTGGTATTGGTAGCAGTTCTGCAAGTGCCGTAGGAAGCGTTTTTGCTATTAATGAGCTCTTAGGCAAACCTTACAACAAAACACAACTCACAAATTTTGCTATGAAAGGTGAAGCCTTAGCAAGTCAGTGCGAACATGCAGACAATATTGCGCCTGCCATTTTTGGAGGATTTACTTTAGTAAAATCTACCAATCCATTAGAAATCCTACAATTACCAACTCCAAAAGATCTATTTGCGGTGATTATCCATCCTCAGATTGAAATTAAAACGTCTGAATCTCGTGCTATTTTACCTAAGGAAATCTCATTAAAAAATGCTATAACACAATGGTCAAATGTTGGAAGTTTAGTACATGCTTTACATAAAAATGATTATGAATTATTGAGTAAATCACTAACTGACGTTGTCATTGAACCGTATCGCAGTCAATTAATCCCATATTTTAATTCTGTCAGAGCAGAAGCACTTAATACTGGTGCTTTAGGCTGTGGAATCTCTGGTTCTGGGCCTTCTATTTTTAGTTTGTGTCACGGAAATGAAACGGCTCAAAATATTGCCCAAGCTATTAAAAATGTGTACTCAAAAACTAATATTCCTTTTGAAATATACATTTCAAAAATCAACACACAAGGCATTAAAATATTATAAATGAATTACTATAGCTTAAATAAAAAAGCACCGAATACTAGCTTCGCTAATGCGGTTATTAAAGGTCTTGCTCCAGATAGAGGCTTATATTTCCCTGAATCAATTACGCCATTACCTGCTTCATTTTTTGAAAACATTGACAACAAGTCCTACACAGAAATTGCATTTGAAACCATCAAACAGTTTGTAAGCCCTGAAATCCCTGAAACAATTTTAAAAACAATTATTGAAGAAACGTTGTCTTTTGATTTTCCTATTATAAAACTAAGCAATGATATTTCAACCTTAGAATTATTTCATGGTCCAACGATGGCTTTTAAGGATGTTGGAGCACGCTTTATGGCAAGATGTTTAGGCTATTTTAATAAAAACAATGATCATGATGTTACAGTTTTAGTTGCTACTTCAGGAGATACAGGAGGTGCAGTTGCTAATGGATTTCTTAATATAAAAGGTGTTAATGTAGTCATTTTGTACCCTTCAGGAAAAGTAAGTGATGTTCAAGAAAAACAATTGACAACATTGGGACAAAATATTACTGCTTTAGAAGTAGATGGCGTATTTGATGATTGTCAAGATATGGTAAAAAAAGCTTTTCTAGACGAGTCACTTACAAGTAAAATGCAATTGACATCTGCCAATTCAATTAATGTAGCAAGATGGTTACCGCAACTTTTCTATTTTATGTTTGCTTATCAGCAATTACATAAGCAACATGACGATATTGTATTCTCAATACCAAGTGGGAATTTTGGTAATGTTTGCGCTGGTATGATAGCACAACAATTAGGTTTACCTATCAAACATTTCATTGCATCAAACAATGCAAACAATGTGGTCACTGAATATTTAAAAACTAAAAATTACATGCCAAAACCATCTGTCCAAACGATTAGTAATGCAATGGATGTTGGAAACCCGAGTAACTTTATTCGTATTCAGGAAATTTACAAGAATGATTTTAAACGATTGAAAGACAATTTATCGTCCTATAGTTACACAGATAATGAAACTAAAGCTGCCATGCTAGAAATTTACAAACAGTACAATTATATTGCAGATCCTCATGGTGCTGTTGGTTATTTAGGCTGTAAAGATTATCTAAAAACACATGTCAATACACATTGTGTATTTTTAGAAACAGCACATCCAACCAAGTTTTTAAATGTGGTCGAAGCTATTATTGATACTAAATTAGAATTACCACAACAAATTAAAACTGTAATTAATAAAGAAAAAGTAGCAACTCAGGTTTCGACTTATGACGATTTAAAAACTTTTTTACTAAATACAATTTAGGGAAAATAGTCACCCAATTTATAAGACTCATTAAACGACCTACAAAAAAGCTAATCTAATTTAGGCAATTTCAATGCATTCAACACACTCTTTTCTTTCATTAACTTTTCAATCTCATTAGAAGTTCTTGGTGCTTCAGCTGAAAGGTTTATTGGTCCGTTTTCAGTAATCAAAATATCATCTTCAATACGCACAGCGATACCATACCATTTTGGATCACAGTCGCTTCCATCAGGAATATAAATTCCTGGCTCAACAGTAATTACCATATTTGCTTGTAAAGCCCCATAAGTTCCTGGATCATGTACATCTAAACCAATATGATGTGATGTTCCATGAGGAAAATATTGTCGCGCTTCGCTTTCATTTTTAACTATACCTAAATCTATCAAACCTTGGTATACAACTCGTCTAGCAGCAGTATCAGGAGATTGCATAGTATTACCTACAATTGTTGCTTGAATTCCAGCTTCTTGAGCATTATAAACAATATCATAAATAGCTTTTTGCTCTTTATTAAATTTCCCATTTGCAGGAATTGTTCGTGTCACGTCTGCGGTGTAACCATGATACTCAGCACCTAAATCCATAAGCACTAAATCATTCTCAACCTTCATTTTAGAATTCTCTATGTAATGTAGTACACATCCATTATTTCCTGCTCCAACAATACTAGGATAGCCCTCATACTCACTACCATATGTTTTGTAGATATATTCATGAATACCTTGAATTTCAGTTTCAGACATTCCTGTATGCATCGCTTTCATAATTTCACGTTGTCCCATCGCAGAAATACGAACTGCTTTTTTAAGTAACACCATTTCTTCCTCGGTTTTCACTTCACGTAATCCTGCCATTAAACGCGATAAAGTTCTTGTATCTGTTTTTACTATTTCGGTTTCTACATTTGATGAGACATCAACTTCAACATCATCAGTTTTATTCTCTATAGTATAGTTATCTACAAGTTTGATTTGCGTTTTAAACGCTTGTACTAGATCGTATAAATCAGCTGTATTTCGCGTATCTCTATAATCATTTCTAAAATCGTGATACATTACTTTATCAAAGGCAGTAAAATTAATTCCTGAATTCAAAAACGCACTTCCATTGAAAGCACTATCAAACCCTAATTCTGTTTTTGCGCCTTTAACGCCTAACCTCCTACCTGTCCATTGCTCTGCTCTTGCATTTCGTTCTTGAACGTATAGTTTTTCGTTGTACGACATTCCATTTTCATCAGATTGATTTTCAGCAAAAATAACTAAAACAGCATGTGGTTCTTTATAACCTGTGAGGTAGTAAAAATTTGGATCCTGGTGATACACATAATCGACATCATTAGCACGATTACGAATTGGGTTTGCAAAAAACACAGCCACGCTATTGGATGGCATATTCTTACGTAGTGCTTCACGTCTATTCTTATGAAATTCTTTACTTAAATAATCTTTAGGAGTTCCATCTTGCGAAAAACCAAATGATAATCCAAAAAATAATGAGAGAACAATTATAATAGTCTTCATCTTGTTTTAGTTTTAATGTTTCCGAAAATTAAGAATTATTAATAGCTTCACGAGAAAAGAATTTAACATTAACATATTTTTAATCTGTTTTTCTGTAGAAACTGAACAAAAAAAATAGATATTTTTCGATACATTTGCTATCGAAAAATATTTGAAGGACAAAACAAATAACTAACTATTAATTACTATATAAATTAAGATGAAAAACACTGCCTTAACTGCAACTCACGAAGCGCTTGGTGCTAAAATAGTTCCTTTTGCAGGATACAATATGCCAGTACAATACGATGGCATAAACATAGAACATGAGGCTGTTAGGACTGGTGTTGGTGTATTTGACGTCTCACATATGGGAGAATTTTTAATTGAAGGCCCAAACGCTCTTAATTTAATTCAAAAAGTTTGTAGTAATGATGCTTCTAAATTAACTATTGGAAAAGCACAATATAGCTGCCTACCTAATGATGATGGAGGTGTTGTAGACGACCTTATTATTTATAAAATCAAAGAAGAATCCTATCTTTTGGTGGTTAACGCAAGTAATATTGAAAAGGATTGGAACTGGATAAGTTCTAAAAATGATGTTGGTGCTGAACTGCGTGATTTAAGTGAAGATTATGCCCTTCTAGCAATTCAAGGACCTAAAGCTGTTGAAGCTATGCAAAGTTTATCAAGTCATGACTTAGCAACTATTAAATTTTATAATTTTGTAGTTGGAGATTTTGCAGGTATTGAACATGTGATTATTTCTGCTACAGGCTATACAGGAAGTGGCGGATTTGAAATCTATTGCAAAAATAATGAAGTAAAACAAGTTTGGGATAAAGTTGTAGAAGCAGGAGCAAAACCTATTGGTCTTGCTGCTCGCGATACCTTACGCTTAGAAATGGGTTATTGTCTCTATGGAAATGATATTGACGACACAACATCACCTATTGAAGCTGGTTTAGGATGGATTACAAAATTCTCAAAAACATTCACAAATTCTGAAGCATTAGAAGATGAAAAACGTCGCGGTCCAGAACGCAAGCTAGTCGCTTTTGAATTAGATGAGCGTGGTATTCCACGTCAAGGCTATGATATTGTTGATTCTAGTGGCAAAATTATTGGAAATGTAACATCTGGTACCATGTCACCTAGCTTAGGTAAAGGAATTGGCTTAGGTTATGTCCCTACAATTTTCTCTAAAATTGACAGCAAAATAAATATCCAAATACGAAAAAAAGTAATACCTGCCACTGTGGTTAAACTTCCATTTTATAAAGGATAGTTTTTAGATTGAAGATTGATTAATGAAGGCGTTTGACAGTAAACATCGTATTTTAATTTTAGGTGCTAGCGGCTTTATAGGTAATGCTATTTACAAAGAGTTGTGTGCTTATTTCAAAACCTTTGGCACGTACTGTATTCCGAAGAAAGCTTATGCAGGTAATCATCATTTTTTTCAGTATAATATTGAAGAAGATGATGTCTACAAAATTTTAGAAGCGACAAAACCTACAATCATTATTTCTTGTTTAAGAGGTGATTTTCGTGCGCAAACTATCGTTCATCAACACATTTCTGAATACCTTCTCGAACAGAATTGTAAATTAATATTTTTATCTTCAGCTAATGTTTTTGATGCGTATAGTAAATATCCTAGTTATGAATTAGATAAAACTTTAAGCGATAGTATTTACGGCCATTTTAAGATTAAAATTGAAAATATGCTCCTTCGCCTTCCTAAGAAAAAAGTGGCTATTGTAAGATTACCAATGGTTTTAGGTTCTCAATCACCAAGACTAAAAGAAATTAAACAACATCTACAAGATAAAACTGCCATAGAAATCTTTCCAAATATTATAATGAATGTCACAACAGACTCTAAAGTGACACAACAAATTCATTATATAATTAACAGGAATAAATACGGAATTTTTCATTTAGGGAGCACAGATTTAGTACATCATGATGAATACATCAAAGATATTATCACACAAATTTCAACAAAAAACGGCGTAGCATACAAGCATGTCTATACAACAAACGAAGATCGCTATTTAGCCGTTTTACCAAAATTCAATAAGCTTCCGAAACACTTAGAAGTTACGAGCACAGAAGTTCTAGAAGACCTATTAAAGTAACCTTAATTACAGTTTACAGTAAAAACTATTCTGTTCGTCTTTTTTATAGTTTCAATCACTAATTACTATTTTTTTACACAAAAAAACTTTACATTTAAGTAAAATACATAACGATAAGTTTAATGAAAGACGAAAACATAGAAAAACGATTACTTCGCTTTCCTGATTGGGAACATAAAAACAATGCATTATATGCTGAATTTGAATTTGATAATTTTAAAGATTGCTTTAGCGCTATGAGTAGAATTGCTTTTGAGTGTGAAGCTCAAAATCACCATCCTGAATGGACAAATGTTTATAATGTTTTAAAAATATCATTATCAACACATGATGAAAATGGTGTTACTGAAAAAGATTTTAAATTAGCAGAAGCTATTGAATTTATAGTTGAAGTTCAAGACTAAATTTTGGTTTGATTTTTGATTTCTTGACTTTATTTAAATGCCGCTTATGCATAAACACCTATATATATCTTTACTATTATCACTAACATTTTTGTTTGGTTACGCCCAAGAGAAAGATTTGTTTTGTGATCAGCTTCAAGCGTTACAAGAATTAGTTAAAACAAATCATTACCAACCTAAAATTATCAATGATAGTTTATCAACTCATGTATTTGATTTGTTTCTAAATACTTTAGATGAAGACAAGAGATTGCTAATCAAAGACGATATAAACACCTTTGAAAGTGACCGTTTTTCTCTAGATGATTATATTAAAAATGGCTCTTGTGATTTTATAACTAAGTATGCCGTAATTTTATCTAAACGTATTGAAAATTCTAAAAAAATAATTAGTGATTTAGAAAAAGAAAAATTTGATTATTCTGGTAAAGACACACTGCGCTTTAAACCAGAATCAAAGTTTGTTTACTTTAAAGACAATACTGCTACACAACATTATTGGAGTAAGCGTATGCGTTATAACATCTTACATACACTTGTAGAAAATGACTCAGTATTAGAACACATACAAAGTCATTTTAAAACACTCGAAGCTGATTTAAAACCTAAACTCATACAGAAAGAGATTTGTAACCTAGAGACATTACAAAATAGGCATGGTAGTATTGAAAACTTTGTAAAAGAGGCTTTTTTTAATGCCTACTTGCATTATCACGATCCTAACTCTTCATTTTTCACTCCTACTGAAAAAGAAATTTTTGAAAACTCTTTGTCTAATAATCAATTATCCTTTGGAATAATTACAACTAAAAATGATAATGGAGATATTGTGATTGTTCATATTACTCCAGGAGGTGCCGCATTTAATGATGGTAATTTTGAAGTTAATGACATCATAAAATCTTTGAGTACAGCAACAGAAACATTAGAAACCTATTGTGTTTCAAACAATGATGTTTTAGCTTTTACAGTAAATCAAAAACACAATACAATTACGTTTAAAATCAAAAAACAAAATGGTACAATAAAGAATGTTGAGCTAATTAAAACCAAAACTAAGATTGAAGAAAACTCGGTTTCTGGGTATATTCTTGAAAATAAATCAAAAATAGGGTATATCAATATTCCTAGTTTCTATTCCGATTTTGAATCGCCAAACGGATTAGGTTTAGCTAATGATGTTGCTAAAGAATTATACAAACTTCAAAAAGAAAAAATAGAAGGCTTAATCTTAGATTTACGTTTTAATGGTGGTGGTTCTATGAAAGAAGCTGCTGATTTATCTGGCATGTTTATTAATCGAGGCCCAATTTTGATATTAAAATACAACACAGATGAAACGTTTATCATTAAAGATTCAAATAGAGGCTCTTTATTTACAAAACCAATTATTGTTTTGGTCAACAACTACAGTGCATCTGCATCAGAGTTTTTTGCTGCCTCCATGCAAGATTACAATCGGGCTGTTATTGTTGGTACCACAACACATGGTAAAGCATCAGCACAAGTAATTTTGCCTTTATCAGATGATGAAACTTTAGGGTACTCTAAATTAACTGTAGAGAAATTTTATCGTGTTACAGGTCAAAGTCATCAGTCTAAAGGTGTAGTCCCAGATATTAGTTTACCAAATTTATATGACGGTTTTAAAACTCAAGAACAATTTGAAGCCTTTGCTCTTCGAAATGATTCTATACATAAAGTTAAATTCCCAAAACTAAAACAACTCCCAATTGACGAATTAAAAAAACAAAGCCAAACTCGAGTTAATAAGGCAACTCCTTTTGATGCAATTAAAAATCTCAATCAACTTATTTTTAAAAATTATTTCCAATTAGATACTGAATATTTACTAACCTTAAACAATGTCTACAGGGAAATGACAACGTATAGAAAGCAATGGTTAAAAATCAATGAACCTATTGATAATCATGAATCTAGTTTTGCAGTAAAAAACTCAGCATTTACAAAAGAAGTTATGAGTTATAGCGAAGATAAAAAACTAATAAACGAAATGATCTTGAAAGATATCAAACAAGATATTTATATTGAAGAATCTCAAGCTATACTTCAAGATTTAATAAAATTCAATCTTCTCAATTAAACATGAAAAACACAACTTTAAAATTCACTATCGCTTTGCTTTTTGTTGTTTCATCTTTAACAGCACAAAGTTTTAAAAATGCCTCAGAATATTTAGATTTTGTTGCAACAGAACAACAAGCTATCACAAAAAACATGTGGAAATACACTAAAGCTGTAGCTCATAGTAAAAGTGATAGAAGTATTGATGGCAAAAGAAAAACTCTTTTAAAAACAGTTGATAGAGCTATCGCTAAAATAAAAAAAGCAAATGGGTTTGATGGTGATGATTATAAGAATAAAATATTAAAACATATGATATTCAATAAAAATTTGCTCAATCAAGATTACGCAAAAATTATTGATATGAAAGCTGTTGCAGAACAGTCTTATGATGCTATGGAGGCCTATATTTTGGCACAAGAATTAGCCGATCAAAAAATGGAAGAATCTCAACAAGACTATGAAAAAGACTTTTATGAATTTGCTACTAAACACAACATAGAAATCATTGAAAGCGAAACTGATTTGGGTAAAAAAATGAAGCTTTCAAATGAGGTTTTTGAACATTATAATGATTTATACCTTATCTATTTTAAAGTCTATATTAACGAAGTGTATTTATGGGAAGCTGTAGAGTCTAATGATGTGAGTGCAATTCAACAAAATGCAAATGCATTAAGTGTAGCAGCTAAAGAAGGTTTAGAAATATTGAAAACAAAAACCACTTATAAAAATGATAACTCTATTTTAAATGTGACAAAAAAAGCATTTGAATTTTTTATCGAAGAGAGCGATACTAAAATCCCTCAACTCACAGAATTTTTAATCTTAAATGAAGATTTTGAAACCATAAAATCTACACTAGATCAAACACCTGAGCGTAAACGCACCAAAGAACAAATTGATAATTATAACAAAAAAGTTAAAGACATTAACAAAGCGGTTAAAAATTACAATAAAGTGAATATCGAATTAAACACCCAGCGCCAAAACATTATTAATGGCCTAAATAACACCAACTCAAACTTTTTATCTAAGCATATACCAAAAGACTAATTTAGAGTAGTGTCATTTCGATATAAATTCAATAATTTTGGAGTTAATTAATATTACGATTTAAAATAGAATAACAATGGGAAGAGCGTTTGAATTTCGCAAAGCAAGAAAAATGAAACGATGGTCTGCAATGAGTAAAGCCTTTACACGTATAGGCAAAGACATTGTAATGGCTGTAAAAGAAGGTGGACCAGATCCAGATAGTAATTCTCGCTTGCGTGCAGTGATTCAAAATGCAAAAGCTGTTAACATGCCTAAAGACAATGTTGAGCGTGCTATTAAAAAAGCAAGTGAAAAAGGTCAAGGCGATTATAAAGAAGTCATTTTTGAAGGGTATGCTCCTCATGGCATTGCTATTTTAGTTGAAACTGCAACCGATAATAACACACGAACAGTAGCAAATGTTCGTAGTTACTTTAATAAGTGTGATGGCAGCTTAGGAACATCTGGATCTGTTGTATTTATGTTTGACCATACGTGTAACTTCAGAATTAATGCTGAAAATTTAGATCCTGAAGAAGTCGAATTAGAATTTATCGATTTTGGCGCAGAAGAAGTGTTTGCTGATGACGACGGAATTCTAATTTATGCCCCTTTTGAAAGTTTTGGAGCCATTCAAGCTGAACTAGAATCTAGAGATATCGAGATCTTATCTTCTGGTTTTGAACGTATCCCTCAAGTCACAAAAGCATTAACTGCAGAAGAAGCACAAGACGTTGAAAAACTTCTTGAAAAACTAGAAGAAGACGATGATGTACAAAATGTATATCATACCATGGAAGAATCTACTGAAGCATAGTAAACTTTAAAAATAGCGCTATAGAACCCGAGTTTTGTTTCGGGTTTGCTTTTCTAAAATTAAGAATTCTTAGCCTCTATCCATTTACTCATAAATTTTGTGCTTTGCATCGTATGATGTTGTAACATTTGCCCAATAAAATTGTACTGTCTATGTGTTTTTAAAGTCTTTGATAGCTCAGTCAACCTTTCAGTAAATTGACTTTCAAACTCCGATTTTAAAAATCTCTTTTTTAAGATATCAAAACCATCAGATTGCTGTTGTTTCCAGAGAGATTCATCTTGATATACTGCAATCGAATGTGTTATAAAATCAGATGCATCATCGCAAATAAAATCTTGATTAACGTCATCAACAATTCCTTCAATTCCAATATTTGTAGTCACAAATGGTGTTCCGTTTTGCATGGCATCAAATAGCTTTCCTTTTAACCCTGCACCAAAACGAATTGGAGCTAAGCATACTTTTGCTTGCTGCATTACCTCATTAACATCCTTAGCAAAACCTTTTATTAGAAACCCTTCCTTCTCGTTATGTAATTGGTTTACTTTTTGCGATGCATAAGCACCATAATTATGTAATTCTACATTAGGAAGTTGCTTCCTAATCGTTTTCCAAAGTGTGTTTTTTAAATACAGTAAAGCATCATAGTTTGGTTCATGAATAAAATTACCAATAGTTACAAAGTGCTGACGCTCATTAAATGTTGGAAAATTTTTAATCTCCTCTTCTGAAATATCATCTATCAAAAATGGCAAATAACACAATAAGAAATTATCTATATGAAATGTATTTTTAAGCAACTCCATTTCTACTTTAGAGATGATTAAACTTAAGTCACAACGATATATACTTGCTATTTCACGCTTGGTTGTATCACTAAATAAATAAGCATTGATAGTCTCAGAATTGTCTTTAAATGCTTGTTGTCTAGCACGTCTTAAAAAATGCAAATCTTCTGTATCTAATAGTTTTATAGCCTCAGGGCACTGTGCAGAAACTCGCCACCCAAATTGTTCTTCGGTCATAAACCTATCAAACATAACCACATCTGGTTTTAGTTTCAGGATAAAATCATCAAAACTAGAATCGTTAAGTTTAATCCTTGCTTTCTCCACTCCAATTGTAGATACGTCAAAAGCATTATCACTTTTAGCACACGTGCTCACAAATGTAAGTTGGTAATCTTGTTGTTGAAAAAAAGATATTAACTGCAGCATTCTACTGCCTGCAGCAGAACTTTTAGGTTCTGGCCAGACGAAACCAATAATGAGAAGTTTGTTTTTCAAAAGAAAATTAAAAAATTATTCAGCAGGCTGACGTTCAAAAACATATTTGAATCTCACCATATTTCCCCATTTTACAATAGCTTTAATTTGTGCATCGGTAAGTTTAGCATCGCCATGTGTATAGGTATACGATGGCAAAGGCATTTTTTTCTCTTGCACTTCTTCTATCAATTCTGATATTTTATGATCTTTCTTTTTTACTGAATAGCTCGCCCATTCAGAAACATTGAAATGCTCTTTCCCTTCTGTTACATGATTTGCCATCCAATAATTAACAGGCGTGATTTTATTATACCAAGGATACTTAGTAACGTTACTATGGCAATCAAAACAGGTGCTTTTTAGGACCTCATAAACATCACTTGGTGGATTTGTATCGGCAATAAAAGCATTTATTGAGGTCATATCTCCTTCATTTTTATCTGGCCCAAAAAATTGCATGATTATAAATACAATTAATAAAACAATACCTATTTTTTTTATGATTTTCATATGTTTACATTTACTTTTACTTATTTGCCATATGAAACATCTAGCATATTAAAACCTTTATCGGATTTTAAATATTAGAATTGAATGTTTCATTTTATATAATTTTATTGGGTTAAAAATACAAAAAGACATTGACTACAAAAGAACTTTATGAAGAATTAAATTATGTTAATCACTCACGAGAAAAACGTTTGTATTATGCAAATTTAGTGATTAATAATCCAGATTTAATTCCGAAATTATTAGATGTTTTATTCATGGTAGATGATAAAATCTCTTGCCGTGCTGCTTGGGTTTTTGAATTTATGTGTGGTGAAAATCTTGAAACATGCATTCCATACTTAGATGAATTTACAGAAACCATTCATAAAGTACATTTAGATTCTGCAGTACGACCAGTAGCAAAAGTTTGTGAATATTTAGCAAAAGCGTATTACTCAAAAAACGATAACAAAATTAAATCTGTATTACTTCCAAAACATAAAGAAAAAATTATCGAAGCTTGTTTTGATTGGATGATTAATGACGAGAAAATTGCGCCAAAGGCATATGCTATGAATACGCTTTTTTTATTAGGAAAAGAGAACGATTGGATTCATCCAGAATTGGCTATGATATTAGAACGTGATTATCAAATGCAGAGTTCTGGTTTTAAAGCAAGAGCTCGTCATATTTTAAAAAAGATCAAACGATAATATTTTACAAAACTTAGAGGTTTACGCTTCTCGCTCTTCTCTAAAAATCCTATCTTTGCAGCTTCAAAACACACAACTAATGTCAATATCATCTCTTAATGCCATCTCTCCAATAGATGGTCGATACAGAAATAAAGTAAATAATCTAGCGCCTTATTTTTCTGAAGAAGCTCTTATAAAATACCGTGTTTTAGTAGAAATAGAGTATTTTATTTCACTTTGCGAATTACAATTACCTCAACTTTCAGATATTGACGTTTCCGTTTTTGATGACTTAAGAACTATTTATACCGCTTTTTCTACGGAAGATGCGCAAGCTATAAAAGATATTGAAGCTATTACTAATCATGATGTAAAAGCCGTTGAATATTTTATTAAAGAGAAATTTGACACCCTCAATTTATCTCAATACAAAGAGTTCATTCATTTTGGTTTAACATCACAAGACATCAATAATACTGCGATACCTTTAAGTATCAAAGATGCGATGAATGACGTATATGTTCCTGAATATTTTGAAGTTTTAAAAAGGCTTAAAGATTTAGCTGAAGACTGGAAAGATATTCCAATGCTAGCAAGAACACATGGTCAACCTGCTTCTCCTACTCGTCTCGGAAAAGAAATACAAGTCTTTGCAGTGCGTTTAGAAGAACAATTCAATTTATTAAATGATGTCCCAAGTGCAGCAAAGTTTGGTGGAGCAACTGGGAATTTCAATGCACACAAAGTAGCCTATCCTAATATTGATTGGAAAGCTTTTGGGACTCAATTTGTTCAAGAGAAATTAGGGTTACAACACTCGTTTCCAACCACACAAATAGAGCACTACGATCATATGGCTGCATTATTTGATGCTTTAAAACGTATCAATACCATTATTATCGATTTAGATCGTGACGTTTGGACTTATGTCTCCATGGATTACTTTAAACAGAAAATTAAAAAAGGAGAAGTTGGAAGTAGTGCAATGCCACATAAAGTAAATCCTATAGATTTTGAAAACTCAGAAGGTAACTTAGGAATGGCAAATGCTATTTTTGAACATCTATCTGCTAAACTACCTATTTCTAGACTGCAACGCGACTTAACTGATAGTACTGTTTTACGGAATGTAGGTGTTCCTTTTGGACATACATTAATTGGATTTAAATCCACTTTAAAAGGATTAAACAAATTACTCCTTAACGAATCTAAGTTTGCACAAGACTTAGAAAATAATTGGGCAGTAGTTGCTGAAGCGATACAAACCATATTAAGACGTGAGGCTTATCCTAATCCATATGAAGCTTTAAAAGGCTTAACACGAACTAACGAAACAATCAACGAACATTCTATTTCTAAATTTATTGATACTTTAGAGGTTTCTGAAGCTATAAAAACAGAACTAAAAGCAATAAATCCAAGTAATTATACTGGAATCTAAAACCCTAAAATGCCTACAAGAAACACATTAACACTAATTTTCTCCGGACTTATTTTCGCAAGTTTCTTTGTGTTTGGGCTTTTAGACATTTTAGATTATCTTATTGTAAAAGCGATACTATTTTCGTCCTTTACTTTACTAGCTATTTACATTGCAATTATTCTTTTGAAAGACTCTGAAAACAAAAACCACCTCAAATAGACTTGAAGTGGTTTCCTATTAACATTTTAAATAAGAATCAGTTATTTAAAAAATTTTGTAATGTCTTTGAATTGATTTTCTTCAATGCTATTTTCATCTAAAACTGATGCGAGTTGCATTATTTTATTAAAGTTCATATCATCTCCAAGAACTCTTATAATTGCAAACCCTGTCTCGTTAGAATTCCCTAAGAGGATAAACTCATCAACATCATCTCCATCTCCAATACATTTGACAATAAATTTACCGTCAGTAGAATTCCCGCCACGCATTAATTCTTCGTATTTAGGATCTTTTAAAATCGCTTTCACTTTTGCTAACTCAACATCCATTTCTTCTTTGTTGTCAGCATCGGAGACAAAAGCAATAAGACTTAGTTTTTCTATCGATTTATAAGCCTCTTGTTGTTCCTCGGTTAATTGCTCTTTGTCAATTTTAAGCATACTAATTGGTACATCTAAAGAGGTAAAACCAGGCGCTAACTCATTATCAACATAATACGTTTGCAATGTTAAACCTTGATTGCAACTCTGTAGAGTTACAACCAAAGTTAACATCATGATTATTGTTTTGATTGATGTCATTTTCATAATCTTAGTTTTTCTGACCTGCTTTTTTAAAATGCTCGCTTCCAGGCACGTTCATTTTACTTGTGATTTTAGAAATCTCTCTTAAATCAATATCTCCAGCTATAGATACAATAACAGTTTCTACTTCTCTTTTTTTACCATTGATTTCAATGTTTTGGTCTTTTGTAAGTTCTTTTAAACCTGTAACAAACATTAAAAGTTCTTTAACATGGTTTTCGTCTTTACCTTCTTTAACGTAAAACTTTACCGTTTGGTTTCCATCTTTAAAACGCATTAATTCCTCTAAGCTAGAGTTCCCAATATATCTATTGACATCAGCTTTCATATTTGCTGAAATTTTATCGTCTCCAGTGGTCAATAATTTTACACTTTTGATTTTCTTTGCCATTTCAAGCATCTTTTGATCATCTGGATCATCCATATTGATATCAATACTCGCTAGCATTGAAAACATTTTTTGATTAATCACACCTGAAGTGACTCCTTTCATGTCTTCATACTTGTCAAAAAGACCTTGTCCAAATGATATTGATGATGTTAAAACGACTGCGATTATTACTATTATTTTTTTCATAATTTCTTGTTTTTAGTTTTTGTGGCTTTTACTTTTTTTTGTTCTTTTTACTTTTAAAAAATTTATTTGTTGTTTCTGAAAATCCAGAGATATAATTGATTTGCTCAGCTCCTTTTGCAAAATTAGAAGATGTCAATGACAGTGCTCCTATTTGATTTTGTCCTTTGTTAAACTGAGTTCCAATCATATCAAAAACTTTCATGGTTTGGTTGTAAGCGTCACGCTCTTCAGTAGATAACTCTGCTAAAGTTCGCCCTTGTTCACTTCCAAAAATAGACGGAATAAAAATTCCTAACATAAGAACCGCAACTGCTGCGACAGAAATCCATTGGTAGATATAACTTTTTCTAGGTTTTAATGGAACGTCTTTTGTATATAGTTCTTCTTGTTTTGTGTTGTTAAAATATTGAAACATGACTTGATACGACTCAAGATGTGGTGCAACTTTTTCTTGAGTAAAATAAGCTTTGAGTTGCTGCTCTTCTTTTAGCGTTGTTTCGCCATTGTCATACTTTTCTAGTAAGTGTTCTATACTATTTAATACCATAACGATGTGTATTAGTTAATTTTTCTCTTATTGTTTTTCTAGCTCTTGATAAAGCGACTCTAATTGCGGTAGGGTTCATATCTACTACTTTTGCTATCTCATCAAAGTCATACTCTTCTATATCTCTAAGCTGTAATATTATTTTTTGTTGTTCTGGTAATTCTGCAATTATTTTTGAAACCCAATCAACACTATCTTTATTTTCAACTTCTTTTTGCAAAGATGTATTATGATCTTGATAATTACTATGAACGATTTTTAAATTCTGAGCTTGTTTCGATTTTAATCGGTCTAAGCAAAAATTCTTTGTCATTGTCATTGAAAACGCTTCTACATTTTTATAATCGGCTATTTTCTGTTTGTTTTTCCACAACTTCATTAAAATCTCTTGCGTTGCATCTTCAGCTTCTTCTCTTGAAACTAGAAGCCTTTTTGCTAAACGAAAGACCTTATCCTTGAAAGGCATTACTAATTTTGTAAAATCAGTTTGTGTCATTAGTGGTTTGTTAGTTCAAAACAGATGATTATTCTGCTCCTTATTATTACGACGAGCATGTTTTAATTTTGTTACATGATATTTTTTAATTTACAATAATGTAAGTAAATTTATAGTTTACAAGACTAGTATATTATTGGTTTATAATAAAAATTGAAAAAGAAAAATATGAAACTATTAAAACTTAGTTTATTATTAGTAATAGCAATCTCCTTTACAAATTGTTTTGAAGATCGTGATGACAATGCCATCTCTGCAAGTGAAATCAATGATTTTGTTTGGAAAGGCATGAATGCCGTTTACCTTTATAAAGAAGACATTCCTGATTTAGCAAATGATCGTTTTTCTTCAAATGAAGATTATACTAATTACCTCAATGGTTTTTCTCAACCTGAAGATCTTTTTGAAAGCCTTATCTATCAAAGAGAAACTATTGATCGATTCAGTGTTATCATACCAAATTATATTGAATTTGAGCAATTATTAGCTGGTATATCAAAAAGTAATGGATTAGAATTTAATTTTTATTTAGAACCTGGAAGCGACACCGAGGTCTTTGGGATTATAAGACTTGTACTCAATAATAGTGTCGCTAGCAATTTAGGTTTACAAAGAGGTCAAGTATTTAATGCTGTTAACGGCACACAATTAAATGTTGACAATCTCTCCAATTTATTAAATCAAGATTCTTACACTCTTAATTTTGCGACCTATAATGATAATGGAACAGTTATGGTTGAAGATGACACTATAGATGCGTCTACAGACAGTATTGAACTTACTAAGCAAACTTACACTGAAAATCCAGTACACCAAACTGATATTATTGATGTTGATGGTGAAAATGTAGGCTACTTAGTTTATAATGGATTTAACGCTAATTTTAACACCCAACTTAATGCTGCTTTTGCTGAGTTTCAAGCTAATAATGTGCAACATTTGGTTTTAGATTTAAGATATAATCCAGGTGGTTCTGTAAATACGGCTTCCTTACTAGGCAGTATGATTACTGGTCAATTTACTGGAGACGTGTATTCTAAATTAGTTTATAATTCTGATTTACAGGATTTAAACACCGATTTTAATTTTGTAACAGACTTTGATGGCAATAGCATTAATAGTCTTAACTTAAATAAAATTTATGTATTAACTACAAATCGTTCGGCATCTGCAAGTGAATTGGTTATAAATAGTTTAAGTGCTTATATTAATGTCGTGCAAATAGGCGATTTTACAACTGGAAAAACACAAGCATCAATTACGATATATGATTCACCAAACTTATCATCTAATAATATTAACCCAAATCATACCTATGCGATGCAACCTTTAGTAGCAAACTCTATAAATGTAAATGATCAAGAAGTTCCATCTATTGGATTGACTCCTGATATTTCTTTAATTGAATCTCCTCAGGACTTTGGGGTATTAGGAGATCTAAACGAACCTTTATTGGCTGCTGCAATTGCAGATATTCAAGGTATTGGACGATTTAATCCTAATGCTTCAAGTGAATTTAAACCTTTAAAAACAACTATCAATATTAAATCTTATGAGGAGGAAATGTATATCGAAAACGATCTATTTTTTAATCGGTTAGAATTAGAATAAGAGATAAAAAAAGCCACTTTTCCAAGTGGCTTTTTTTTATGATAATTAATTACAAGACTTCTCTCTTACTAATACTAGTTAAAGTAAATCTCACTAGGAATAATATTTAATGTTACTGAATCTATTATCGCATTTGAAGTTAAGTCATAAGTTGATAAGGTTCCATTACTTGTAAAATCTACTGCATCAACGCCATATAAAGTTGAATTATTCACAGTCATTCCATAAAAATTCAAGCCTGTTAATTCTGTAGTAGTTGGCAATGTCGTTGCTTCACTATTCATTTTAAACACACTACCAGACATATAATAATATAATGCTCCGTTTTCTTCAGCAAGAAATTCAGGATGTTCTGAAGTTTCAAAATTGAAAGTTGTTATAGCATTGTTACTTGTATTAATCTTCGAAAGTTGACCAGCAGTTTCATCACCTGTCCAAGCTGGCTTCCCTTCAGACAACACCCATAAGTTTCCTGAGGAATCAAATTTTAAAGAGTTAGGCACATCTCCAACTGTAATAGTAGATAATACCATATTAGAACTAGCATCAACAACAGATATGATATTGTTTTGGCTAAAGCCTCCTTTATGCGCCACATATAATGTATTTCCATTAGCAACAATTCTTTCAGGTCCTTCGGCCACAGCAATTGTTTGCGCGTCTAGTGTATTTGTCATTACATCAATTACAGCTAAATAATCGTCAGTAGTAACAGATCCGTCTCCCCAATTTGTTACGTAGCCTTTTCCATTAGCAAAAGCAATATATCTTGGATTATTTAAACCTGTACTAATTGTTCCAACAGATTCAAATGTATACCTGTTAACAATTTCTATCGTATTAGAAATATTTAAAACGATATAAGCGAAATTTCCTTCAAAAGCAATACTTTCAGCAGTATCTCCTAAAGGGCTTGAATTAACAGCGCTAAAAATATTATTCTCTGTAGTCATTAAATCATAAGACACAAAAGACACAGATGCGTTTCCTTGCCCGAAGTTCCCTTCATGAGAGATTAAGATTCCGTTTTCATAATCTCCTAAAGGTTCTGTCGGTGTTATATCATCATCACTACTACATGATGTAAACATAAAGGCAATTGATAAGAAAATAAAAACTAATTTTTTGGTATTCATTGTTTAAAATTTAAGTGTTAATTTGATATTAAAATTTCTATTTGGCATTGGTCGCAGTGCGACATTTTCGTAATATGTATTGTATATATTATTAATTCTAAAATCGGCTATATAGCTTATTTCTTTATTCGTATTGAAGGTATAAGCAAATCCAAAATTCCCAACATCAAAACCATCAAGTGTATTACCTATAATAGCTACTTCTCCATTATATAAATGCTGATAAAAAGCTGTAAATGATTTATAATTATAAGATATGGATGCATTTGTTTTGTGAACAGGCACATAAAAAAGTTGTTGATTTTTCTCAACATCTTCAGTTTCTGTGTAAGAATAAGCAGTAGTTAAAAATAGTGTATGATTCCCTTTTCTCTTCGTAAAATTTAGTTCAGCTTCTAAACCATAATGCTTAGCATTTGCAATATTAACTGGATTCCAATAACCTGAACTAGAGTTAGGCCTCCATTGAATAAGGTTAGATGTTTCGATATAAAATGTATTGAGTTTAAAATCAATATTCTTAAATTTTAACTCATGACCAAAATCTAACTGATAAGATGCTTCAGGTTCTAAATCTAAGTTTCCTCCAGGATTCCAATACAAATCGTTAAAGGTTGGCACTCTAAAATTTTTAGAGGCATTAAATTTTAAGGTATAAGGCTTAAATAATTGATAGCTTATATCACCAGAAAACACTAACGGACTTTCAAAATCTGAAATTACATCCTTTCTAACATTTAAAGTATACTGTAGTTTTGATATTGGACGATGATTAAGAATTGCAGTTGCAGAAAAGGCATTTCGTTTAGGGTTGCTAAAACTGTTTCCTTCAGCAGTCATATAACTATAATCGGTTATTACACTTAATACTAAACGCTTTGAAAAGTGACGCTTGTAATGGTGTTTAATTAACCATGTATTAGCTTGACCTTTAGAAAAATTATCTAAATCTTTATTTTCAAAATACTTGAATTCTTCAAGTAAGTGTACCGTTTTAAGACTTGATGTATAATTATCTTCAATATGAACCCATTCTACCATACTGCGATAATCTTCAGTTTCATATTTACTACTGGAAGGCGCTAATAAGGTTGACGACAATTCACGATCACTTCTGAAGTTTTGATGGTATAATTTAAGGACATCTTTAGTTGAAATTATATAACCTAAATTAAAATTGATATCTAAATTATTAAAAGCTCCATTTTCATTTTTCCTATTTGTGCCTAAAAACTTATAATCATTATCTGAATCAACATAAGCTACTCCAAAATTGCCTGCCCAAGTTCTATTTCCGAAGGACGTTTTATAGTGTGTATTTTTTGTATTAAAACTGCCATAACCAAATTGAACCTCATAATCAACATGCTTTTTAAAATTAAAATCGTTAGATAAATGTATCGTTCCACCAATGGCACCACTGCCATATTGCACACTTCCGCCACCACTTTTAATACTTATACTATTATAATTAGAAGTCGCTATTGTATTAAAATCTACTTGTCCATTAAGCTGAGAATTGATATTAATACCATTCCAAATCACAGCAGTTTGTGACGCATTAGTTCCTCTAAAAGACGGCGAAGACACCATTCCATAGCCATTTTCTTTGAAATACATATTAGAATTAAATCGCAACACATCTGTTAACGACGTGCTGTTTTTTCGAAGTATAGAATCATTAAGCACTGTTAGTTTATAGCCATTAGCATAGCGTTTTAACTTCACATCACTTAACACAACCTCATCCAATTGCTGAATAGAATCAGTAGATGTTTGTGCTTGCGCAATACAACCAAAAAGTAGCACTAAAAAAAATGTTGTTATATCTCTCATACCTCAAATACTTTTCTCCCGAAAGCAATTTAATTTATAAATTAGGGCAGGTCTCCTGACTTGTTTCATGTTACTAAACCTTCCCAACTAAATTGTCAGTGGTTATAAGAAGTAATAACATCTCATATAGAGGTACTCAATCACGTTGAGCATAAACTTACAGTTGCGGGAACAGCTCTGGACTTGATAATAATCATCTCACCAGATTCCCTTTTAATCTAAATAGAAAAACTAAATAGAACCAAAATTCGCTGCAAAATTAAACATTTTGTTTAAGGATTCACTCAAAACTTTAAATAATATTACTTTTGAACAATCAAAACCTTTACACATTGAAACAGTTTATCTCATTTATAATATGTCTTAGCCTATTTACTTGCAAGAATGAACCTAGTAAACAACTATCAGACATTTTACAAGGAAATCAACTTGAATTAAAATATGCAAAAGGCTTTTCAGTTAAAAACTATGGAACTTATAAAACACTAGAGATTAAGAGTCCATGGCCTAATGCGGATAAAAAATATCAATTTGCTTTATTAAAAGAAGGTTATGATGTCGATTTTTGGACTACAGAACGACAACGTTTTGAGGCTGTTATTACACTTCCTGTCCAAAACATCGTCGTTACTTCAACTACTCACATTCCTGCATTAGAGTTGTTAGGTGTTGAACAGACCTTGGTTGGTTTTCCTGGAACCGATTATGTGTCTTCTGAAAAAACAAGAGTAAGAATTGACAATGGAAGTATTAGAGAACTAGGAAAAAATGAAGGTATTAATACCGAAGTGCTTTTAGAATTACATCCAGATGTTGTGGTCGCTTTTGGTGTTGATGGCACTAATAAAAGTATGGAAATCATTGAAAAAGCGGGGATTCCAGTTATATATAATGGAGATTGGGTTGAAAAATCACCTCTAGCAAAAGCCGAATGGATTAAATTATTTGGAGCGCTTTATAACAAAGAAAAAGAAGCAGATTCTATTTTTAATCAAATTGAGAGGGATTACCTAGAAGCCAAAACAATTGCTTCTAAAGCTACTTTTAAACCAACCGTTTTGTGTGGCGCGATGTACAAAGATGTTTGGTATTTACCAAATGGCACAAGCCCAGAAGCACAGTTTTTAAAAGATGCCAATGTGAATTACCTATGGAAAGAAACTACAAACACGGGGAGTTTAGCGTTAAGTTTTGAAGCGGTTTTTAACAAAGCTAAAGACGCTCAATTGTGGCTAAGCCCATCGTATTACACAAGCTATAAAGACTTAGAAAAATCGAATTCTCACTATACACAGTTTAACGCATTTCAAAATAAAAGCATATTTTCATTCTCTAATACAACTGGAAAAACTGGTGGTGTTATCTATTATGAAATGGGAATTGCAAGACCCGATTTAGTCCTTAAGGATATGATAAAAATTTGTCATCCAGAATTATTGAGCGATTATGAAACCACATTTTTCAAACCTCTAAACTAATTGAACACTAAATACACATATGCGTTTATCATCTTAACATTAGTTTTAGTGTTATGCTTTTTTATGAATATTAGTTTAGGATCAGTAAACATTCCTTTAAAAGACGTTTTTGGTAGTGTTTTTGGCTCTTCGGAAAATGAATCTTGGCAATATATCATTCTAAATTATAGATTACCAAAAGCGTTTACAGCAATTCTTGTTGGTTCGGGATTAGGAATTTCAGGATTATTAATGCAAACACTGTTTCGAAACCCTTTAGCAGGACCTTTTGTTTTAGGTATAAGTTCTGGAGCCAGTTTAGGTGTCGCTTTGGTTATTCTAGGATCAGGGCTTTTTGGCGGAGTATTTGCGACGCTTTTAATCTCAAAATGGAGTATCGTAATTGCAGCAAGCTTAGGTAGTTTTCTTGTGCTTCTAGCTGTTTTGTTAGTATCATCAAAGGTTAGAGATACTATGGCTATTTTAATTATTGGTTTAATGTTTGGAAGCATTACTACTGCAGTAGTAAGTGTGCTCTCCTATTTTAGTTCTGCGGAACAATTACAACAATATATTTTTTGGGGATTTGGAAGCTTAGGAAACCTCTCATGGAATGAGCTCTTTATTTTCTTCGGAATTTATAGCATAGGTTTACTTTTCACTATCATTTCAATTAAGGCTTTAAACACCTTTTTACTTGGAGAAAACTATGCAAAAAGCTTAGGCTTAAATATTAAACAAAGTCGGTTAATTATTATCATTGCTACAAGCTTATTAGCAGGAACAATAACTGCATTTGCTGGACCAATTGCTTTTATTGGGTTAGCTATTCCTCACATTACACGACAAATTTTTAATACATCTAATCATAAAACATTATTACCAGCAGTATTTTTATTTGGAGCAATCGTGATGCTTATTTGTGATAGTATTGCACAATTACCAACAAGTGATTACACTTTACCTATTAATGCAATAACATCTCTAATTGGTGCTCCTGTTGTGGTTTGGTTATTGGTACGACAACGTAAAATGGTATTTTAATTATGGATCAACAACTTACACATATTGCTCTAGTGGTTAAAGATTATGATGATGCTATTGATTTTTATACTAAAAAATTAAAATTTGAACTCATTGAAGACACACATCAAAGTGATACCAAACGCTGGGTTATTGTAAAACCCAAAGGCACTTGTGGTTGTTCATTATTACTAGCAAAAGCGGCTTCCGAAGAACAAGAAAGCAGAATAGGAAACCAAACTGGAGGACGTGTTTTTTTGTTCTTATATACTGATAATTTTGAAAGAGATTATAAAAATTTATTAGATCAAAAGGTTACTATAGTAAGAAATCCTAAAGATGAAGACTACGGAAAAGTACTTGTCTTTTCAGATTTATATGGCAATTTATGGGATTTAATTGAACCAAAAAAGAACTAGTGACAACGACCAATCAACATAGCATCCTTAAAACCAGAAACCTTTCTATTGGGTACATCTCTAAGAAAGCTACGTCTGTCATAGCGCAAAATATAAACATTGAACTTAAACAAGGTGAACTTATAGGGCTTGTTGGTGCTAACGGTATTGGAAAATCGACACTATTAAGAACATTATCAGCTATACAACCGCCTTTAAAAGGCGACATTGATTTAAACGGAAAGTCACTACAAAGTTACTCAGGTATTGAATTAGCAAAAACCATGAGTTTGGTTTTAACAGAGCAATTGATGTCAAAAAATTTGTCTGTTTTTGAACTTATCGCACTTAGTCGCCAACCTTACACTAATTGGGTTGGAAATTTAACTGAAACTGATATTTCAATAATAAATATGGCTATTACACAAACCAACCTTTCAGAATTAAAACATCGCAAATGTTTTGAACTTAGTGATGGTCAGTTACAAAAAGTTATGATTGCACGTGCATTGGCACAAGACACCAATCTCATTATTTTAGATGAACCCACGACACATCTAGATATGTATCATAAAGCCTATATTTTAAAATTACTCCAAAAACTAGCTAAAGAGACTCACAAAACCATTCTATTCTCATCTCATGAGATTGATTTAGCCATTCAGTTATGTGACACCATGGTTGTAATGACAAATGACAAAGTAATTTATGACACGCCTTGTCACCTCATCAATCAAGGCATTTTTGAGACTCTTTTCCCAAAAGATTTAATTGGTTTTGATAAAAAAACTGGAAGCTTCAGAGTAAAGAAATAATTAAAACATATTAGCTACTATAAATCCAAAATTAGAGCCCTCTCAATAATTTTGATGTTATATGGCATTTTATATGTTTACTTCTCTTAAAAATATATACTAATTAAAAAGGGGCTTAATTATTTATGTCAGGAAAACTGTAATCCTAATCCTTCTAATTAAACTTAAACTATTTAATAATTATTATCTTTAATCATCTAAAAAACTAATAATGAAATCATTAAACAGTTACTTCCATGTTATTTGTATTTTATTTTTCACGCTTATTCTAGCATGTAAGGACAAAACACCAAAACCAAATCCTGCTTTAGCATCAATTGACTTAAAACGTGGCGAACTACTACTCTGCAGTACGGAACAATTTGGAGACGTGAGTTTTTCACTCTCTTGCAACTATGAAATTAGAGAAACTTTTGATTTAGCCTTATCGCTCTTACATTCTTTTGAATATGCCGAAGCCGAAAAAGCCTTTGTCAAAGTTTTAGATGCCGATCCTGAATGTGCTATGGCATATTGGGGTGTTGCTATGAGTATTTATAATAGTCTTTGGATGCAATCTGATTTAAGTTATTTAAAAAAAGGTGAGAAATTAACTGAGATCGCAAAAAAATTATCCGCATCAGACTTAGAGAAAGAATATATAGATGCCATTACTATTTTTTATAAAGATTGGGATACAGTTGACAAATCCACAAGAAAATTACGCTATGAGGAAAAGATGGAAGCTATTTATAACAAGCATAAAGATGATACAGAAGCGGCTGTATTTTATGCTTTAGCAATTCGTGCGGCAGCAGACCCAAATGACAAAACTTATGCACGACAAAAAAAATCTGGTAAAATTCTTGAAGATTTGTTTATAGATAATCCAACCCATCCTGGAATAGCACATTATATTATTCATAATTATGATTACCCAGAATTAGCACAAAGAGCATTAACGACAGCAAGACGTTATGCGGAAATAGCGCCCGCTTCTGCACATGCGCAACATATGCCTTCACACATTTTTACACGTTTAGGACTCTGGCAAGAATCTATTAACACCAATATAAACTCTGCATCTTCTGCTGTTTGCTATGCTGAAAGCATAAATCCAGAAGCCAATTGGGCTCAAGAGATTCACGCTGTAGATTATTTAGTATATGCCCATTTACAAATGGGAAATAATGAAAAAGCACAAGAATATTTAAATGAAACACAAAACATCACAACTGTTTTTCCGAAGCAGCATTTTGCTTCAACTTATGCCTTAGTTGCTATTCCTGTAAGAATGGCTATAGAAAACAAACAATGGGAAGTCGCTTCTAATCTTAAATTGCCTTCCATAGATTTCACTTGGGAAACATTACATTGGGAAACAGCTATGTTGCATTTTGCTAAGGCTTTAGGATATTCTCATACAGGAAATATTGAAGCTGCAGAAAATGAATTACACAAACTTCAAACATTATATAATGCCTTAATTACAACTAACGAAACCTACAAAGCTGGTCAAGTTAATATTCAAGTTCATGCAAGTGAAGCATGGATTGAATTAGCAAAAGGAAACAATGATAAAGCACTGTCGCTTATGAAAAAAGCGGCACTTCTAGAGAATCAAACCTCTAAACATCCCGTAACTCCTGGGGAAATATTACCAGCCGATGAACTTTTAGGTGACCTGTTACTCGCTTTACAGAAACCTAAAGAAGCATTAGAGGCCTATGAAATAAATTTAAAAGGACATCCAAACAGATTTAATGGAATTTATGGTGCAGCTCAAGCAGCAAAGCAATCTGGAAATTTAGAGAAAGCATCTGTTTATTTCAAACAGCTTATTGTGCTTACAAAAGGTTCAAATAACGATAGACCAGAAGTAATAGAAGCCAAAAGAAATGTAGAAAGAACAACACTTTAACCGCAATGGATATATTAAATCGACTCCTAGAAATAAATCCAAATTATATTATAATTGGTTTACTTGTATTTTTCTTTAGTTTAGAACAGTTGTTAAAAACACCTTTCAAGTTCAAAAAAAGAGGTCAGCATCTATTTCAAAATATATTATTTCAAATAACACTTGTCATTCTAAATATCTTTTTCATAAGCATATTGGTATCATGTATCGAATGGCTTAACAAGCATCAAATAGGATTATTATATGTGATAGAGCTCCCTTTTTGGGTTAAACTTTTTTTAAGCATTATTTTTTATGATGTTACAACATATTGGATACATAGAGCGTCTCATAAAAGTTCTTTACTATGGCGATTTCATCGTGTTCATCATAGTGACACATCAATGGATTCATCAACCGTTTTTAGATTTCACCCATTAGAATTAATTTTGGTATATCAAACTGGAAATATATTAACTGCTGCTCTATTTGGAACTGATGTAACATCGATGGCATTGTATTATTTTATACTATATATTTTCTTTTTTCTGGAACATTCAAATCTTAAATACCCAAACTGGTTAGATACAACTATAGGTTTACTATTTGTGATGCCTAATCATCATAGAGTGCATCATCAACAAGAACAGTCTTACACCGATTCTAATTTTTCTGACATCTTTATTATTTGGGATCGTTTATTTGGAACTTTTAAAAGCTTAGCCATTGAGCAAATGAATTTTGGTCTAAAAGAATTTGAAGATAATAAAAAGCAAACTTTCTTTTACTTAATGAAAAGTCCATTCATTACGATCAAAAAAATACAAACAAAAAAGTAACTTTCAACAATGAAATTAAGAAAACTTAATACTAAATTTTACGTCCTCTTTTTATGCATTACTGCATTTATTTTAAACTCTTGTGAGAATATGCAACAACGTACATTACCCATTTATAACCCTGCAGATTTCAAACCTGAATTAGTCGATAAAAACCTAAAAAATAAAACTACAAATCATACCGTTTCTGATTTTAATCTCATCAATCAAAACGGACAAACGATAACCCAAGACAACTACAAGAATAAGATCTATGTTACCGATTTCTTTTTTACCAGATGCGGTAGTATTTGTCCTATAATGACAGCTAATATGGTTAAAATACAAGATGAATTTATTGATAATGATGATATTATGCTGTTATCATTATCTGTAACTCCAGATATTGATAGTGTTTCGGTACTTAGAGATTATGCAACAAACAAAGGGGTTATTGACACGAAATGGAATGTTACAACTGGTAATAAGAAACATATTTACGAACTCGCTCGTAAAAGCTACTTTGCTGTTGTAGAGCAAGGTGATGGTGGTTTCCAAGATTTCATTCATACTCCAAATTTTATCCTAATTGATAAAAACAAACAAATTAGAGGCATTTATGACGGGACTAATGATGATGCTATTGATCGTATTATTAATGATATCTATAGTTTAAAAAACTAGATGTTTAATGCAAAAACAACTTAGATCTACTTTATTTTTCGATTCCATACCCAAGTAAAAGTCACATTGATAAGTATCGTATAGATCAGCAAGTAAACAAAACCAAAGTATATAAAACAGCTTCCAAATACAATCATTGATGGAAACATAAAAGTGGAAATCACATCTCTTTTACTTTCAAATTCAGGTATTAAAAAATAAACACCATAAATTAATATGCTAATAAAAGCCCAAATTATGGTGACTATATATACAAACTGAACTTCTCCTTTTTTATCACCTACAATAATATAAGCTATTAGGACAGGAATAATTACATTAAGCAGTAATGCTAATAAATAAAATTTCCTGACTAATTTTTTCTGTTCTGAAACTTTCATCTTTTAATGAATTACTCAAATTTAAATAATTTTATGCATTCATAATTGCAAACAAATCATTTATCTTTGAGTAAATTTCAACTCAATTCATGGACAACAACCTCATTCTCATTTTAGCTATTCTTGTTTCTGCAGCTATTGGAGCCTATTTAGGGATGCTTTTTATTAAGCTGAAAAGTAAAAGCGAACAAAGTACTTTAGAAGAACGTCAAAATCAGATGTCTACAACTATTGACAATTTAAAGCAACAGCTATTAAAAACAGAACATGAGCGCGAAGAAATAAGGCGTGAAAAAGAGTTTTTAAATACGGAATTAACTAGAAAAAACACCGAATACGATAACCTTCAGCAACAAAATTTAAAACGTGATGAAGAATTAGAAGAACGTCAAGCGCAATTGCGAAAAGATTTTGAAATACTCGCTACAAAAATCCTTGATGAAAAATCGGAGAAATTCACCCTTCAGAATAAAGAAAACATCAAGAATATATTAAATCCGTTACAGGAAAAAATTCAACTGTTTGAAAAAAAGGTTGACGATACGCAAAAGGAAAGTATCAGTATGCATTCGGCTCTAAAAGAGCAATTATTAGGCTTAAAAGACCTTAATCAACAAATGACAAAAGAAGCTACCAATTTAACAAAAGCCTTAAAAGGTGATAGTAAAATGCAAGGAAATTGGGGCGAATTGGTGTTAGAACGTGTCTTAGAAAAATCTGGATTAGAAAAAGACAGAGAGTATTATGTACAACAGAGTTTTACTTTACCCGACGGAACACGAGTACTTCCTGATGTCGTTTTACATTTACCAGATAGCAAGAAGATGATTATTGATAGTAAAGTTTCACTTACAGATTATGAGCGCTATGTTAATACTGAAGATGAAGATCGTACAATGTACTTAAAAGCACATATCAATTCTATTAAAAAACATGTTGATCAGCTTTCTGAAAAAAATTATCAAGATTTGTATGATATTGAATCGCCAGATTTTGTATTACTATTTATTCCTATTGAACCTGCTTTTGCTATCGCTATTAATGAAGATAATTCATTATACAATAAGGCGTTTGAAAAAAACATAGTTATTGTTACTCCTTCTACATTACTAGCTACACTTCGTACTATTGATACAATGTGGAATAACGAAAAACAACAGCGAAATGCCATTGAAATTGCCCGACAAGCTGGTGCACTTTATGATAAATTTGAAGGTTTGGTTAAAGATTTAACTGGTGTTGGTAAAAAGATAGATGATGCAAAACGTGATTACTCTTCTGCAATGAACAAATTAGTTGAAGGTCGTGGCAACCTGATTACAAGTGTTGAGAAACTTAAAAAAATGGGCGCAAAAGCTAAAAAATCTCTACCTGAAGCGATAATAAAACGTGCTCAAGATGAACTTGAATAAGCTATAACCTCTTTACATTTCTAAAAGCATTTAAAAATGCACTCTTAAAACAGCATTGGGCGTAACTCCTAATGAACTTTGTAATGTTTCATTAACACTATTATTATTTACTCTATAGAAATTATTAATCTGATTTGTTTTATCAAGAGCATTCCATATAGAAACACCTAAATCTGCTCGTATCGCATTCCACAGTTTTAAATCGTATAACGCAGAAACGTCTACACGTAAATAGTCCTGCAAATGATTAGAATTAGTTGTTGCATAGTTGATGGCATTATCACTAATTTCATTTCCAAAAACTGGTCGTGTGGTTGGCTTTCCCGAATGCCAATTTAAACCAGCAGAAAGTTTTAATCTGTCTATTGTATAAGCAGCTCCAAATGTAATTGAATGTGTGATATCAAAATTACTTGGAAATGTTTGCTCTGGCAATTCTTTAAATTTATAATCACTTTTTATATACGAATAGCTGAACCAAGTATTGAAATTTTGAATTTGCTTTCTTAAAATAAAATCTAAACCAATAGCATTAGAGTTACCGCTTGTTTTTATAAATTCGTATTGATTTTGAAAACCCTGGCTTTGCGTCGTAATTCCTTTAACATGTTTATAATACCCTTCAGCATTTACCAACCAACCTTTTTTGCTATAACTAAGTCCGATAGATACTTGTTTGCTTCTTATAATAGGTATATCATTAGCATTAGATAATTGCCATCGTCGTTTTTCAATACCTAAAAAATCATTCTGAAAATTTATAATTTGTGACGTATTTTGGTGTTTATACTCAGTCAACACTTCAACAGAAAAATGATTTAAAAACTGATGTGTAAAAGTTAATCTTGGTTCTAAAATATGCTTTTCAAACTTATCAATATAATTGTATCGTAAACCAAAACTTAAAGCTGTTTTTTTATGTAAAGGCTTATAATTTAATTGAGAGAATAGTGCATGAGTTCTTACTACTTCAGAAATTTTTGATCTAAAAATAGGATTATCGACATCATCTAAATTTGTGATTTTCGTTTCAACAAAATGATAGCCATTTAAGAGTTTAAACCTATCATTTATTTTATAATTAGTTTTCAGTTTTAAGCTTGTTTCAGACACTACGTTTTCTTGTAAAAATCGTTGTTCATCAAGTATATTTGCATTGATCGCTTTTAATTTATAATCGGTTTCATAGACTTCAAAAGCAGATTGCCAAGTCGCATTCCAAATTTTATCATATCGCAATGCACCAGCAATACTATTTTGCTGCAAACTGCTTTGACGAGATGTTTCTAGATTCTCAATTACCGAATTCTCATTAAAACTAAGTTCATTATTCGCTGTCAAAAAATTAAGTTGTAATTGGTCATTATCAGATAGTTTATAAATCCAACGAAATGAAGTGTCATAAAAATCGAACTCTTGATCAGAATTTAAAATAGTACTCATACTATTTTGCACTTCTGTATCTTGAGAAATGCGATCAAAAAAATTAGAGTAAGTTGGTGTCTCAGCAAAATTACTAATAGATTTCCTTGCTGCAACTTGTAAAGATGATTTTTCACCAAGTGGAATATCTGCAAAACCATTTGCATCAATAAAATTAATACCAAGACTACCTTTAAACGTCTCATTTACATTTGAATTTGTTTCCATTGAAATAGTTCCAGAAACACCATCTGTAAGAGCGGCATTAGTTCCATTCTTTAAAACGTTTACATTTTGAGTCATTTGAGGATTGAACATAGAAATAAGTCCGAAAAAATGTCCAGACTGGTACATTTTTATGCCATCCCAAAGTATCAAATTTTGATCATGCGTTCCGCCTCTTATATTAATATTAGAAACTGTTTCATTTATACTTTGAATCCCAGGAAATGCCTGTACAGCTTGCAAAACATCAGTATCAATCAAACCTGGAAGAATATCAAATTCTAAAAAATCAATCTCATAAGAACCATCATTTAATTTATTAATTCCTTTTGTAATATATTTTGAGAGTACGACTTCTGAAAGGAGTTGCATTTCAAAAGGTGTTTTTAAATGCACTAAAATGATATAATTATCTATAGTATTAAATGAAAATATAGTATTAATCTCTAAATAGGATAAAACTTCAATTAATGATAAACTCTTAGAAGGCGGATTAATTGTAATGCCTTCTACACTATCTTCAGCATAATTAAATTGAATATTATACTGTGTTTGAAGTGTCTTAAAAAGAGTTATTAACGGGAGTTTATTTTTAGTCTCTTGAGCATTAATTTCAAAAGAAAACATTAAAAAAAGAAAACATAAAAAATATAACTTATTTTTTATTGCCATATATTACAACTTGATTTGATGCATTAGTTTTATAGGTCAAATCCATAGGCTGCGTAATCGATAAAAGGGCATTTTCAATATTATTATGCAGGAACCCTCCAGTAAACAACCGTTCAGTATTTACATTTTCTACCATAATTTCAATATCAAATTGTCGTTCAACTTCATCAATAACAGATTTAAAAGGTACAATTTTAAATGTACTCTTATTTTGTATCCATTGTGGTTCCAAATGTGTTGTTCTATCTTGACTGAACTTATTTTTTAAAAGTCTATACGTATCACCTGCTAATAATTGTTTTGAGATATCACCTGAAGTAACGTTCACTATACCTTCAAAACATTGCACTTCAAAATAATTATGACGTTGTTTTATATTAAACTCAGTACCTACAACTGTTACAATACCTTGACTTGTAATCACATCAAATGTTTTTCCTTTGGCTACTTTAAAATACGCTTCTCCCTCAAGATTTAAACGCCTATGATTATCCCAATCGTTTTCATTGTATTCCACCTCAGAATCTGCATTTAAAGTTACTTTAGATTGATCTGGAAGTACAAGTGTCGTTTTCTGACTTGCTAATGTTTGAACCTGTATTAGGTTGTTATAGAAAAAAGAAAAATAAACGGCAAAAGCAATCACTACTACGCTAGCAATTCTTAATAATGGTCTAAACCAAGATAGTGTTTTAGAATTGGAATTCCCAGTACTATAAATTGATTTAAAATCTTCAAAAGACTTAGGTTCAGAAACATGTGATGCTTTAAAGTATTTAGCGTTGCTTAGAATGGATTGATACCACACGAAATCTTCTCCTTGCTCGAATTCTTCTTTCTCGGCAGGAGTTAAGGCATCATTTAACCACTTCTTTATTAGGGTTTCTTTATCCATAAATAAACTTACTACACATATAACAACTCAAATTTAAAAACTCCTGATTATTTTATTTTAAAATCTTCTAACTCCTTTTTCAATATATTAAAAGCACTATAAATTCTATACTCTACAACTTTTTGAGTCACACCCAAATAATCTGCTATATCGCTGTGCTTCTTCCCTTCTACTTTATTTAATAAGAAAGCAACACGTTGTTCTTCAGTTAAACTTGCAAGTACTTTTTTATAACGTTGAAGATATTCTTCTTGTTCTAAAATAAATTCTGGTGTTTCATTGGTATGCGATTTAGGTACAATTTTTTGATAATTGAGCACTACCTTTTGGTGTTTGATATCATTAAGTACCATATTATTTGCAACAGTAAACAGAAAAGATTTAGCTTTACTTAGCACAACCTTTTTACAGTTATCCCAGAGTTTCGTAAACGCATCTTGCGTTTTATCTTTAGGATTATACTGCGCACCATATTTATAATACAAGAAATCATGTACATCTTTTGCGTATGTATTATAGACATACTCAAAAGCTTTCGCTTCACATATATTTTCGTTTAGGTCTCTAGCCAAGAATCTATTTTTTTTAAAGGTATATAAATATTTTATTTGTTATTGTCAGGAGATTTTAAACTTGAGTTGTTATATAATAAAATGCATTATCCATAGACAAATGCAAAACTATGAAAACAATATTTAAGATCTTACTCGTCCTATTTTTCTCTTCGACATTACTGTTTACCTCTTGTAGAAAAGAAGAAATAGAATTGATAGAAACACCTCTAGAAGAGATGTTATTACCCAATTCTAGTATTGCAAATTTAATGCAACGTACTGCAAGTAATGATGGTTCTAATGACAACATATTAGATTATGCCAACTGTTTCAATATTCAACTTCCGGTAACTGTAACTGCAAATTCAATTGAAGTTACTATAACTAATGATATTGGTTATAATTTTGTTGAATCTATCTTTGATGATACAGATGATGATACAGATACACTGATAATAGCGTTCCCTATTACTCTTGTTTTTTCTGATTTCTCAGAAGTTATAATTAATAACAATACGGAGTTAAATAGCTATGCTATAAACTGTAATGGCGAAAACATAAGTGATGCAGATATTGAATGTATTGATTTTGTTTATCCAATTTCTGTTTCAATTTTTAATACAAATAACGAATTGATTTCTACAGAAACATTCACAATTGATAGTGAACTTTACTCTTTTATTGATACCATTGCTGACACTGATATAGTGCGTATAAACTTTCCTATTTCTGTAACTCTATCTAATGCGTCGCAAGTTATAATTAACTCCCTTACAGAACTTGAAAACACAATAGAAAACGCACAAGATGATTGTGATGAAGATGATGATTATGATTATAATGATGATGATTGTGATTTCTGTTCTCCAGAAGAATTATTTAGCGTGCTCACCAATTGCTCAGACTGGTTTGTCCTCAAGCTAAAACGCAACGATATCAATTATGATACTGCATATGAAGGTTACGATTTTAACTTCTTTACAGACGGAACTCTTTCGGTTTTTTGGAATACAACAACAGTATATGGTACATGGTCAACTTCAGGTTCAGGAAATAATATTACCGTAATTATAGATGTACCAAGTTTACCATTATGTAACAATAATTGGATTTTACATGAAATTGATGATTATGGAGCCACTACTAAAGTTGATTTTAGAGTTGGTGACGATGATAGATTACGATATAAAAACACTTGCAATTAGCATACAATACATTGAAAAAGAAAAAGAAAATTGAGTTAGTTGTTCAGAATTAGTTAGTTAAAATTGTTTTGAAATTGAACTGCTTTGGTAAATAAAAAAGCTAAAGCAGTTTAAAACTCAGCTTAAAGAAAATAATCATGCGTAAACTTATCACCATTATCATTGTTTTAGTTATTACTTCAATTATAGGCTATAACTACATCTATCAAAATCACAGAGATATAGAAAAAGAAATTGCAACATTTAAAATCACTGTAACCGATTTGGCTTCTAGTTATTCTAAAAACCCAAATGCTGCTGAAACAAAATATTTAAATAATACTATTGAGGTTTTTGGAATGATTTCAGAAATAAGTCCTAACACTATTACATTAGAGGATAAAGTGTTTTGTCAATTTACAAATTCTATTGAGCATATCATAAAAGAAAAGGCTCAAGTAAGAATAAAAGGACGTGTTATTGGATATGATGATTTACTAGAGCAAGTAAAACTAGATCAATGCACTATTAACAAAAAATGAATTATTAATTAAATAAATTTTACACTATGAAAACAAATTACCTATTAAATTTATTACTGACAGCATCTATTTTTATAATAGCATCACAAACTTTAACAGCACAAGTAAGAATCGTTGAAGTTAATCCAACTACCAATGAGGTGAAAATTCATAATTATGGTCCAACAACTGTAAATGTATCTTCGTATTGGTTTTGCCACTTGTTTGCATATTCACAATTAAATGGAGGAACAGTGCTAAGCGGTTCCCTTAATTTAGCTTCAGGAGCAGATGTTGTTGTTCAATCATCTACAAATTTTAATGCTACAGCTTCAGATTTAGGATTATATCAATCCCCTAGTTTTGGTTCAAGTACAGCAATGTTAGATTTCACACAATGGGGAAGTGGTGGCAATGGAAGAGAGAATGTTGCAGTAGCTAAAGGTATTTGGACTGCAGGAACCTTTATTAATGCTACACCTCCTTACGAATTTACTGGAACATCAACAGATCTTGGTGTTGGGTTCTGGGATACCCTTTTAAGTATTAATGATCTTGACAATACAACACGTTTTAATCTTTACCCAAACCCAACAAATTCTATACTTAATATAGAAACAGAACATAACGAAACAGAATTATTATTTCAGGTATTTGATCTTCTTGGAAAGCAAATTCTCAATAAAACTATAGATATCCAAGCACTATCTTATCTTGATGTTACTGATTTAAATAGTGGCATTTATCTTATTAAAATTTCAGCTGGTGATAAATCTGAAACAAAACGATTTATTAAAAATTAACATTTATAAATAAGCCAAATACAACTTTAATAATACTTAGTCGTATTTGGCTTTTATTTTAATTTACAATCTATGAAAACCCTATTCGCTATAATAGTATTAGTGCCTTTTCTCTCCCTTGCTCAAGATGATTTATTAAATGAAATTGACACAGATACTATTGACAATCAATATGCAACAGCTGCTTTTAAAGGCTTGAAAATTGTTAATTTTGAATCCACAAAACTTGTAGCTGAAAAAGAATTCACATTTATAGTATCACATCGATTTGGCAGCATAGAAAATGGTTTTGATAGTTTTTTTGGTCTTGATGATGCTGTCACACGCTTGAATTTTGTTTATGGGGTTTCAGATGCGTTTAATATAGGGCTATCAAGAAGTTCATATCAAAAAATTTATGAAGCGTCTTTAAAATACAGACTATTAAGACAACAAGAAAACGGTTTTCCTTTTACAATTGTTGGTTTCAATTCCATTTTAGTTAATACATCATTAGAAAAAGATAATTTACCTAAATTAAAATTTAAACACCGCCTAGGCTATACTGTTCAAGTTTTAATTTCTCGAAAGGTAAATACAAATTTTTCATTTGAATTAGCACCAACATTTTTTCATGATAATTATGTGCAGCAAAACAATCAAGACAATTCTCAATTTGCTTTAGGGTTTGGCACACGATATAAACTATCAAAACGCTGGTCTATAAATACAGATTATGGATGGCATCTAAACAGAGCTGATAATTCGCCTTTTAAAAACCCGCTATCAATAGGAATAGATTTAGAAACTGGTGGACATGTGTTTCAAATGCATTTTTCAAATGCGCAAGCGATGAATACTAATGGTTTTTTAGGTCAAGCTACTGGTGACTGGAGTGATGGAAACATCTATTTTGGGTTTAATCTAAGCCGTGTATTTTAAATTATAAAAAGATGAAAAACATATATAAGTTATATTTTATACTAATCTCATTAGTATTTAGTTGCTCTAACGCTAATGAAGAAGATTTAATTGATGCAACTCCACTACCTACAATAGTTACTTATACAGACAATGTAAAATCTATTATTGATAATAACTGTATCATATGTCACAATAATCCACCTGAAAATGGAGCGCCTATGTCATTACTAACCTACTCTGATGTTAAAAATGCTGTCGAAAACAGAGGTTTAATTCAACGTGTCTCTTCTAATGACCAAGCGTTCTTAATGCCTTTTGGCGGACCACGTTTACCTCAAGCGTTAATAGATTTAATTGTGCAATGGGAAATAAACGGCTTGTTAGAGAACTAACTTTCTCTATTTTGAAAATATTAATTAAAACGATTTAAATGAAAAAATTACTACACATATTCTTATTTGTTTCAATAAGTATTTCAGCTCAAAACAAATACATTACAAAAACTGGAGTTATCAATTTTGAAGCATCAGTTCCTTCATTTGAAGAAGTGTCGGCAAAAAATAATTCTGTTACTGCAATTATTAATACTGAAAATGGTGCTATGGCAGCATTAGCATTGGTGAAAGGTTTTCGTTTTAAAAATGCGTTAATGGAAGAACATTTTAATGAGAATTACGCTGAGTCTGATAAATTTTCGAAAGCAACTTTCAAAGGAACTATAGAACATTTTGACTTAGAAAAAACAGAAATGACAACGTATCATTTAAATGGAGAGCTCACATTTCATGGCAAGACTAAAACTATAAATAATATTGCTATAGCAGTATTAATTGAAAAAAATAAAATAACACTTACAAGTAATTTTAAAGTCAAAGCATCAGATTTTGATATTGATATTCCTAAAATTGTGAGTAATAAAATTGCTCAAGATATAGAAATCTCTTTTCAATTTGTATTGCTTAAAAAATAAAAGCTATTCTCTTAAAGGAATGGTTTTATTAAATTTTATATTATTGCTTTATAAATCGTTTTGTTTGTATAATATCATCACTTGAAATTTTCACAATATATATCCCTGTATTCCATTTACTAACATTAATAGATATTGTTTGCAGATTACTTATATCTCTTTCAATTACTTTTTTTCCTAATAAATCAAATACTTTAATAGTCGCATTTTCAATATGACTAGGGATTGTAACATTAAGGTTTAATGAAGCAGGATTAGGAGTAATTGCAAACTTCGTAATACCATCAAAATCTTCTACATCCAAAAGTGTATCCCAAAAACCGACTCCATAATCTGTTGCACTCCCAGTAAACTCATAAGGTGATGCAATATTAATAAAGGTTCCTGCAGTCCAAAAACCGTTAGTAACAGCTTGAGACTCTCTACCAATACCACCAGCTCCCCATTGTATAAAATCAACCATATTGGCCGCATCACCAAAACTACCTGCTGGCAAATACAATCCTAAATCTGAAGATGCATCTGTTAATACACTAGCATTAGAAAATAAAACAGTAACTTCTACTTCTGCATTTGGTGCTAAATTAAGATTACCACTTAATAAAGTCATATTACTTAATGCATTATATGAAAATCTGGCACATAACCTATAAGCAGAAATATCTACAGTTGTAGATCCAAAATTTTTAATTTTAACTTGTTCTGTTGTAGGATTTACCTCAATAATTCTAAATTGAGCATTAATATTTTGAATTGAAAATCCAAAACAAAACATTAAAATAAGCATGTGAAAAGAGTATTTTTTTTTCATAATACTTTGATTTTACAGGTTAAGTTATCTACAATTTAGTGATTTTTTCAATTGATTAATAATAATTCGTACAAATAAAAAACCCATCAAGTCATAACTTGATGGGTTTTTTATTAAAATTTACTACGCTTTATTGCTTTACAAAACGCTTTGTAAGTGTTTGATTATCTGAATAAACCCTAACAAGATACACACCCGAGTTCCATTTAGAAACATCTATCGAAGATGTTACATTACTTAATACTTTTGTATATACCTTCTTTCCTAAAACATCATAAACAATAACACTAGCATTCTCAAAGGAATTAGATAGCTTAATATTTAACTTTGCTGTTGCTGGATTTGGAGATATTTCAAATTCATTTTGAATAGTAAGCTCTTCGGCATCTAATGTTGTAGATGCAATTATATTATCTAAGTTAATTGTAGATATAACAGTATCAGCACCAGTCCAAGTAGGCACAGTACTACTTAAAATTCTCATTGTGCTAACACTTGCTAATGCATCTGCTATGGTAACAGCTCCAGAACCTCCAACCGCAGTAAAATCTGCAGGAGAAATAGGAATTGTGATCGACTGCCAACCAGAACCTGCTATAACATTTACAGGAGTAGTTGAACAAATTCGTTTTCCGCTAGGCCCTTGAAAAGCAACTCTTAAATTTAAATCTGTAGTTAAAACCCTAACATCCATTTTAATTGCGACAACACCTTCACTAGTAAAATTTGAAGACCATTGATTCATGGCATTAAAAATAATCATTTTACTCCCAGCTCCACCAAATTCAGGAGGCGTAGATGTATAGGTTAAATAATTATCATCTACTCCATCTGGTCCATCTGTAGCAACATTAGCAGGCGGAAACTCTGCATCACCAGGACTACCAATAATCCAATTCTGAGTTGTAGCATCTTCAAAATCATCAACCTGATTTGCAATCACTTGCGACGATGTAATTAATGAGCTAAACAAAAGAGATAATAAAAGTAATTTTGTTTTCATAATTTATGTTTCAATTAAAACCGTAATTATATTAGATCTAACAACAATAGTTCCAAATTAGCAATTCTCATTTTTTTTTCTAAAATAACAATTTAAGAGCAACTGATTGGTATCATTTATCGAAAAATTAACTAACAGCTTTTATTTTTAAAGTATCGCTGTCGTTTTAATCAAATTTTGAAAAACCTATATTCATGCAGTAAAACTTCGCCAATATAAACGCAACACAAAATCTAGAAACAAAAATATGTTTACCACTTCAATCCGTTTAATAATTATTAAAATAAAAAAGCCATTAATTGATTAATTAATGGCTTTTAAAAATTCATATTAGTTCTACTCTTTGATAAAACGTTTTGTATGTGTAGCATTCTCAGTAGAAATCCTAACTAAGTATACACCATTATTCCATTTTGAAACGTCAATATTGGAAGATACAGAGCTTAATTTTTTATTTAAGATTTTCTTACCTAATACATCATAAACTTGTATTGTTACATCATTTGTAAATGTTGGTAAATTTACTGTGAAGTTTGATGACGCTGGATTTGGAGTAATTTGAAAATCACTTATTTCAAATTCTGGCTGACTTAATGTTAAAGACTGCATTGTAATCCCTCTGTTTGCAATACCATGCCATTCCAAATCATAACCTGAAAATCGAGCTCTAGCCCAAGCTAATTCTATTGAAGTCGCAGAAGCAGAAAACACATAATCATTATTATTACCTGTATTTGTTGGTCGTGTAGCAACGATTGTTCTCTTTGAGTTTTCAGAATCAATCGTGTTTGTCACCACAGTCCAATCACGTTCTCCTTCAAGATCTTCAGTTGGAATTATTCCCGTAGCATCGTCACCTGCAGTTTGACCAATATAACCATAATACCGATCTGTAAGGGTAGTACCATCATAGATAACAACGTCTTCTCCTGCGGTCATACCTTGTACCCCAAAACCAAGTCCTAACCATCTATCATCTGGGCCAATCATTGTTAAAGTTGTCGTTGTAGGATTAACATCTATTTGTATAGAATATTCTAAATCCGTAGTATTAGAAAGGTTTATTAAACCTGTAGTATAGGTCTGACTAAAAGCCACATTAAAATAAAATAAACCAATCAAGGCTAGTGTAATTTTTTTCATACTAATTATTTTTTATTGATGAGTTTTAATATCGATTCATTTTTTGTCATTGCGGCATAGTCCTTTGCTGTATTCCCTCTATTATCTTTGAAATCAACATCTGCATCTGCATCCATTAACAATTTTATTATTCTTTCATTTTTAAAAATGATAGCATAATGCAATGGTGTAGTACCATTAACATCCGCTAAATTTGGATTCGCTTTTAACTCTAATAAACGTTCTACAATTACGGGTCTATTTTTGTAAACAGCAGCCATTAAAGGTGTTCCATAATTACTATTCCCATCAATATCTTTAACATTAGCTGCTAAAAACAAAGCAACATCTTGGTTTCCTTTATAACAAGCAAGTGTTAATGCGACATAACCATTGGTATCAATAGTATTAATCGTATCAGAATTAATAGTCATTAATGCTTTAACGTCTTCTACTGTACCAAAACGTGCAATATCAAAAATGGTTTTTTGTGAAAAAGCAAAAGATGATATTAACAATAAGTTAATTAAACAGAATTGTTTGATAGTCAAAATATTAAATTTCAATATTAATCAGCTAAATTAATACTTTTCATATAAATATATTAAGTCGTTTATCGAATAAATTGGTTATTTACTTAAATACATTTTACGTCTTGAATATAAATTGTAAAACTCATCATCTTTTAAGCTATCAATAAATAAAATACTCTCACCCGTACTTTTCATCTCTGGTCCTAATTTTTTGTTCACATTAGGAAACTTATTAAATGAGAATACAGGTTGTTTAATAGCATAACCTTTTAATTCAGGTTTAAAATCAAAATCGGTTACTTTTTTGTCTCCCAACATCACTTTAGTAGCATAGTTTACGTATGGTTCTCCATACGCTTTTGCAATAAAAGGTACTGTTCTTGAGGCTCTAGGGTTGGCTTCAATAATATATACCATATCATCTTTAATTGCAAACTGAATATTTATTAATCCTACTGTATTAAGCGCTAAAGCAATTTTCTTAGTATGATCTTTAATTTGCTGCATTACAAATTCTCCCAAATTAAAAGGAGGCAAAGTCGCATTACTATCTCCAGAATGAATTCCACAAGGCTCAATGTGTTCCATAATACCTATGATATATACATTTTCGCCATCACAAATCGCATCAGCTTCTGCTTCAATTGCGCCATCAAGATAATGGTCTAAAAGCAATTGATTTCCTGGCATCCTTCGAAGTAAACTCACAACGTGTTCTTCAAGTTCTTGCTTGTTAATCACAATTTTCATCCCTTGCCCTCCAAGAACATAAGAAGGCCTTACTAAAATTGGAAAATCTAACACATCTGCAATTGCTGAAGCTTCATCTGCAGTCGTTGCAATATCAAATTGAGGATAAGGAATATTATTTTCTTTTAAAAGATTAGAGAACAATCCTCTATCTTCAGCTAAATCTAAAGACTGATACGTTGTTCCTATTATTTTTATTCCATAGCGGTCTAATTTCTCAGCTAATTTTAAAGCTGTTTGGCCACCCAATTGAACAATTACACCTTCAGGTTTTTCATGACGAATAATATCATAAATATGCTCCCAAAATACAGGTTCAAAATAGAGTTTATCTGCAATATCAAAATCTGTAGAAACAGTTTCAGGATTACAGTTAATCATAATAGTTTCATAGCCACATTCAGCTGCTGCTAAAACACCATGAACACAACAATAATCAAACTCAATACCTTGTCCTATTCTATTTGGGCCAGAACCTAAAACGATGATTTTCTTTTTATCTGTCACAACACTTTCGTTGTGTGAATAAGTTTTACCATCGGAAGTTTCTACTTCATTCTCAAAGGTCGAATAGTAATAAGGTGTTTGTGCTTTAAACTCTGCAGCACACGTATCTACTAATTTATATACACGATTTATATTAAATTCTTCACGTTTATTATAGACTTGACTTTCTAAACATTTCAACATATGTGCAATCTGACGGTCTCCATAGCCTTTTTGCTTTGCTTCTAGAAGTAATTCTCGTTCTATAGTATCTATAGTAAACTGTGAAATTTCTTTTTCTAATTCATGTAGCTCTTCATATTGTTTTAAGAACCACATATCAATTTTAGTGATTTCATGTATTCTGCTTAATGGAATTCCCATTTGAATGGCATCATAAATGGCAAATACACGATCCCAACTTGCATAGGTAAGTTTATCTATAATCTGTTGATAATCTTTATATCCTTTTCCGTCTGCACCTAATCCGTTACGCTTAATTTCTAAAGATTGTGTCGCTTTATGTAATGCTTCCTGAAAAGAACGTCCAATAGCCATCACCTCTCCTACGGCTTTCATTTGAAGACCTAATCGTCTATCTGAACCTTCGAATTTATCAAAATTCCAACGCGGAATTTTAACGACAACATAATCTAGTGTTGGTTCAAATAATGCTGATGTAGACCCAGTAATTTGATTACTCAATTCATCTAAAGTATAACCTATAGCTAATTTAGCTGCAATTTTGGCTATAGGATACCCAGTAGCTTTACTTGCTAATGCAGATGAACGTGATACTCGTGGATTGATTTCAATCGCTATAATTTCTTCTTCATCATCAGGACTAACAGCAAATTGAACATTACAACCACCAGAAAAATCACCAATACTACGCATCATATGGATAGCCATATCGCGCATTCTTTGGAATGTTTTATCAGAAAGTGTCATTGCTGGAGCAACAGTAATAGAATCACCAGTATGGATTCCCATTGGATCCATATTCTCTATAGTACAAATAATAACAACATTATCGTTTCTATCTCTAAGCAACTCTAACTCAAATTCTTTCCAGCCAATTAAGGCTTTGTCAATCATAACCTCATGAATTGGAGACACTTCTAAACCACGTGTTAGTAAGTCATCAAAATCTTCTTCTTTATATACAAACGATGCTCCTGCTCCTCCTAATGTATAAGATGCTCTAATAACTAAAGGAAATCCAAACTCTTGAGCAATTTCTTTTCCTTTAAGATAAGAATTTGCAGTTGCTTGTGGTGCCATACCAATACCAATTTTGAGCATTAACTCTCTAAACTGCTCCCTGTCTTCAGTAATATTAATTGCATCAATATCTACACCAATGATATCAACCTCAAAATCACTCCAAATCCCTTTTTCACTTGCTTCAATACAAAGGTTTAAAGCAGTTTGTCCTCCCATAGTTGGTAAAACTGCATCTATATGTGGATGTTCTTTTAATATTTTAACAATAGATTTTGTTGTTAAAGGCAACAGATACACATGGTCAGCCATAGTTGGATCTGTCATAATTGTTGCGGGATTAGAATTGATAAGTATGGTTTCAATTCCATCTTCGCGAAGTGATCGTAACGCTTGAGTTCCTGAGTAGTCAAATTCACAGGCTTGACCAATAACAATAGGACCTGAACCTATAATAAGAATAGACTTTAATTTTTCGTTTTTTGGCATTTTTTTATTCTTTAGAGAGTTCAAAAATAGGTAACATATAGATACAAAAAAAGGTGTTACACCTAAGTAACACCCTTAATATATTAACAATTGTTAATCATTATCTTTTATGTCTAGTTTCTGATGATACAGACAATTTTTTTCTTCCTTTAGCTCTTCTACGTGCTAAAACTTTTCTTCCGTTTACAGAAGCCATTCTTTCTCTGAAACCGTGTTTGTTTCTTCTCTTTCTTTTTGACGGTTGAAACGTTCTTTTTGGCATTGTCTTATATTTTTATAAACTAATATTCTTTTTATAAGTTGAGAGCTATCTCAAAACTGGGTGCAAATATACAAAGAGTTTTTATTTTGCCAAACCTAAAATTAAAATTATTTATTTATTCTTGATTTAATACTAGTAATCAATAAAAAAAGAAGAACCTTATAACAAGATTGTCTTATCATCTCATTTACTAGCTACAAATTGATAAAAAATTAGTTTCTTTGTAAACTGAAAAAAAAGAAAATTAATGAAGTCATATTTAATGTGGTTTTTAGTTGTTTTTTTAACAACTACTAGTTTAATAACTGCTCAAAATAATTTATCTTATAGACTTAAAATAGGTGATCAATTTACAGTTTATCAATTAGCTAGCCAAGATATCGTTCAAGACATGAATGGTTCCAAACATGAAATAAAAAATAAAATTGAAGGTGATTACACTTTTGTTATAGAAGGTGTTTCAGATAGTTTATATGATATAAGATTTAAATTTGACCGCTTTAAAATGACAGCATCGTCTAATTTGGTAGGAGAAATAATGTCAATTAATACTACCGATTCTATTTCTGATGATGATATTGAAGGAAAAATATTCTCTCAATTGGTGACTACAGATCTTTCTATGAAAATGTATAAAAACGGAAAAATCAAATCTATCGAAGGCTCAAAAGCATTAATTGATAATATGATTAACGCAGCAGGAGATTTTGATGAGTTTACCAAAGAACTCATGAGAGAATCTATGAAAAAAGAATTTAGCAACAAAAGTCTTGCTCAAAGCTTTGAGCAAATGACTTATATTTATCCTTCTGAAATAATTAAAAAAGGTGAATCTTGGACCAACGCATTTGAAGGTGAATTAGCAGCAAAGAACACTTGGACTCTTAACAACATCACAGAAGATGATATTATAATAACGGGAAAGAGTACAATTATTTTTAAAAATTCAGATAGTGATGTAGAAATGAATTTAACAGGCGATATGACAAGTAGTATTACAACATCATTAGAGAATGGTTTTGTAAAACACATGTCTAGTAAATCTGTAGCTACCGGAAACTCTATAATGCACAACATGAACGACACAAAAGTTCCAACAACAATTACCTCTAATATAACTTACAAAATAGAAAAACATGTTCAATAAAAACATAAAACTTGTTATTGCTGGATTAATTATAGCATTTGCCATTTATCAATTTACCGAAGGCTACATTGGTAATGGTATTATGTACATTTTACTTTCTCTCATTTTTGTGTTTCTGTATTTCAAAAATGAATTCATTTTATTAGCCTTTCTAAAACTTAGAAAACAAGATTTTGAAGGCGCTAAAAATTGGTTAAATAAAATTAAGAATCCATCAAGTGCCTTAGTTAAAAAGCAGGAAGGTTATTACAATTACCTTCATGGTGTTATGGTTTCTCAAAGCAATATGAATGATGCTGAAAAGTATTTTAAAAAAGCTTTAGGTTTAGGTCTTTCTATGGATCATGATGTCGCTATGGCTAAATTAAACCTTGCAGGAATAGCGTTTAGCAAGCGTAGACCTATTGAAGCTAAGCAATTACTTAATGAAGCACAAAAGCTTGATAAACGAGGCATATTAACCGAACAGATTAAAATGATGAAAGACGGCATGAAAAAATCTCAAGGACCAAAGCAACACTATGGCAATCGCAATATGAGACGCTAATTTGTCTTAAAAAACTACCAATCATCGCATTAACGATAGTACTCAGCGACTTACCCTAGGATTAAAGACCGTTCAACGACTTTATTTTAACAGTAATATAAACGCTTATAACTTTGTCAAAAACAATTAGAACTTTGGCATGCAAGCGCATTTTATTATCATATTATTTTTATTTACATTCTTAGGATATTCTCAAGAACCTAAGACCTATTTTGAACATGAAATAGGGAAACATATTAAAGCCTTCAGAGTCCAAACAGAATTGGCAATTCAAAATAATGATAGAGTACAGGCCGAATTCTTATTTGACTCTTTATTAAACACCCATTTAAAGTATAGTTATATTTCTGAAATAACTTTAAAAAAGGCAAATGGAGGTACGCTTAAAACATCAAATATTAAACATGCTTTTTTACTCATTACAAAATCTGCCTGGGAACATATTGATGACAAAGAAATAGATGCCATAAATAGAATGTCTAGAATGTATAAAGGACAAGTAGATATTGTGATCCTATTTTGGACATCAAAATCTATTGCAAAAAAACAAGGCAGCAGTTTCAATTCCTTAGTTACAGTAACCTATGTTAATGAACGCGAAAACAAGGCAAACCATATTATAGCATCATACAAACATTCGTTTGGAGCTCCAACATGCTTCTTCATTTCAGAAAAAAAACAACTTCTAGATATTGATAGAAAATTTACGGTGAACTTAAATAAAGAAGACCCCAAAGTTGCTTTTGAATTGGCACATGATAAAATTAAATCAATTCTCTTTCAGGATCAACAAACTATTGAAGGTATTATCACCACATTAAATTAATCAAAAAAACTAAGGTTTCACTATATAATGTCCTTCTTTAGGGATTTCAATATAGTATTTCTTTCTTGATGCATTATTAAGCTTAGGCTCTCTTAACCAAGGATTATGAATCTTAAGTATTTTATAATTTATCCCATAGCGTTGTGCAAATTTGGTAAAGTCTGTAACAGCTGTATCTACTTCGACTTTATAGGTAGGAATAGTTTTATACAAGTCTTTAGGAGTAAAATTGAACCCATACTTTTTAGGATGGTTTAATATTTCTTTTAAAGCTACAATTCTGAACATATAACGTCCGGTTTCTTCACCTAGTAACAAATCATAGTAATTCGCAACACCTTGCTCTTTTAAACGCCTAGAAACTCCTGCATTACCTGCATTATAAGCTGCGGCAGCTAATGTCCAAGACCCTAATCGTGCTTTGGCTTTTAACAAATACTTACAAGCAACTTCAGTAGCCATTTCTAAGTGATAACGCTCATCGACGTTAGTATTTATTTCTAACCCATTTTCTCGTCCAGTTGTTTTCATAATTTGCCAAACACCTCTTGCTCCTGCAGGAGAAACTGCATTTGTCAAACCACTTTCTATTACTGCTAAATACTTAAAATCTTCTGGAACACCATTCTTTTTAAGAATAGGCTCAATGATTGGAAAATACTTTTCTGCACGCTTAAACATTAACAGTCCGTTAGATTGCCAATAGGTATTAACCAACAGTTCTCTATCCATACGCTCAAATATATCTGGATCTTTTAAAGGCAGTTCTTCTCCTGCAAAATTTAAACTTTCGGGAACAGATATCGCATAAACGTTATAATCGTTTATTAATTTAACGGGTTCGGTAAGTTCTTTATCTGAAGGGCCTTTTTCAACCTGAACAGCAAAAATAAATAGCCCAGACACACAAATTAAACCAATAGCTGCTAAAATATTTTTAATCATCGTCATAATTCTTTTTTTTATAAATGTATAAAATTAAATGCTTGCTTTCAAGTGCCTTGCAAGATTAGTTTTGGTAAATTTTCGTTAAACCATTTATATTTTGTAATCACCATAATATGCGTCCCTCCATTTACAACAATACAATTTCCTATACATGAATGAGGAAAAACACCATCTCTATCACCATGAATATAAATAGCCTTTTCATTTGGCGTTTCTTGATCCCATTCAATTATATTTTCAATGGCCCAATCTAAATAGTGTTTATCACTTACAGACAGGTATTGCTTATAAAGTTCTACTCGCTTTGTCACAGTATCTCCAAATGCATATTTAGCTAGAAAATCTATACTGCTCACAAGTTGCGTAGGCAATATTTTATAAGCTTTGGTGTATTTCATAACTTTCATCCGTTTAGGCAACTCATGTTTAGATTTCACACTAGAAATCACAAAAAGCTTTCTCAATTTCACATATTTACTCATCTCTTGTACTAAAATACCACCAAAAGAAACCCCTAACAATACAATGTTTTCATGTTCAATATGTTCTATCATTCGCTTTGCATAAGATTCTAAAGACTCCTTTTTAAAAGGAATCATCCATTCTAGCCAATGAATTTCAAATTGATCCTCTGGTAATTTAATATGTTCAAATATTGTTGGATTTGCTGCCATTCCTGGCATTAAATACACATGTATAATTTCTTGTTCCATAAGTATTTAAACTAAACGGTTTTTAATATCTATGATATTTTTCGTAAATTTGTTATACAAAACTATACAAAAGTATAGTTCCACCCTACCGACCATTGAATTAAATACAAATTATTATGATTGATGCTGCTGAATTAACAGACAATGACTTTTTACGCCAATTCGAATTAAAAGTAGACGATGAACTTGCTAAAATTGAGTATTCACTTCAAGATCGAAAAATTTTTTTAACAAAACTTATTATTCCAGAAGGAATTTCTAATGAAGACTTCTCAGAAGAATTTCTTACGCTTGTTTTTGAAAACATAGCGGAACGTAATATTAGTGTTGTACCAACCAGCCCAGAAATCGCAAAATTTATTAGACGACATAGAAAATATAAAAAAATGCTACCTGTGGGCATTAGAATATAACTTATAAAAAAAATCCGAAGCTTTAAACTTCGGATTTTTTTATTCTATATTATAAATATTAAGCAAAATAACACTAAACTACTGTTTTGTATATATCAATGTTAGATGTTTTGTCTCAATAATTTCACTAAAATCTTCATTATAGACTTCAATTACATTTTCAAAAACTCTCGTAAGTGTATTTCCTATTATTGCAGATGGCTTATCGTTAAACTCAACAGTATCATCATTTAAAGTATTGTACAGTGTGGCAAAACCTATAACACCTTCAGCACACTCAACATAAAAAACATAATCTCCATTTAAATTTGACTTTGAAATATCGATATTAGGATTAAAAGTATCATTTGAAGAAACTGTTCCATTTGATTCAAATATCAATATTTCATTATTAGAGCAATTCAACTCATTTAATAAATTTAAGTTTTCAATATCGTCTTTATCAATATCAACAGAAACTCCAATATTATAATTTGTTAATTTCCATGAGCCAATAATTGATGAATTAACATCAATATCATCACTAGAACATGAAGCTGACAACATCAAAATCCAGCAGATAAAAAAAGTAAAGGCTATTCTATTCATAATACATTATCACTAAGGGTTTAAATGTAAATCATTAGATGTTTTGAATAGATAAAAATAGATGAAATTTAAAAAAAAAGGATGAAAGGCAAATTATCAGCATTCTATAATTTTAAAAAAATAAAAATCATAAATTCATAAGATTGAAAACGTAAAAATTACTTCCAGTAGCTATTAGAATATAATCATAAAAGTATTTACTTCATTTTTTGTAGCGTTTTATTGCAAACAACAAATATCATATAAGAAACATACTACTTAGGCTTAAACAATCACTTCTTTATCAAATGCAATCCTTACTAAACCATCCTCATCAATCTCTGTAAGCTCAACCATTTGAAGGGTATTAACTAACTCTGGATTCCAAGGCGTTTTTACTTTTACATAGTTTTCTGTAAACCCTTGAATATAACCTTCTTTGTTTTCTCCTTCAAACAAAACTGTTCTATGACTCCCTATTTGATCTTCGTAAAAAGCTCTTCGCTTTTTAGCTGAAAGTCCACGTAGCATTTTACTTCGTTTTGCTCTAACCTTTTTAGAGACAATACCATCAAGAGATGCTGCAACTGTATGGTCACGTTCTGAATATGTAAAGACATGCAAATAAGAAATATCTAATTCATTGAGGAAGTTATAGGTTTCCAAAAACAGTTCATCTGTTTCTCCTGGGAACCCAACAATCACATCTACACCAATACAAGCATGTGGCATGACTTCTCTAATTTTAATCACACGATCGATATACAATTCTTTCATATAACGACGACGCATTAATTTAAGAATAACATTACTCCCACTTTGTAATGGAATATGAAAATGAGGCACAAACGTTTTGCTCTTAGATACAAAATCTATGGTCTCGTTTTTAAGTAAATTAGGTTCAATAGATGAGATACGTAAACGTTCAATTCCTTCTACATCATCTAAAGCTTGTACAAGTTCGTAAAAGGTATGCTCATGCTTTATATTTCCAAATTCCCCTTTTCCATAGTCTCCAATATTAACACCTGTAAGTACAATTTCTTTGATATTTTTTGCTGAAATTTCTTTCGCATTCTCAAGGACATTCTCTAAAGTATCACTTCTAGAGATCCCTCTAGCTAATGGAATTGTACAATAGGTACATTTGTAATCACATCCATCTTGTACTTTCAAAAAAGCTCGTGTACGATCACCTATAGAATAACTACCAACATAGAAATCGGCTTCTTCAATTTCACAACTATGCACTTCTCCCATATCATTTTTTGAGAGGTCATTAAGATAATCTGTGATTTTAAATTTTTCGGTAGCACCTAATACAAGATCTACTCCATCAACATCTGCTAATTCTTGTGGCTTTAATTGCGCATAACAACCAATAGCTGTAACAAAAGCATCTGGATTTACCTTTTGGGCTTGTTTTACTATAGATTTAAAACGCTTATCAGCATTTTCCGTTACTGAACAGGTATTAATCACATAGATATCTGCTTTGTCTTTAAAATCTACACGCTCGAAACCTTCTGAAGAAAAATTTCTTGCTATTGTAGAGGTCTCAGAAAAATTCAGTTTACAACCTAGAGTATAAAAAGCAACTTTTTTTGAGTTCATCTTATCTTATATTGAAGCTTGCAAATTTAACAAAAAAGAGCGTTTTATTAATAAAACGCTCTTTTTAATATCTATTAAGTAATTAAACTTTATAGTTGTATTAGTATCTGATCACTTTTTTGGAAACTGTTCCATTATCAGTAGTAACTTTCAAAATGTAAACTCCAGAATTCAAATTAGACAGATCTAACTGTGCTTTATTTGAACCTTTATAAACTAATTTCCCTGTAACTGAATAGATCTCTGTATTAAATTCTGTAATAGAATTTGGCATCTCTAAATTCAGAATGTCTGAAGTTGGATTTGGACTCACAGATAAACTATTAAAAGAAAACTCATCAACACTTAAAGGATCACTTGTAACGGTCATTACCATATGCATATCAGGAAAACCAACAAGACTAATATCAGTTGGCGTTGTTAAACCACAAGCAACAGATGATAAAAACCCTGATGCAGATTGCCCTAGATTATTAGATCCAATCTGAAACCCTGTCGTACCTCCACTACCACTTTCGTCTGGTGTTTCTACTGTAAACACTAAGATATCTGCAGTTACAGAAGCCGTGATTGGAACAATTTTAATCGTTCCAGTATCTGCGGTTACTAATGGCACAGATACTCTCGCTAACTCTGTTAATGTTCCTGCTGGAAAAGCAGTTGTTTCATATATAACAACATCAACAGCAAAGCCTACAGATTCATTTGTAACAGCTTCAATACCAAAAGCAACTTCTGTTACATCAAATTGAGGGTATCCAAGTGCATTAATATCAAAAGCTCTGTAAAAAATATTATCAGAAACGACACCTGCTGCACCACATGCTACAGAACCCGCAACAATAGTTTCAGACGTACTTTGTGATAAGGTTATTTGTGCATTTGTAGTACACACAAATAATAATGTAAATAAAAATAAAATGTAATTTTTTTTCATAAATTTAAATTTTGTTAGATTAATAAAACTAATATATAACTTTTTAAGCTTTTAAATGAAATTTAAATGTTTTTTCCTACAATTTTCACAAGGCAATATTGATTTTGTTACCGAGCTAGGCACCTCTTTCAAAGCTGAAATATCAACTATAATTGGCAACCTGCGCAATAGGTATACTCAAACTGTAAACATGATTCGCGGCCTTTATCTAAACACTGAGTAATTAACGTTTTTTTATAGACTATAATACAATCTCTAACCTTAAAACCAATACAATATCCATATGTCTAAAGCTAAAGCAAGAATAAAAGAGGTTATTTCCTTCTTTAAAAACAAAGATATTGTTCTTGGGTACCGAAAATTAATGGATTGTGCTATTGACACTCAAGATTTGGGAATCTACAGGAAGGTAATAGCCCTTACAGATTGGAAAGAAGAATTTCCTAAAAAAGAAGATGAATTAATTGAAAAATCTCTTGTTATTTTAGAGCATATTTCTAAAGTTCCAATTTCAGAATACGAAACGAACACTCCTGTAGTTATTGGTAGCAACCTAACAAAAAGCTATGGCTATAATCGGTTTAATCTTGGCCCTGTTTCTGTAAAAATTCACAAAGGTGAAGTCTACGGATTGGTTGGCGAAAACGGAAATGGGAAAACAACGCTTTTAAGAGTTTTAGCAAAAGAATTAAAGTATAATGAAGGAGAACTGGATTATAGATTTGATTCTACATATGATTCAAATTACGACCTAAGAACTAATTTGATCTATATACCGCAACGAACACAAAAATGGTATGGCAGCTTAAAAGATAATCTCAAATTTGTATTATCAAATTATGGTATTCCTCCTGAAGAAAATGAAACGAGAGTTTTAATGATGATTGCGCGTTTTGGGCTTTGGAATTACAAACACCTCAAATGGAATGAATTATCATCTGGCTACAAAATGCGTTTTGAACTTGCCAGAACCTTATTAAGGCAGCCCGAACTATTATTACTAGATGAACCTTTAGCAAACTTAGATGTCCTTGCTCAGCAAGTAATTTTAGAAGATTTAAAATCGATATGCAACTCTATCAATAACCCAATAGCACTAATTTTAAGTTCGCAACAATTGTATGAAGTTGAAAAAATTTCGGATAAAGTTATATACCTAAAAGACGGAAAATACAAAGACAATAAAGAAACTATTGAAGATGATGAGAACCAACTCATTATTGAAATTGATTGCAATGCAAAACGTGACGTATTGCTATCAATTTTTGAAAACTTACAGATCGTAAAACTTATTTATAATGGTGGCATTTATGTTGCTTATTTTAAAGAAGACACCTTATTTTCAACTGTATTAGAAACACTAGGAAAACATAAAATAGAGGTCACTTACACTAGAAACATTACTAAATCTACAAGACGATTCTTCGTATCCTAATCCATAGTTTAAATGAAAGCATTTATATTTAAAACCAATCAATATTTACTGGAGCGATTTCCATTACTATGGAATACAAGATTTATTTGGATGCTACTAGTAGCATCACTTCTACATCTTGTATTTTTTGTATTTGGCTTTTTCACATTATCCAATCCAAAACTATTACAAGAACGCTATATAACTTCTATATTTTATGAAAACGGCACAGTATTTTTATCGTCCATCATTTCTATTCTACTCATTGTAGTATGGCTTATTTATATGTTTAAAAATAATGGCTTCAAAAATTTTTATCCAACAACAACATCTAAATTATTCGGACAATTTCTATCTTATTTCGTTATTATTTTTGGTTGTTCAACCTTCTATTTGTCTTATAACTACGGAATAAAATCTCATATTGCATTAACATATTCTGATGCTCAAATTGAGAAGGAAATAGAAATCGCTAACGATGTAGCTCTGTTTTTTTCTGAAGATGTTTCTAGCTACACAATAGATAAACGTAGATTTCCAAAACCGTTTTATGAATTGTATTGTGAGGATATCGAAAAATTTATTGATGAGAGTCAACCATATTTAAAATTTCTAGATGAATCCTTTCAATTTTATACACTAAAAACAAAAGAAGTAAAAATTGGAGACTCCAATGAATTTGATATCAAATCAGATTCCTCTTTTTCTGGTGTTGTATATAGAAAAACAACAGACACTCATAGGATTTACTACATTAAAGATACTGTTGTTGACCTTACATCCAGCATAAAAACGGTTAATCCAAGTTACTATAATGCATCGCATACATTTTTCATTTCTAAAAATGATACGTTAAGAGATCGTTCTAATAATTATAACTACTATTCTCAATATGACTATGCTGATTACGGTTATAATTCTAGATCAGATTTTTCTATTCGTCATCAATTACGAAATCAAAGAAATCATGACCTTCTTAAACGACATGACAAAACCGAAATAAAAAACCTATTTGAAGCTTTTTTAACTTTTTCAGACTATTATAAAATAGACCACAACCTTACTGCCGAGCAATGGTTAGAAATGGTATATCATCCAAATAATTTCGAAGTTAAACACTTTATTAGAACAGAAGAAAAAGACGAATACGACTACACTAGAACTATTATACTAGAACAAACGCAATTTGAAAAATTCTTTACAGATCATTTATCAGATTATCATTATAAAAATAATGATTTACAAAATGTTTTTGAAAATATAGAAGACATAAAAGAGAGTAATCCTTTTACAGAAAGCATTCACTTTTTTATGTGGTTTTCATTCTTCTTAGCATGTCTCATTTTTATGTTTAGGGTAACTGGTTTAAAACCGCTTTTATTTAGTATTATTAGTGTTGGCGTTTTAACATTATTAATAGCATTACTTACTGCCTTAATTTTTTATTTAATAGACGGTAACGACAATAAAACCTTTTACTTTATATCCTATTTGACTTTATTTTTAGGAACTCTAATTTTAGCAATCCCAATAATTTTTATTCAGAAAATAAAAAAACTAATTGTAGCTATTTGCGTGAACATCTCAATTATCGGGTTTTCATTATATGTGTTTTTAATTATAGGTATTATTACTATGCATCAACAAGATATTTGTCGTGCAAATCCAAGTTATTATTTAGATAGTTTTGAATGTTATACTTTAATGGATGTATTTGGTATATACTGGAGCTTTATAATGTTTAGTATTGCTATCCTTTTTATATTTTTCTATTCTAAAATCATTAAAAAATGGAAAGCACTTCCTGAAGGCTAATCTATGAACAAATTGCTTACATACTTACTATATTCCCTGTTGGGCACATTGCTTTTTTTATCCTGCGGAACAGATACCAATACGACAAAAGACCATTTGGTATTTAGATATAACGAACATAAAAATATTGGCTCTTTAGATCCTGCATTCGCAAAAGACAATGCAGACATTTGGGCTATCAATCAATTATTTAATGGTCTAGTTCAAATGGATGAACATCTAAACGTACAACCATGCATTGCTAAAAATTGGACAATTTCTGAAGATGCGCTTACTTATACTTTTAATCTAAGAAACGATGTGCAGTTTCATAAGCATGAAGTGTTTGGGAAAGATTCTACAAGAACTGTAACTGCAACCGACTTTGAATATAGTTTTAACCGATTATTAGACAAAAAAGTAGCCTCTCCAGGACGATGGACACTTAACAAAGTAAAAACATTCAAAGCTATTAATGACTCTACATTTCAAATAAAACTACAACAAGCTTTTCCTGCATTTTTAGGGCTACTCACCATGAAATACTGCTCAGTGGTCCCTAAAGAAGTAATCGCTTATTATGATAGTGATTTTAGAGCAAACCCAATAGGCACTGGTCCCTATAAATTTAAACGTTGGGAAGAAAATTTAAAACTTGTTTTCAGAAAAAATGAAGCTTATTTTGAAATAGATAACAATGGAAATCAATTACCATATCTTGAAGCTGTAGCCATTACCTTCTTACCAGACAAACAAAGTGAATTTTTACAATTTGCTCAGGGTAACATAGATTTCGTTTCTGGCTTAGATGTATCTTATAAAGATGAAATTCTAACCGCAAACGGAAACTTACGTGATAGCTACGCTCAAGATGTGAACATGATTCGTGGTCCATATTTAAATACAGAATATTTGGCATTTTTTATGGATTCTAAAATACCTGAAATGCAATCGCGAACCTTACGAAAAGCTATCAATTATGGGTTTGACAAACAAAAAATGATGACTTATTTACGTAATGGTATTGGAATTCCCGCACATGGCGGATTTATTCCTAAAGGGCTACCTGGTTATGATTCGTCTATTGGTTTCACATTTCAACCAGAAAAAGCAAAACAACTTATACAACAATTTAAAACTGAAACCGGAATCTCAAATCCAGAAATTACAATTACAACAACAAGTAACTATTTAAGTTTTTGTGAATACATACAGCGTGAGTTACAAAAAATTGGAATTTCAGTTAATATAGATGTTATTCCCGCAGCAACTCTAAAAGATGCTAAAGCAAATGGTAAATTAGATATGTTTAGAGCGAGTTGGGTTGCTGATTATCCTGATGCTGAAAACTACTTATCACTATACTCAAGTAATAATTTTGCACCAAATGGCCCTAATTATACGCATTTTAAAAGCGACTTATTTGACTCTTGGTACCAAAAAGCCTTTATTATTACTGATACAAAAGAACGCGAACAACTCTATACAAAAATGGATAGTCTCATCATGTCGCAAACTCCTATTGTTCCTTTATTTTATGATGAAGTGGTTCGTTTTACACGAAAAAACATTACAGGCTTAGGGATTAACCCAATTAATTTATTGGATTTAAAACGTGTAAAAAAAACTATTTTTAAATAAATCCCTCATATCATTACCCTCTATAATTTACTGTTCTACTTAAAGGCAGCAATTATTCTAACACAAAATAATAAATATCATCTTCTCCTCTTCCTTTTGGTCGTCTAGAAGAAAAATAACCTTTAGTACCAGTATCATTAATGATGTAACAAAAATCATCAGCTCGGCTATTTAAAGGCTTCGGCATTAGCTTAGGTGTTTCAGTTTCTGGATCGCCATTTAAATCATAACTGTAAATATCTAGACCTCCAATACCTCCAACACGATCTGAAGCGAAATACAACATATTATCTTTACTAATAAAAGGAAACATATCTCTTCGTGGTGAGTTTATCTTTTTACCTAAGTTTTCTACATCACCATATGTTCCGTCTCCTAATATTTTTACTTTAAACAAATCAGTTTGACCATGTGCACCATCCGCATTAGACGTAAAATAAAGCGTAGTTCCATCAGGACTTAAAGTTGCTAAACCATAATTATATTTTGGTTTACAAAATGGTAAGGATTTAAAGTTTGTCCACCCTTTACCTTCAACATATTCTCCACGTTGAATATTTAAATTAATGGATTTTAACTTACCTCTGTATGACTTACCACGCTTCATAAAATTAGTAGTAATGTACATGTATTTACCATTTTTACTAAAAGTAGCACTTGAGGTATTAAAGACAAATTTTTCAGATTTATTAAATTGTTTCGAATTTATGATCTCACCATCATCTGTCATTTGACCTTCAAAAAGTGTTAAAATTAATCGCTTATTCTCATCACGTCTTGCTTTATTTCTATCATCTAACATGTAAGATGTATAATAAACTTTGTCTCCTTTATAGTAAACAACACCATATTGACTCTTATCGTCATTAAGCTTTAAGTTTTTAATTGTATAGGTTTGAGAAAACCCAAAATTAATCATCAATACAAAAAAAATGTTGCAAAGAAATTTCATGATTTTATAATTTAAGATTCGCTTTTTCTCCATTTTTTGGTTTCTTCAAAGACATGTTCTAAAATGGCTTTATCCTTTTCAGAAAATTCAATACTTCGACGGCTCATTACAACTTCGGCAACTTCAAATGCTTTCCGCGTTAAATATGTTGTAAATCCAGAATGTCCACCCCAAGAAAAACTTGGCACAAAATTTCTAGGAAATCCGCTTCCAAAGATATTAGCGCTCACACCAATAACTGTACCAGTATTAAACATAGTATTAATACCACACTTACTATGATCTCCCATCATCAATCCACAAAATTGCAATCCAGTTTTAGCAAAGCCTTCAGCTTCATAATCCCAAAGTCTAACTTCTGCATAGTTGTTTTTCAAATTAGAATTATTGGTATCTGCTCCAAGGTTACACCATTCACCTATTACTGAATTTCCCAAAAACCCATCATGTCCTTTATTAGAGTATCCAAAAATAACAGAGTTATTAACTTCTCCTCCTACTTTACTATGCGGACCAATTGTAGTTGGCCCATAAATTTTAGCACCTAATTTTACAGTGGCATAATCACATAAAGCAAAAGGACCTCTAATAATACTACCTTCCATAATTTCGGCATCTTTACCAATATATATAGGACCCGAATTTGCGTTTAAAGTAACAAATTCTAATGATGCACCTTCTTCAATAAATATATTTTGGGCTCCTAAAATATGATTCGAACTTGGTATGGGCTGAGATTGCCTATTATGTGTTAAAAGATTAAAATCGGCTTGGATTGCATCTCCATTATTAGCAAAAACATCCCAAGTATGCTCAATTTTTAGCACATCTTCATTGTATTCTATAGCATCATAAGATGTAAAATCGATTTCTTCTTGAGACTCTTTTGAAAAAAAAGCAATAACATCTTCTCCCTGAAATATAGCTTGGTTATCTTCTAACCCTTTAATCATTGCCACTAATTCTTGGTTTGGCAAATAAGAAGCATTTATCATAACATTCTCATTCATCTCAACCATTGGATATTTATCAGATAAATACGCTTCAGTTAATGTCGTTGTAGTAAATCCTAGATGTTTCTCCCATTTTTCTCTAATGGTTAAAATACCAACTCTAATATCTGCAACTGGTCTTGTAAATGTAAAAGGCAACAAATTGTTACGTGATGGACCATCGAAAAGAATATAATTCATAATCAAACTTAATGTTAGTTGTTAAAAGTAAATCAATTATAGAAAACAAAAAAGCCTTCGAGATAAATCCTGAAGGCTTAATAAATATGATTGAGCTAAGTTTATTTTTGAAACTTTGCGTATTTGCTTTTAAATTTATCAATACGACCTGCCGTATCTACTAATTTAGATTTACCAGTGTAATAGGGGTGAGATGTTCTAGATATCTCCAATTTAATCACTGGATACTCAACACCATCAACGTCAATTGTTTCACTAGTCTCAGCAGTAGATTTAGTTAAAAACACATCTTCGTTTGACATATCTTTAAATGCTACTAATCTATAATTTTCTGGATGTATTCCTTTTCTCATCTCTTTATTCTTTAAAATCCTTACTATTTTGGAGGTGCAAATTTAAGTAATTTTTGTAAATTACCAATAATTTATTTCTTTTTTTATTTATTAGATATTTGTAACAATTAACTACGCAAAGATACTAACTAACATATTAACTAAATAATCAACTTAAATTATGGAAAAATCTTTAAAATCTTCATCAATGACTTATGGGCTATACCTAGCCTTGATATTAGCTTCTTTAACCATTATTGGATATGCGATGTATCTAGATTTATTTACCAAATGGTGGTTTGGAATTGGTCAAATGCTGTTGGTTATTGTGGTTGGTATTATTTCTTCTTCAAAAGCTAAAAAATTAAATGAAGGTTTCCTTTCTTTTAAACAGGCATTTAGTGCATTTTTTATAGCTGTTGCTGTTGGAATTATTTTAAGCGCTCTAGTGGGCTTAATTATTTTTAATTTTGTAGATACTGAAGCTGCTACAATTTTACAAGAAAAAATTATTGAATCTCAATTGGCAATGATGGAAGGCTTTGGAGCTCCACAAGATTCAATTGATATTGCAAGAGATCAAATGGAAGCTGAAGAGAATTTTTTCTCAATACCAAATACTTTTAAATCTATAGCATATCAACTTGTTGGTTTCAGTATCGTTGGACTTATAGTAGCTGCTGTAACTAAAAAGAAAGACCCAAGTTTAGCTTAAATAATTTCAGTATTTTTGAACTTTAAACATTCAAAAGAACTAAATGAATATATCAGTAGTCATACCACTACTTAACGAACAAGAATCATTATCAGAATTACACGATTGGATCGCAAAAGTTATGCAATCCAATCGTTTTTCTTATGAAATCATTTTTATTGATGATGGTAGTACAGATGAATCTTGGTCTACCATTATGCAATTATCGGAAAAAGATAATCATGTTAAAGGAATTCGTTTTTTAAAGAACTTCGGAAAATCTCAAGCACTACATGCTGGGTTTGCAAAAGCAGAAGGTGACGTTATCATCACTATGGATGCAGATTTACAAGATAATCCAGACGAAATCCCTGAGCTATACAAAATGATAGTGGTTGATAAATTTGATTTGGTTTCTGGATGGAAAAAGAAACGCTACGACTCTATTATTTCAAAAAATCTTCCATCAAAATTATTTAATTGGGCAGCAAGAAGAACTTCTGGAGTCAAACTCAATGATTTTAATTGCGGACTTAAAGCCTACAATAAAAATGTAGTTAAACATATTGATGTTAATGGAGAAATGCATCGTTACATACCTGTGCTTGCCAAAAATGCAGGATTCACTAAAATTGGTGAAAAAGTTGTAAAACATCAAGCCAGAAAATATGGGGAAACAAAATTTGGCATGGATCGCTTTATCAATGGATTTTTAGACCTTATTACCATTTGGTTTCTGTCCAAATTTGGTAAACGACCAATGCACCTTTTTGGCGCTTTAGGGGTTATAATGCTTGCCATTGGATTTACATTTGCATTGTATCTTGGTATTGACAAACTATTTCTAAATCCTATAGGGAGACTCATTACAGACCGACCTCAATTTTACATCGCATTAACGACAATGATTTTAGGTTCTCAATTTTTTATTGCTGGGTTTTTAGGCGAAATTGTATTACGAAGTAAAGCTGATAAAAGTCGCTATCTAATTCAACAAGAGCTTAATTTCCTAAACTAGCATTTAATTAATAAAATCGTACCCATTCAAACCTATTGAATTACGTACTTTTACACTATAATTATTAAACATGAAACACATTGAACCTCAATTACTAGAGCGTGTTAATACTTGGTTAACTCCTGCTTTTGATCAAGAGACTCAAAACCACATAAAAAATTTAATTGCCAATAATACAGACGAATTAAATGAGAGTTTCTACAAAGACCTTGAGTTTGGAACAGGTGGAATGCGCGGTATAATGGGAATTGGCACTAACCGTATAAATAAATTTACGCTTGGCAAAAACACCCAAGGATTGAGCAATTATATGAAAACTCAATTTCCTTCGGAAACATTAAAAGTCGCTATTGCTTTCGATTGTAGACATAATAGTAAATCATTAGCAAAAGTAGTTGCAGATGTGTTTTCTGCAAATGGAATTCAGGTTTTTCTTTTCGAAGATTTACGAGCAACACCCGAGCTTTCTTTTGCACTTAAACATTTAGGTTGCCACTGCGGAATTGTTTTAACCGCATCTCATAATCCACCAGAATATAATGGCTATAAAGTCTATTGGCAAGATGGCGGACAACTAGTTCCACCACAAGATGCTGAAATTATTGCAGAGATTAATCGTTTAGATTACGCTGAAATAAAATTCGATGCTAATGAAGCTAACATTGAATATATAGGCACAACTGTTGATGATGTTTTTATTGATAACTCAGTAAAAAACGGAAGTTTTGATACCTCAACTGAGACAAGACAAAACTTAAATATTGTTTTTACATCTTTACACGGAACGTCTATAACTGCTATTCCAGAAACCTTAAAACGTGCTGGATATACTAATGTGAACATTGTTGAAGAACAACGCGAACCTAATGGTGATTTTCCAACTGTAAAATCGCCAAACCCCGAAGAACCTGAAGCCTTAAAAATGGCGATAGAACTTGCCGAAAAAGTTGAAGGAGATATTGTGATTGGTACAGATCCAGATTGTGATCGCTTAGGTGTTGCAGTTCGTAATTTAGAAAATGAACTCGTTATACTCAACGGAAATCAAACCATGATTTTAATGACCGATTTCCTTTTAAAACAATGGAAAAACTCTAATAGAATTAATGGCAATCAATTTGTAGGTTCTACTATTGTATCTACACCTATGATGTCTGTCTTAACCAATGCTTATGATGTAGAATGTAAAATTGGCTTAACAGGTTTTAAATGGATTGCTAAAATGATAAAAGACTTTCCTACACTAGATTTTATTGGTGGTGGCGAAGAAAGCTTTGGGTTTATGGTTGGTGATTTCGTAAGAGATAAAGATGCGGTAACTTCGACCTTATTAGCCTGCGAAATTGCAGCGCAAGCTAAAGCTAACGGAATCACAATGTATAAAGCTTTAATAGATTTATATATTGAACATGGTTTTTATAAAGAACGCTTAGTATCGATAACTAAAAAAGGGATTGAAGGTGCTCAAGAAATCAAACAAATGATGGTTGATGCACGCGAAAATCCATTACACGAAGTTAATGACTCAAAAGTTGTGCGAATTGAAGACTACCAATTATCTATTGTAAAAGATTTGATCTCTGGAGAAGAACAAGCTATCGATATTCCTAAGTCTAATGTATTGATCTATTATACTGAAGATGGAAGTAAAATAGCATTAAGACCTAGTGGAACTGAACCTAAAATAAAATTCTACATAAGCGTAAATACGACATTAGACACTATGACAGCATTTAAAGCAACGGAACAAAAATTGGAAGCTCGTATTGATAGCATCTTAAAAGACATGAATCTATAATTAATGGATTATTTTAAACAAATACTTCGCTTTGCAACTCCATATAAAAGTTATGCTATTTTAAATATTATAGCAAATACGTTTTATGCTTTATTTTCTGGCTTATCATTTATGGTATTAATGCCTTTATTAAAAGTTTTATTTGATAAAGACACAGAGAGAATAGTAGTAAAACCAACTTACAACGGATTTACGGAAGCTGCTACATATTTTAATGACTATCTAAATTATCATATAAGTGAACTAGCCGATAATGATGCCGGAAAAGCCTTAAGTTTTGTTATTATATTAATTCTTACTGTTTTCTTTCTCAAAAATATATCGAACTACTTAGCCATGTATTTTATTACATTCTTAAGAAACGGTGCTTTAAAAGATATAAGAAATGAGCTTTATGACAAAACTATTGAATTACCGCTTTCTTATTTTTCTGAAAAGAGAAAAGGAGATATTATGGCTAGATTAGGCACAGATGTATTAGAAATACAACATTCATTTTTATCTATTTTAGAACTACTATTTAGAGAACCGCTAACAATTATTTTTACCATTTTATTTATGCTAACGATTAGTGTAAAACTTACACTTTTTGTATTCATATTCATCCCAATATCTGGAATCATTATTTCATTAATTGGGAAAAGCTTAAAAAAGAAATCAGATAAAGTTCAAAAAGAACAAGGTTATTTTTTATCATTATTAGAAGAATCGCTAGGAGGTTTAAAAGTTATTAAAGGCTTTAATATGGAAAGTATCTTTAATAAGAAATTTCAAGATTCAACGAAACGATTCTTTCATTATTCAAACTCATTACTTAATAGAACCAACCTAGCAAAACCAACAAGTGAGTTTTTAGGCATAGGCGTTATTGGTGTTTTATTATGGTTTGGAGGACGTATGGTATTAGTGCATGAAACTCTTGAAAGTGAGCAATTTTTAACATTCATGGGACTTGCATATAATATTTTAACACCTGCCAAAGCAATTAGTAAAGCAAGTTATAGTGTTAAAAAAGGGAATGCAGCAGCAGAACGTGTTTTAGAAATATTAAATACAGAATCACCTTTAAAGGATAAACCAAATGCGATATCCAAAGCTGATTTTACTTCAGAAATAATACTAAACAATGTCTCTTTTAAATATGAAGACAATTTAGTTCTTAAAGATTTTTCTATAACAGTACCTAAAGGAAAAACGGTAGCTCTCGTTGGACAATCTGGAAGTGGTAAATCTACAATAGCCAATTTAGTAACGCGCTTTTACGATGTTACTGGTGGAGATATTTCTATCGATGGAACAGATATTAGAAACCTTACGAAACATTCGCTTCGAGATTTAATGGGATTGGTGACTCAAGACTCTATACTCTTTAATGATACGGTTAAAAACAATATTCTTTTAGGTAAAGAGCATGCCTCCGATGAAGACATTATTAAGGCCTTAAAAATTGCGAACGCCTGGGAGTTTGTTAAAGATTTACCTAACGGAATTGACACTAATATTGGTGATTCTGGTGGGAAGTTATCTGGTGGACAACAGCAACGTTTAAGCATAGCTAGAGCAGTATTAAAGAATCCGCCAATTATGATTCTAGATGAGGCGACTTCTGCCTTAGATACAGAAAGTGAACGTATTGTTCAAAATGCTTTAGAGAATATGATGAAAAACAGAACCTCTATTGTGATTGCTCATCGATTGTCTACAATACAAAATGCAGATGAGATTATTGTGATGCAAAAAGGACAAATTGCTGAACAAGGAACACATAGTGAACTTATTTCTAAAAATGGCGTATACAAAAAATTAGTAGATATGCAGAGTTTTGAATAAAATAAACGCATTTAAATATCATATAATAACAACGGAAAAGGATGCAATAAAAATTGCATCCTTTTCGTTTCTATTACCATATTTGGGGACAATGGTAATATTTAAGTAGGTTAGGCTGAGACAAACATAAATGAAATTAATGTACTATGCAAGAAAAAAGTGCATTTCATCGTTATTTTTTACACTTAATCGATATAATTTAATGTAAATACCTGATTATTACCTATTTATAAAAAATAATATTTTTCATTAAACTTTCAGTAAATTTAAAAGTCTAAGTAAAAAAGCTATTTATTGGATCAGGAACAAGAATTCATACAACAACTCAAGAACTCATCTACAAAAGAAGCAGCCTTTAAAGAACTCTTAAAACTTTACAAAGAGCGTCTCTATTGGCATATACGACATATTGTAAAATCTCATGACGATACAGATGATGTATTACAAAACACCTATATTAAAATCTATAAAAACATTCATAACTTTAAGGGCGATAGTAAATTATTTTCTTGGATGTATCGTATTGCAACTAATGAATCTATAACTCATATTAATAAAAATGCGAAGCGTTTACACCTCTCTAATGAAGAAACCTATCAACATCTAATTAATACTATAAAAGCAGATGTATATTTTGAAGGTGATGACATTCAATATAAATTGCAACAGGCTATTTCTATTTTACCTGAAAAGCAACAACTCGTTTTTAATATGAAATATTTTCAAGATATTAAATATAGAGAGATGTCTGAAATTTTAGAAACCAGCGAAGGTGCTTTAAAAGCATCTTACCACATCGCAGTTAAAAAAATTGAAGCTTTTTTAACCCAAGATTAAACTAAATAAAGACTTGATAGTCTTATAAGTATGACACAAAAAAAACTAGATACTATTAAAACTTCAGGATTTAAAACGCCTAAAGATTACTTTTCTCAAGTAGAAGAGCAAATTCTTAATGAAGTCTCGTTAATAGATAAAGCAAATCATTCTGGTTTTGAAGTTCCTGGTTCATATTTTGAGTCCCTTGAAAGTAAAATACTGGATAAAGTAAACCCGAAAAATGACACACCAGTTATTTCATTATTTAGCTGGAAAAAATTAGTCTATACGTCTGCAATTGCTGCGTCTTTAATTTTAATGTTTACTATTTTTACTCCTTCAGAAATAACTTTTGAAGATATTGAAACGGCTTCTATTGAATATTATATAGAGCAAGAAGGGTTTTCAAACTATGACCTAGCATCGCTTTTAACTGAGGAGGAATTAAGCACAGTCAACTTTATAGACAACGAAATACTTGAAGAAACGATTGAAGATTATCTATTAGACAATGTTGATATTGAAGAACTAATTATAGAATAACATCATGAAAAAGACATTTATAACACTATTATTTATAACATTAACTTTTTGTGCATTTGGGCAAAAAAGAGTAAGGCATGAACGTATCAAAACTTTGAAAATTGCTTTTATTACTGAGAAACTACAACTTAGTCAAATCGAAGCTCAAAAATTCTGGCCAATCTATAATGCCTTCGAAAAAGAAATGGAAATGCATAAATTAAGTGCTCGCGAAAAACGACATAATTTAAACATAGAAACATTAACAGAAAGTCAAGCAAAAAAGACATTATCAGATTTCTTAGCATTTGAAAAAGAATTACAAGAACTTAAAGTTGATTTAGTAGAAAGTTTACTTACAGCTATTCCTGCGAAAAAAATTATCTTATTAAAACTTGTAGAAGAACAATTTAATAAGCATATGCTTGAAGAGTTTAGGAAACGACGCGATAAATTTAGAAAAAACACACCTTAACAAAAAGAAGCCAATCGGCTTCTTTTTTTATTCTCTAAACGTTAATTTAGAAATTCGTCCACGTCCAGCAGCATAAGCTACACTATCATTTAAAAACCGAATAGTATAAAAGCCTTTGTCACTTAAATGTGTCCAACTATTACCAGCATCATTACTATAATCAATTCCCTTAAAACCTACAGCAACCAGTTCTTTAGCATTACTATTAGGCACATATTGCACACAACTACGATAACCAGGTGATTGATTTTTAGCGACGAGTTGCCATGTTTTCCCTCCATCTTGAGTTCTTATTTTATTAGCACTACTGTCTGCTGGTTTTGTATAATCACCTCCAATAGCAAAACCGTTTTGATCATCATAAAAATCGAGTGAATACATCCCTGTAGTTTCAAAACCTTGAACGATTGGTGTTTCAAAAACTTCCCAAGTATCTCCTTTATCTGGTGAATATAAAATACGGCTTGCTTTTCCTCCTGTAGCTACCCAAGTCTTATCGCCAACAATAGCAATATTAGTATCACTAGCAGCAAAAGCAGCTTCACCATCTTTAGTTTTTGGCAAATCATCACAAGATAATTTTGTCCAAGTATTACCTCCATCTCGTGTTACAATAATACTCATGCAGTCTTCGGTTGGATCACCAATAGCAAGACCTTCGTTATCATTCCAGAACTCTAAAGAATCATAAAAGGCATTTGGATGATTCTCTTGGTAGACAATTTTATTCTTTTCTAAATCTGCATCAAGTGCGTAAAGCAAAGCAGGTGACCCTATGCTGATACCAAACCCCTTTTCTTTAGTTGCAGCCAAAGCTCTAAAATTCAACTTCAATGTATCTGTTGATAAATTTATTTTATGAGAATAATAGGGTTTATTTTTCAAAGAATCCACATGACTAAAAAGAGAGTTTGGTAGTAAAATGCCAAACTCACCGTTTGAAGTTAAATAAGCAGGCGCTATAAATTCAGATTCGATAATCTCTAAAGCTCTTACATTTAATAATGAGTCTTGAATTAAAGTTTTAACTTCAACAGTTTTAAAGCCACTATAAAGTCTTTCAAAACGTTCATTATATTTTCTAATACTACAGCCTCCAATTCCAATACTTATGACTATAATAGCAATAATAAAAACTGTCTTTTTCATGAGTTATAAATTTCTATAAAAATAGAAAAGCTCCGTGACCTAATCACGAAGCTTCTCAAAATTAACATTAATCTAATCAATCAAAAATTTATTATTTTTCTTTTTTTAAAATAAAACAAGGCGGCACAAACAACTAAAATTGACAGGTAATAATACTTATAGCTCTTAAGATGACTTTCTTGTCTAGAATTTATTATAAAACGAGTTACTTTATTAGTTGTCATATATTCTAAATGTTGTCCCTCAAATTGCAACTTATGATAATTACTTTGAGGCTTTTTTAAATTACACATAATAGTATTAGTAACTGTATCAAAATATTTACCTTCAAAAGTTAGAACGTAATTATTCTGATGTGAATGTCCTTTAGAAACTCCTTCTCTAACAGACACTAAAGACAATGCTTTACTGGCATTACTAATTTTAAAATTATCCTTTATATAACTAAAAAAAGCTGTATCAAATTCGTGTTGCTCTTTTGAATTTTCTAATTCGGGGAATGCTCTTAATACTGCAGTTCTTATACTCCAAGGAAACTCAGCTTTTACTACAACTACATTGTCTTTTTGTTCAATTACAAAAAAAGCTTTATCTGCATCATGGGCATATCCAAAATTAATGAATGCACAAATAACTATTAAAATACAGCTTGACCATTTCATATTACGCTCCAATTGCAAAATCATTTGAAGGTGTGCCTTTAAAAAATCTAGGTATACTAGGAAACTCATCGGTAATCACATAATAAAATGTACCTAAAGGGTATTCTGGAGTAACACCAGTTCGTCCATTAAACATATCTAAAGTCCCTAAACCATCCACATATTCATAATCATTTGAATACACACCATTGTACACATCACAAGGTGCAGTAACACCATCTCCTCCTCTATCTCCAGATTTTAATTGATAACTTGAACTCATTTCAATAACTCCTGAAGTGTTATCTACGGCATCTATATATGCGTATTTATAATAAACTGGAAATCCATCTGCAGCATAACCTATTAAAGTCATCGTATCTGAAGGTACATTTAAAGATTCTAAAAACAATGTTGGAGAACCATGATAGTGATATTTTCCGGTAGGCTGTACATGTGCATTATTGCAATCTACTCCTAAATTAACATTTAAAGCCTCTAAATTCCATTCCCAGTTTACGTTTGCACTCATAATACCTTCATGAGGAAAAGGTTCAGCAGCAATGGGATCTAACTCTACTCCATTAAGCAACACGCCAAATGAATATTGAGGTCCTGCATTGGGTCCTAGTCCTGTTGTTGACAATAGAGGTGTTACTGTTATAGCTTCAGTAGGATTCATTGTAATAGTATAACTTGCGTTTTGCTCGGAAATAGCATTGGGATTTAAAGCTCCTGCCATCATACCAAATAAACCTACCATATGATCTGGTATATTATTAGCTGTTATTATTCTGTTTGCCCCAGAAATAGTTTCACTAAATACATTTGTAAATACTAAAGTTTGGTCACAAACTCCTCTAGAACTATCAAGGGCCTGGTCTGAAGTACAGTCTACAATCATTATATCATCATCAGTGTCTGTATTATCTAAGACATAACTATTTGGTTGTTCACATGCACTTAATGATACATTTGGATTTCCTAATCCATCATTATCAAGATCTTGATACCATATAAACTCTGTACAAGAACTATCATCATCACTAGAACAAGCATAAAATGCAATACCTACGGATATCGTAAGAAATAAAACTTTAAAATAATTTTTCATTGATATTAGTGTTATTAGTTAATTGTATTGTTTTAGATGTGCTTTCTAAAACAAACTTGTGGTTCTTATCAATTAATAAGTTCTTCTTATTGCCTACCGTTTTGAGATCCACGTTTATTTGATTTAAGTACTTTCTCTATTTCCTCTTTAGAAAGAAACCCATCATCATTAATGTCTATTTCAGAAAAGTTATTAGACAATGGCCCTTTGACTTCCTGTTTTGAAAGTTGACCATCTTTATTAGTATCCATGTGTTCAAATAGCTGAGTAACATTCATCTGTCCATCTTGACTTCGTTCTCCTCTTCCTCCTTGTTGTTGTCTAGGCGGACCTTGTCGTTCTTTTTGAGCAACTTCTCCCATTAAACATCGGCTCACATAAGGAAATGTATCCGTAACGAGATACATATATTCTCCATCAATTGTAATCCCATTACATTCATCTAAATCACCTGAACCAGCTACATATTCAAAATCTGAAGTAAAAGTCCCGTCATGATGTCCACCTACAGAAACATCCATACTATGCATTGGGTTCTCATAGGTACAATCTTCACCTTTACGATTACCTTCAACAGCATTATAACTTGATTTATAAGTGCCTTTTTTAGAAAAATAGATAGGAAAACCATCATGTGCAAAACCAATATGTACTAAGTCTTCACCAGTATCAAAATTTTCAATAAGCGCCGTTGGTGAACCATGATAATGATAAGCACCAGTTGGCTGAACATGAGCATTATTAAAATCTAAACCTAGATTAATAACATCCTGAAAAGCTTCAACACGGTAGTTTTCACCTGTATCACAAACAACAACTTCAGCTGTTCCTGGCTCAAATTTCACACCGTTTAAAGCAACTCCTGGCTCTCTAATCCATTGAGCCTTTCCTGTATATTTAGGACTCATAGGAAAAGTATATGTGCGCTTCTGTGCCGAAATTGTATTCGGGTTTCCTTTCCTTGGAAAATTACCTGTGCCGTGATTTGGTAATGCATTGGTTATCATTACACGCTTACCTGCAGTCACTGTTACTTTAGTATTCGTACCATAGTTATCATCGACTAAGTCATAGGATCCAAAATAATCATTGTGAGCGTGTGAAGATTGTCCATTATGACTATGTGTTTTAGCTTCTTTTGGGCTATTACAACTCAACAAAAAGCTTATCATAACGATCCCTAAACTACCATATGTTTTTCTCATCTTATGCTTTTATTAAAATAATATTAAACACAACTATGTTCTCTTTTTTCGTTTTCTATTAGAGCTTTTAGAATAAAACACTTCCAACTCTTCTAAATCAATTTGATTATCTTGATTGGTATCAATCTCTTTAAATTTCAATAGTAATTGGCGTTTATTTTTCGCTGCAACTTCTAATTCATTTAATTTCCCGTCTCCATCATCATCAACCATTTTAATTATTTTTTTAGCAGACACCTTTTTAGGTTTTCTATTATTTAATGACACTTTTAATTCGTCTAAATCAATAAACTCGTCTGCATTTGTATCAATCTCATTAAAGTTTTTAGCTATTTTCCCTCGTTTATCGTTTAAAGCTTCTTCCCTATCAATCTTATCGTCATTATTGACATCTAATAATGATAATATTTTAGAGGCATCTGGCTTCTCTCTTTTAGCTGGTCTACCACCTTGTCCTTCTGGTTGAGCAAAAAGACAAAAACTCATTAGTATTGAAACCATTGTAATTATAAGTTTTACATTATCTCTATTCATCTTATTATGTTTTAGTTTATTTTTTAGATGTCATCTTAAGAGAAAACTTGTGAGCTCTAATGTTAATTAAATCAAAAAAAAAAACCTCTTAATAAAGAGGCTTAATATATTAATGCATAGGAGGCGGTCTGTCTCCATGTGATTCTCTATCTGGAGACGATGAATTAGGGCGTCTACGTGCTTTTCGACGTAATGCTTCTCTAACAATGTGCTCAAACTTTGCTTTTTGATTTTCAGTACAAATATTTTGAATGGCTCTAAAATGATAAAACGTTTCTAATTCTTTTTCTTGTTCAATTTCCCCTATCTGACTTGTAATAGAATCTAATTGAGAAGTCATAATAGTTTCGTTTGAAATTTTATTAAACAAAACATCTTTTAATACTTTTTGACGGTCTAAAATATCTCGTATTCTTTTATGATGAGCAGCTTCTAAGGCCTCTAGCTTTAATTTCTGTACATCATCAAATTTTAATTCTTTAACAATAAAATTATCTTGCCTTCCTTTTGGTCCTTTATGGCTTGACTTTCCTAAATAATTAAACAAGAAAAAACCATTAACTATAATTAGAAAAATCAATAAAATATATAAGGGTATATTTTTTTTCATAAGGCTTAAATTTTAATTAAATATAGATTGATATTCTACAGTAGACAAATGATAGGTTTGAGCAAATTCATCAATATCATCATTGGCTCCATTGGAGTCTAATTGAGTTATTGCAAACACGTTTAAAGCTACAATAACTATCAAAGTTACTAATTGATGTTGTGGTGTAAACCATGGCCAAATTGCTGCTCGTCTTTCTTCTTTTCTCGCAAATAAACGTTGCATCGTTTTATCTTTAAAAAAAGGAGAGGTATTTATTACATTAATAGAGTCAACACTATCTAAAGTCGCGTCAATTTTATCTTGTATGTCCTTATTTGTTTTCATATCTATATATTTGGATGCAATACTTTTTAAAAACTTGCGTTACTTATTCTTCTTATAAAAATTTTCAAGCGTTTTTTGTAAATTTTTCTTTGCTCTAAACATTAATGATTCTACCGAAGACAAACTTTTTTTTGTAATTTCACTTATCTCTTGATAGCTTTTTCCATCAATTTTATGCAACGTAAACACAAGTCGTTGCGCTTCGGGCAAACCATTAATTGCAAGAAAAAGTGTTTCACTCTTCTCTTTATTTTCTAAAATAATCCCTGGATGATTCATTTCAGTGAAATAATTAGTTCGATCAATTTCAAAATCTCGCCTAGTAAGTGATTGCATAAAAGCAAAACGTTTCTTTGTGTTTTTTTTCCTAATAAACTCCAAGCACTTATTTGTTGTAATTCTATATATCCAAGTCGATAATTTCGACTCGCCTTTAAATTTAGTTATAGATTTAAACACTTCAACAAAAACATCTTGCGCAAGATCCTCAGCATCCTCTTTATTAGGTACGAAAGACAAACATGTAGCGTACACTTTATGTTGAAAGTCATCTAATAATTTACTATAAGATGCTCTACTTTGACTTTTTAATTGTTCTATAAATTCTGTTTCTGTCAAAAAAGGATGATTATATTCTGCTTAATTAAGTTTAGATGTTATTCCGAAAAAAAACTTGTGAAAATTATTATTATTTTCAAAAGATAACACTTTAGAATAAACCCTTCAATTTCTAAACTTTTAGCGTACCTTTGCTTGCTTAATTTTTTACAATGCGCTTACATAGAAACTTATGCTTTTCAGTAATAGACGGATTAACACTCATCTTTAATGAAGGCAAATATGCCGACAAAGTAATTCAACAGCTCTTAAGACGTGACAAACGTTGGGGAAGTCGTGATCGTGCTTTTGTTGCTGAAACCACATACGACATTGTTCGATGGAAACGTCTTTACGCAGAAATTGCTGAAGTTAAAGCTCCTTATGACAGGGATAATCTTTGGCGAATATTTGCGGTTTGGGCAACTTTAAGAGGCATCAAATTACCTGATTGGAAATATTTTGAAAACACACCACAACGTAAAATAAAAGGACGTTTTGATGAATTATCTCAAACTAGAAAATTTAAAGAAGCTATTCCTGATTGGTTAGACGAATTGGGTGCTAGTGAATTAGGTGAGTCTTTATGGTCAAAAGAAATTGCGGCCTTAAATGTGCAAGCTGATGTTATTTTAAGAGTAAATACACTTAAGACAACAAAAGACAAATTGCAATCACTATTGTTTGATGACAATATAGAAACCGAAAGTATTAAAGGTCACACAAATGCCCTTAAACTTAAGGAACGAGCAAACGTTTTTCAAACTGAAGCTTTTAAAAACGGCTTTTTTGAAGTCCAAGATGCATCCTCTCAGTTAGTAGCAGAATTTTTAGACGTAAAGCCAGGAATGAGAGTTGTAGACACTTGTGCTGGAGCTGGTGGAAAAACGCTTCATATTGCCTCTTTAATGGAAAATAAAGGTCAGATTATTGCTTTAGATATTTATGCAAATAAATTACATGAACTTAAACGTAGAGCAAAACGTAATGGCGCTTTTAATATCGAAACAAGACCAATAGAATCTACTAAAGTTGTAAAGAAATTATATGATAAAGCAGACCGCGTTTTAATTGATGCACCTTGCTCTGGGTTAGGGGTCTTAAGACGTAATCCTGATGCTAAATGGAAATTACAACCCGAATTTATTGATACTATTAAAAAAACGCAGCAGGATATTTTACAACAATACTCTAGAATTGTAAAACCTGGTGGACAATTAGTTTATGCAACCTGTTCTATTCTTCCTTCAGAAAACAAAAAACAAGTTGACATTTTTTTAACATCAGATCAAGGAAAAGAATTTACTTTTATTAAAGATAAAAGCGTATTGTCACACAAATCTGGATATGACGGATTTTATATGGCATTACTCGAAAAGAAAAATTAAATTATGAAAAACATTTACCCCTTATTATTTTTACTTTTTACAATTAGTGCTTCGGCCCAAATACCAGGAAATTATTATGATGGTATAACTACTGAAACAGGCTTCACGTTAAAAACAGCATTAAAAAATTTAATTGATAATCATAGCACACGTAGTTATAATCAACTTTATGATGGTGCTGGTATTAGTGGGTCTCAAGGTTACCTAGATACACATACAGATAATGTTGTTGAACCTGGCTATGAAAATGACAATAGCATTTTAGATATGTATTCTGAAAATCCTAATGGAACAGATCCTTACAATTACACACATGGTAATATGCAATGTGGTAATCAAAATTCGGAAGGCGATTGTTACAATAGAGAACATATAATACCGCAATCTTCATTTGGAAGTAACTTCCCAATGCAAAGTGATATCCATCATGTGATTCCTACAGATGGTCGTGTTAATAATTTTAGAGGTAATCTTCCTTTTGGTAATGTTGCATCTCAAAACTGGACCTCTCTAAACGGATCACAAAGAGGATCTAGCGCAATGGCAGGTTATACTGGAACTGTTTTTGAACCTATTGATGAATTTAAAGGTGATATCGCAAGAGCACTCCTTTATTTTGCAACTAGATATGAAAATACAGTTGATGGGTATACGAGTTTCGCTATGTTTAATGGTACTGAAGATCAAGTATTTTTTCCTTGGGCTATTGATGTCTTACTAGATTGGCATAACAATGTAGATCCTGTAGACCAACGCGAACGTGATAGAAATGATGAAGCTTATAATTTTCAAGGTAATGCTAACCCTTTTGTAGATCATCCAGAATATGCAGATCTTATTTGGAACCCAGTTTCTGATACTGAAAACCCAACTGCTCCTACAAATTTAATAGCTTCTAATCCTACCGATAATACAATCGATTTAACTTGGACAGCTTCTACAGATAACATTGCAGTTACCTCATATGATATTTATGTGGATAACGTGAATACTTATAATACCAGTGCAACATTCTTTACTGCAACAGGATTAACAGCAAACACAAATTACTGCTTTACCGTAAAAGCTCTAGATGCTGCTGGAAATGAATCAGGTTTTAGTAATCAAGATTGCGAAATGACGACTAATAATGGTTCTGGAAGTTCAACGTGTGCTTCTGAAACTTTTGAGAATATTCCCGCTAATTCTGGATCCTATTCAGTAAGAGCTTGGACTGGAGATAACGGACTTACATGGAATGCTACAGATGCAAGAACTGACCAAACATTAAATAGTAGAGCAATAACGATTAGAAATGGAAATATGACCTCACCAACAACTACAGGTGGAATTGGTAGTTTAACTGTAACTACGCAGCTTGTATTTACGGGTTCTGCAGGAACTTTTGATGTTAAGGTAAATGGTAATTCTGTAGGCTCAATTCCTTATGATACGACACCACAAACAACAACAATCAACAATATTAATATTGAAGATAATGTAACTGTTGTATTTGATACAAATAGTAGCACCTCCAATAGAGTAAGATTTGATGATTTATCATGGACTTGCTACACCTCTTTAAGTACTGATGATTTTCATCTCCAATCAGTAAAAATATACCCTAATCCAGTAAATGGTGATGAAGTTACAATTCTATCTAATCAAGATATTTCAGTTGAAGTCTATGATATATTAGGTAAAAAAGTAAAAGTTCAAAATATATCTTCTAACCAAAATAAACTTAATATTTCTGGATTATCGAAAGGTGTTTACCTAGTGAAGTTAAATTCTTCAACAGGAACAATTACAAAGAAATTTATTAAACAATAATGTTTACTTTAAAACATAAAAAAAGCGATTCATGGAGTCGCTTTTTTTATTACATGACAATATCATTTTTCCATTCATAAGGTTCAGGAATATCCGTATCGTCAATTAATTGTCTGATATCTATTTCAATACTTCTGCTTAAATCTGTAATTGGCACATCATTAGGTCCGCCCTCAAATGGATTTTCAGTGTTCTCTCCAATGACTTCCATAGTATGAAAAACCCAAGACAACAAAGTACTAAAAGGAATAGAAAACCACACAAAATGTCTTGCTATGAATTCTTGTACTTGATGCATCATGTTAGTACGAATTTCATGCTTATCTAACTCATCTAAAACACGATCTCCAATAACTTCAAAACCTTCCATCACACCATAAGGTAACAAGAGAATAAAACTCCATACAAACAAATAATTCAATGTGGCATACTGTCTAGGATAAGGAAAATTCTTAATACGTTCAGATTTACCCTGTAAAGTATAAAACTCTACTAAAACATTAGCCATCTCCATGTGTCTAAAATCCTCTATCAATCCTTGTTCCATCAATTCTTTTAGACGTCTTGATTGAATTCCTAATAACTGAGAAGCCTGATTTCCTTTAGCAAAAACTTCTTTATATTCTTTATCAGAGATATAAGGTTTAATAGCCTCTTTAACAGGAGTAACATCTTCGCAAACTAAATATTGACTTTCTCTAAATTCTAAATTAGATTTCGTATTTTTTAAATGCATCTCCCAAGGTCTCTCAGTACGCATTTGGTAGCGCAAAGCTGTTAACCAAGCAACATGTCTATGCACTAATTCTCGCTTTATATTTTGTAACTCTTCTTCAGGTATATGTTGCTTAACATGTGTATTTGTTATAAAATCTTTAACCATAATAGTCCAAGAACGAGATGTATTAACTATACCTCCCCAAATTTTGCGTGCTTCCCATAATCTATCATAGGATGCATTATTTTTAAAACTGACTAAAAAAGCAACAGCTGTACCTAAAACACCCATTGGCAACCATGGGATATGTAACCATTTCCAGCGCATTAAATCAAATAAAACAACAGGAATAGTAGCTAAAATAAAAAATAAAAAAATGTGACGTCGCGTCCATTTAATAACACCTTTTACAGGAAATATGCGTCTTGTATACATAAAATTAATTTAAAGAATTTTAAAAATAAAGAATTCTTTGTGAATTATTTAGTGAATAACTAAAAATTTAAGATTAAAAATTAATCGATTATAAGTTTGAAATCATTTAAATTTGTCCCTTTAAAAAACAACCCAAAATACAATATAATGATTCATTTCTTCGGAAACCAAAACAGTAAAGCATTTGCTGTTCAAGCAACAAAAGAATTATCAACAGAAACCATAGCTAAATTAATATGGTTATTTGGCAACCAGCCAAAGATAGCACAAGCATCTCTCGATGCTTTTTTTATTGGTCCTCGTGCAGCTATGATCACACCTTGGAGTACTAATGCTGTAGAAATCACTCAGAACATGGGCATTGGAGGTATTATTCGAATTGAAGAATTTGAAAATTGCTCTGAAGACTTTAAAGATTATGACCCAATGATTTCTGAAAAGTATAATGGGCTAGATCAAGACGCATTTACAATCGATATTCAACCAGAAAAAATTCTGGCCATTAAAGATATTTCGGCATACAACCAACAAGAAGGTTTAGCATTAAACGATGAAGAAGTAGACTACCTAGAAAGGGTTTCAAAAAAAATAGGTCGCTCATTAACCGACTCTGAAGTATTTGGATTCTCACAAGTTAATAGCGAACATTGTCGCCATAAAATTTTTAATGGAACTTTTATTATTGATGGACAAGAGATGCCAACATCACTTTTCAAAATGATTAAAGAAACGTCTAAACAACATCCAAATGATATTGTTTCGGCTTATAAGGATAATGTAGCTTTTATTAAAGGTCCAATTGTAGAACAATTTGCTCCTAAGCGAGCCGATATTCCAGATTTTTATACAAAAAAAGAATTTGAATCGGTTATCTCTATTAAAGCAGAAACACATAATTTCCCAACAACAGTAGAGCCTTTTAATGGAGCTGCTACTGGTTCAGGTGGTGAAATTAGAGATAGACTTGCTGGAGGAAAAGGGTCGCTTCCATTAGCTGGAACTGCAGTGTACATGACCTCTTATTCTCGTCTAAAAGATCATCGCCCTTGGGAACAAAAATTTGAAGCGCGTAAATGGTTATATCAAACACCAATGGATATTTTAATAAAAGCTAGTAATGGTGCTTCAGACTTTGGTAATAAATTTGGACAACCTTTAATTACTGGTTCTGTATTAACTTTTGAACACGAAGAAAATTCATCTTCAAGTAAATCAAAAGCTAGAAAACTAGGTTATGATAAAGTAATCATGCAAGCTGGTGGAATTGGCTATGGAAAAGCAGAACAAGCCATAAAAGACATTCCAAAAAAAGGTGATAAAATTGTAATTCTTGGAGGGGAAAACTACAGAATTGGAATGGGTGGAGCTGCAGTTTCATCTGCAGATACTGGAGAATTTGCTTCGGGAATTGAATTAAATGCTGTACAACGTTCTAATCCAGAAATGCAAAAACGTGCTGCAAATGCAGTTCGCGGCATGGTAGAAAGTGAAGAAAATTTTATTGTTTCTATTCACGATCATGGCGCTGGAGGTCATTTAAATTGTTTAAGCGAATTAGTAGAAGATACAGGTGGTAAAATTGATTTAGATAAATTACCTGTTGGAGATCCTACTTTATCAGCAAAAGAAATTATTGGTAATGAATCTCAAGAACGTATGGGATTAGTTATTGCAGAAAAACATTTAGAAACTTTACAAAAAATAGCAGAACGCGAACGCTCGCCAATGTATACTGTTGGTGATGTCACAGGAAATAATAGATTTACTTTTGAGTCTAAAACCAAAGGCGATATCCCTATGGATTTAGCCTTAGAAGATATGTTTGGATCTTCACCTAAAACTATTTTAACAGATAAAACTGTTGAAAGAAAGTATAAAAATTCACGTTATAAAACGAAGAACTTACAAATCTATTTAGAGCAAGTTTTGCAACTAGAAGCTGTTGCGTGTAAAGATTGGTTAACAAATAAAGTTGATCGTTGCGTAGGTGGTAAAGTTGCTAAACAACAATGTGTGGGACCCTTACAGATTCCATTAAATAATGTTGGAGTGATGGCTCTAGATTTTAATGGAAAAGAAGGAATTGCAACATCAATTGGGCACTCTCCTATTTCTGGTTTAATTCATCCCGAAGCTGGAAGTAGAAATTCAATTACAGAAGCTTTAACAAATATTATTTGGGCTCCTTTAAAAGATAATTTAGCATCAATTTCTTTATCTGCAAATTGGATGTGGCCTTGTAAAAATGAAGGTGAAGATGCACGTTTATACAAAGCTGTTAAAGCCATTTCTGAATTCTCTATCGATTTAGGAATCAATGTTCCTACTGGAAAGGATTCCTTATCAATGAAACAAAAATATCCAGATGACGAAGTTATTTCTCCTGGAACAGTTATTATTTCTGCAGCAGGAAATTGTAATGAAATTTCTAAAGTTGTTGAACCTCTTTTGCAAGTTAATGGAGGAAACATTTATTACATCAATATTTCTCAAGACGATTTTAAATTAGGAGGAAGTTCTTTCAATCAATCATTAAATGCGATTGGAAATGAAGCTCCTGACGTAAAAAATACTGCTTTTGTAAAAGACACTTTTAACACAATTCAAGATTTAATTAAAGCTAATAAAATTATTGCTGGACACGATATTGCCTCTGGTGGATTAATTACAACGTTATTAGAAATGTGTTTTGCTGATGTAAATTTGGGCGCAGATTTCAACATTACTTCTTTAAATGAAGAGGACTCAATAAAAGTGTTATTTGCTGAAAACTCAGGACTCATTTTTCAAGCTGACAGCTCAATAGAAACTATTTTATCAGAAAATAATATTGAATTTTTTAATATTGGTTCAGCAAATAATTCAGGTAAAGTAACTATCAAAAATAATGATGACTCATTCTCTTTTGATGTTTCTGAAATGAGAGATATTTGGTATAAGACCTCTTTCCTACTCGATCAAAAGCAAACAGCTAACGGTCTTGCAAAAGAGCGATATAACAATTATAAAAACCAAGCTTTAACCTATACATTCCCTAATCATTTTACAGGAAAACTTCCAAACATAAAATCAAGTAAACCGAGACCTAAAGCAGCTATTCTTCGTGAGAAAGGAAGTAATTCTGAACGTGAAATGGCAAACGCCATGCATCTTGCAGGTTTTGATGTAAAGGATGTTCACATGACCGATTTAATTTCGGGTCGTGAAACTTTAGAAGACATTCAATTTCTTGGTGCTGTTGGAGGATTCTCTAATTCTGATGTTTTAGGATCAGCAAAAGGTTGGGCTGGAGCAATTAAATACAATGAAAATGCTAACAAAGCAATCAAAAATTTCTTTGAAAGAGAAGATACACTGTCTGTAGGTATTTGCAATGGATGTCAATTGTTCATGGAATTAGAACTTATAAATCCTGAACATGAAGCGCATGGAAAAATGTTACATAACGATTCTAAAAAGCATGAAAGCGCATTTACTTCTGTAACTGTTCAAGAAAATAATTCGATAATGTTATCTTCACTAAAAGATACAACTTTAGGTGTTTGGATTTCTCATGGCGAAGGAAAATTCAACCTTCCAAATAACGAAAAAGATTACAATATTGTTGCTAAATACGCTTATGAAAGTTACCCATCAAATCCTAATGGATCAGATTTCAACACAGCCATGATGTGTGATAAAACTGGCCGTCATTTAGTAATGATGCCACATATTGAACGTTCAACATTTCAATGGAATTGGGCTAATTATCCAGAGAGTAGACAAGATGAAGTTTCGCCTTGGCTAGAAGCCTTTGTGAACGCTAAATCGTGGATTGAGGATAAAAACAGTTAATTAGTCATACTAAAAACACAGCTATTTCATAATAGCTAAAATTCAAAAAACTAAGGAGTTGGACCATTACAACTCCTTTTTTATGCACTAATTTGAAATTCACTTTTAATTTCATAATTTGCAATACGACAATCCTTTCAAAGACGATGACAGAAATAACAAGACTTTTTGACTTTCCTTACTACCAATTAGAAGTTCATAATTTAGATGCAGCTTTAGTAACTAAATATGATGGTAAATGGGTAAAAACCTCAACAAAAGAATATTTAGATAAAGCCAATGCAGTGAGTCGAGCTTTATTAAAACTAGGAATTCAAAAAAATGATAAGATTGCGGTTATCTCTTCTACAAATAGAACCGAATGGAATATCATGGATATTGGAATCCTTCAAACTGGAGCTCAAAATATACCCATATATCCAACCATATGTGCTGAAGATTATGAATATGTTTTAAATCATAGTGATTCTATTTATTGCTTTGTCTCTGATGCCGAAGTCTTAGAAAAAGTAAGAAAAGTACAAGCCAATACAAAGATTAAAGAAGTCTATTCTTTTGATCATATTGAAGGCTGTAAACATTATTCAGAATTATTTACGCTTGGTGAAGACGAAAGTACTCAACTAGACGTTGAAGCAAGAAAAGATAATGTATCAGCTCATGATTTAGCAACCATAATTTACACTTCTGGTACCACAGGAAAACCTAAAGGCGTTATGTTAACCCATAATAACATTACAAGTAATGCTTTAGATGCCTCTAAACGTTTACCATTAATGAATGGGGATACTCGAATTTTAAGTTTTTTACCAATCTGTCATATTTTTGAACGCGTCCTTATATATATATATCAATATGCAGGAACAACAATTTATTTTGCAGAAGGAATTGATAAAATTGGAGATAATGCTAAAGAGATAAAGCCAAATTTAATGAGTGTTGTTCCTCGATTACTTGAAAAAGTGTTCGATAAAATCATATTAAAGGGTGAAGAATTATCAGGTATAAAAAAAGCCTTATTCTTTTGGGCAGTTAAATTAGGTGAACAATGGGAACCTTATGGTGCAAATGGTGCTTGGTATGAATTTAAACTTAAAATAGCTAATAAACTTATTTTTAGCAAATGGAGAGAAGCGCTTGGCGGCGAACTAACAACTATGGTTTCTGGTAGTGCTGCATTGCAACCACGCTTATCTCGAATATTCTCAGCTGCAGGAATGCAAGTCATGCAAGGTTATGGTCTAACAGAAACATCTCCTGTGGTCTCTGTAGAAATGTATGAAAACAACCTTTTTAAAGTTGGAACTGTAGGTAAGGTTATAGATAATGTTGAAGTTAAAATTGCTGAAGATGGTGAAATATTAATTAAAGGGCCAAACGTTATGAAAGGCTATTTTAAAGATCCTGAGAAAACAAAAAGCGTCATGACTGATAATTACTTCCATACAGGAGATAAAGGAGAAATCGATAGTGATGGATTCTTAAAAATTACTGGTCGTAAAAAAGAAATGTTTAAAACATCTGGTGGAAAATATGTAATTCCAACACTTTTAGAAAATGATTTAAAACAGTCGCTATTTATTGAACAAGTGATGGTTGTTGGTGAAGGCGAAAAAATGCCTGCTGCTTTTATACAACCTAATTTTGAATTCATACGTGATTGGATAAATCACAAAGGGAAAGACATTGGATCTTCAGATTCTGAAATCGCTAGTTCAGAAATTGTAATAAATCGCATTCAAAAAGAAGTCGACAAATACAATAAACGTTTTGGAAAATGGGAACAAATCAAACGTTTCGAATTAACTCCAAATGTTTGGTCTATAGATGGTGGTCATCTTACACCTACTATGAAAATGAAACGCGATATTATTAAAGGTATTTACCAAGATCTTTACGATAAAATTTATCGTGCTTAAATAAGTCGTCTTCCTTTTTATTGAAATAGCTTTTTACTAAGTTATCTTTCATATCCACATATACTATGCGCGCATAATTTTTTCCTAAAATACTATGCGTGCATAGTATTTTTTAGTATCTTTGGTATTCAATAAAAATTCATGAAAGACAAAACCATTGATTACATACTAAGAACCACATGGTTAGCAGTAAACAAGATGTACAATGAAGAAGCTTCAAAATTCGGTAGCACAATGGCAACAGGTTTTGCATTATTGAGCATTGATCCAGAAGAAGGCACACCTTCTACTTCTCTTGGCCCAAAAATGGGAATGGAAGCCACAAGCTTATCTCGCACTCTTAAAATGATGGAAGATAAAGGCTTAATTATACGTAAACCAAATCCTGAAGACGGTCGTGGTGTCCTTATTTTTTTAACAGAATTTGGAAAAGAAAAAAGAGCATATTCAAGAGAAAAAGTTTTAACATTTAATGAAACAATAAAGGACAATGTTTCTGAAGAAGAATTAGCTAATTTCTATAAAGTATCTGAAGTCATTAATAATATGATTTCTAACAAACAGATATACAATCAAAAAGAACATTATAAATAAAATGAGCAAACGTAGAATAAAAAAAATCGCCATTATAGGTTCAGGAATTATGGGAAGCGGTATTGCTTGTCATTTTGCAAACATTGGTGTTGATGTCTTATTATTAGACATCGTGCCAAGAGAATTAACCGATAAAGAAAAAGTTAAAGGCTTAACTTTAGAAGATAAAATTGTAAGAAATAGATTAGTAAATGATGCACTTACAGCATCTATAAAATCTAAACCAGCACCACTTTATCATTCTTCTTTTGCAAATCGGATCACTACAGGAAATATAGAAGATGACATTGCTAAAGTGGCAGATGCAGATTGGATTATGGAAGTTGTTGTTGAACGCTTAGATATTAAACAACAAGTTTTTGAAAAGCTTGAACAATACAGAACACCTGGTACATTAATTACTTCAAATACCTCAGGTATTCCAATTAAATTCATGAATGAAGGACGAAGTGAAGATTTTCAGAAGCATTTCTGTGGAACACACTTTTTTAACCCAGCACGTTACTTAAAATTATTTGAAATCATTCCTGGACCAAAAACTGATGCTTCAGTTTTAGAGTTCTTAAATGGTTATGGAGAACAATTCTTAGGTAAAACTTCGGTTGTAGCGAAAGATACACCTGCATTTATTGGAAATCGTGTTGGAATTTTCAGTATTCAAAGTTTATTTCACGCCGTTAAAGATTTAGACTTAACTATAGAAGAAGTCGATAAGTTATCAGGTCCTGTAATTGGCCGCCCAAAATCGGCAACCTTTAGAACTGTTGATGTGGTTGGATTAGACACACTAGTTCACGTTGCTAATGGCATTAGAGAAAATTGTCCAAATGATGAACGATTAGAACTTTTTAAATTACCAGATTTCATCAATACCATGATGGAAAACAAATGGCTAGGAAGCAAAACAAAACAAGGGTTTTACAAAAAAATTGTTTCTGCAGAAGGTAAAAAAGAAATTTTATCTCTAGACCTAAATACATTAGAATATCGTTCAGCTAAAAAAGCAAAATTTGCAACTTTAGAATTGACTAAAACAATTGATAAAGTTGTAGATCGCTTCAAAATATTAGTAAAAGGAAAAGATAAAGCAGGTGAATTCTATCGTAAAAGTTTTGCTGCCTTATTTGCTTATGTATCTAATCGTATTCCAGAAATCACTGATGATTTATACAAAATTGACGATGCTATGAAAGCTGGATTTGGTTGGGAACATGGTCCTTTTCAAATTTGGGATGCCATTGGTGTTGAAAACGGTATCGAAATGATGAAAGCTGAAGGTTTAGAACCTAACCCTTGGGTAAATGACATGTTAGTATCAGGAAGTACATCTTTCTATTCTATTAAAAATGGAGCTAGCTACGCCTATGATATTCCGAAAAAAACACAAGAAAAAATTCCTGGTCAAGACGCATTTATCATCTTAGATAATATTAGAAAAACAAACGAGGTATTTAAAAACTCTGGCGTTGTTATTGAAGATTTAGGTGATGGTATTCTAAACTGTGAATTCCAATCTAAAATGAATACGATTGGTGGTGACGTTCTTGCAGGATTAAATAAAGCTATCGATTTAGCTGAAAAAGATTTTAGCGGTTTAATTGTTGGTAACCAAGGAGCAAACTTCTCAGTTGGCGCAAACATTGGCATGATTTTCATGATGGCTGCCGAACAAGAATATGATGAGCTTAACATGGCTATTAAATATTTCCAAGATACAATGATGCGTATGAGATATTCATCAATCCCAACAATTTCTGCACCTCATGGCATGTCTTTAGGTGGTGCTTGTGAATTATCAATGCATGCTGATAAAGTTGTAGCTGCTGCAGAAACATATATGGGTCTTGTAGAATTTGGTGTTGGCGTTATTCCTGGTGGAGCTGGTTCTAAAGAAATGGCTTTAAGAGCTTCTGATACTTTTAGAAAAGGAGATGTGCAATTAAATGCATTACAAGACTACTTCTTAGCTATTGGAATGGCAAAAGTATCAACTTCTGCTTATGAAGCATTCGATTTAGGATTGCTTCAAAAAGGTAAAGATGTTGTTGTTGTAAATAAAGACCGACAAATTGCGGTTGCTAAACAACATGCAAAATTAATGGCAGATATGGGATATACACAACCCGTAAAACGTACAGATGTAAAAGTTCTTGGTAAACAAGCATTAGGTATGTTCTTAGTAGGAACAGATGCTATGAAAGACAGTAACTACATTAGTGAACATGATATGAAAATTGCTAACAAACTAGCTTATGTTATGGCTGGTGGTGATTTATCTGAACCAACTTTAGTAAGCGAACAATACTTATTGGATTTAGAACGTGAAGCTTTCCTTTCGCTTTGTACAGAACGTAAGACTTTGGAAAGAATTCAACATATGTTAACAAAAGGTAAACCTTTAAGAAACTAAGACAATGAAAACAGCATATATAGTAAAAGCATATAGAACAGCAGTTGGCAAGGCACCAAAAGGCGTGTTCCGTTTTAAAAGAACAGATGAATTGGCTGCAGAAACCATCAAATATATGATGAAGGAACTGCCTAATTTAGATCCAAAACGAATTGATGACGTTATAGTTGGTAATGCAATGCCAGAAGGTTCTCAAGGACTAAATATGGCACGTTTAATCTCTTTAATGGGATTAGAAGTGATTGATGTTCCTGGTGTAACTGTGAATCGTTTTTGCTCTTCAGGAGTTGAGACTATTGGTATGGCAACAGCAAAAATTCAAGCTGGAATGGCCGATTGTATTATTGCAGGTGGAGCAGAAAGCATGAGTAGTGTACCAATGACTGGTTTTAAACCAGAATTAAATTACGATGCGATTGTTAAAGCTGGTCATGAAGATTATTATTGGGGAATGGGAAATACTGCTGAAGCTGTTGCTAAACAATTCAAAGTATCTCGTGAAGATCAAGATGAATTTGCTTACAATTCACATATGAAAGCCTTAAAGGCGCAAGCCGAAAATCGTTTTCAAGACCAAATTGTGCCAATAGAAATTGAACAAACTTATATTGATGCTAACGGAAAAAAAGCTACAAAATCCTATACAGTAACTAAAGATGAAGGTCCGCGTGCTGGAACAAGCAAAGAAGCCTTAGCTAAATTAAGAGCCGTTTTTGCTGCTGGCGGAAGTGTCACAGCTGGTAACAGCTCACAAATGAGTGATGGTGCTGCTTTTGTTATGGTAATGAGCGAAGATATGGTTAAGGAATTAAACCTTGAACCTATTGCAAGAATGGTAAACTATGCTGCGGCTGGTGTTGAACCGCGTATCATGGGTATTGGACCAGTAAAAGCTATTCCAAAAGCATTACAACAAGCTGGTTTAAAACAAGACGATTTATCATTAATCGAATTAAACGAAGCCTTTGCTTCGCAATCATTAGCTGTAATACGAGAACTCGATTTAAATCCTGATATTATCAATGTTAATGGTGGTGCCATAGCTCTTGGTCATCCATTAGGTTGTACTGGTGCAAAATTATCGGTACAGTTATTTGATGAAATGCGTAAACGCGATATGAAAGGAAAATATGGCGCAGTAACAATGTGTGTGGGTACTGGTCAAGGTGCTTGTGGTGTATTCGAATTTTTAAATTAAAAGAACTTAATACAATTATATAAAATGGAAGCAACTGAAAAAGATATCCTACGTGGAGGACAATTCTTAGTAAAAGAAACCAAATGCGAAGACGTATTTACTCCTGAAGATTTTTCGGAAGAACAAAAGATGATGAAAGAAGCGGTTATGGAATTTAACGACCGTGAAATCATTCCACATAAAGCACGTTTTGAAGCTAAAGATTATGCCTTGACGGAAGATATTATGCGTAAAGCTGGTGAACTTGGCTTTTTAGGAGTAGCTGTTCCTGAAGCTTATAATGGCTTAGGAATGGGTTTTGTATCTACCTGTCTTACTTGTGATTATATTTCTAGTGGTACTGGTTCTCTTAGTACAGCTTTTGGTGCACATACAGGTATTGGTACTATGCCAATTACCCTATACGGAACAGAAGAACAAAAACAAAAATATGTACCTAAATTAGCCACTGGAGAATGGTTTGGTGCTTACTGCCTAACTGAACCTGGAGCAGGATCTGATGCAAATTCTGGTAAAACATCTGCTACACTTTCTGAAGATGGTAAAAGCTATAAAATTAACGGACAAAAAATGTGGATCACAAATGCAGGTTTCTGTAGTTTGATGATTGTTTTTGCACGTATTGAAGATGATAAAAACATAACAGGTTTCATTGTTGAATATGATGGAGAAAACCCAAATGGCATTACTTTAGGTGAAGAAGAACATAAATTAGGTATTAGAGCAAGTTCTACACGCCAAGTGTTTTTTAATGATACTGTTGTTCCTGTTGAAAACATGTTAGCAGGTCGTGGAGAAGGCTTTAAAATTGCGATGAATGCACTTAATGTAGGACGTATTAAATTAGCAGCTGCCTGTTTAGATTCACAACGTCGTATTTTAACGATTGCTGTAAATTATGCTAATGAGCGTAAGCAATTTAAAACCCCAATATCAGATTTTGGTGCTATAAAAGTAAAATTAGCTGAAATGGCTGCTAGCACTTATGCGGGTGAATCTGCAACATATAGAGCAGCAAAAAATATTGAAGATAGAATCGCTTTACGTGAAGCGGCTGGAAACACACATCAAGAAGCAGAACTAAAAGGTGTTGAAGAATACGCTATAGAATGTTCTATCTTAAAAGTTGCTGTATCTGAAGATGTTCAAAACTGCGCAGACGAAGGTATTCAAATTTTTGGAGGTATGGGATTCTCTGAAGAAACACCAATGGAAGCGGCTTGGAGAGATGCACGTATTGCTCGTATTTATGAAGGAACAAATGAAATCAATAGAATGTTATCTGTTGGAATGCTTGTTAAAAAGGCAATGAAAGGTCATGTTGATTTATTAGGTCCTGCGCAAGCAGTACAAGAAGAATTAATGGGAATTCCTTCGTTTGAAACTCCTGATTATTCAGAATTATTTTCAGAAGAAAAAGAAATGATTAAGAAGTTAAAAAAGACCTTCTTAATGGTTGCTGGTGGAGCGGTTCAAAAATATGGACCTCAATTAGAAGATCATCAACAATTACTTATTGCTGCTGCAGATATTTTAATTGAAATCTATATGGCAGAATCTGCCATTTTAAGAACGGAAAAAAACGCAAAACGTTTTGGAGAAACCACTCAATCTGTTCAAATAGCAATGTCTAAACTATACTTATATCACGCTGTAGATATCATTGAAGAAAAAGGAAAAGAGAGTATTATCTCTTTTGCTGAGGGTGATGAGCAGCGTATGATGCTTATGGGGCTTAAGCGTTTCACAAAATATAAAAACTATCCTGATATTGTAGATTTAAGAAATGAAATTGCCGAAAAGGTAAAAACAGAAAACAAATATTGCTTTTAATAAATTTATTTAGTTGAGCTGTCGGTTTGAGTACATTCAAAAGCCATAACTTGTTGATTGTGCTCAATAAGACAGACTTTGTTTTAAAAAGCCAATTCACTAACGGAATCGGCTTTTTATATTTTAGTATCTTTAAAGAATTAATCTACTCTTATACATGAAACAGTTTTTTTTAATTCTTTGTTCTCTTTTTTTTACACTAGGTTTTTCACAATCTAATACAGAAATTTTCCTATTCGATTTAGAAGTTAGTTCCTCCAAAATTGAATTAAAAAACGCTAAGAATTTATCTAATAATGAAGGCTACGATAATCAACCTTCGTTTTTAAATGACCGTTATATTTTGTTTGCGTCTACAAGAAATGCACAAACAGATATCGCAAAATATGATGTCCGCTATGATTCAAAGTCATGGCTTAACTTTTCTGAAGGTGGAGAATACACGCCATTAAAAGTTCCTAATAAAAATGAAGTTTCTGCAGTACGATTAGACAAAGATGGTAAACAACGTTTATATGCCTATAACATGAGTAATGGCGAATCTACAGAACTTATTCAAGATATGGTTGTTGCCTATTATACTTGGTTTGACAACAACACAATTATATCTGCAGTTATAGAAGGAGACGATTTAAATCTATATGCAACAAATCTTCAGGATGGAAAAAGTCAAAAGTATGCTACTAAAGTTGGACGATCATTTCATAGAATACCGAATTCAAACTTAATCAGTTTCATTTCCAAAGAAAGTAAAAATCAATGGCAAATAAAATCCCTCAATCCTACAACAGGAGTAACAAAAGTTATTGCAAACACTATGGAAGGTGTAGAAGATATTTGCTGGTTGGATGGCAAAACAATTCTCTCTGGTAAAGATGCCATATTATACAAGCTAAGGTTACAAAGAGATAATGATTGGAAAGAAGTTACTGATTTATCTTCAAACGGTATTGCTAAAATCACACGATTAGCGGCTAATACAGAATCTAACAAATTACTTATTGCTGGTGATATTAGTGCTGCAACAACCAGTACACAAACTACGGAAGAAACTGACCAAACTCAAACTACTGAAACCGAAGAATCAAACTCCGAAAATAATTCTGAAGTTTCTCAAATTGAAGTAATTGTTCAACGAAATCTTGAAGCCTATAATGCTCGCGATATTGATGCATTTATGGCAGATTATGCTGATGATGTAAAAACATACGCCTATCCTAATACATTACGAACAGAAGGTAAAGATGCCATGCGTAAAGGTTATAGTGAATGGTTTGATAATGTAAAAGATTTAAGAGCCTTTATAAAGAAACGTATTGTTATAGGGAATAAAGTGATTGATGAAGAACAAGTGACTGCCAATGGTCAAATTTTTAACGCTGTTGCTATATATGAAGTTGAAAATGGAAAAATAACTAAAGTGACATTTATCCAGTAACTATTTTAAAATTTAAAAAAGTGTCCACGAATTGAATGTCACAAACGTTATAATAATAAAAACATCATATGAAACCTCTCTTTACACTTATCTTTTTATTTAGCCTCTTAAGTTTTTCGCAAACAAAAAAAGAAACGCCTATTAAAGGCCAATTATCTCCAACACTAAAAAATTGTAAATGGATTTCTGGCACATGGCATGGTGAAGCCTTTGGAGGTATTACTGAAGAAATTTGGAGCGAACCATCTGGAGGCTCAATGATGGCTTCATTTAAACTTATTAATGAAGGCAAAGTGTCATTTTATGAAATTGAAATTATTAGAGAGGTTGAGAATTCACTAATCCTTCAATTAAAACATTTTGACAACAATTTAAAAGGATGGGAGACCAAAAATGAGACCGTCGATTTTCCGTTGAAAGAAATCACACCAAACCGCGTGGTTTTTGAAGGTATGAGCTTTGAAAAAATTAGCGATACTGAAATGAATATTTATGTTGATATTAAAAATGATAATGGCGAGATAGAAGTGGTAACCTTTAATTATAAAAAAAGACAATAAATAGTTTACTAATAACATAACTCATATGAAACGGCATACAATTCAATTAATATTTACTACAATTTTAGTGTTTATTATTAGTAGTATAAACGCTCAAACCAATCAAAAAATATACGATATTATTGATGCTGTATCTGAAGATCGACTCCAACAAGATGTTAAAACACTTACCGAATTTGGTACTAGAAATACATTTAGTGATACGCTTAGCGAAACTCGAGGTATTGGAGCTGCAAGACGTTGGATAAAAAAAGAATTTGAAACCATTTCTAAAGATTGTAACGATTGTTTAAATGTATTTTACCAAAAAGATTTTGTTACTAAAGAAGGAAACCGTCGCGTACCTCACGATGCTTGGATTGTTAATGTAGTTGCAATTCAAAAAGGCACAAAATATCCCAATCGTTATATTATAATGAGTGGAGACATAGACTCAAGAGCAAGCGATACTATGGATTTTACAACCGATGCACCAGGAGCAAATGATAATGCATCTGGTATGGCTGGAACAATAGAAGTTGCAAGAGTGTTATCTAATTATAAATTTGAAAGCAGTATCATTTATGTTGGGTTATCTGGAGAAGAGCAAGGTTTATTTGGAGGTGCTGGGTTAGCCCAATATGCGAAAGACAAAGGCTGGGATATTATTGGAATATTAAATAATGATATGATTGGAAATATTAAAGGTGTAGATGGTGTCATTGACAATCGAACCTTCCGAATTTTTTCTGAACCTGTGCCTCCAACTGAAACAGAACAACAACGACGAGCTAGACGTTTTTATGGCGGTGAAGTTGATGGTGTTTCTAGACAACTTGCTAGATATGTCCATAACACTGTAAAAATCTATATGCCAGAAATGAACCCAATGTTAGTATATCGATTAGATCGTTTTGGTCGTGGTGGCCATCATAGGCCTTTTAATGATTTAGGTTTTCCTGGAATTAGAATTATGGAAGCACATGAAAACTATACACAGCAACATCAAGATATTCGTACTGAAAATGGCATTAATTATGGTGATACCTTTGAACATGTAAACTTTGGATATGCAAAAAAACTCACTGCCGTAAATGCTATTAATTTGGCAAGTTTAGCTTCTGCTCCTCCTGCTCCAACAACTGTTGAAATTGGGGGTATTGTACAAGCATCGGCAAAATTAAAATGGAATGCTGTAAATGGCGCTAAAGGTTATAAAATTTATTGGAGAACTACCACGTCTCCAACTTGGGATCACAGTCGATATATTGAAGACATTACAGAATTCACTTTAGAAGGTATTGTTATTGACAATTACTATTTCGGGGTCGCTTCAGTTGCTGAAAATGGTTTTGAAAGTGTTGTGGTTTTTCCTAATAAAATTATGAGATAAGGAAAAAGACAAAAGACCATCCATGAGGCAGAGGATAGTCTTTTGTTGAATTAAAAATAAAAAAACTAATTAACTAAAATCTTCTTTGAATTGATTCCGTTTTCGGATTTCACAATAACCACATACGCTCCTGTACGTATTTGATTAGCATTTATGTTTATCTGGTTATTTGCATTTGATGCATTAGATCTATGTACAGCCTGCCCAAGAATTGAATATACTTCAACAGTCTCTATTTTTAAATTAGAATGATTTAATATTTTGATTTGATCTGAAAATCTATCAAACATAATATCTAACGCTATATCTTGATTTTGAAACTCACTTACTCCTAAAGTATCTGGCTGTACAAATACAATTTCAAATCTATTTAAATACATACCAGCATTTAAATCTACTTCATAAGCACCTTCTTTAAGACTATGGTAAATAGCTAATTCAGAATCATAAATAAATATTTTCATCGAATTAGGAATATTTTCTAACTTATTAATTGAAATCGTATTTAATCCAGTAGTACTTGTATTAATCCCTAATGGAATAACAGTATCTATGTTTATCTCATCAATACCTTGACTTATATATTTCCCCGAGTCTATTAGCCAATACATATCATCTGCTTGAATATTTTCTAATTCAGAATCGTATTCAGAATCAAAACCTATAGTAGCATTTTCATCTGCTAGTACATTTATCAATCTTGTATACGTATTTATAGAATTAAACTCTAATCTAATCTTCATTCTTGTATCTCCTTCATCTGAGGTCTCTTCAGTAGGGGTATTGAATGTATTGTTTGCAAATAAACTAGATGTACTGAGTACTAAACAGAAAAATAAAATAGATACTCTTGTCATTGATAATACTTGAAAATTCTTAATAGTTTTCATAATAATAGTTTTTCAATGCTTTACAGCATTACTTAGTTAAATTCTCTTATTTAAAAATTAAATACTGTGTCACTTTTCTACTTGTAACACATTGAGGGAGAATACTTCGCTATTATGAAAAGTATTTTAGATTAATTGATATTGAAAATACTATGAAACTGAATGACCAGTTTGATAGTAACCTTAATCAATTAAAACTATCTTGAATTTCTGTAAAACAGATTTGGAAAGAAAGTCATAACGTCTAAGCAATAATTGCTTTAAATAGGTTTTTTTGTTTTATAGGCTTGGGGCCAGATACTTAATTGTATAAAACATACAATTTCAATAACAGTTCAAAGATAAAATGGATGATAGTCCAATAATCATATCACCGATGATATGAGCGAAATATTCGTTATAATGCGTAGTTTTGTGAAAATCATCGATAAAAAACCTTACTTTATCGACACAAAATACCATACAATACCCTAAAAAACAATGCCTTACACAATTATTGTGATAGAAGATTGTAATATATACGATAAAATAAAGAGGCTATAAATATAAAAGGCTACCATATAGTAGCCTTTAAATTGATATTATATAGAAAGCTAACTAGAACTAATTAACTATAATTTTTTGAGAGAAGGTTCCTGTCTCTGTTTCTATCTTTACAACATAAGCTCCAGAGCTAAATGTTGTTGTTGTTATTTTTAATTCACTATTTGTAGTAAACTCATCTAAAATAAAGATTGACTGCCCAAGAATAGTAAAAACTTCTATACCTTCAATGGCTAAATTTTTAGGGTTTAGTATTATTATATCTTCATTAGTATCATTATATAATACTTGTAAATCTTTTTCTTCAACCTCAACGATTTCTGTACTTAAAGTCTCTGGATTATCAAATATAATTTCAAAACGACTTAAATATACGCCTGCTAATAAATTAATCTCATAATCAACTTCTTTAAGGTTATGGAATATCCCTAATTCAATATCATGCAAAATGATTTCCATTGATTCTGGTATATTCTCCAATTTATCAATTGAAATCTTATTAACTCCATCTGTGTCTGTATTTATTCCTAGCGGAAGAATAGTCTCAGTATTGATTTCATTAATTCCTTGAATTACATATTTTCCTTCATTAATTAACCAATACATATCATCAGCTTGATTATCATATAATTCAGCATCGTAACCCCAATCATAATCTATAGTAGCATTTTCATCTGCCGTTACTAATATTTTTCTTGTATACGTATTAACCGAATTAAATTTTAAACCAATTTTCATTCTTAAATCACCTTCTTCTTCAGCATCTTCTGAACTTTCAGTAGTATCATTTGTTCGCATAAATGTAGATGAGTTGGTTGCTTCGGTAACAAATACACGTTGACTATTATTAAATCTAATTGTACCTGTACTTTCACCAACTACAAAAAATCCTTGGCCAACTGGAATATATCTTCCTGGTAATTTTGTTCCTATTAAAGTACTTTGATCTACATCTTCATCTGCAACACCATAAGCAACAGCAGAAACTGCTCCTGATAAATTATAAGTTGCATATCCTCCTTGATATTCTGATAAAACATGTGATCCTCCACCCCAATGTTCCCAAAAATAAATTGTTCCTGTAGTATTTCCTGGCGCATCAATTGTAGGTGCATTATCCTGAATAAACTCATGAGCATCAATAGCAGAAGCATAAGGATTACCTACTAGATAATCATTACCTGCAGTAAGTGGTAAAATAATAGTACCATTATTAGGCTTTCCATTAATTGTATAATTTTGCTCTAAAGACACATTTCCTGATGTATTTGCTACACCTTTCATTGTAAATCCCTCTCCTGCTTTCATCGTACCTGTACTTCTAACATGTTGCCATGCTGAATAATCATCATCTGGCTGATTGGCAAATTTCCAAATCCAATAATCTGCTATAGTAATTGGAGTACCCAAATTACCATCATAACTATTTGTAACGAAATTTATACTTAAAGGTGAAGACGGATTTGTACCATCTTTAAATATCGAATTTAAAACATAATCTTTATTGTTAACAGTTGTATTTGTTGCTCCAACTGGAGATGACCAATAATTGTAAGTATATAAATCTCTTGTGCCTTGTTGATCTTTTTCTAAAGTACCTGAACTTGTTACATTTAAATCACTGTCTTCAGTTTGAATTAACTGAGATTCACCTTCTAAATCTATATTTCCGTCTAAACTCAAATAATGACTAATTGTAAGACCATTACCTGTTTTTAATGTATTATCTCCAGAAACTATAATCTTATTTGAATCCACAAACAACCCTAGAATAGTTCTGTTTTTTGATGTAAGTGAACTATTATCCATTGCTAATTTATGAGATGTTTGCACAATATTCCAATCAATAGTAGTTGATGAATTTAAAACAGATGTTGCTCCTGGTATAGTTTGTATACTTCCATTTAACCAAGTAGAATTAGAATCCCAATCACCATTTTGTGTAGATTTATATGGCAATGGTGCTGTTTGAGGATCAATCGAACTCGTTGGCACGTTGTATAATCTACCATTTTTTGTTGTGAAAGATGATTTATTAAATAAGCAATTACCTCGAACATGAGAGAACGGCATATATAATTCTAATTTAGACCAATTGATAGTTGCAATATCATTTTTAGTTGGCGTTATTCCTCGAGACCTAAAGTAAGATCCATTTACCAAACCAGAATTATTCTCAACTTCTTGATTCATAATAAATCTCAATTGTGTTTCTGATAATTTCACATTCCAGATTCTAACTTCATCAATATCTCCAGAGAAAAAGCGGCTAGGATTTTCTCCTGAAGCTCCAATAATGAAAGAATTAGTACTTGATCCCGGTTTTGCTTTTACACGATTAGAACCTAAAACGCCATCAATATATAAATAAGAATTAGTGCCATCATAGGCAATAGCAACATGATGCCACTGTCCTGCAGGCACGACTTTATTAGTATTTACCGATTGTAACACATTAGTGCTTGTTCTCCAAGTTGCAGCTAATCTTCCATTTGCATCGATTTTGAAATCAAAACCTTGCGTATTAGAATTATTCCTTTTTGAAACTATTGATCTTTCATTTGCTCCATCAACTCTTTTTATCCAAGCAGAAATTGTAAACGCATCAGGATTTAAATCAAAATTATCTCCTAAATCGACATAATTAGATGTTCCATTAAAATTAAAATGATAAGAATCCTCTAACTCTTCTAATTTAGCCAATGTAAAATAATCGCCATCATCTAAATCTAAACCTGTAAAGGTCATCATTTTTGTACTTGAATTATAAGTTCCTGTAATATTTTTATAATTAGATAAATCACTATTTTTAGATACAATCATTTCTAAATCTGAAGCTCCAGATATTGTCCACTGACTTAAATCAAAATCTAATCTAACCGTACCTACATCATTTGAACTTTCCCTAGCTTTCCATATTCTACTAATTGTACTATTAACTCGCTCAGGAACAGTAGACGATTGAAGTTGAACAGCAAAACCATTATTACCAACTAATAAATAGTCCCTATCATTAGAAATAGTTCCCGATTCGTCTTCCATTGTTAATACTGATGTTTCCTTAGTTATTTCAGCAACATGTACACTCTTAGATTTTAATTGTAATAATCCAGAATTATCATCTCTTGCAATTCCAAATACATTATATCCAAATCCTGCATTAACAGATCCAGTCCATGCATATGAATTATCAGAAAGCACATAATCATTACTAGTACCCGAATATCCAAAAGTAGTTGTATGATTAGGAGAGTTTTCCCATTTGTAGTACTCATCGTTATAGCCTAAAGTAATCCCATACTTGATAGCCATATATGTTTCTACTCTTTGACGCTCCATAGCTGTTAAAGCTCTATCATAAACAATAATCTCAGCAATATTACCTTGTAATAAGTTACCTACATTGGTATTATTCGAATTTCTTCGAGCTCCAATAAGGACATCCATATTAGTTGTTTCACCAGTTCCAAAACCAGCATCGCCATCGGTATAAGTTGTTAATGGATCCAAATACCCATTCACATATTTTTTTATTTTACCAGTAGCTTCATTAGGATCATCTGCTAATGTTGCACCGCTTATATCTACGACTAAAGACGAAATTTTTGGATCATTTCTTGCATGGGTTATTCCGTAATTAATTCCACTATTAGGATCACTTTGACCAGTACCAGATGTCCTCGCTAGTGTGTAATGTACTACACGATCTCTATCACCTAGCCATAATTGGTAACTCCTACTGCTACTTGTAGCTCTAGAAAGCATTGTCCCAGCGCCACTTTGATCCGTTAAAAAAGCAGCAAAGATTGACATACTTGAAGGATTTGTTATTCCTGCGGCTGGTGAAGGTGTTACATCTAATCCAGTCCCTGAAACTGAAGCTGTTGGTATTTTCATATACTCACCACCACTTCTTGTAAACTCTAAAGCTGGATTAAAATTAATAGCATTTGTAATATACTTTGGACCATTTGTGGATCCTTTTACAACTGCAAAGGAATTTGAAGAATTATCTCCCCAACTACTTACACGTTGGTTATTAACTGTTGTGCTTGTAGAAGCATCTCCTTTTAACCATAGTTCAAGATTATTTGGCACATTACCCGGTGCTGCAGTAACTACTGCAGCATCCCCTTGCGGGTCTTGCCCGAAAACGACAAGGGTATTAAACACAAAGAAGAAAAGTAATTTTGAAATAGTAGGTTTACCAAAATTGTTAACTGTTTTCATAAAAATAGTTTTAATGCTGTATTACAGCATTGGTTAAGTAATTTCTCCCTTACTTATTTAATTGTTTATGTATTTAATTTTGTGCTATATCAAACCTCATTTAGGTTTAATATAGATAGCATTATAGAGGGAAAAATACTTCGCTATTATGAAAAGTATTATTAGGATTAATTATATTGAATAAATATTATGAAAGTATATTACCGATTTGGTATTGACGTATACGTATAAACTATCTTGAAATTTCTGCTGAACAGATTTTGGAGATAAAGAAAACATAACGTTGCAGCAATAGCTGCTTTAAATAGGTATTTTTATTTCATAGGCTTGGGGGCCAAATATTTAGTTGTAACTTTAAATTACAATTTCAATAACGATGTAAATATATACTTACAAAGTTCAAACATAAACAAAAAATCGATTAAATGCATGATAAATTCGACAAAATACATAAAAATGTTAAAAAAAACGCTGAATCACTATCCCTTTTTCATACAAAAAATAGCATAAACACTACTAAAACAAAAGGTTACACCACTCAACTAAATAATTATACCGTTAAACATCTTTTTTATGGAATATTACTTTAAAAATGACTCTGAATGGAGGAATTGGCTTACACAAAATTATAATACTTCAAAGGGTATTTATTTAATTTTTTATAAAGTTGAAAATGAAGAAGAATCGATGCGTTGGGAAGAAGCTGTTAAAGTTGCTTTATGCTATGGTTGGATAGACTCAACTGTAAAAAGCTTAGGCAACGGAAAACGCCGTCAATATTTTTGTCCAAGAAATACTAAAAGTGTTTGGAGTGCATTAAACAAAAAATACATCATAACACTTACCAAAGATAAATTAATGCATGAAAGTGGAAAAGAAATCATAAAAATCGCAAAACAAAATGGAAGTTGGACAGCATTAGATGATGTTGAAAAGGGTATAATTCCTAAAGCGTTACAACTTGAATTTGATAAAAATCCTAAAGCATTTGAAAACTACACGAACTTTGCGCCTTCCTATAGAAAAGGATATTTGTATTGGCTTAACCAAGCTAAAAGAGACATCACAAAACAAAAAAGAATTTCAGAGATTATAAATTTATGCTTTGCAAATATTAAAAGTAGAGATACATGGTAATAGAATACCATTCATGAAAATTAAATAATGCAGCTAAAGTACTATTAAAAATCATTCTATATGTTTCAATTTTTGAAGATTTTCAATTTTGATCTGCTTTCCTTTCGTAGTAATTAACCCCTCTTTTTTGAATTGAGATAAAATCCGTATTGCAGACTCTGTTGCTGTTCCAACAATATTCGCATAATCTTCCCTAGAGAGATTAATTGACAAGAATCCTTTTTCATCAACTCCAAAATGTTCATTAACATAAATCAAAACATCGGCTACTCTATTTTTAACCGATTTTTGAGCCATGTCTACAATAACATTATCTGAGTCTTTTAAATCGTGAGCCATTTGTTGCAACATGTCTAAAGTAAACTTTGGATTTTTTTGAAGGTCATGCATTATTTCATGCTTTGGAATAAAACAGACTTCCATATCATTAAGGGCAATAGCACTTAAATTTGCCGATTCTTCTCCTATCAAAGATCGTTGACCTAACAAATCACCTTTAACAACAAGTTTTACGATTTGATCTTTTCCATTAGAACTTAATTTTGATAATTTACAAACACCATCTTTAACACAAAAAACGCCATTAAGAGTATCACCTTCTTCGAAAATGATTTCTCCTTTCTTAATCAGTCGCGAAGTTTTACATCCAGAAATACGTACTAACTCATCTTTAGTTAATGATTTAAGAGAATTGAATTGCCTAATAATGCATTGCTCGCACTTACTCATAATTAGTTTTTAAGCTGTATTGTAAAATTACTCAAAACATGACAAATATCATATTATAAACGTCCTTCATTTTTAACCTTTGCTGTAGGTATAAATGAGCAAATAATATAATCAGATGAAACAGACCACTTGTTTTCACTGTGGTGATGATTGTTACACAACAATTATCACCTTTAACGAAAAAAAATTCTGCTGTAATGGCTGTAAAACGGTTTATGAAATTTTCTCTGAAAATGATTTAACCTGTTACTACGATTTACAAAATTCTCCTGGTGCAACTCCAAAAGAAATACAAGGGAAGTACGATTTTTTATCACAAGAGAATATCATTGAAAAACTTACAGAGTTTAATGATACTCAGATACAAATTGTAACACTTTATATTCCACATATTCACTGTAGTTCTTGTATTTGGATTTTAGAAAACCTCAACAAATTACATTCAGAAATCTCTTCATCACAAGTTAATTTTGGAAAAAAAACTGTTCGCGTCACCTATAATTCTAAAAACTATTCGCTTAAAGATGTTGTTTTATTATTAAGTACTATTGGCTACGAACCTTACATTTCACTTGACGATTTCAAAACTGGCAAGCAAAACATAAATAGAAGCCTCATTTATAAATTAGGTATCGCTGGTTTTGCTTTCGGAAATGTAATGTTTTTATCTTTTCCAGAATATTTTCAAGTTGATGGGTTTTGGATAGAACAATACAAACCATTATTTCGTTGGCTAATATTCACTTTTTCATTGCCTGTAGTTTTATATGCAGGACAAGATTATTTTATTTCTGCATATAAAGGCTTGCGCTCAAAATTGTTAAATATAGATGTTCCTATTGCACTAGGTATTGCTGTTTTATTTATAAGAAGTACAATAGAAATTGTGTTCGACTTAGGCTCTGGCTTTTTTGATAGCTTAACAGGTCTTATCTTCTTTTTACTTCTAGGGAAATTCTTTCAACAAAAAACATATAGCTTTTTATCATTTGAACGCGATTACAAATCCTATTTTCCAATTGCCATTACAACACTGAATTCTAAAAATGAAGAAGTCCCTATTCAAGTCTATGATATTAAAAAAGGCGATCGACTTCTTATTAGAAATGAAGAATTAATACCAGTTGATGGTATTTTAATTAATGGAAAAGCACAAATTGATTACAGTTTTGTAACAGGTGAATCTGAAACGATGAGCAAACAATCTGGTGACAAGCTGTTTGCTGGAGGCAAACAAACTTCTGGAGTTATAGAAATGGAAGCCATAACATCTGTTGAACAAAGTTACCTTACCCAATTATGGAGTAATGATGTTTTTAATAAAAATAAAGAAGATGACTTTACATCATTAACAAACACAATTAGTAAACGTTTCACTATTACTATTTTAAGCATTGCTTTAATTGCAACTATATTTTGGCTATTCATTGATGCTTCAAAAGCCATGAATGTATTTACTGCTGTGCTAATTATTGCATGCCCTTGTGCCATTGCACTCTCAGCTCCTTTTACTTTTGGGAATTTGCTACGCCTCTTCGGAAAGTTGAAATTCTATGTTAAAAATGCGTCTGTCATAGAACAATTGGCAGCAATAAACACGATAATTTTCGACAAAACAGGTACCATTACTTCTAACAAAAAAAGTACAGCTACCTACGAAGGTATTGCCCTTACATCTTCCGAAGAACAGTTTTTAAAAAATACCTTACGTGGATCTAATCATCCATTAAGTAGAACACTATATGACATTTTAGATGCTCATAATATCATTTCTCTACATCATTTTGAAGAACATTTAGGACAAGGAATTGAAGCGACCCATAACAGCAATCATATTAAAATTGGTTCTGCAAGTTTTGTTGGAGCTAATGAGTCTTCCGTTTTAAATACCGCTGTACATATAAGTACAAATAATAAATACAAAGGGAAGTTTACATTCTACAATAGCTATAGAAAAGGTCTATCTAAACTATTTAATACACTAAAAAGACACTACGATTTAGTTATTCTTTCAGGAGATAATGAAGGTGAATATGAAAATCTTAAAAAATTATTGCCCTCAAAAACAAAATTGATTTTTAATCAAAAACCTAATGACAAACTTGAGTACATCAAATACCATCAAACTGAAGGTGCTAAAATTTTAATGGTTGGTGACGGACTTAATGATGCTGGAGCATTGGTACAAAGTAATGTTGGCATTGCTCTATCAGAAAATGTCAATGTATTTTCTCCTGCCTGCGATGCCATTTTAGATGCCTCTAAGTTTAATCAACTTTACAAATATATAAATGCATCTAAAAGTGCGATTAAGATTATAAAATGGAGTTTTATGCTGTCTTTTATTTATAATTTCATTGGACTCTACTTTGCCGTTACTGGACAATTATCACCCATTATCGCTGCCATTTTAATGCCTTTAAGTTCTATTAGCATTGTTATTTTCACAACCATAGCTACAACTATTTTAGGTAGAAAATTAAAATAAAAAAAAATCACAATACATGACCCACAAAAAAAACGAGAATTATTTCCAAACATGACATATATCATGTTTTAAGAACCTGCTCAAACGTAATTTTGAACTATAACTTCTAATAGGTATGAGTGTTATATATATTTTATTAAGTATCAGCATTATTGTTGCTGTTGTATTCTTTATTGCATTTATAACTGCCGTGAAAAATGGACAGTTTGATGATAGCTATACGCCTTCTGTTAGAATGCTTTTTGAAGACGAACTTATTAAAGAGCAACCAAAACCATCTATTAAAACCAAAAAGACTAATTAAATTTATTATGGAAGTTCAACAGTTTCATTACGATAACAAAATCGTTAAAAATTTCCTCTACGCCACAATGCTTTGGGGAGTTGTAGGAATGTTAGTAGGCTTACTACTCGCCTTCTTGTTTATATTCCCAAATCTTACCGATGGTATCTCGTGGTTAAGTTTTGGTCGTTTAAGACCGTTACATACCAATGCAGTGATTTTTGCTTTTGTTGGGAATGCCATTTTTGCTGGTGTATACTATTCTACACAACGTTTATTAAAAGCAAGAATGTTTAACGACACCTTAAGCAAAATTAATTTTTGGGGTTGGCAATTAATTATCGTAGGCGCAGCAATTACACTGCCTTTAGGATACACAACATCTAAAGAATATGCAGAATTAGAATGGCCTTTTGATATTGCTATTGCTCTCATTTGGGTTGTTTTTGGTTGGAATTTAATAGGTACAATACTTAAACGTAGACAACGTCATTTATATGTAGCTATTTGGTTTTATCTAGCAACATTTGTGACTGTCGCAGTGCTGCATATTTTTAATAGTTTAGCGCTTCCGGTTAACGGACTTAAAAGTTATTCGGTTTATGCAGGTGTACAAGACGCCTTAGTACAATGGTGGTATGGTCATAATGCAGTTGCCTTTTTTTTAACAACACCTTTTTTAGGATTGATGTATTATTTTGTCCCTAAAGCAGCCAACAGACCTGTTTATTCATATAGATTGTCTATTGTTCATTTCTGGTCATTAATCTTCATATACATTTGGGCTGGACCGCATCATTTATTATATACTGCGCTTCCTGATTGGGCACAAAACTTAGGTATAGCATTCTCTATAATGCTATTAATGCCATCTTGGGGAGGAATGATAAATGGACTCCTTACACTTCGTGGTGCTTGGGATAAAGTACGTACAGATCCTGTTTTAAAATTTATGGTAGTTGCCATTACTGGATATGGAATGGCTACATTTGAAGGTCCAATGCTCTCTCTAAAAAGCGTGAATGCTATGGCGCATTATACCGATTGGATTATCGCTCACGTTCACGTAGGCGCTTTGGCTTGGAATGGCTTTCTAACCTTTGGAATGATCTATTATTTGGTTCCAAAATTATTTAAAACAAAGCTACACTCTACAAAATTAGCTAACCTCCATTTCTGGATTGGAACTCTAGGAATCATTTTCTATGCATTACCAATGTATGTTGCCGGATTCCAACAATGGGCTATGTGGAAACAATTTAATCCTGATGGAACATTAGTATATGGTAATTTCTTAGAAACTGTTACTGAAATCATGCCTTTATATTGGATGCGTGCTATTGGTGGCACTCTATTTATTACTGGTATGTTGATTCTAGTTATAAATGTGATTTTAACTATTATGAATGGAAGTAAAGTTACAGATGAATTAGCAGAAGCTGCAGCTCTAAAACGTGTTTCAAAAAGACGTGTTTCAGGAGAAGGATGGCATACATGGTTAGAACGCAAACCTGTTAAATTAACCATTTTTGCTACAATTGCGATCTTAATTGGAGGTATTGTTCAAATTGTTCCAACCTTATTAGTTAAGTCTAACATCCCAACAATTACTAGTGTAAAACCATACACTCCTCTAGAATTAGAAGGTAGAGATATTTACATTAGAGAAGGTTGTGTAGGTTGTCATTCTCAAATGGTAAGACCTTTTAGAAACGAAGTCGAACGTTATGGAGAATATTCTAAAGCTGGAGAATTTGTATACGATCATCCTTTTCTTTGGGGAAGTAAACGTACAGGACCCGATTTACATCGTATAGGTGGCAAATACTCAGATAACTGGCATTTAAGTCATATGTATAATCCACAAAGTACTTCATCGGGTTCAATTATGCCTGCATACCAATGGTTAATTAGAGATGAGCTTGATAAAACACAAACAGAAGCTAAAATGCGCGTTATGGTTTCTCTTGGTGTTCCTTATACCGAAGAAGACATAACAAATGCACAACAAGCGATGTTAGATCAAGGGACGAAAATTGAGAAAAACCTGTATTCAGATCCTGATTTTGCTGAAACTTATGAAGCCGATAAAAAATCTGGAGGTGACGCATTTATTGAAATGCGCAACAGAGAAATTGTAGCCATTATAGCTTATTTACAACGCCTTGGAACCGACATAAAAGTTAAAGACCAAGACATTACAACAACTCAAAACTAATTCATTATGCTAAAATTCGTAAAAAATCATATGGAAAGCATCACAGGAATAGAAATATACCCTTTGATTTCCTTACTTATATTTTTCAGTTTTTTCGTCATCTTATTTTGGTGGGTAATTACAGCAAAAAAAGAGTACATCATCAAGGTGAGTAATATTCCGTTAGACAACCAAAACCAAACAGAACTATGAGAAATATACCATCATGGATAAGAGTACCTGTTGTATTCTTTATCATTTTCGCCATAACAGAATATGTTATAGACTCAGGTGGTGAGCCTGCATTTATAAAAGAACCATTGGTATCGTTATTCTTGCTACTTGTATGTCTCATTCTCGTAGCCATTGAAGCGATTATTAGTGCTTTAGATAATGTATTATACCAATGTTTAGACAAAGAAGCTAAAGCTAGATACAATGCTAAACGTCATGCAACGCCAAAGCTTATAAAATGGATTAAAAACACGTATACAAAATCATTAGGCCAAAAGCCTATTGAAGAAGAACATGATATTATTTTAGATCATAATTATGATGGCATTAAAGAATTGGATAATGATTTACCACCTTGGTGGAAATATGGCTTCTATGCTTCAATCATTTTTGCTTTCGCATACATGGCTAAATACCATATTTTTAATGGTGATAATCAGATTCAAGAGTTAGAAGCAGATATTGCTCAAGCTAAAATTGATATCGAAGTCTATAAAAAAACAGCTAAAAACTTAGTTGATTTTAATACTGTAAGCCTTCTAACTAATGCTTCCGATTTAGGCAATGGTAAACAATTATTTGAAACTAATTGTGTCGCTTGTCATAAAGTTGATGGTGGTGGCGGAATTGGTCCTAACCTAACCGATAAGAACTGGATTTTAGGTGGTGGGATTAAAAATGTGTTTAAAACAATTTCTGAAGGCGGTCGGAATGGTAAAGGAATGATCGCTTGGAAACAAAGTTTAAAACCTTCAGAAATAGCCCAAGTAGCAAGCTATGTGTTACAATTTCAAGGCACAATACCTGCCGAACCTAAAGCGCCTGAAGGTTCAATTTGGGTTGATGATACAGAAACTGTTGAAGACATTATTACTGATTTCATTGAAAAAGAAATAGATTCTATTAGTACAGTAAAAAACTAAAATGGAAACACCTAAGAACGAAACTTTTAGAGATTCTATCGGTACATTAACCGAAGATGGGAAACGTGCTTGGGTGTATCCAAAAAAACCTAGTGGTCGTTATTACGAAAAACGAAAAGTTGTTAGTTATGGGCTTTTAGTATTTCTGTTTATGGCGCCTTTCATCAAAATTGGTGGTAATCAGTTTTTAATGTTTAATGTTCTAGAACGTCGTTTTAACATCTTCAGCTTTCCTTTTTGGCCACAAGATTTCTATCTATTTGTTATTTCAATGCTTATTGGTGTCATCTTTGTAACGCTTTTTACTGTTGGTTTTGGACGAATTTTCTGCGGATGGATTTGTCCACAAACCATATTCATGGAAATGGTATTCCGAAGAATAGAATATTGGATTGATGGCGATAGAAACAAACAACGAAAACTAGATAAACAACAATGGAATGCTGAAAAAATAAAAAAGCGGCTTTTAAAATGGTTTATCTTTTTAGTGATTTCTTTTCTAATAGCTAATGTATTCTTAGCCTATATCATTGGTCGTGATAAACTCATAAAATATGTTATTGAAGGTCCTTTTAATCATTTAGAGACCTTATTCCCTTTACTGATTTTTACTGCAGTTTTCTATTTTGTTTTTGCTTGGTTTAGAGAACAAGTTTGTATTATCGCTTGCCCATACGGAAGACTGCAAGGTGCTTTACTTGATAATAAATCTATTGTAGTCGCTTATGATCATAAACGTGGTGAAAGTGATAATGGACGAAAAAAATTCAAAAAAAATGAAGATAGAAAAACACTTGGTCATGGTGATTGTATCGATTGCTTGCAATGTGTTAATGTATGTCCAACAGGAATAGACATTAGAAACGGGACACAATTAGAATGCGTGAATTGCACAGCGTGTATTGATGAGTGTGATCATATTATGGATAGCATTAATCTGCCAAAAGGCTTAATTCGTTATGCTAGTGAAGATAATATAGAACATAAAAAAACATTCAAATTCACACCTAGACTAAAAGGATATACAGCTATACTAATTATATTAACAGGTCTTCTAACAGGTTTATTATTGCTTAGGAATGATGTTGAAACAAGAATTCTAAGACTTCCTGGTCAGCTTTATGAACATAAAGAAGACAATATTATTAGTAATGTATTTACTTATAAGCTCATTAATAAAACAACAGATACGATACATAATGTTAGTTTCAAATTACGTCAATACAAAGGTGAGATTAAACTGGTATCAACATCAGATTATTTTAGTGTTCCTGGGCAAGGTTTAGCAGAAGGCACATTATTTATTGAAATAAATAAAAGCGAACTTAAAGGCAATAAAAATAAGCTAATGATTGAGGTTTATAATAACGATGAATTAATCGAAACCACAACAGTTAATTTTTTAGGACCAATAAGTTATAATTAAAAACACAAGGATTATGAAAATTAATTGGGGAACAGGAATCGTACTAACATTTGTTGGTTTTATAAGTTTTATTATGTATTTCGTTATTAGTATGAATACCTCCGAAAAATATAATACAGCATTAGTCACAGAAGATTATTATAAAGCTGAATTAGAATATCAAAATGATATTAATAAAGAAATTAATGCTAAAAAATTAGTTACAGATATTTCATGGAAACGCACTCAAAACGGATTAAAAATCACGTTTCCTCAAACGCTCAATATTAAAGACATAACTGGAAAAGTGTTCTTATACAGACCATCTAATAAACACTTAGACCTTGAAACTACAATTTCATTGTCTAATCACAATTTGCTCATACCTGACAAACGTTTATTGGATGGTCGTTGGAACATTAAAGTCGATTGGCAATATAAAGGAAAATCATATCTCTTCAAAGAAGAAATTATTTACTAATTACAATGCTCTGGTCTGCACTCATATTTGGTCTATTAGGAAGTTTCCACTGTATTGGTATGTGTGGACCAATAGCCTTTATGTTACCCGTAGACCGAAATAATTCAACAAAAAAAGTAGTTCAAATTTTCACGTACCATTTCGGAAGACTTCTCGCCTACAGTTGTATTGGTTTTGTTTTTGGATTGGTAGGCAAAAGCCTGTATATCTTCGGAATACAACAACAACTATCTATTGCAATTGGAATTATAATGATTGTAATTGTAATCATCCCGACACAAACATTTAATAGGTATAACTTTTCAAAACCTATCTATAAAATAATATCAAAAGTAAAATCTGCCCTAGGTCAAGCTTTAAAAAAGAAAACTGCAGACACCTTTTTAACCATTGGTTTTCTTAATGGGTTTTTACCATGTGGCTTAGTGTACATGGCAGTTATTGCCTCTTTAGTGACACAAAATGCAGCACAAAGTAGTTTATATATGGTCGTCTTTGGCTTAGGAACTATTCCACTAATGACCACAGCAATTTATATTGGTAAATTTTTAAATTCAAAAGTTAAACAAAAGATTCAAAAAGTTATTCCTATCTTTATTATAATCATTGGCTTTTTATTTATTGTTCGAGGCATGGGCTTAGGAATTCCTTACCTATCTCCTACTCCAATTGTGGAAATGGCTTCTAGCACTATAGATTGTCATTAATCACAAATATCATATTCGTAATCTAAAACTTATAATATTAAACTGAATCAAAACAATGCCTGAAGCTACTGACAATACATCCAAATTACGACTCACAAAAGACGAAATGAAACACTATGGCTATCAAGTTATTGATGCTATTGTTGATCATTTTGAAACCGAACACACAAAAAAACCTGTTGCCTATGCTTCAAGAGAAGAAATGGATACGCTTTTTAATATTGAAGCCCCAGAAAAACCAACAGATTTTCAAGACGTCTTTGATTTTGTAATTCAAAAAGTAATACCCAACAGTAATATCGTATCACATCCAAAATCGTATTCATTTGTTCCTGGCCCAAGCAATTATGTAAGCGTTATGGCTGATACGCTAGCAACGGGATTTAATGTTTTCTCTGGCGGTTGGGCTGCATCTCCAGCTGCTGCTGAACTGGAAATTGTTACAATGAATTGGCTATTAAAATTATTTAAATTTCCAACAAAAAAAGGAGGAGGACTTTTTACTAGTGGCGGATCTATGGCTAATCTAACTGCATTAGTAACTGCGAGAAGACAATGCTGTGGTGACGACTTTTCTAAGGCTATTATTTATATGTCAGACCAAGCGCATTCTTCAAATATAAAAGCAATACGAGTACTAGGATTTAAAAAAGAACAAGTACGAATTATACCTACAGACATTGAATTTAAAATGGCTATTAATAAACTTAAAAATGCAATCGCAAAAGACCGATTAGAAGGGTTTCAACCCTTTTGTATTATTGCTTCCGCAGGAACAACCAATACAGGAACTGTAGATCCCTTAAATGAGATCGCAAACATATGCAAAACTGAAAAACTATGGTTTCATATTGATGGTGCTTATGGTGGTGCTGCGATTTTATCTAAAAAAGGAAAGCAACTAATGAAGGGTATCGAAAAAGCAGATTCACTAACCATTGACCCTCATAAATGGTTATACCAACCTTACGAAATGGGATGCCTATTGGTTAGAAATCATAAATGGTTAAGTAAAACCTTTAGCGAAAAACCCGAATACCTTAGAGATATTGAAGGCAATACCTCTGAAATTAATTTCTATGATCATGGCATACAGCTTACACGTCGTTTTAGAGCTTTAAAGTTTTATATGTCTATGAAAACATTTGGTCTTAATGCTTTTAAAAATGCAGTCACCTATTCTATTGATCTCGCTGATGACGTTGAACAACATTTACGAAAAAGTGCATATTGGGAAGTGATATCTCCTGCAACATTAGCAGTTATAAATTTCAGATACAACCCTATAGGGAAATCCTTTTCAGAAAAAAAATTAGACACTCTTAACCAACAAATTTCTCAAAAAGTATTAGCCTCTAGAGAAGCCTTATTAGTCACTACCATATTACAAAATCAAATCGTTTTAAGAATGTGTCTTATTAATCCAAGAACCACACTTAATGATGTTAAAGAAACGTTGGCATTGTGCGAATCTTTTGCTCAAGACATGAGTTAAAACAGCTTCTAAAAAATAAGATTTAGAGGGTATTATATTAAACATTTACATTTAACACATCCCTTTTTTGTTAAATCTTATCGTATAATTTAACGAATCATACGCTTTGCTTATATTTAAAGCAACTAAACCAAACCGTAATGAAAAAATCATTGTTATTGGTGCTTTTTATAGCATCAACCACTCTTTTTGCTCAAGACATTTCTCTTGACCTATTAAAAAACATGGCACCTCGTAATATTGGCCCTGGAGGTATGTCTGGACGCGTCACTTCAATTGATGCTGTACATACCAATCCTGATATTATGTATGTTGGGACGGCTTCTGGTGGTTTATGGAAAAGTGAATCTGGAGGTACCACTTGGACTCCCGTTTTTGAAAATCAAGTCACGGCTTCTATAGGTGCTATAGCCATTCAGCAATCAAATCCAAGTGTGATTTGGGTTGGTACAGGTGAAGGGAATCCTAGAAACAGTTTAAATGGTGGTTATGGTGTTTTTAAATCTCTAGATGGTGGAAAAAGCTGGACATCTATGGGACTTGAAAATACAAGACATATTCATCGCGTTATTATAGATCCAACAAATCCTAATATTGTCTATGTTGCTGCTATTGGCTCGCCTTGGGGAGAACATCCTGAACGAGGTGTTTTTAAAACTACTGATGGTGGAAAAACATGGTCTAAAATTTTATTCGCTAATAACAAAACTGGAGCAGCAGATTTGATTATGGATCCTACAAATCCTAATAAATTAATCGCTGCCATGTGGGAACATAAACGAGACCCCTGGTTTTTTAATTCGGGTGGTGAAGGTTCTGGTTTACATATCACTCATAATGGTGGTACTACATGGAAAAAAATCACCGAAAAAGAAGGTTTTCCAAAAGGTAATCTTGGTCGTATAGGTGTTGCTATTGCACCTAACAAACCTAATATTATTTATGCTTTGGTTGAAGCGAAGAAAAATGCGCTCTATAAAAGTGAAGATGGTGGATTTAACTGGAAAAAAATTAACGATAAAAATGACATTGGCAACAGGCCTTTTTATTATTCTGAAATATATGTTGATCCGCAAAATGAAAATCGTGTTTACTCCATTTACACCTATGTTAATGTCTCTGAAGATGGCGGGAAAAATTTCACACAGCTTATGCCTGCTTATGGCGTAAATAATGGCGTGCATCCTGATCATCACGCGTGGTGGATTCACCCAAAAAACGGAAATTTCATGATTGATGGAAATGATGGTGGAATGAATATCACAAAAGATGGTGGAAAATCTTGGCGATTTATTGGCAATTTACCTGTCGCTCAATTCTATCATATAAATGTCGATAACGAAATTCCTTATAACGTTTATGGTGGCATGCAAGATAATGGCTCTTGGAGAGGACCTGCTTATGTTTGGCGCGTTCAAGGGATTCGAAATAGTTACTGGCAAGAAATAAGCTTTGGTGATGGTTTTGATGTGGTTCCTGATAAGGATGATTCGAGATATGGATGGTCTATGAGTCAGCAAGGTTATGTAAGTCGTTACGATTGGCAAACGGGAAACAATTATTCGGTAAGACCAACACATTCCGATCCTGATGTTAAACTACGTTTCAACTGGAATGCTGCAATTAATATTGACCCCTTTCAAAATAATACACTGTACTTCGGAAGTCAGTTTGTTCATAAATCGACAGATAAAGGGGATACATGGACCATTATTTCTCCAGACTTAACAACTAATGATCCTGAGAAGCAAAAACAATCTGAAAGTGGCGGACTTACTATGGATGCAACTGGAGCTGAAAACCATACAACAATTTTGGTTATTGAACCTTCTCCTTTAGAGCAAAATATGCTTTGGGTTGGAACCGACGATGGAAAAGTGCATTACACAACTAATGGTGGTAATTCATGGCATGATATCACAAAAAACATCAAAGGTTTACCTGCGGGAAGTTGGGTTACTCAAATTAAAGCATCAAATAAAAATAAGGGTGAAGCACTTTTAGTCGCTAACGATTACAGACGATTTAATTATACACCTTATGCCTACAGAACTAAAGACTATGGAAAAACATGGCAACGTATTGTAGATGCTGATGATGTAGAAAGTTATGCATTAGCTATTGTTGAAGATCCTATACATGCAAACTTATTATTTTTAGGTACAGACGATGGACTTTATATCTCTTTTGATGCAGGACAGCAATGGACAAAATGGACTAATGGTTTTCCAACAGTTTCAGTAAAAGACTTAGTAATTCATCCACGTGAACATGATCTAATTATTGGTACGTTTGGTCGTGCAGCTTGGGTATTAGATGACATTAGACCTTTAAGAGCTATAGCTCAAAACAAAGAGATTGTTAATCAAAAACTAGAATTATTTAAACCTCCTACAGCCTATCAAGCGGCCTATCAACAACCTACCGGAAGTCGTTTTGGTGCAGATGCAATCTATCATGGAGAAAATAGAGGTTATGGCGCAAGACTTTCTTACTTTATAAAAATTGATGAGGTAAAAAAAGCTTCTGAAGAAGAAGAAGAAGAAGAAAACACGTCTGAAACTGATGAAGTAAAAGTAAAATGGGATTCTATTCAGCTTAAAATTTATGATGGTGATCGTTTGATACGTACGTTAAAACAAAAAGCTCCAGATTCTACTGGGATACACAAATGGACTTGGTATATGGATGAAGCTGGTGTTGATTATCCTTCAAAGCGTATCAGAAAACGCACGAGTGAACCAGGAGGTGTTTCAGTAAAACCAGGGAATTATAAAGCTGTAGTACATTTTGGTGACCTGTCTTCCGAAGACATTATAACTATAAAACTAGATCCTAGAGTAAATGCATCAATGACAAACATTAATCAGGTGTATGAGGCTTCAAAACAATTAGAAACTATGCAGCAAACAGCTGCAGATGCCGTAAAACAATTGATAGAAAGTAAAAACATTGCCAAAGATTATCAATCATTATTAGCTAAATTAGACAAAGACAGCTACAAAGATGATATCAAAGCATCAAAAAATATTGTAAAAAGCATTGATAGTATCGTTGATAAATTTCTAGGAAAAGAAGACAAACGTCAAGGGATTACGAGAAACCCAGAAGTTACCGTAATGCAACGTTTAGGTCTCGCTAGAAATTATGTAAGCTCTAGACAACGTGGAATTACAGAGACAGAAACGACGCTTATTAAAAATGCTAAGGCTGCATTAGAACAAGCTATATTAGAAGTAAATACATTTTTCAACGATACTTGGACACCGTATCGTACAACAATGGAACAGTTACAAACACATCCATTTAAAGACACAAAAACCTTTAGATTAGAATAAACAGACGTTTATCTTGATAAAAAAGCTTGGGCAATATGCTCAAGCTTTTTTATTCCTAACTATAATAAATAACTAAACTAAATTTTAAAAGTCATAACTGGTAAGGTCGCATGATTAGCAACATCTTCAGATATGCTACCAGAAAAGAAATGTGCTAAGCCTTTTCGTCCATGAGTTGGAACCGCTATTAAATCGGCACCTATAAGATTAGACGCATTTAAAATCCCTTTCTCTATCGTATAATCTGACGTAAAATGCACATCATTTAACCTGTCTAAATTACCATCAGCTTTTTGTAAGAAATTAGCAATAGCTATTTCTATTTCTGATGAACTCCTAAAACCTTCTCCAGGGACATTCACATGAATTAATTTGATGTTCTCAAATAACTGACGCGCTTTTAAATAAGAAGTAACCATTTCCGTAGAAAAATCACATGTAAAAGCTACAGTTTCAAAGTTTAACTTTGAAGGTTTTTGCTTAACAATCAATACTGGTATTTTAGAATATCGCACCACTTTTTCGGTATTAGAGCCCACGAAAATTTCAGACAATCCACTTGAACCATGAGATCCCATGACAATCATATCTGCATTGTGTTCTTTAGCAACCTCAGCGACTTCACTAAATACTTTAAAATGTTTTACAATTGGTGTTACGTTTAGGCCTTCAAGAAAATCTTTCGCTAAAAACTCATCAAATTTCCTTTCAGCTAATTTTAGAAAAAACACCATCTTCTCATGATGTGCATTACTAGAATCTGTAACACGACCTTTGTCAATTTCTAACATATGTAATACAAGCAATTCAGCATGATTACGTTTCGCCAAAATTGCAGCGGTTTCAAGAGCAAATTCAGAATATTCAGAAAAATCTATTGGGACTATTATCTTGTTCATAATTTTTTTGAGTTTTTATTTGATTATTTTAAGACGCGTAATCCTACACAGTCATTGAGAACAATCTGGCATTGGGCTGTTTACGTTGCAACAGCACATCAAATGCCATGCATACATTTCTTACAAATGGCTGTCCTTTTTGAGTGATTTTTACACCCTTTTCTTGTAAGATTACTAGACCATCAACTTCCATTTCTTTAAGCTGGGCAACACTATTATGAAGCGCATCACTATAAAGTGTTTGATCAGACCAACTGGTTTCGAAATGGCACATTAGATTTAAAATATGCTGCCTGATGATAAGATCTTCACGGTTTAGAATATGACCTCTATAGACAGGAATAATATGTTGTTCAACCAAATGGTAGTATTCTTCAATTCCTTTTACATTTTGTGAGAAGCCATACCAACTATCACTAATTGAAGAGACACCTAAACCAATCATTGTTTGCGTTTTAGAGGCTGTATACCCCATGAAATTTCGATGTAATATATTGGTTTTCATTGCCTTATACAAACCATCTGTTTCTAAAGCAAAATGATCCATTCCAATTTCATGATAACCGGCTTCATGTAGCATTGCTTTTCCAAATTCGTATTGTTCACGCTTTGAAGCAGCAGAAGGTAAATCGGCATCATTATAACCTCTTTGCCCATTTCCTTTAAGCCAAGGCACATGAGCATAGCTATAAAAAGCAATACGATCTGGCATCAACACTTTGGTAAGCTCAATAGTTGTCGCTACATGATCTTTCGTTTGAAAAGGCAGACCAAAAATAATATCATGACCTATAGAGGTATAACCAATAGCTCTAGCGGCAAGTGTTGCGGCTTTCACATTTTCAAAAGGCTGAATCCGATGAATCGCCTTTTGAACCGTTTCATTATAATCCTGAACACCAAAACTCACTCTAGAAAACCCTAATTCATAAAGAGTCTGTAGATGCTCAGGAGTTGTATTATTAGGATGCCCTTCGAAACTAAACTCATAATTTTTGGCGAGAGTAGCTTTTCGTAGAATTCCTTTGATTAACATTTCTAAGTGCTCAGGAGAAAAAAAGGTAGGTGTACCACCTCCAATATGGAGTTCTTTGATTTTGGGTCTTTCATTAAAAAGTTCGTCATATAAATGCCATTCTTTTAAAACAGCATTTATATATGGTTTCTCTACGTCATGCCGTTTTGTAATTCGTTTATTACATCCACAAAATGTACACATGCGCTCACAAAATGGCAAATGTATATAAAGACTTATTCCTTCGGAAGTATTGCTTTCATCAAAGGATATAGATAGAGAGTCTTTCCATTTTTTTAATGAAAAGGACTGATTATCCCAATACGGAACCGTAGGATAACTCGTGTAACGTGGTCCAGCCACATTGTACTTATTTACTAAAGAATTGCACATACCTAAACAATTTAAGTCAAAATTACGTGCATTAATTTGAGTAAAACATGACATATATCATATCTTGAAAATTAGTCAAAAAATTTTCGATCATTTCAAATAATGACTATCTTTCAACTTCACAAAACACAAAAAACTACAACTAATGAAACGTTCGATCTTATACATTTCAATTTTAGCACTTTGCTTAAGTGTCTCTTGTAAATCTGACACTAAAGAAGTTCCAAATGAAACTACTGAAACAGAAGCTTCAGATATAGAAACTAAAGTTGAATACAAAGCAACAACTCCTGCTACACAAACAGAAGAACCTGCTTACTATTCTGAAAATAAAAAAGTAACATTAACCTTAGACCCTAAAAATAATAGTGGTGTAAGTGGAAATATTGTATTCACTCAAGATCAAGGTGTAGTTACTATGATTGCTGTATTAAATGGATTATCTGAAGGCGAACATGCAATTCATATTCATGAAAAAGCAGATTGCTCTTCTGATGATGGAAAATCATCTGGTGGACACTGGAATCCAACAGGAGCACCACATGGAAAATGGGGTGATACTACGGGCTACCACAAAGGTGATATTGGAAACTTTAAAGCTTATGCTGATGGGCGTTCGACCATTACAAAAATCACAAACGAATGGTGTATTGGATGTGGTGATGATACTAAAGATATTCTAGGCAAAGCAATCATTGTTCACCAAGGTGTTGATGATTTTAAATCGCAACCTTCTGGTGCAGCTGGAAGCCGTGTAAGTTGTGGTGGAATCATCCAATAAAAAAGAAACCAACTCCTATAGAAAAGCTACCATTGTGTAGCTTTTCTATTATCTTTAGTGCCTATATTGGTGCAATACATGCAATTAGAAACACTCATATATCAATTTCAAAATAAAAACGAAAAAGCGTTTGAACAGCTATACACTATGTATAGCGATAGTATGCTTGGGGTTATTTATAATATTGTACGTGATCATGATATGGCTGAAGAGCTTATGCAAGATGTGTTTATTAAAGCTTGGAACAACTCCAGTTCCTATAATTCAAGTAAAGGGCGTTTTTTTACATGGATTTTAAACATAGCAAGACATGCAGCTATTGATAAAACTCGTTCTAAAGCTTATAAAAATGCGACTAAAAACCTCAACGCCGAGTTTTTCGTAGATATATTAGAAACCAGTGATAATTTAAATGATCAAGTCGATGCCATCGGAATTGATAAATACGTAAAAGCACTTGGTGAAAAATGCAAAAAAATTATAGAGTTCCTCTACTTTAAAGGTTATACCCAAAAAGAAACTGCTGAAGCATTGGAAGTTCCTATAGGAACTATAAAAACAAGAAATAGAAATTGCATTAAAGATTTGAGAGCAATAGTATTAAAATAAAATGGATAGTAAAGCATTTATAGAATCGGGAATTCTAGAACTTTATGTTGCAGGACAACTTTCTGAAAAAGAAAATCAGGAGGTCTATGACCTTATGCGTCAGTATCCAGATATTTTACAGGAGGTTTTAGATATAGAAGCTGCTATTATTAAGCTAACGGCTAAAATGTCGCCAGAAAACACTACCAATACATTAGATGCTATTACATCCCAATTAGATTTTAATACTAACGAGACCAAAGTTATAACACTTCAAAAAACAAGAACTAACTGGTTAAATTATACAGGTTGGGCAGCCGCATTTATTATTGGTATAGGTTTATTATGGACCTTAAATCAAAATACTCAGTTAGAGACTCAGGTTACAGATGCAGATCTTGAAAACAGCTATTTAGAACTTCAAATTGAAAAAGCAAAAACCGATTTAGCGATCAAAGAAAACTTACTCAATATATTAAGAGATCGTGATATTATTGCTATTCCATTAGGAGGTCAAGGCGATTTTGCTAACAGCTATGCTAAAGTCTATTGGAATAAAAAAGACAATAGCATCTATTTAGATGCCCAAGGCTTACCAAATGCTCCAGTAGGAAAAGTATGGCAAGTCTGGTCTTTAACACTAAATCCCTTAACACCAACAAGTTTAGGAACCATTGTTAATTTTAATGACGACGATAATAAAATTTTCAATATAGCAAACGCAAATAATAGTGAGGCCTTTGGTATCACACTGGAACCAGCAGGCGGAAGTGCATCTCCAACCATGGAACAATTGTACACTTTAGGTGTGGTATCACAACCTTAAAAAAACGTCTCAGGCAAAACACAAAACGTCTCAGACAAATGATCGTGTAAAAACATTTGCTACTTTGTATAAAAAATGAAAATTGAAGCTATTGAATTATTTGGCAAAACACTATTAAGTAAGGTTACAATAGAAGAACCTATTGAAATGCCAACACCCATGCCAGAAGATGAAGCTGCATTTGTGTATATATTAAAAGGTTGTTGTATTAATTATTCAGAGACCGATGAATTAAAATTACAGGCTAACCAAGCTGTACTTGCTAAATGTGGTAACAATACATTTAAAACAATTCCAGTAAATGGAAGTTCTACATACAGTGCTATATCTATTCGTTTTCATAAAGATATTTTAGAAAGAATATATCATAATTCGGCATCTCCTTTCTTTAAAAACACAACGACGCCTTTAACCGTTAATAGTGTTACTGTAGAGACCAATGCACTTATCACAGCATATATCAATACCCTTAATTTTTATTTTGATCACCAAGATTTGGTCACAGAAGACTTACTCATACTCAAACTTAAAGAACTTATCACATTAGTATTGCAAACCGAAAACGCACCTAAAGTTTTAGAAATTATGACCAATCTTTTTGAAAAAAAGACTTTCGAGTTTAAAGAAATCATAAAAGCCCATATCTGCTCTTCGGTAACGATTAAAGAATTAGCGCAACTCACCAATCATAGTCTTTCGGCTTTCAAAAAAGAATTTAAACGTGTTTATAAAGACACGCCTAATAATTATATGATCAACCAACGGATAGAAAAAGTAGCTGAGCTATTACCAACTTCAAACGAAACTATAAGTCATATTGCCTACGATTGTGAATTTAAAACACTTGCACATTTATCTAGAGTTTTCAAGGCTAAATATGGCATTACACCTTCAGAATACCGCTTAAACTTCTCAGGCAAAAAATAAAACTACTGAGTCAAACCATTCCTTTACACGTCTTTTACTTTTGTTGTATTATTAATCGCAATTAAAATGAAAGTAAACACATTAAAACCCTTGATATTATTAGGGTTAGCATTAACAACAATTAATTTAACAGTTATGGCGCAAAAGGCTAAAAGAGGTAAAGAATTTAAAATCATAAAAACGAGTGAGGTTATTAATGTCTCGGCAGATTCATTGTGGAACATTATTAAAGCGTTTGACAATGTAGGCGTTTATTTTTCGGGCATAGATCATGCCGAAGGTTCTGGAACGCCAGAATTTGAAGGTGCAACCTGTAGTGAACGCACCTGCTATGTCAATCTTAAAGGCTACAATAAAGTACATGAAAAGCTTACACTCTACAATAAAAATGCAAGAGAATTGGCCTACGAATATACAGGAGGTGGTCCTGGTTTTCTTTTATTTGCTGGAAACCATTGGACCATTACAGAAGTTGGCTCCAACCAATGTATTCTAAAAATGGAGGCCACTATACGCCTCAAAAAATTTATGGGGTTTTTATTTGGAGGTAAATTAAGACGAACCGTTGAAAAACAGCTGCCAATATCTTTAAATGAATTGAAAATTTATGCTGAAACTGGTGAAGTTGCCCAAGCAAAAAAAACACGACTAAAAGTTCTAGAAAAGAAAAGGAAAAATTAAAACTGTAAGCATATCATAATTAGTTTTTCACTAAAAGCACCAAGCGAAAGCTTGGTGCTTTTTTTATGAATTTACCCAGTATTGGGTATTTTAAATCCAATCTTAATTACTGATCTTTAAATACTTATAAACAACAAAGCAAGAACTCATGAAAAAGATTAATTATTTATTGATAATTTTAGGTTGCCTAACTCAAGTTATGAATGCTCAAGTTGAAGTATTCACTTCAGATTATATTGCATTAACTGTACCTCAGCATTTTTACGGAGAAATAACACATATTAATGATAGTTTGTTTCAAGAACTTAAAGATGTTTCAGGGCTAAAGAATGATAGAACTTTATTACGTTCATTACCAAATATTGTTTCTAATGTAACGGTGTATGAAGTAGAGCAAAACGGTGATTTAAAAGTCTTAGGTATTGGTATTTCCGGAAAAAACAAAGTCTATCAAGTTATTTATGATTATTCGCAAACACAAACTTTAGTCTGGGGTTCTGGTGAGAACGCAGAATCTGTTTTAGTTGGTATTGGAGTGAGAATGGTTGCTAAAGTTAAAACTAAAAAAGCTGGAATTAATTTATCTAGCCCGTTTGGTTTAACGGCAAACACCAAAAAAGTTGAAGGCTCTTTAGAAGTCAGAGTTACTGGAATAAGCTCATCAAAAATAAATGGTATAATTCCGACGACCACAGATCTATCAGCCTCATCAATATCTGTAGCGCTTCAAGCTGTAGCTACAATAAAATCACACATCCATGATAAAGAAACGATTATTACACCTCAATACTTAGGTTATAATAAAATAGACCAAACCATAAAAAATGAGAACGTAAATACACAGAAAATAAATTAGACGTGATATGACATATAAAATAGCAGAAAATAACTCAGCCTAAAACGTAGCTCTTTTCTGCCTTATTTCTATTTTTTAGCACTCAAAAATTTGTTGAAAAATACGTAGTACTACGTACAAAAAATTAGATTTTTTAGTTTAATTTTATCGTTATCAGAAAGTGAACAAAACGCTGCTTATTTAACTAATAGAGGGATAAGGCGATAAACAGATTATAGTTTTGCTTATAAGGGAGTTAGCGTAAAGCTAATTAAATAAACATGACAACATCGGCTCTGTAGAAAACCGAAATATTAGTGTTTTTATAAACATTATAATTCATCTACAAGACTGTTGTGGTTAAAACCAACAAAAATTAAGCTACATGAGACTATTAGAAAACCTTAAACTCGCCAGATGGTATAGAATCGCGCTATACCTTGGATCTGCAATGATTTCTGCTCTATTATACTTCAAAATAGAGTTTATTACTGAGCAAAAACATATTCTTGGCATTGGCATTGGTATGCTACTAACAGGAATCGCTTATGTGATGTATGAAAAATACAGCTCTAAGATGGCCTATGATGATATTGTATCAACAAAAATTAGCCAAAACGATTTTTTGTCTTTGCTACTCATTATACTTGGTATTGGACTTATTGAGTTATTCGGACTCAAACTTATTTTATCTATATAGATTAAAAGGTTTTGTATTGAGGTCATTCTGAACCTGTGTCAGCATCTCATGAAAAAATTAAAATCTCCATATACCTATTTATATATCAAATAGCAGTTAAGCACTACTCCAAAACGCTTAATTGCCATTTTTTTTGTTTTCTTACCTCAAAATAGTAATCAAAAAATACGTAGAACTACGTATATAAACATGTTCTTTTTTGATTTAACTTTAGTAGTATCAAAAAAAGGAGAAGTCATTATAGAAATATGTACGTTTTATCCAATCGTATGATTGCTATTGAAAATAAAAAACGCACATCAAACGTGCCTTAGATATAGAATATAGTTTTGCTTGTATGACGTTGTAGCACATCAGAAAAAACACCTTAACTAAAAATTAAAATTATGGAATATATTATCGGTTTTATAATTCTTGTATTAGTTATTGCAACTTTTCAAGTCCTACAGTCAAGAAAATGGAAGCACAAAGGACTATTAAAAGGAAAAAGCAAAAATTAGGAGTTAAACCAAATTAAAGCCTTTAATTTCACGAGAAATTCCTTAAAAATCACCATAACACATCCCTTATATATCCAATAGCAGTTAAGCGTTACACAAAAACGTTTAACTGCTATTTCCATTTGTAGTATCTAAGTTTAAAAAAATACGTAGAACTACGTATAAAACCACAGGATTTCCAAGAATTATGGGAAGAGTTGGAGATAAAGCATATGAATGTGCTCTGAAAAAAGATGGTTGTTCAGAGTTTAACATTACAGGTCGTACAATGAAAGGTTTTGTTTTTGTGTCTGCTGAAGGCACAGATATGCAAGAAGATTTAGAATACTGGGTTCAACTCTGTTTAGATTATAATCCATTGGTTAAAAAGAGTAAAAAGCAAACTAATGCCAACACCGTGTATAATTAATTGCTACAAAATTTCCTCAGCGGAAATTCACGCGAATTAATTATCTTTCCGCAACGTCGAAAAGTAAATCGCATTTTTAACCGCAAATAATCATACACAAACACGTTAGCGGTTATAAGAAATCAAAACTCACATAAAAACTAAAGAAGTGGAAAAAATACTAATAATAGGAGGTACAAATTTTATTGGGAGGAATTTAGTTGAGCAATTAAAAAATAAAGATAAATACGAACTAACGTTATTAAACAGAGGTATTACTAATGCTAATTTATTTCCAGGTATTAAAAAAATAAAAGGGGATAGAAACACAAAAGAGATTGCAGAACTAGTTAGAGGGAATTGGGATTATATCATTGATCTATCTTGTTACTTTCCAAAATCACTAGAACACATATTAGGAGCAATATCTACTAAATTAAAAAGATTCATATTCATTTCAACTGTTTCTGTATATGAGAACGGAGAACAAATACTAAAAGACGAATCGGAAAGGACTCAAGCCTTTACCAGAGAGATTTACGATGATGATACGTCAGAAACGTATGGAAAGAGGAAAGCAGCTTGCGAAGAAATAATCAAATCAAGTGGGATTAATTATACAATTCTAAGACCTTCATTAGTTTATGGAAAATATGATCATACGGATAGGTTTTATTATTGGTTATATCAAGTAAAAAAATACGAAAAAGTATTACTCCCTAATAATGGAATCCAAAAGACCTCATTAACTTATGTACAAGACTTAATAAAATCAATAGTTCTATCCATCAATGAAGGTAAAGACAAAAATATTTACAATATCATTAGTCACCCTGAAACAAGTATAGCAGACATAGTAAATGTAGCGAGTAAATTGTTGAAAAAATCTCCAGAAACAAAAAACGTATCAGGTAAATATTTGTTAGACAATAACATATATGAATGGACAAAAATGCCATTGTGGATAAATTCAAATTACGATACTCAGGACAATAAGAAAATACTGAAATCATATAATTTGGAAATAGTCCCGTTAGAAGAAAGTATTAAAGCAACAATAGCGTATTATCAAGAAATGAATTGGTATGAACCAAAATATGGTATAACAAGAATGAAGCAATTAGAATTGATGAATAATTATGAAAAGGAGTTATACAGCCGCTAACAGCGTGTATAAAACATAGCTAACAAGTTCTAAGGTTTGTGCTTATTTACAAAGTTCCGCCAAATTTACCGTATTTTATACGCAACAAAACCATACACAAACCATTAGCCTTCATTATAAATCTGATTACAGTTATTATAATAATCTTATTATACAACTATAAAATAGGATTTCTTTTCGTTGCTTAATTAAAGAGATTTTTTTAATTTTAAAATATTTTATTTTTATTAAATAAAAATTAATGCAGAACGATTATACAAAACCAGAATTTAAAAAGCTATTACAGAAACTCCAAGAAGAAAGTTGGCAGCTAGAGCTACTCATCTCTGGTTTTGCAATTTTTGGTTTATTTACAGCTATTCCATCGATTACAAAAAGCCTTATAGAAGCTGAAAATAATCACCAAATATATGCGTTTGTTATTTCACTAGTGGCAACAATATCTTGTTATATATTAATTTTTAATCTATTGCTTCATGTATTATTGCGCGGATTATGGATAGGTGCTTTAGGCTTGCGTTATGTATCTGGAGATATTGATTATGATAGTTTAAAATACAGCTGGAAATTCACTAATTACTTAAAGAAGCGGGTTGGCTCTTTCGATAAATATATTGGCACATTAGAAAACTATTGTAGTGTCATATTTGCAATTTCTTTTTTGCTAATCTTTTATGTTTTGGCAATAACATTTACCATCCTCACTATTTCTTTAATTGCAAATCTATTAATAAGTAATGACGATTTACCTAACTGGCTATCTCATGGTGTTGGTATAACACTTATGGTGTTTATCGTTTTCGGAATGTTTTTCACTTTAATTGACTTTTTAACGCTAGGTTTTCTTAAAAAGAAAAAATGGTTATCTATCATTTATTTCCCTATATATAGAGTCTTTGGATTTATTACCTTGTCTTTTTTGTATAGACCATTGGTTTATAATTTTCTAGACAATAAGTTTGGAAAACGATTAAGTCTTGCATTAGTACCATTCTATATATTAATAGCATTAGCCACAACTCTTAAATACAATATTTCAAATTTTTTAGGGAACGACATGACTTCAAATGAATATGTTGCTAACAATAATAACTATGAAGATTTATTATCTGATAGTGATGGATTTATTGATCATGTGGCAATCCAATCAAAAGTCATCACTGATAATTATGTAAAAGTATTTATTTTATTTTCTGAAAATATAGAAGACAACATATTTAGGTTTAATCCAAAATTAGAGCCAGATGAAGATAGTCGTGGATTGAGATCGAGTATTACATTTAGCTACGCTAACTTAAAAAGGGATAGTCTAAGACAAGCTTACTTAAAAACATTTAATGATATATATTCAGTAAAAATCGATACTATTAAGTATGATTCTGATTTTATTATTGCCAAGAGTAAAAAAGGCAATTTAGGTTTTGAAACTTATGTTAGCACTAAAGATTTAATAGATGGCAAACATCTATTAAAAGTTAACCGTTTAAGAATCAAAAAAGGTGATACAACAAATTGGAATGTGTCTAAAATTCCTTTTTGGTACTATGAAAACTAATACGTTGCTGTTTTATTTTAAAAAAACTTGGAGAAAATTTAAATTTAGACGACAAAGACTTGAGCTAAAAACAACTAAACTTTCATGAATTATTCAGGAATTCCCAAGAGGTTAATTTTCTTTTAGTAACTTAGTTTCTTTTGCAACTCAACTAATCATAGCCGAGACGTTTGCTATAATTAAAAACTAATTAAGGCTAGAAAAAACTAGAGACTATACCTTAACAAAACGATGTTACAATTAAACATAAGACTTTCACTATCTTTATCTTATAGTTAACATCACAAATTATGAGAGATCCATTTTTAGAAGCCGCAATAAATGAGGCAAAAACAGGTTTAAATGAAGGTGGTATTCCAATAGGTTCTGTGATAGTACATAACAATATTATTATTGGTCGTGGCCATAATAAACGCATTCAAAAAGGCAGTGTGATTTTACATGGTGAAATGGATGCTTTAGAAAATGCAGGACGACAAAACGCTTCTGTATATAAAGAAAGTACTTTATATACAACTTTATCTCCTTGTCCTATGTGTTCTGGGACCATACTTCTCTATGGTATTCCTAAAGTTGTGATTGGTGAACATCAAACTTTTATGGGTGAAGAAGATCTATTAAGATCGAGAGGTGTTGAAGTAATTGTTTTAAATGATAAAGAATGTATCGCTATGATGACCAAATTTATCACTGACAAACCTGAACTATGGAATGAAGATATTGGTGTGTAAAAAAACAACACCTACTCAAAAAACAGGTGCTGTTAACTAACAAAAAAACACTAGACTTTTCTTATTTATAATTTCAAAATTTCGGATTCTAAAGTTGGTCCCAACTCATAGATACTTGCTAACAATTCTTCTTTTAATAGTTTTACATGATGATTTTGTCCTGCTGTTTTATAAATTTCGGCAACATGATATAAGGTTTTAGGTTCGTAGGTTTTATTCATAATATGATTATCTACAATACGAAGTGCAGCATCTAAATTCCCTGATTTAAAATACGACCACGCCAACAAATCGTACGACTGTGGTGTTGGTCTATTACTAACTTCTTGCTTAGCCATTGCTATCGCAGTATCAGTATTTGTGTTCTCATCTGTAAACAACAATACATTATAAGCATTATACATATTACCATAAGCCGTATTTTGCATTGCGTTTTTATATAAGGTTAATTCGGCTTTTGCTATAGTGTCTTCATTTATAAATTGGGCAATTTTAGCTTTTAGTAAATAGTAGTCTGGTGCATGATAGTTTTTAGTTACGGTGCTTAAAATTCGCAAGGCTTCATTTGGATGTCGTTCATGAGAATATACAATCCAAGCAATTCCTTTTTTAGCATACGCATCGTTTGGGTTTAGTTCTAAAGCTTTTAAAAAATATGTGTACGATTTCTCTATGTCTCCTCCATGACCATAGAAATCGGCAATATTAGTATATGACCATTGCTTTAAGTGTTTTAAATTTGAAGCTTCTGCAATTACCATCGCCTGCTCCATATATTTAATTGCAGCATCAAGATTCCCTTTATGATCACTAAATTTTGATAAGCGAATGAGGTAATCGAAATCGCTAAAATTTTCGAAACTTGTCAAATAGGACTGTGCTGTCTCATAATTCCCTAATTCTAAATGCACATCAAATAGCATTTTACGCGTTTCTTGAAGGTTCTCTCCTAAGACTTCTGCCTTAGTTAACAACTCTAATGCGGCTTTAAACTTATGCTGCGAAATATAATTATACGCTAAACTCTTAAGATACGACGGATTCTTTTGTTGGGTTAAAGCATTAGCATTAAGCCATTGCGTTTCGGCTTTTTTAAGATACTCAATCTGACCTGTTTCAGTAAAAAGAGCGGTATAACTGGCTGCCAATTTCCCCATATATGGAAATTGATTGGGTGTTTTTTCTAATTTTTGAGACCAGAATATTTGGTCCTGTTGGGCAAGTTTTAAGCTTTCGTTTTCTGAAATATCCAAATACGCATTATAATCTGCTACATCTGTAATTTGAGTATTGGGTGTTGTGCTACAACTTGTATATAATACTAGTACAATTGCAAGCATGAAGTATGTGTATCTAAAGTCCATAGAACTAATTTTAAGTGTATTTAAAATGTGTTTTATAAACTCTGAAATGGGACATTCATCTCCCATTTCAGAGTAAAAAGAGTTTACCAAGGCGATGCTAGATATGGAAATGATGTTAAGAATGCTTTATCATTTGCCGTTACATTATCGCTTGTTAACCCTGGATTATCAGTACCTGTTGGTCCTCCAAAAATAAGTAGTAGCTCTGTTGAAATCACATCATCAGCTAACGCACGACCCGTAAGGACATTGGTGCCATCAAAAAATGTAGTGGTTCCTGTGAGCGACACAGTAAGCACATCGGTTGCTAAAACACCTGTAAATTGTGCAGCGTTAAATCCTAAAGCATTGGTATATGTAGGATCGGTATGTGCAGGGTTTAATGCTTCTAACTTCGTTTGGAACTTCGTTTGAAATGCAACACCTTGGTTTGAAGGTACGGTAACATTAAATGTATTTTTATCTGCCATACTTGCAAACACAGTGTTTATAGCTGGTCTAGCTATTTGGTCTTCTTGAGTATAAGTACCTGTAAAGTTTGGTAAAACAGGTCCTGTTGTTCCGTTATCATCATCGCTACTACAGTTGTATGCTGAAAATGCTACAACGACAGCAATGGTCATTAATTTTATAGTATTAAATTTCATTCGTTTTAAATTTTGTGTGTTTAAAAATTTGATTTTCATCTCCTGAAGTGATTCTTGGTTATTGTTTTCTTTTTGATTCTACCCATACATTTACAGTATCCCCAGAACCTACCATAGCTTTTGGAAGTTCTACAACTACTGAAAGCGCATTAGTCCCTTCAAACGTATCATTACCTGGATTATTAAAGCTGGTTGCTGTACCAGAAATAATTTCAGTATAGCGTGTAAAATCAAAAAAGAACGGGTCGTCTCTTGGTCCAGCAAAAAAGCTCATGTCATTATTTGTTTCAATAATAGCATTCGTTCCATAAGGTGTTATATCTACAGTATTAAAACCATTAGACGATAAAATAGTACTATTTAATCCTGTTTGAGCAGGTGCAAATGGCCCAAAAAAGTACATTTTCCCATCTCTTGGTGTTGCTTGAATAACGAGATCTTCAATAGCATCACCATCATTATCGATATTGAATTCTATCAATATATTTTCATCAAATGCTGCTCCTGTTGTACTCGCAGGACTTAACAAGCCTTGTACATTAGCGACAAAAACAATATTGTTTGTGTTTTGGCCTTGAAAAGCATAAAGGTCTGTGATATCACTTGTACCACCAATAACTGCAGGCGCATCGATATGATCGGCTGCGATTGTAAAAAAGCCAGCAATTGTCAATACTGCTGCTCCAATTAAAATTTTAGATTTTTTCATAAAAATTGAGATTTTTTGTTAATTGTTTATTTGTCTCTGCGAACACTTACGAAAAAAATAGCCTTGTGGTTTTGTTAAAATTATGTTAACGCCAAAAACACACTGTTATTTGGTAGAAAAAATTAACTTTGCAGTGTTTATAATACTAGCGTAATGAACCCATCTACCAGTGGTTGGATTGAAAAATTCTGTTCCCAGATTTCTAAAAAGGGCATTCCTTTTAAAGGTTTTAATGCACTATATACGAGCTTAAAAGACTACGGTTTTATTTATGGTGTCAATGTGTGCATTACAGATGAAATTGATAAAATTCATACCTACTCTGAAGATGAATTAGCAAAAGTGAACCTTATTACAGGATTATATCACACGTTCGCATTTCATAAATCGTCATTTACGACCCAAGTATTTATGAGCAAACTCTTAGCATTTTATAAAGCTTTAGAAATTTCCGATTTATCCCTTTGGGACAAGTTAGTCATCGGCAAAAGTGACAATTCCATGCTAGAGCATTTAATTCATGATCGCATTCAGATTGATGATAATTTACTGAGTAGAAACTTCAATAAATCGATTACCAATTCTCTATTATTTGTAGATATTCTAGCTTTTGACACGTATTTGACTAAAGACATCGAGCCCAAATCTTATGCAGCAAACTTAGAGAGCATCATTATAGGAACCTTATACCAATCGCTAAATTCTAAAAGTAAAATTACAGATTACGATAAAGAGATTATAAATATCATAGAAGCATCAACTTCTTTTCTTGAAGATGATACTGCAGCTATTGAAGACTTGATCTACGATATTGAGTACGACATTAATTATAATGAGAAAAAATATCTTATTGATTTAATGTGTTTATCGATTTGGGATGATGAAATTTTAGAAAAATCAGAATACCAATTCTTGAAACAGCTAGCAACCCAACTAAATATTGAGATTACAGAAGTTCAAGATTCTATTTTATGTATTGCAAAATTTCATACTGAGCATAAAAAAGAAGTCATGTTATTTCAACAAACCAACCCACTAACCAATTTTTATGAGAACTCGTCTCAGTTGGTCAATAAATTAATTAGACGCAATAGTAAGCGTTTGGTTAAAGAAGTTAAACAAAGTAAAGAATTGATGTTATTAATTCGCAAATCAACACATGCAGACCTTAGTAAAGACGAGCAAAAACAATTGCAAAATCAGCTGCTTGACATCTTAAAAACCATACCAAGCTTAGCCATTTTCATGCTTCCTGGTGGTGCATTCCTACTGCCAATTTTCGCGAAATTAATTCCTAATTTATTGCCTTCAGCATTTGATGATAATCGTATTGAAGATTAGCTTATTGCTTCACAAACCTTAAATTCGCATTACCATTTTCAGTCTTTATAGCCACAAAATATATACCCGCTTTTAAGTGTTTTGTAGATAAGGAAACTATTTGATTATTGACTATTTCCGACGTCGTTATAACACGTCCGCTAACATCTACAATAGTATAATTTCCACTTAAAACTGCACCAAATTCTATAGTAAAAATAGCATTTACAGGATTAGGGTAACTTGTGATAGTAGTCAAAAAATGAGTATCAGTAGTAAGCGTAGCCGACGATACCGAAGCGCTAATAACAGTCGAGTTTAAAACACTATCTATAGAATAGGCTGTAATTTTAAACCACACTTGATCTCCATTAGAGAGGGTTGGGTTCTCCCATAAATACGACGGATTTGTAAGCGATGTCGCTATAGAATTAAATGTATTTTGATTGTCAATACTATAAGCTAAATCATAAAAAATTGGTCGACCATCATCAGGATTTGTTAGCTCCCAAGTTATTGGCATACTGGTATCATAACTACCAGATATAGGTGAGGTAATTGTAACTTCTGGATCTTCATAATCATGTAATAATTCGGCAAACCCAATACCATTAACGGCAATTCCATTTACAGTGCCTGTAATAGATGTTGCCCCTTCAAAAAACCGAAACGGTAATTGTACTTCAGTATTATCATGTAAAGTGGTAATGGTCAAATCTATATTGTTTGTATCAGATGTTAATCGCCATTGTTTAGAATAACAACGTTGACCGTCTGGCATCCAGTTAAATGCTAATCTTTCGATTTGAAAATCATCAGTAGTATATTGTGTGCTTTCATCTACATAAGCTGACAAAATCTTGTGTGCTTCATTATCAGGAATTAATCGGTTTGATGTAAAAATATTCCAGAGATTAAGATCCATTCCATTTGATAATTGCATGCTAAACCATTCATACTTCTCTCCTGTTAATGGATTAAAATTACCATATTGCCTATCTATCCATCCTGTTCCAATCACTGGTTCTGTTGTCCCATTAAATGTTATTGAACCAATAACCGCATTCATCGTTTGCGAAAAATAATAGGTATAATTATTTTCACCTTGATTTAAATACCCATCATCTCCAAGAATTAAGGGCCGTTTTAAGGTTTCAAATTCTAGATCTAATCCTGCATTTGTGGTTGAAGCAAAAAGTTTATACTCAAAAGGAATTGGTACATTACTCGCATCTTCTTTGTTTCTCCAAAACTCTGTACCAGCCAAAAACACTGTCGCTTCAATATCAAAACTTGTTGTAGAAAGTGTGTTATAATTTACAGGTTTTACATCTTGAAGAAATGTGCCTGTATCATCATCTGTAATATTCAAAATTCTAAATCCGTCAAATCCTGCTTGCGGATAATGAAAAAACGTATACATAAAGCTATAGCTTTTTCCTGTAGTTTGCCCAATAACATGACCAGCAGAATACCACCACTCTATAGGCTCAGCACTATGACGACCTTCATCTTGAGGAAATGCAACTTGTCCACTAGGATTGTAAGGATATGTTTTCCAATCTTGAGCAAAAGTCAAAGTGCTAATCGCTAACAACACTACTAATAAGTTAAATTTAGGTTTCATTGTGATTTATTTGATGATGAAACTAGAGTTTTGAATAGCTTACAGCAAATATTTCTGATGACACGTCGTTTTTAAAGTTTTAAGTGCATAAAAACGTAACTTTTCAGGTTAAACCACGTCCTATAGTTGGTTTTTATTGATAATAATCAAAGGTTTAAAACAATATTATTATGGAATTAAAGAATTATTATAAGCTTCTCAAAATAGAGAAATCAGTAGATTTAAGTACTATAAAAAAAGCATTCAGAACAGAAATAGCCTTGTATCATCCAGATAAAAATACTTCTGAAGATGCTAGAGCTCATTTTGAATTGCTTGTTGAAGGCTTTGATATTCTTTCAGATCCTGAAAAGCGAAAGGCATATGATAACATGCTCTTTTCTGAAGCAACGAATACAGCCCTAATTTTAGAACCAAAAGCCGAAGAGACTTATACCCAATGGAAGGAGACATCTAAGAAAAAAGCTAAAAGCTATTGGGATACATCGCTCGCCGAATTATTAGTACTAGATCTATTTCTAGATGCAGGTCTTAACGGATTATTTTCAGGAACCGAAGATTTACTTGATGACATTGGAGACTCTCTAGGTGATCTATTAGATATATTTTAAGCCAACCAGTCTTTAAAATCTTTCACGCGTTCTCTTGCTACAATAACCTCTTGTTCTTTGAAGGTATTTAACTTAATTTGAAGTCTTGAATTGGTATAACTCACCATATCTTTAATAGCATTCACATTCACATAAAACTTTCGGCTAATTCTAAAAAATTTATGTGGTTCTAACTCATCATCAAGTTGTTCTAAAGTTGTATCTAGCAAGTAATTTCTGCCTTCAGAAGTATAGGCATAAGTTCCTTTGTTTTCGCTATAAAAACATTCGATATCATCTATATTAATCAGTTTTAAATGCTGACCTACTTTTACCGAAAAGCGTTTTTTATAATCACGTTCAATAGGATTGACTAACAACCTTTTGATATCGTTAAAATCTAAGGTTACCGACTGTTGCTTTGGTGCACGATCTTTATATTTTGAAACTGCTTTAGCAAGATCATCGTCATCTATAGGTTTTAATAAATAGTCGATACTATTAAGCTTAAAAGCCTGCAATGCATATTCGTCATAAGCTGTAGTAAAAATTACTGCTGAGTTAATTTCAATAGCTTCAAATATTTCAAACGACAGGCCATCACTAAGTTGAATATCTAAAAATATCAAGTCTGGATGCTCATTATTTTGAAACCATTCTATAGATTCTTCTACGGAATGTAACATAGTTTCTGCTTCCATATGAAGCTCAGCCAACATACGCTGTAATCGTCTTGCTGATGGCTTTTCGTCTTCTATTATAATTACGTTCATACTTTAAATTAAATTATTCCCACATCTGATTTCCGTCTTCTTTTTCATCTAAATACTTTTGAATCTTACGTTCTTCCCAGCGCTTAGTAAATAAAAACTGTCCTTTAAACGTCACCCAAGCATGAATAGTAAGAATTATTCCCCAAGCAATAATAAGTGTCCAGATTAACCAAGTTATAGGGATTTTGTATTCTCCTTCTTCAATGATTATCAAATTGAAAACTAATAAACTAACTCCAATTATATAACCACAAAGATGGATATAAAATCCTTTTAACTTGCGAACTCTACCCTTAGCCTTTAGATATCTTTTATCATCAGTTTTATCATCAGTTTTATTAACATCCATCACTCTATTCGAATTTACGTTGCTCATCACGGTCTTTATCGAGATACTCTTGAATCTTTCTTTTTTCCCAACCTTTACCAAACATAAAGTCTGGTCCAAAAACACCTAAAAAATGAAAAATTAGACCTATTCCCCAAAAAAGCGGTGTCGCGAAAGTACCAAAGTGCCAAAAACCAGCTCGTGAATTAACACCAATAAGGACCATTAAAAATATATTTACCACAATATATACTGCAAGATGCCAATAGAATCCCATGAGTTTATCTAACTTCTTTTTAGCTCTTAAGTAAGCTTCTTCCTTTTTATAATCATCCCGTGATGTATTGCCATCATAAGGTTCTATATCGTATCGTTTCATACTGTTTTAATTAAAATTGTTATTCTTTTCATCCTCCATAAATTGCTTTATCTTCTCTTCTTCCCAATTGTTTCCAATAATCTTTGGTAAAATAAATACCACAAATGCATGTATTATGATACCAACTCCCCAAAACATCCATGTAACAGAGGTGCTGAAATCAAAAAAAGCGTCTTCAAAAGTTTCTCCTCTTCTAAGGTTTCTAATAATTCTATATCCTGATATTAAGACATTTACTCCTAAATAAATTATAAGATGAGAATAGAAACCTCGTAACTTACTTACACGTCGTTTAGCATTTAAATATGCTGTTTCTTTGTCTAAATCGTTCATAATAGTTGCTTTTAATTCCAATGGTTTTTATTCTCCTCTTCATGCATAAATTTTTCAATCTTTTTACGCTCCCAATTACGTCCTAAAACACCATCGTTTACATAAACTTTATAGGCATGAAATATCACTCCCATTCCCCAACCAAACATTGGAAACCAAAACCATTGGAAACTCCAAGAGGTTTTGTAATTAATAAAAATTAAAAAAGGAATTACTACAACATAAGATATTAAACTATAATAAAACTCTTTTACTTCTTGCACATGTTTACGTGCTCTTACATAACTGTCATCATATTGATTTTGTGTTCTTGTTCTCATAACTGATACTTGATTTGTAAGCATTGGTATTGCTACTACAAAACGGTTTGCTTGTTGATTGATTGATACTATTTTATTTGATAATAATTCATAGCGTTGTTTTATGTTTTCTAATCCAACACCACTGCCTTTTTTAACGATTTGTTTCGTCTGAAGGTTATTCTCAACAACGAGCATCCCTTCCCTTTCATAAATTTTAATATGCAACGGTTTACTACTCGTTACCATATTATGCTTTACAGCATTTTCTAGAAGTAATTGTAACGATAGCGGTACAACCCGACTTTCTGGATTAGACGCTTTATCTGGAATTTCAAAAATAATACTATCTTCAAAACGCATTTTTAAAAGCGACATATAGGTTCTTGCAAAATTTAACTCTTCATCTACAGTAATTAGATCTTTATTTTTTTGTTCTAAAACATAACGATATACCTTAGATAAAGAGGTAGTGAATTTTTGAGCATTCTTAGGATTCTCCTCTATTAAACTCGTGAGCACATTTAAACTATTAAACAGAAAATGTGGATCCAATTGGTTTTTTAAAGCATCAAATTTTGCGCTTGCTGCTCCTGCTATAACCTTTTGTTCTTTTATTCTATTTTTCTGATATCTATTATAGAAGAATATGACATGAAATACTGAAATGATAGTTAGCGTAATCCATAACCCAAAAGAATAGTCTTGCCAAGTTTCATTTTGAATAAATTTATCAAAAGGAATGTCGTAATACAATACTGTTATTGCAGCCCTTAAAATGAACAAACAAATTAATGTAATTATTGTAGAACCAACAATTCCGAAAAGGACACGTTTAATTGTATCTCCTTTTTTCCAACTACGACGTTCCATATAATAAAAGAAAGCCATATTAGTATATCCCAATACAAAAGAATACAATTGATAAAATGCGAAATCAATTAAAAAATCATTTACTGATTCAAAATGAAATCCTCCACGAATGAGATTCCCTATAACGAATATAAGACATCCAATGGCAAAGGTAAAAATGATATGTTTAAATGATTTTGTCATAATTTATTATTCTTTACAAGATTTAACAACTTGTTCAGCGCGTTCTTTTCCCCAATTTGGGTGAAATGTACTTTCTGGTTTAAAGTTAGTAAAAAGTTCTATGGATTTCTCCATCTCAGCACAGTATGGCTTGGTATCTTGACCAAAATATTTTGCACTTCCCATTCCCCATTCTGCTTTTCCCGAAACTACTCTTGGGTTTTTTGGTGCTATTTTATAGGCATTATTATAAAGTTCTACTATTTTTCCAGAATATTTCATACCATAAACCGCTCCATCAAAAGCAACCCAATTGGTTAGTACATGTGCTTGCAAGACCATAATTTCTGGGTTATCCTTACTAATTGCTAATGCACTATTAATATGCTCTTGTGCTTTTCCTAATTGCGCTTTTAATACGTTTTCGTCTTTTTCACTCCAACTTTTTAAGCTATTAATTTGTGCAACATAGTAATGAGGTAACCATTTATCAGATTCTGCATTAGAAATACGTTCAAACATATTTTCGGCTTCATCAACTTTATTGTCTTGCCAAAGTTTAAAGGCTTTCTCCATTCCCTTTTCATAATTAGTTTGCGCATTTAATGCTGTTATGCTAAATAAAAAAAGAATAATCATTTTTGTTAGTGTCGTCATCATTTTACTTGTTTTTAATTGATGAAGCAAATATCTAACAGAAGCTTAGATTAAAAAAAAGAGAATGACCCAATTGTAATATTTTAAAGATGAATTGTAAAAATTTTAAAAAACGAGTAACTTATCAAAATACTTAACTACTAATAAGTTATTAATCTTAAAAACCAACATAATGAAAACATTAGCTATTATACTATTTAGTTTGTTAGTATCTACTTCAATTTATGCACAGGACAAGCGTCTCAAAAACATTGACAAAGAGCTAGACAAAATTCTTGAAGTCACAAAAGCAGCTGGTTTTGCAGTAGCTGTTGTTGAAGGTGATAAAATCATCTACGCTAAAGGGTTTGGCTATAGCGATTATGAGAATAAAATTCCTGTTGATGCTAATACGCTTTTCGCAATTGGATCCTCTACTAAAGCATTTACAGCTTCTGTTTTGGGCATATTAAGAGACGATGGTAAATTATCTTTTGATGACAACCCAAGAGACTATGCTCCTGATTTAGAATTCTATAACGATAAGATGAATACTAATATTATTATTAAAGACCTTATGAGGCATAGCACTGGTTTACCCAGACATGATGGATCATGGTACTTTTTTCCAACTCATAATAAGGATAGTTTATTAATGCGTATCAAGCATCAAGAACCGTTCACAGGAATTAGACAACAATGGTATTATAACAATTTCGGTTTTTTGGCTCAAGGTGTAATTGCTGAAAAAATAACTGGAAAAAGCTGGGAAGATAACATAAGAGACCTTTTCTTTAAACCTTTAGAAATGAATCGCTCAAATGCAACTATTGCAGAGATGAAATCGAGTTCTAATGCGGCTTTAGGCTATGAACTTAAAGATAATATTATTAGTAAAATGGCCTATTACGATATTGCAGGAATGTCTCCTGCAGGAAGTATTAATAGTAGTGTTAATGATATGTCTAAGTGGCTAATCACATGGATTAATGACGGCACATATAACGACAAAGACATTATACCTCAAAACTATAGAGACGAAGCAATGAGTTCTCAAATGGTTGTTGCTGGAAAAATACCAGATGATAAATTTCCAGACATTCATTTTGCTAATTATGGTTATGGCTGGTTTTTACAATCTTATAAAGGGCATTATCGTGTTGATCATGGTGGGAATATTGATGGCTTTTCTGCAAATGTTGCTTTTTTTCCTAGTGACAACATTGGTATTGTTGTTTTAGCAAATCAAAATGGATCTCCAGTACCAAATTTAGTTAGAAATACAATTTCTGATCGTATGCTTGGAGAAGAACACTCTAATTGGACTGATCAATATAAAGAAAACCTTGAAAAAAGAAATAAAGCCGAAGCTGAGGCTGAAGACGAACCTGAAACATCTAATGTAAAAAACACGAAACCTTCACATATTAAAATGGATTATACTGGATCTTATAACAACAAAGGTTATGGTAAATTTGATATTATTATTGAAAACGATACACTCTTTACGCAGCTAAATACTAAACGACAATATTTACATCATTACCATTATGATACTTTTGAATTTATTGATGTTGTTAATGGTAAAATAGACACTTCTGGTATTGGTAATTCTCTAAAAATCACATTTAGCACAAATGATAGTGGTGATATTTCAAATGCAAAAGTCGCTGCTGAACCTACAGTAGATCCAATAGAATTTAAACGTACTCCAAATTCTATAGATGTCGATTTAAAAACTTTAGACGGCTATATTGGAGATTATGAAATTTCTGGCACTGAAATAAAAGTCTACATAAAAAAAGAGGCGCTTTACTTTTTTGTTACTGGTCAACCTGAGTATGAATTAATCCCTACAGCAAAACATAAATTTTCATTTAAAACCTTAGAGGGTTTTAAAATTGAATTCATTGCATCTGAGGATGGTAAAATCACAGAATTAAAAGCCATTCAACCTAATGGTATATTTACAGCAAAACGTAAATAGATATTAATTATTTATAAAGAAGTTTTAAAATTCATAATTGGCACTAAGAAAGTCTATTTAACGTATAAGAATAATTAAATTCATTTAGAACGAAATCAAAAAAGAGCGCCAAGTTGGTGCTCTTTTTATTTATATGCAAACCAAAAAAAAATTGGAATACTATACTATACTATAATGGGACTATTTTACATCCATTAATTCTACATCAAATACTAAAGTAGCATCTGGAGGTATAACGCCTCCTGCTCCTGCAGCACCATAACCTAAGTCACTAGGAATTACTAAACGTGCTTTATCACCAACATTTAACAAACAAATTCCTTCATCCCAACCTGGAATAACTTGTCCAACACCAACTTGAAAATCTAATGGTGCATTCCTTTTATACGACGAATCAAAAACAGTTCCATCTGCTAACTGCCCTTTATAATGTACAGAAACTGTTTTACCAGCTTCAGCAGCTTTACCTGTTCCTTTTTGAATAATTTGGTAACGTAATCCACTTTTCGTTTCTTCAAAACCAGATGCTAGCTTATCCAATTCTGCTCTAGCAGCTTCACGTTCGGCAGCTACTCGTTTTTCTCTAGAACCTTCAAAAGTTCTAAACGCTTCAATAGCATTAAACCCTTCTGCATCTACTCCAACTCTAACAACCTCTAAAGTTTCAATATTATCACCTTGAGCAATAGCATCTACGATATCTTGACCTTCAACTACTTTTCCGAAGACTGTATGTTTATTGTCTAACCATGATGTCTCTATGTGAGTAATATAAAACTGACTTCCGTTAGTTCCTGGCCCTGAATTTGCCATCGCTAAAACGCCTGGTCCATCATGCTTTAAATCTGGATGAAACTCATCATCAAATTTATAACCTGGATTTCCTGTTCCTGTTCCTTGTGGGCAACCACCTTGAATCATAAAATCTGGAATAACTCTATGGAATTTCAATCCGTTATAATAAGGTGCGCCTTGAGGCTTCACATCATTTTCTAAATTCCCTTCAGCTAAAGCCACGAAGTTCCCTACTGTTCCTGGTGTTTTTTGATATTCTAAAGCGACTAAAATTGTCCCTTTATTAGTGTTAAATTTTGCGTATAAACCGTCTTGCATGGTATTTTATTTTAATTGAGCTGCAAAGATATGAAACTCAATTAGAAGAGCGAAGCTTGAATCACAATTTGGAATTTGAATTTCATAAGGTTAGTTTTGTTGAAAATAATTACGAAATGAATTTTATTACCAAATTAAAAGCGACCTTCGGAAATCCTAAAGCAATGGAAAAATTGCATGTAGATGATCATACTGAAGCCATAATAAATGATATTGAACATCAACCTTTTGCTATTTCTGAACAGAATGTATTATATGCAGGATTAAATGAACTTGGAGGGTATTATTTTTTTCAAACAGTTGTAGTAGGCTCATTTCATATTAAAACAGTAAAAGGCGCCCAACTAAGAATTATTGGTCATGATTTTGAATTACATCTAGATTCTGATATGGTCGAGTTAGAATCTGATCATTCAAACGTATCAAACCGAAGTATTTCTAAAATAGATTTTCAAATTGAAGAAACAGATGCAGCTAAAGTTAATAAAGCGAACATTAAAACGTTAGCTTTAAATTGCAAAAAACAAGAAATCACATTTTCTATTATAGATAGTGATGAAGAAGAATAAAATTTTACTATTTCAACTCATAGTTTTTCCTTCAAACTCAGGGCAATCTAATCTTATGTCTTTATTCACCAATTCTTTTTCTAATAAATTACAATAATCCGAAGTTGCATTTTTTTGATGAAATTTACACCCAAAGCACGTTCGTTGCACCATTAAAACACCTGCTTTATTAAGCTTATATATTAGCGCACTTAAAGTATTAAACAAACCTTCTAAGTCAGATTGATTAATCGTATCTATTTGTGTTTTAAGTGGATTTGCAAAGTCATGAATTTCTGAAACGATCTTTTTTCCTAAATGAGATAATTGAATATTATATCTTCGATTATCAGCAGATGAAAAGGTTTTAACAATCAGTTCCTTCTTATACAGAATTTTAATGGCATCACTAACTGTTGGTTTTGTGACATTAAACTCTTTAGCCAAATGACTTACATTGCATAACTCTTCTTTATGAAACGTAATAAACACTAAAATTTGAATTTGAATTGGACTCAAGCCTACCAACTTCGATTTTTCCCATAATAAAACCTTAAACACTTCTGAGATACGTTCGAGACCAGTAACAATTTTACTTGAAAGATTTTTCTGTTGCTCACTTGGATTAAAAATACTTTTATCAATCATAAAAATGCCTGCCAAGAATTAGTTTGACAGGCAAAGTTAGTCATCCTAATTAAATTAATTGCAATTTTCTATTTCCAGAATAAAATAACCTGCATTACTGATTTGCGTTTCTATCGCTTTAGTCGCTTGTTCCATATGACAAAGACGACATTCCTTTGTCGTTATTATTGCATTGGTAATAGATTTAGCTTCTAAATATGTTTTTCCAAAGTTAAATATGATATTTTCATTTGTTAAATCACTTGGTACAATAATGTCAAAATGCATCACATTTCCATCATCGCGCTTTACGTATGTATCCCAAACAGAAACTTTCATACTATTGTTTTACTTTATATGGTAATGATAGATTCCCACTTGCTATACTAAATACATCATAAACCCCTAACATTGGTAAATTATCTTTACTCGTATTAACTTTCATAAATACAGCAACACCATCATAATTAAAATTAGTTTTATTATTAATTCTATAATCTGGCACTACAACTTTAATTGTAGTATTACTTGTTGTCACTGGATAACCAGGAGAATCCATATACATAGGCATTCCTGGGTTTGTTGGTGGCAAAATAACTGTTTGATCCATTTTTTTAAACTGTTTCACAGATAAACCGCCTTTAACTCTCTTATCCTCATGTAGTACAACCCAATGCGGATGCCAAACCACACCATCATTATCAAAAACAGTATCGCTATTTTCATCCCATAAAGGTGTATCATCAAAATCTGGATGAGAGGTTAAAGCAAGAGCTACAATCCCTTTCGTTTGATTAAAACCAACATCTGTTGGTTTTAAACTTGTTGGAAACACATACCCCAAAACTGGAGCTCCATCTAATTGCCCTACTTTAATTGGTGTTGTTTTACCTGCTTTACCTTCTACAGTTATTTCCCAAATGGTAATCCCAAAATCTGCTTTGTGTCTTACATTGACCTCCCTAATATTAAAATCTTCACTATTATAAGGGTTCTCTTCTTGAGCACAAGACAAATTTGTACCGAATATAAATACAGTTGCTAGTAATAAAATTATTATTCTCATTTTATGTTGTTTTTAAGTAATTTGAATTATTTTAAATTAGGAATCCTAACTATTAAAAATTAACCTTTTAAGTCTGCTATTGAAGCTCCAAAATTAATATGTAAAGTATTACCGTTTGGAGTTACCAAAGCGGGAACAGATTCAACACCTGCTTGTTCTGCTTCAAGAATTTTTGATTTATTTATGCCAATATTAACAATCTCAACATGGTCTGCTCCAATTAGATTAATAATGTCATGCTCTACACTAACGCAAACCGAACAGCCAGCGTGATAAAAAATTGATTTACTCATTTTATTAAATTTAAATTATTGCATTATTGCGACACAAATATAGTAAGGAATCCTAACTATAAAGATTATTTAACATTATTTTTTAATTAGTGCTAAAATGGCTCTGTAAAAAACTAGAAATTAATTTGCTACCTCACTAATAAATTTAATACGGTATAAGCGAAGTTCTTCATCATCATAATCACCATCAAATTCTTCGATAGCCACATCTATTTTATCGGTATCAGCTTCCATAAAATAATCATGAATTTCTTCTTGCTGATCTTCATCTAAAACATCATCTAGCCAGTAATTGATATTCAGCTTTGTCCCAGAAAAAACAATAACTTCCATTTCTTTAATAAAATCTGACATTGACATTCCTTTCGAAGATGCGATATCTGTTAATGGCAATTTACGATCTACATTTTGAATGATATACAACTTAATTGCTGAGTTTGATCCTGTACTTTTAACAACAAAATCATCTGGTCTTAAAATATCATTATCTTCTACATATTGAAATATTAAATCGACAAAATCTGGTCCATATTTTTTTGCCTTTCCATCGCCAACACCATGAACATTACTTAATTCTTCAATAGAAATTGGATATTTCAGCGCCATATCTTCTAATGAAGGATCTTGAAAAATCACAAAAGGAGGAACACCTATTTTTTTAGCGTTTCGTTTTCGTAAATCTTTAAGCATTTTCATCAACGCTTCATCTGCAACAGCACCACCACCTTTAGCAGCAGTTATAATACCATCATCTCTTTCTTCATCAAAAACATGATCTTCTGTCATCATAAATGACTCTGGTGATTTTATAAATGCTCTACCTTCATTTGACAATCGCAAAACACCATAGGTTTCGATATCTTTTTTAAGGAAACCAGCAACTAATACCTGACGTATTAATGCCATCCAATAGCGTTTATCTTGTGCATCTCCAATTCCAAAAAACGGTTGCCCATCTGTTTTATGAGAAGAAATTAAGGCATTAGTTACACCAATTAAGACTTGCACTAAGTCTTTAGATTTATATTTTTCGTTAGTTTTATCAACTGTTTCTAACAAAATGGTGACCTCATCTTTAGCTTCGTTTTGCTTTTTTGGATTTCGTACATTATCGTCCATGTCACCTCCTTCTCCAGTAGCATTATCAAATTCTTCTCCAAAATAATGAAGAATAAACTTTCGTCTTGACACCGAAGTTTCGGCAAAGGCAACAACTTCTTGTAATAATGCTTGACCAATTTCTTGTTCGGCAACTGGCTTACCAGACATAAATTTCTCCAATTTCTCTATGTCTTTATAAGCATAATATGCTAAACAATGTCCTTCTCCTCCATCACGACCAGCGCGGCCAGTTTCTTGATAATAACTTTCAATACTTTTTGGAATATCATGATGTATCACAAAGCGCACATCTGGTTTATCAATTCCCATCCCAAAGGCAATTGTCGCAACAACAACATCACAGTCCTCCATTAAGAACATATCTTGGTGTTTGACTCTCGTCTTGGGATCTAATCCTGCATGATAAGGAACAGCTTTTACGCCATTAACTTGTAATACCTGTGCTAATTCTTCAACACGTTTTCGGCTTAAACAGTAGACAATACCAGATTTACCTTCATTCTTTTTTACGAAACGAATGATATCGGCATCTACTGTTTTAGTTTTTGGTCGTATTTCATAATAGAGATTTGGTCTATTAAAAGATGCTTTAAAGGTTTTTGCTTTTGTAATATCTAAACTCTTCAAAATATCTTCTTGTACTTTCGGCGTTGCTGTTGCTGTTAACCCTATAATAGGAATATTATCACCAATACGTTTTATAATATGCCGAAGATTTCTATATTCTGGTCTAAAGTCATGTCCCCATTCACTAATACAATGCGCTTCATCGACAGCCATAAATGAAATCGTAACAGACCTCAAAAATTCGACATGTTCCTCTTTCGTTAAAGATTCTGGAGCGACATACAACAATTTTGTAACGCCATTAACAATATCTTCCTTGACACGTTTTACCTCTGTTTTATTAAGTGAAGAGTTTAAAACATGAGCAACACCTTCTACATTTGAGACACCTCGAATTGCATCAACTTGATTTTTCATCAATGCGATTAATGGTGAAACGATAATTGCTGTGCCCTCTTTTATTAGAGCAGGAAGCTGGTAACATAAAGATTTCCCGCCTCCTGTAGGCATAATAACGAATACATCTTCACTTGCAACAACACTTTCAATGACGCTTTCTTGAAGCCCTTTAAATTTTGTAAAACCGAAGTATTGCTTAAGCGCAGAATGTATATCAATTTCTTCTATACTCATTAATCCCTATTGGTATTTTTGATACATTTGCATAAGACTAAAGATAACAATTTCTTTACACCCGTCAAACTCAAAAAAAAATAATTTTGAACAATATTCAATCTATATTAAAAACCGCTAGGAAGACCATTGATTTAGAGCGAGATGCCATCGCAAATTTGAACAATTTATTAACTGATGATTTTGCCAAAGCAATTTCATTAATATACAATTCAAAAGGTCGTGTAATTATTACTGGTATAGGAAAAAGTGCCATCATTGCAAATAAAATTGTCGCAACACTAAATTCTACTGGAACACCTTCTGTTTTTATGCATGCTGCAGATGCTATTCATGGTGATTTAGGTTTAATTTTAGAAGATGATGTCGTGATTTGCATTTCTAAAAGCGGAAATACTCCAGAGATAAAAGTATTAGTCCCTTTAATTAAAAATGCTAATAATACGATGATAGCTATTACTGGCAATGATAAATCATTTTTAGCTCAGCAAGCTGACTTTATCCTGAATACTTATGTTGAACAAGAAGCTTGTCCTAATAATCTAGCACCAACCACAAGTACGACTGCTCAATTAGTAATTGGAGATGCATTAGCTGTTTGTTTATTAGAACTAAGAGGTTTTTCAAGTAAAGATTTTGCAAAATATCATCCTGGAGGTGCATTAGGAAAACGTTTATATTTAAGGGTTAGTGATTTATCATCACTTAATCAGAAACCTAAAGTAGACCTAAATACAACAGTAAAAGATGTGATTGTTGAAATTTCTGAAAAAATGTTAGGTGTTACAGCTGTTGTTGATCATAATAAAATTGCCGGTATTATTACTGATGGAGATTTAAGACGTATGTTAACAAAAAGTGATGAGTTTATTCATTTTACAGCTAAAGATATTATGAGTGGTAATCCAAAACGTATTGATGAAGATGCCATGGCAATTGATGCTATGGAACTTATGGAGACACATGAAATCTCACAGTTACTTGTTGAAAAAAACGGAGAATATGCAGGTGTCATACACCTTCATGATTTAATAAAAGAAGGCATTATATAATGACAAAAAAGAACACCAATGAGATGTCGTTTCTCGATCATCTAGAAGATTTAAGATGGCATTTAATTAGGATTACACTTTCTATATTGATTTGCGCTTCTGTTGCGTTCATTTTTAGTAAAGCGCTTTTTAAACATATCATATTTGCGCCTAAAAGTATGGATTTTCCAACCTATAAATGGTTGTGTAAAGTTTCAGAATTAATAGGAATTAATGATACGACATTTTGTGCTACTGAATTTCCTTTCATAATTCAAAGTAGAGAAATGTCTGCGCAATTTTCAGCAGATATATGGACCTCTATTTATGCAGGTTTTGTTATTGCTTTTCCATATGTAATTTACCAATTTTGGAGCTTTATTAGTCCAGGAATGCGCAGTAACGAGCGTAAACATTCTAGAGGTTTTATTATTGTAATGTCACTTCTATTCTTTTTAGGAGTTCTTTTCGGTTATTACATAGTAACTCCTTTATCTATAAATTTTTTAGCAAACTATAGTATAAGCCCAGAAATTTCAAATGAGTTTGATATTAGTTCCTATATTGCTTTAATAAGATCATCTGCTTTAGCTTCTGGTTTCGTATTTGAACTGCCTATTGTTATTTACTTTTTAACAAAAATAGGGCTGGTTACGCCTCAAATTATGAGGAAATATCGAAAATTCGCATTAGTTATTGTGTTGATTCTATCTGCAATAATTACCCCTCCAGATTTAGCCAGTCAAGTGATTGTTGCTATTCCTATATTAATTTTATACCAAGTGAGTATCTATATATCTAAAGTGGTTGTGAAAAACCAAAATAAAAAACAAAAAGCTAATGTCTGATATCGTTACTGAATTTAACACGTATCGTTCAAAAATGAATGATGCTATTCTTGCTGACAATAATAAAATAATCAAACGCATATTTAATCTTGACACCAATGCCTTTGCAGAAGGTGCGCTAGATAAAAAAACTAAAGAGCTTTTAGGTTTAGTAGCGTCTACTGTTTTAAGATGTGATGATTGTATCAAATACCATCTAGAATCTAGCCATAAAGAAGGTTTAAAAAAAGAAGAAGTTGTAGAAGCCTTAAGTATTGCTACTTTAGTTGGTGGCACCATTGTAATTCCGCATTTACGAAAAGCGTATGAATACTGGGATGCTATAGAAAATCAAGAATCTACTGACCGTTAAACTTTTAATAAACTAAAAAACAAGTCGTTTTGAATTTGTTATTTTAGCGTTTATTATCTCATATATGAAGACACTTAGAGCCGAAAATTTAATGAAGTCCTATAACGGACGAAAAGTAGTTAAAGATGTTTCCCTTGAAGTAAAACAAGGAGAAATTGTAGGATTACTTGGACCAAATGGTGCTGGTAAAACCACATCTTTCTATATGATTGTTGGGCTTATAAAACCTAATGGTGGCACTATTTTTCTTGAAGGAACAGACATTACTAATTACCCAATGTATAAGCGTGCCCAAAACGGTATTGGGTATTTGGCACAAGAAGCTTCTGTATTTAGAAAATTAAGTATTGAAGACAATATCTTAAGTGTATTACAAATGACGAAACTTAGCAAGAAAGAACAACAAGACAAGATGGAGTCTTTAATTGATGAGTTTAGCTTAGGACATATTAGAAAAAATAGAGGTGATTTATTATCTGGTGGTGAACGTCGCCGTACCGAAATTGCTCGTGCTTTAGCTACAGATCCAGATTTTATTTTACTTGATGAACCTTTTGCAGGAGTAGATCCAGTAGCGGTTGAAGATATTCAACGTATTATCGCACAATTAACCAAAAAGAATATTGGAATCCTTATTACAGATCACAATGTCCAAGAAACTTTAGCCATTACCGATAGAACTTATTTAATGTTTGAAGGAAGTATTCTAAAAGCTGGTAAACCTGAAGAATTGGCTAGTGACGAAATGGTACGTAAAGTATATTTAGGACAAAATTTTGAGTTACGTAAGAAGAAGCTAGAATTCTAGGCACCAAGCAAGTATCATTTGATTATTTTTACTAGCTATATCTGTTTTTATTAAAAGACTTAAAGTTTAGCATTACCCTCTACGCCTCTCCAATAATACCATCATCATAAATCCTAAAATAATACGCTCTGCATCATCATTATCCATTGGTTTTAACTTAGAGAGTTTAAATTTTCTTCCGAAGAAAGAAGGCTCTTTTTTAAGCTGAACCACTGCTTGATTATTTAGATCTGTAACTGTATAACTTGGATTAAATAAATACCCCGTAAATCCACCAAGAATTGGGATATTTCCTAAAATACCGTCTAAAACCTTTACCCAAGCGTTATCTTCTCGTATATGATATTGTAGTTTTTGGTGCTGATCTATAAGTTCATAATGTGCTTTCCATATAGAAACCCAACCTTTTCTTGCTATTTTACCTATCTCTTTACCTTTAGCATCTTTAAAATTATAAGCCGCAGAAAAATCGATCCATTTGTCAGCACGAATACTATGTGTTAAATTACTTTTAGATTCATTATCATAAATACTAATATCTTCTTTGAGTTTAAACATCTTTTGTCTCACATAAGCTACAGTTTTACCATTGGCATCTTTAGCTAAAAAATCATTAGATAATGTGGTTACATTAAATGTAAAATCGATTGGGAATTGTATCTCTTTCATAAATTGGTTTGAGTAATTTTAAGCTTCAGGTTCATTAACATCTTCAATATTTTGAACATTTTGAGCATGCTCTTGTTCAGCAATTAATTTTTTTTGGTAACGTCCTTGAACCACATCAACAATTACCAAAACAGCAAGTACAAAATAAAATGTCGTTTTACTCATAGGAACAATTTCATTTCCAAAAAGTTCTAAATGTGCTAGATGTCCACCTTCGGTTACTAACATAATTCCTACAATAAATAAGATAAATAACCCAAGAACTTCATACATTCTATTTTTTGCTAAGAAAGCCGAAATTTTATCTGCTAATACAAGCATAAACAATCCACTAGCAACAATGGCTATTGCCATAACAATAAAAGCTGTTGTTGAGTTTTCTATATCACTTGTTAGACCTATAGCTGCCAAAATAGAATCAAATGAAAACACTAAATTCATAATAACAATACTTGTAATCACAGCATTTGAAGATTTAGTTCGCTTTGCGCCAGCTTCAACATCATGATTTAAATCTTGAACAGCAATCATATGCCATATTTCTTTAATCGCAGTATATATTATAAAACCACCTCCTGCTAGAACAATTAAACTATGTCCATTAAAAGCAAAATGCACAATATCTTTTATTTCTCCTGTTAAAAATGAAAATGGTTCTTGAAAAAAATCGATAATTGAAACCAAAACAAATAACAAAATAATTCTTAATACAATAGCTATTAATATACCTACTTTCCGAACTTTCTTTTGTTCTGAAAGTGGTGCTTTTTTTGATTCTAAAGAAATGTAAAGTAGATTGTCAAATCCTAAAACAGCTTGAAGCAATACAAGCATTAATAATGTGAAAATAATTTCTAACATGAAAATACGTTATTTGGTCGTTAAATTATCAATTAGAGAAAGTATAATATATAATATGATAATTATTGGTATTGCAATAAAGTGTAAAAGTGCTAATAATACTAGTGTAGAAATAATTAGAGTATATCTAAACTTATTATCTGCAAAACCAAAGTTTTTAAACTTTAAAGCAAATAATTTAATGTTTGAATTCAATAAATAACAACTCAACAATGTAAACCCAATTAAAAACCATTGGTTTAAAATTAGAGCCGTTACAAAACTGCTATTTTGAAATTCAATAATTAATGGTAATGACACTATAAGTAAAGTATTCGCAGGAGTTGGCAATCCTTTAAAATAGGTTTGCTGGTCTTCATCTATATTAAACTTAGCTAGCCTATAAGCAGATGCTAATGTGATAAATAAACCAATAAGTGCTATTGGCGGGATATAGAAATCAAATGAAGAATTCCATTCCTTTAGTGTAGATATTTGTGGCGAATTTCCACTAAATAATATCAATTTATACATAATAACCCCAGGAGCTAATCCACTAGTAACCATATCGGCAAGCGAATCTAACTGGACACCTAGCTCACTTTGCACATTCAGTTTTCTTGCTAATAATCCATCAAAAAAATCAAAGAAAATACCAAGAAATACAAATACAGATGCAGCGATAAAATTGTTATGTATTGCATAGATAACTGCAATACTTCCACAGAATAAATTAAGAAGCGTTATAAAATTTGGAATGTACTTTTTTATCGACATGCATAAGGTTTGTGTAAAAATAACAAACTATTTACGACTATTCTAAAACAAGTACAATATCTGCGCTTATTTACAGTTTAATAGATGAAAATATTGTGCATCTTTGTAAAAAAAATTTTGCTGTTGAAAAAACTTATATTCATTGCCTCGACTTTGATTACATTTTTTTGCTCTTCTCAGACTAAATATTCTAATGAATTTTTAAATATTGGTGTGGATGCAGCTGCGCTAGGCATGGGAAACAGTGTTGTTTCGCATACAGCAGACGTTAACTCAGGCTATTGGAATCCTGCAGGTTTGGTAAATCTAGAAGACAACCAATTAGCACTATTACATTCTAATTATTTTGCAAATATTGCTAGCTATAACTATATCGCATTTGCAAAACCACTTGACGACAAGAGTGCTATTGGAATATCACTTATACGATTTGGAGTTGATGATATTTTAGACACAACACAGTTAATTGATGATCAAGGGACTATAAATTACGATCGTATTAGTTTATTTTCTACCGCAGATTATGCGTTAACATTTTCTTATGCTAGAAAATTACCTCTTGATGGTTTAAGTTATGGTATAAACGCAAAAGTTGTTCGACGTATTATTGGTGATTTTGCAAATTCTTGGGGATTTGGTTTAGATGCTGGTATTCAGTTTGAAAGTAAAAACGACTGGAAATTTGGGATCATGGCAAGAGACATTACAACAACTTTTAATGCTTGGTCTTTTGATGATGATAAATTAGCAACCATACAAAATGCTATTGAAGGTCAAAATCAAACCGTACCTGAAAGTACAGAACTTACCATTCCAAAATTACAAATTGGAATGTCAAAAAAATTCATATTTCATTATGACTATTCGCTATTAACCTCTTTTGACCTTAACATAAGGTTTGAACAAAATAATGATATTATATCAACATCTTTTGCTAGTGTAAATCCTGCTTTAGGTTTTGAGTTTGGATATACCGATCTTGTATTTTTAAGAGCTGGTCTTGGTAATTTTCAAAATGAATTACAAATTGACAATTCTGAAGATTTGACATTCCAACCAAGCTTAGGCTTAGGGTTTAAATATAGAGGTATACAAATTGACTATGCTTTTACAGATATTGGAGATCAAAGTGCCGCATTATACTCCAATGTATTTTCATTAAAACTCGATTTTAGTATCTTTAGATAGTGAACCGTACTTTACTCGCTTTAGTTTCAGGATTATTACTAGCTTTTGGATGGCCAACCTACGGGTTCCCTGCCTTATTATTTATTGGTTTTGTCCCCTTACTTCTCACCGAACAACAGATACGATTATCTGACGAAAAAAGGAAAGGTTTAAAAATATTTGGCCTCTCTTACCTCACTTTTTTTATATGGAATATAACAACGACTAGTTGGTTAAGATATGCTGATTTATTTGGAGCAAGTTTTGCTGTTTTTGTCAACTCAGCATTAATGGCCGCTTTAATATTGTTTTATCATAAATATGCTAAACGCCAATCCCAAAATCGAGCTTTATTATTCTTAGTTACACTTTGGATTAGCTTTGAGAAATTACATTTAGAATGGGAGTTTTCTTGGCCTTGGTTAAACTTAGGAAATGGGTTTTCTGAATATATAAGCTGGATTCAATGGTATGAATACACAGGTGCTTTTGGTGGCACATTATGGGTTTGGATTTTAAACGTGATTATTTTTAAAGGTGTATTATCTTATCAAAAAGAACATTCTAAAACCGTTATAAAATCTTTACTATTGAAATGTGCTGGATTGGTTATTATTCCTATTCTTATTTCATTGGTAATTTATAAAACCTATGTGCATGAAGGTGAAACCGTAAATGTGATTGCCTTACAGCCTAATATTGACCCGTATTCTGAAAAGTACAATATGACAAATATTAAGTTTTCAAAATTGCTTTTTGAATTGTCTAATACTAAAATCTCAGATTCTACCGATTTTATAATTGCTCCTGAGACGTTTTTAGCGGAAAGCACACGTCTAAATCAGTTTGAAAGTTCGTTACTAAAAAGTCGCCTAAAACGCTATGTAAATCAACATCCTAAAGTAAATCTTTTAATAGGAATTTCGTTTATTGATGTGTTCAATGATCCAAAACGAATTAGGAAAGAAACGAACCAATACAGTGAGACACTTTGGTATGATGATTACAATTCGGCGATCTTAATAAACACATCCGATTCTATTGCACAGTATAACAAATCAAAATTGGTTGTTGGTATAGAGAATTTTCCATATCAAGATATTTTGAAACCTATTCTTGGTGATGCTATGATTGACCTTGGTGGTACAGTTGCTATGAAAACCACACAGGATTACAGAGGCGTATTCACATCGTCAAACTCAAAATTTAAAGCAGCTCCAATTATTTGTTATGAATCTGTGTATGGTGAATTTGTTGCTGGTTATGTTAGAAATGATGCGAATTTTTTAGCGATTATCACTAATGATGCTTGGTGGAATGAAACCCAAGGCCATAAACAGCATTTGAGTTATGCAAAGCTACGTGCTATTGAAACGAGACGTGACATTGTAAGAAGTGCAAATACGGGTATTTCTGCAATTATAAATGCCAAGGGAGATATCACAAGTCGTCTTGAATATAATGAAAAAGGGGCTTTGTCTGGGCAGTTAAAAACAAACGAAAAAATAACATTTTATGTTATGGCGGGAGATTATATCGCACGAATTAGCTTCTTTATACTAATTTTCGTGTTCTTAATAGGCTTTTTCCGAAGACCAAAAGAAAAATTTTAATTTAAATTTTACTGTCCTCTATAATAGAGTATTGTACTTAACGTTTTTACAACAATATTTAAATCTAAAAACACACTTCTGTGTTTAATATAATATAAGTCGTACTGAAGTTTTGTTAAGCTATCATCTACAGAAGACCCATAACGTGTATTAACTTGTGCCCAACCTGTAAGACCAGGTTTTACAATATGCCTTGTTTCATAAAATGGAATAATTCTAGAAAGTTCATTTACAAAAAATGGACGTTCTGGTCTCGGACCAATAATACTCATATTACCTTTAAGGACATTAATAAACTGTGGAAACTCATCTAGTCGAGAACGCCTTAAAAACACACCAAACTTAGTAACTCTAACATCGTTTTTTTGAGCCCATTTCACACCACCTGCTTCAGCATTTACAATCATGCTTCTAAGCTTAACAATTTGAAAAAGATTTCCGTTTTGACCAACGCGTTCTTGAAAATAAAATAAAGGACCTCTATTGGCTATTAAATTTCCTAAAAACACAAATGGAAGAATGCATAGTCCTATAATTATACCAATAATAGACAGTAAAATATCAAATGCTCTTTGAAAAGTAAGATATAGTGTATTTTGATTACTTCTACTAAAAGGGAAATATTTATAAAAATCTTTCCCTACAAACTGAATTGGTACACGATAGGTAATTTCTTCAAAAACTTGAGTATACTCTCTAATAATAAATCCTTGATCTAATAAGGTAATTAAATTGTGATAAATCTCTGAAGTAATAGTTTCAGAGTTATGAGTAGCAACTAAAATTTCTGATATCTTTTCTGTTCTAATCACATCCATTAATTCTTCTGGCTGAAACTCTCTTAATCCTTTAAATTTTATTTGCGATTCTGTTTCTAACTCACAATTAATAAAACCCACAATTTTATAATTTGGATCCGTCTGGTTTAGAGGTTTAATAACACTTTCTATATTAGAAATTTCACCTACTAAGAGTACTTTTTTATAAAACCTTGGAGCAGATACAAATGCTACATAAGCCCATCTCCAAATAAAAATCATTGTAATAATTATAAGGTAAAAATAAAATATTTGAAGTCTTTGTTCAGGAAGAAATGGTGTTAAAACAGGAGTTAATAAGTAGAACAACACCGTTGTTGATGCTGTTAAAACGATGTTTCTAAATGTAACATCTAACTTACTAGATTTTTGTAGATCATATATTTCAAATATGGTTCCAAAAACGGTGATATAAATAGCGAGAACAATAATCGCAACGATATTATCCTTTTCAATTGTTAAATAGTTGTAATCAAAGGAGTTTTGCAAAAAATACAGACCTAATATTATCATAAGGAGGTCTAAAATTCGCAATAATACTTTGCGTTCAGAAATCTCAAAATGTATATCTTTTTTTCTACTCATTATTTTTAGGTAATCTCATGTAAATATAACAAGTTAAAGTATCTTTTAACAAAAATCTTTCTCTAAGATATTAGACCATTGTTTTTTTATATTTACCCAGTCATATTGTTCTGCCTGAATTCTAGCATTTTGTATTAAAATAGTTCTATTCTGTTTATTAGTCATAAGGTCCAATATAGCTTTGGTCATTTCGTTAACACTATCAGGATTTACTAAAAGCCCTGTAGTATTATGATGAATAAGAAATGGAATACCGCCTACATTTGTAGACACGACTGGTAAGCCTAAAGCCATTGCTTCAATAACACTAACTGGCATATTATCAAAATTGGTTGTATTAATAAAGACATTATACGTCTTAGAAAGTTCTATCCATTCCTTTTTACCAAGTTTCCCTGTAAACTTTACATTCAACTTTAGCTCTTTAACTAACGCTTTTACGTCTTTTAATGTGCCATCACTATCTGGACCAATCATACATAACTCAGCATTAGGGTATGTTTGCTTTATAGCATTAAAAGCCTTCACTGCTAGCTTAGGGTTATAAATTTTAGAAAAAGAACGAACCCATAATAACTTGGGCGAATCATATACTTTATTTAAAAAGGGATAATTTATAACCTCTAAGGCATTAGATATATGAACCACATTTTTATAATTAAATGTTTCAAATGCGTTTTTGAGATATAGCGATGGAGCCACACTACATTTTGCATTTTCAAACAATAACTGACTCATTTTGGGGTTTCTTTTTAATCTTTTAGGCAGATTTCCACCATGTAAAATAGGTATATAAGGCAACTTAAGAGCGCTACATAGTTGACTCACAATTAATGCATAATAAAAATTTTGAGTACTGTAAGTATCAATTAAAACCAAATCTATTTGTTTTGATAATGTTAGACATGACTTAACCATATCAAACAGTCTCAACACTTTATTAGATTTAGAAGATGCATAAAACATTTTATACCCTTCTTTTTCTAATAAAGGTCCTAGAGTTTGAATTCCTGATAAATTAGACTTCTTACTCTTTAAGTTGTTTCCTATGTATAGGATTTTTTTCATTAATAACATTTAAAAGTGCTAACGCATAAATAAAAGCTGGAGCAGCAATTCGCATTGAGGAGTGATTAATAGTTGCAAACCAAAAACATAAAAATGCATAGAAATAATAGTTTCCTTTATAATGAGACCTAAACCCTAATGGTTTAATCATCAATATGACTAATATCATTACGCCTAACATACCATGTTCTGCTAAAATCCTACTAACTTCACTATGCGAAGTTACACCTTGACCATCTACTTCAATACGTTGATCTTTAGCCCTACTAGATCCAATACCTAAAAACGGATTAGATATAAAGCCGTCTAATTCTTTTTTAAACAATTCACCACGTCCAGTAGTAACATCTTCTTTTTCACGACCTAAATGATCTTTATTCGTATATCTTAAATCTATATACCCATCTGTTTGATTAGAGCTAACCACCCAAATAGCTGCCATGGCGATACAAAAGACACTAAACACCACAATTATATTATTTTTTTGTCTTGATGAAACTGTAAAATAATAAACAACTAAGAATGCCATAATGGATAGTATTGCTGTTAAAACGCCACCTCTACTAAATGTTACTATGGCACGAAAAGCAATTGCTGAAAAGAGAATAACATTAAATATTTTTATCCGTAATGATGGAGAACTTGTAAATAAACGTACTGCGAAAACAAACATTCCTAACCCTAAAATAGTAGCTACCTGGTTAGCTCCCCAACCACCCGAAGTTGCACGATTTGAAGCTGTTCCAGAAAGCACATCTCTAACGGTTGGATTATAAAAATAAATATAAACTGTATTTGCTACTATTGGCAAAGCCATATAAAAAAGGAGCTTATTGAGCTGCTTTATTGTTACCTTTTTCTCAAAAAAATACAAAGCACAAAATCCTAAACATACAGGACCACTTAATACAAAAGCAATATTTGTTCTGAAATTAGCATCAAAACTTAAAGTTGTTGACGCAACAAAAATGGATGGAACTAGCAACATTAAATACAAAAAATAAGGGTAAGCTCTTCCAGATAAACCTTTATAAAACATTCCCATGGCGACAAAAAGAATGACTAAATATTTTACAGCTTCATACGCAATTGCGCCTTTTGTCATTCTTAATAAAACCTCAGCTCCAACAAAATAAGCACAAGCGGTAAGTATTTCAATCGTTTTTTGATTGTTAGCAGCAAATACAATGCGGTATAAAAAATAAATTAAAGCAACAAAAAAATAAACCTTGGATAGCGATTCATTAAAATAAATAAGCATTCCAATAAGCATGTGAAGTATAATGACACTTATGTATGAAGTATTCGTTTTCAATGTTACTTTAAATAATGCTTATCTTTTTATTATTATTATTATTAGAAATATCCTACTAAGAATATTGTAATAAAAAGAAAACTAATTGTGCTACGAAAATATCTTTTTATAATCATCTAAAGGAAATTTATAGTAATAACTTTTAGAAATAGTATATAAAACAAAATGAATCATAAAAATAGGTATCAGTGGCCTAGAAAATTTTAAAAAAGAATCATACGTTTTATTTGAGTAATTGCAAATCAAAAAAGGAATAGTATCTGGATTTAAATAATTTTTCTCAACACTTGCCTTATTAGGCGTTTTATTATTATTAAATGCCTTATAGTGAACATTTTTATTCTCTCTTAATAATTGGTAGAGTTCTATAACAGACAGAGGAATTTGTTGATCTTCATAAAAAAACATTGTACAGTAAGAAACATCAATCAAAATCCATTTACCAAGTTCTTTACAATACACTTCATTAAATGAATGCCCTCCATATTCCCTATTAAAAGGGGCTCTTGTTACTCCCCATTCTCTAACTTTTATATCATTTATAACACAAAAATTATTAAAAATCTGAACCATATCACTACAGACACCTCCTTTACCTTCAAGCATAATTTTAAGCGCCTCGTCAGATGGCACACTTAATCCAGGTCCTCCTTTTATATTATTCAGAAGCCATGAGCTTATTTTTTTAACCAGATCTAAATCTGAACTTGGTTTTTCATCCTTGAAAATAGTTATATTAACCTTATGAAAATACTCAGGAATATCAGTTTTATTATTCACATAATTATAAGTAAAATCTTTTATTTCGCTTATGTTTGAATTTTTTGATAATAGTCTAAACCTTGTTAAATACAAGAAAGGGTGACGTTTGAAGGTCCAAAGTATTTTTTTTAAATTCATCAATAATAATTAGATCAATAGCAAAGGCTAAAATAGAATTTTTTTTTTAGTTACACCTAATAAATCAGCACTTTACAAAAATTTAATAATGAATTAAAGTTTTTTTTTAGTGAAAAATTTTCGGTTTACTTTTCTTAAACGACATTCAATTCCACTCTAAGTCAATTAAGTTTGGTGAAGTTAAAACTTTTGCTAATGTCATCACTTAAAAAATCATGAATTTAAAATGTGAATTTTCATAAATCAAACAAGCATATTGCTTTACATACAATAGTTTTCAATTAAAACATCTCAATTATTTTACTCAAAAGAAGCGTCCAATAAAACCATATAAATTTTTAGTCAATTCTAAATAAAAGAGTTATTTAATTAGTTCGTTACTAATTCTATTATTGTAGTATTTGTAAGTGAATTTTTCAATGTTTTCTCTTCTAGAAGCTATCATTTTAGAATAATCTTGAGATGACAAGCGTAACACATTTTGCAATTTAGTCTGTACACTCTTAGCTGAAATAGCATCTAATAAGAATCCGTTTTCGTTATCTTTAACATAATGCGAAATTCCCGAAACATTAGACACTACAGGTATACAACCATAATTTAAAGCTTCAGCTATTACTTTTGGAAACCCTTCTGATGCTGACGGCAGTACTATAGCATGAGAATTTATATAAATTTCATGAACATCTGACCTTGACAAAAACCCATGAAAAACAAAATTCAAATTCGTTTTTTTCGCCAGTTCTTGATAATCAAGTCTGTCTTTACCATCACCTACAATATGAATACTTCGGACTTTTCCTTTATCATCATCACTCAGGTTATGAAACGCTTCAATTAATATGCTAATACCCTTTTCTTTTTCTAGTCGACCAACAAAACAAAAATCAATCAGACTTTCTGCAATCGATTTTTGCATAGCAAACATGTTTCCTTTTTCAAGCTCTTGCATTGTGAGACACGGGTTTTCAAAAGTCAGACATTGTTTAGGCTGATTTGACCATTGACCATTAATTGTCACATATCGATTTTGATTTTTAAGCATCCATTTTTGAAATCTATAAGCCATTGGTGCCGCTTTTTGATTCCAGTTTCCTGCATATTTAAACCAGCCTTTTTTTGAACTAAAAAACACTAAATACGGGATTACAAAAACACCAATTCCTGTTGGCGCTCTAAATTGAAAACAATCACTTTGCTTTAATGCTTTTCTTACTGTATTAATAACTCTAGGGGCATTCCATAATATTGAGATTTTGTCCTTTAAACGTGATCCTCCTACAGCTTGAATTGGAATGAATACAATTTTATTAGATGAATAAGGCAATGCGCTTGGAGGAGGAGGATTTGAATGCAACATTGCCACGTGATGTATTTCATCAAACACTGACAATAAATTATTAATTTCGGTCACAGTTGACCCTAAGCCTAAAATGGTGCCATTGGCTGTTTTATAATGTTCTGTATGAGAAATTATAGTTAATACTTTCATTCAAATAATACTAAATATTGGTTTATAATTGTATTCCAATCATGAGTTTTTGCCCAAGTTACTGCTCCATATTTAAATTTAGACCGTTCAGCTAAAATCTCAGTAATCCCATTTATAAATTGGTTTGAATCGTCTACTTCAATTAAAATTCCAGAACTATGGGGATTAATAGCATCTTCAATACCACATCCTGTAGCTCCAAGAGCAGGAATTCCCATAGCATTAGCTTCTAAAATAGCAATTCCGAAACCTTCCACATCACCTGTAGCACTCTCGGTACTTAACATAACGAAAACATCAGAAGCTTCAAGTGTTTGTTTTAATTGGTTATCGTCTACACTTCCATGAAATGTCACATGAGAAGACACATCTAACGATTTAGCAACTTTCAGAAACCGATCTACCTCTGTAGGAATACCAACACAATGATAATGCAACTCAGGAAATTTTTTGATAAGCTCAGGTAATTGCTTAATCACATTTAACTGCCCTTTTCTTGAACTTACTCGACCCACTGTAATTAATACTGGTTGGCCTTTTAATAATATTTGAGCCTTAGAATTATGCCATTTAGAACTATCAATACCATTAGGAATTACTACAATATCTTTATTTAAATGCGTTACAAACTTTTTTGTATAGTTAGAAACAGCTACAATTTGATCAAAACGTTTAAGTGAAAAATTTATAGATTTCCGAAGTAGTGATGATTTAAAATTTACTTCTGTGCCATGAATAACCGCAATGATTTTCTGTTTAAAAAAGAAACTACAAAAAGCAACATTCCAGAGTGAAAACTTGCCTGTAGCTATAATATGTGTCGCGTTTTTAAAATACTTAAATGTAAGTAAAATACGTTTTATATACATTACAATTCGCCAATTGTACAGCTTGATCCGTTTTACCAAAAAATCTAATTCTTGATCAAAAACAGCTTCTTCCTTACCATTTTTAGATCGTTGATCTGCAATAACTTTAACATTACAGCCATGGCGATTTAAATAGCTTGCTAAATTATACGCATGATTTCCAATACCTCCAGGCTGTGGTGGAAATTCGGAAGTTACAATGACTATATTACGATTAGATTGACTCACGTTAAAGGTTGAATTAAAGCGCCTTCTTTTATTTTTTTTGTAGCTAATTTCCAAGATTTAAAAACCTGATAACACACGACTGGTAAAATCAAGATAGTTACAATTAAACCTAATAACAACAACGGTTTATTCTTTTTAAATTGATAAGGAAATATTGATATTGGTATTATTCTAAGTAATGCTAGTCTTGCAGAAGTATTTCCATAATATGTTCTGAAATAGTAAAGCACACTTGGTATTGGTCTTGGAGCAAAAAACGTTGATGGCCTAAAAGAATCCCAACTTCCCATTTCTCTCAAACCACCAGTTCCTGCTTTAACATCAACACATGACGCTAAAGGATTGGAGATACTTTTTATGTTTTCAAGATATAGTCGCATTCCAAATTCACCATCTCCCATTCGTTGTTTTTCAAATTGCCTATCAAATAAACCTACGTCTTTAAATACATCTTTATACAGCATTGCATTTCCTGTAGCAAACTGAGAACCTATAGCAAAAAACGAACGTGACTTTGGGATCTGTTTTCCTTCAGGATAAAAAACACCTGCTGAAACTTTAGCTTTAAAAAAATCTAAACATTTTAAATGCATCCTAATCCAATCTGGTTTAATACGCACATCATCTTCTGATAGAGCAATGAATGCACCTTTAGCTGTTTTGATTGCTGTATTTCTAGCCAACCATAATGCTTTTTCTTTTTGATTGATAACTTGAAAATTAAGATTAAAGGCTTTATAAAACTCCCTATTAAAATTATCTGATTGATCGACAACAATAACCTCAAAATTAGAATAATCTTGATGTTCTAAATCTTTTAATACAGCTTCTAAATAATCATATCTGTTTAGTGTTGGAATAACCACACTTATTAATGGGTTTTCTGATACTAATTGTGATTTAAAATCCTTCCAATCATTATAAACAATGGATTGTTTACTATCTCGAACTTGTTTAATATTACGAGTATTTAACCAAGCATCAAATTCTTTAAACGGATTATGAAATGTAATTACTCGAAGTATTAACACAAAAAGCACCCAAGCTGAGTGAAAATATTTTCTAATAAAGTGATAGTTGTCTCTTAATGGTAAACTATCAAAACCTTCATAGGTAGCAACATCTCCAATATAACCTAACTGAATAGCTTGCCATGACAAATCATAAGTTATAGCCTGTTGTGATTTAAACTGACTATCTGGCTCTAACTGCTTAATGATATAATCTGGTAATTCATTTACTTTTGGAAATATCGACCTCCCAGCTTTCGTGTAGCGTTGGAAATAATGAGTTGGCTGCAAATATTTTAAGAAGCTAAAAAGCATTAAATTGATTTTGGGAGAGCACTATTTTGACTTATAGCTTTTAAATATTCTGGATATGTTGTTTCTATTGGTAATAAAAGCAAATGACATTTACCTCTATCTGCTATAGTCTTTCCTGATGTTAGTGTTTCTGCTGTTTTAAGATACCAAGCATGATAATCATTTTCTTTACACCATTCTATCATTAAATTTCCAGCAGCTTCTATTCCTAAATTTTCAACATCATGCATTTCAATAAAAAAAGTACATTTTGTTTCGGCAGCTAATTGCTTGGCTGCTTTCATTACTAAAGTTTCAGCACCTTCAACATCTATTTTTACTAAATCTGGCTTAATGCCATAAAAAGAATAAATATAATCTAAGGTTACTGTATTAACATCCATAAATGAATTTACTGAAGCTGCGGTTTCAGCGTGTGAAGCATACATACTTCCTGCAGCACCTGCTCCTACTGTATAAAATTTAACTGTATCATCTAATTTATCAGCAACAAAAGCAGTAAGATATTGTACTCTACATCCAAGACCGTTTTGAATAATATTCATAGCTGCTTTTTGTAGTGCTTCTGGATTGGGATCTACAAGAATCATTTGTCGTTTCGGGTCTTGTATGAGTGCTAATAAAGCCGTATATCCAATATTAGCTCCTAAATCTAGAACAACATTATGATGTTTGGTAAGATAAAACCACCAAGCATCATCTTGATCTTCTTTAGGCCTTAAAGTTCCAGGAAGTAAATTTAAAGACACACCACAAAGCTTACCAGTTTTATATTTTTCTGCTTTCGGTTTTAAAAAATAATGCAGTCGCTTAAGTTCTTTTTTTACACGCATCAAATAGTATTTAAATAACTCTTAATTAGAGCAACTTAAGATATCAATTATTTGTAACCAACAGCTACTAAATGCGCTGTTTTTATTGATTTATTTTCAACACCTTTAGATTGAAACCTATTAATGATATTACCTGTAATAGATTTAAACAGATCTAAAGGATTACTTTTTTTAAAACTTTTTAATCCCCAAACACGATATTTACCTGTTTTAACAGCATATCTCACTTCTACATGATCAAAGTATTTTTCTAATACAGCTTGCAATTGTTTTTTTGTATAGTGTCTAACATGGTCAGGGTTTTTTCCTGGACCTTCATTTTTAATGTAATCACCGTTAGGTGTCGTAAAATACGCCCAGCCTCCTTTTTTAATAACCTTAGCTATATTTTTCACAAAGACATCATCTTCTTCTACATGTTCAATAACTTCAATACAAACTACAGCATCATAAGAACCGTCTTCAAGTTTAGATTTTGTCATATCTTGAATTACGATATCTGAAATATTACTTCGTTTTTTTTGAATAGACGATAAAATATGATCTGTAAAACCTAAATTTAATTCTTCTCGAGTTCCACTTTCTTGAGGCACATCTAACAAAGTAACATCTGCTGGCAGATTAATTGTATAAGGTGATTTTCGGCCACCAACATCAAGAATTGATAAGTTTTGAGTTGTTTTTTTACCAGACTTTAAAAGTCGTTTTATGTCATTCCTAACTGTTAATAAATGAGTAGGCATCATTGGGAAAGTCGCCCAACGCATAAATTCATACTTTGTCATGATTACATATTTATTGGTCAATAGTAAGTGATATAATTAAGAATATACCAAGCATTCTTCAAAATTACATTTTCAAAGCACAAATCATAGAATTACTTCCTATAAAATTCAAAAAATAATGTGTTTTGTTTTTCTAAATTAAAGTCATTTCTAACACGATCAATAGCACATTTCGTGATGCTTTGCTTTTTTTTAGCATCTAAACCATGTACATATTCTATAGCTTTGGCTAAAGCTTTAGGATTACGTTTGGGCACAACCAATCCTGTTTTTTCATGTAATATATTTTCTTGTAATCCATCAGCATCAGATACAATACAAAATATACCCATAGCTTGAGCCTCTAATACCGCATTTCCAAAACCTTCTTGAATACTATACTGCACATAGATATCGGTTTTCTTAAGATAAGTTACTACTTCTTTTTGCGGTAGTTTCCCAGTAAATATGACTTCATTTAATATTCCAAATTGATGCGCAGAAAACACCAATCGTTCTTTTTCTTCGCCATCACCAATAACAGTAAACTTAAAATCAATACCATTTTGTTTTAAAATTGATAAGGCTTCAAATAAGTAGTTAATCCCTTTAACCCAATGAAGTCTAGAAATACAGGTAATATTAACAACCTTTCTTGATGTATGATCTTGTGATATTTCTTGAAAAAGATGAGTATTAATAGCTGGTGTAATCACTTTAATATTAGCTTCGGAAATATTATAACTCACTAAATTTTGTTTCATTTTTTGAGAAAGCACATGATACTTAACGTCTTTAGAAAACAATTTATCGTAACAGCCTTTATGTTTTAAAGGCGAAAGATAAAGATCAAACCCTCTAAAGCTTACTGCCATTTTTGAGCCGATAGCTTCTGCTACATTCTCTCTATTACTTGCTAACATGCCATAACCAAAATGCAACCAATCTAATTTCTGACTTAGCAAATATTGGTTAAACAAGAGGTTTTTAATTCTGTTTTTTAAACGAACACCATCTTTTTTATCAAGTTGATAGAGTTTTATGCTCCTTTTGGGATACATACAAATAGATTTAAAAGCAATCATACTTGCTTTTAACCTAGAAAATATAGTTTTACCAAAATTTGGTGCAGACACTATTTTACATGGCAAATCTATAGACTCATGTGAAAACATGTCAACAAATAAAATAACATTAATTCCGTTTTGTTGTAAGCCGTTAATTTTATTTCTAAAAAATGTTTCAGAATAACCTGGTACTGAAGACAAAACAATACCTACTGTAATTATAGAATGTTGTTGTTGCTTCATAAATTGTTATATAAATCTAACATCCCTAAAACCATACGTTCTTCGGTATGTTGCTTTTGAATGGTCTCTAAGGCTTTACTCGTGATTTGTTGTTTTTGATGATTTGAAATCTGACTTATCTCTACTATTTTTTCAGCCATTTTATGAGAATTCCTTATAGGTGTTACAAAACCATTAACCCCATCAACAACAGCTTCTTCCATACCTCCACAATTAGTTGTTAAAACTATTTTTTTTGCAGCCATAGCTTCTAAAACGACATTAGCAACGCCTTCTTCCATACTGGGTAAAAACAATAGATCTGATGCTTTTATGAGTCGCTGCGCTTCGCTAAAAGGAACTTGCTCGATGCTAATAATGTTATTTTCTAAACCCAATTCTTTTATTTGATAAATCAATTCTAAATTGACACCACCAACAATTGTATATTTAAATTGAAAGTTTTGTTCTTTAAGCTGTTTAAAAGCATCTAAAGCATAACCATATCCTTTTTTCCAATGTGGACGTCCTACAGAAATAACATTAAAAACAGAAGATTGATTTGATTCTACTTTTTGAGTATTCGTAAATAGCTCTACGTTTAATCCGCTGTATACGACTTTAATTTTTTCTTCATGAGCTGCATATTTCACAGCCTCTTTAGCAATATCCTTTGACACCGCATGAAAACCATCAACATTTGGAAAATGATTGTGATACATTGCTGCTAACTTAGCATCAGCAATTGGTGAATAATTGATGTGAGCGCCACGCAAACTTAAAACGAGTTTAATACCAAATGTCTTTACCCACATCCATTCTGAAAGCCCTTTAGCCCATTGAATATGAAATATATCTGGTTTATGCCAAAGTACAGGATAGCATTTCACTTTATCATACATGCTATCTCGAGACTGGGATTTTAATAATTGATCTAGTTTTTTCTTGTCTTTATTTCTAAAGAATGTTAATAAAAAACTGTAGACTAATAAGTATATTCCTTTTTGTATTCTACCTGATTTATATCCTTTTACAATAACATTATCATTGTATTTAACTGCTTTTTTTACGCGTCCAAAAAGCAATATAGCGCAGTCTTTATTTGACAAACCTACAATGAGACGTTCAATAAACGTAGTACTTGGTATTTCTCCTGAATAGATTGCTATTTTGAGTTTATGCTTCACAAATGATTATAAATTATTTTTTATATAGGTCGAAAAAGTGTTTGCAAAATTAATACTTGAAGCTTTTCTCCCTAAAGAATTCACATGAATAACGTCATAAAAATATTTAGTATTTGTTAACGCATTACTATGATTAATTACTTTATATTTTGAGGAGTTTATTTGAGCTTTTTTTGCTTTCATCGGTGGAATGTAGCATATAAATTTGATGTTATTATCCTCACATAGTTTTTTTATTTTGGATACAAAACGATTTGAAAATTGAATTGGCATATCTTCAAAATTAGTTATTTCTTCATCTTGACTATGAAAAACAGGATAGGTATAATTCCCTTTATCGTCAAAACGATTTCTTCGTTTAGGTTTTATGAGACTATTTAAAGACGGATAAAATAACTCTGCATTATAATAAGACATCCCTAAAGCGGGCATCCATTTTGAATAGTACAAGATATGTGCCCTTCTACTAGAAAATTGTTTATAATAATCGCTAACGTAATCGCGATTATTATACATCAAAAATCTATAATCATTATCATTAATAGTATTTCTTTTAAAATCCAAACTACTAGGGTTAGAAGCCAAAACACAATACTTTGTGAGCTTACCTTCAGCTAAAAAATGTTGCAGCATTAAAAACTGACTAGAAATTGAGGTGTCATCCATAGATAAATTAAGCCCTCTAATAGGCAACATTGAATCTATCAGTTTGGTATTAAGCGTTGTTAATCCATTACTTGCTCCTAAAATAATATAGTCAAAACGTGTTTCTTTAATCTCATTAGCTAGAAATGAAGGTTTATAAAAACTAGATTGCCTTAAAGCCCACAAACTTCCAAAAGACAAAATTGATGCTAGGGCAAGAAAGCCAATACATAGAACACCTAATTTCTTCAAAAATAATTTCATAGCTAAAATTGGAAATAAATAAAATCCGAAGGGTTTTTAAATACACCCATAAAAGTAATAAGGATTGCTATAAAAATAGCCATATAAGGAGACAAAGTCACTTCTTTCTTGTTTTTTTGAGACGCAAAAAACTCAAAACCAAGCATGGTTACTACTCCTATAATTATAATTGCACTGAATAATAAAGACTTACTATTTTTATAAAACATGGCTACTGAAGTGCCATTAAAGCTAAAAATATCTCCAATATAGTGTATCGCTATTGATGCATTATCTGCTCTAAAGAAAATCCAAACTAAAGTAACTAAGATAAATGTTAGTGCTATTTTAGGTAGTTGCTGAAATGTCATCCGACTACTATTTACATAGGTTCTATTTTTATTAACCAATAATAATGGTAAAAATAAAAGTGCATGAATGCCTCCCCAAATTATAAACGTCCAGTTAGCACCATGCCAAAAACCACTTACAAGAAATACAATTAAGACATTACGGATACGTTTACTATACGTTCCTCGCGATCCTCCTAGTGGAATATATAAATAATCTCTAAACCATGTTGACAATGAAATATGCCAGCGTCTCCAAAACTCAGCTATATCTCTCGAGAAATAAGGGAATGAGAAATTCACCATTAAAGAAAATCCAAATAATCTTGCAACACCAATAGCTATATCGGAGTAACCTGAAAAATCACCATAAATTTGAAATCCAAATAAAACAGCCCCTAAGAACAATTCTACTGATGAAAAATTTGAACTGCCATCAAATATTTGATTTACAAAAAAGGCACAATTATCTGCAACAACGACCTTTTTAAATAATCCCCAAATAATGAGATAAACACCACTCATTGCAAAGTCACTGTCAAAGGTTCGCTTTATATTAAACTGTGGTAATAATTGTTTAGCACGTTCAATTGGTCCTGCTACCAATTGCGGGAAGAAAGACACAAAAGCCGCGAATTGAATAAAACTAGACGTTGGTTCTAATTTCTTTCTATAAATATCTATCGTATAACTTAATGTTTGAAATGTATAAAAACTAATCCCAACAGGTAAAATAATATTAAGGGTATCGGGCTGAATTTCTGATCCAAAAAATGTAAATGCACTACTAAAATTGTCTACAAAAAAATTATAATATTTAAAGAACATTAAAAGTCCTAAATTAGCAGTAATACTCACCCATAGCAAATATTTACGTTTTTGATTATTAGACGTTTTACTGAGGTATATTCCTATAAAAAAATCAACAAGTGTACTAAATAGTATTAGTGATAAAAAGCGCCAATCCCACCAACCATAGAACACATAACTGGCAACAACAAGCAATGCATTTTGAAATTCTAATTGCTTTTTCGCAACAAACCAATACAGTATAAAAACTATTGGTAAAAAAATCGCAAAATCTACAGAGTTAAAAAGCATAAGCTATTATGTCATATTTTTTTTAGGATACAGTTTTGTTTTAAAAGTATCTAAAATTCTATTGATTTGAATTAATTCTGATTCAGGCAAGTTAGTTTCTCCCTTTTTTCCTGAGAGAATATCACTTTCTGAATGTGTTTTAGAGGATGGTTTCTTATAATAATCCTCTAAGTTTTTTATGGGTTCTATTTGAAATTCATGACATAAATTATAAAACACCTCTATATTAGAAAATAAATCTTCATATCTAATAAGTTTTACATGATTAGAATAGGATTCAAATACTTCAATAGGCAATACATTTTCAATACACCATCTCAAAGTTAACCGTTCTACATCAGACAACTCGATATATGTTGTAATATCAAAATTGAATTTATCTTTAATAAGCTGAACCAATCGATCTTGTTTAGCAAAATGTGATAAATCATAAAGCCACGGAAACTTAACTTTTTGTTGTGATGTAATCACATCATATGGGTTTCTGATAAGATGTATTACAGGGATATGATACGTTTTATTAATAAATTCGGCCAATAAATTAGCTCTTACAAACTTTATAATATATTTTTTGGGTACAAATGGCCAAAGATGTCTTTTTAGTTTTCTATTGCTGTTTTGAGCGATCCAGTCACAATCAACTTTATTATTAAAAACACGTCTTAAATATTGATGTGCGTCTTTAGATTCAGATTTAGACAAGATCCATTTATCACATAACAAATACCCTTTTTTAGTTTGGGTATCATGTTCTGGTTCAAATAACATACGATAACGATGCTGTGAAGCTATCGTTTCAGACAACCAACTGGTTCCACTTCTAGCTGTTCCAACAATAACAATATGCTTATTGAAATTTGCCATACTATGAGATGACTAATTTAGTATATAAATGCTCATGAGCTGTAATGAAATCTTTCATGGAAAAATGGTCAATGCAATAGTGCCTCAAATTTTGCCCAATTGCATGTCTTGTTTCGACATCTAAAGATTTCATATGCTTAATTTTTTCGCTAAGTGCCTTTGCATCTTCAGCTGGAAATAGCAATTCATTAAAATCTTTCAGGACAAAATTAATTCCAGTAATATTAGAACCTAAAAGAGGAATACCCATACACATTGCTTCAACCAATGCCATTGGCATGCCTTCCTTTCTACCTTGATCTAAAGTTGGAATTACATACATATCAGATTGCGCGATATATGATCGCACATCCAATTTTTTACCATAAAAAGTAACTTGATCAGACATTTTTAAACCCTCACATAATTGTTGCATATTTTCGCCATATTCATTATCACAATCGCCTAATACAGATAGCGTAATCGATTTATCATTTAAACTATGAATGGCTTGAATTAAAACTTCGATACCTTTAACAGGAACTAAGTTTGCAACAGTAATTATACGAAATGATTTTGAAGGCTCTTTGATAAAATGTTCTGGACTATAATAACTTGTATCAATCCCTAATGGAATTAATTTTTGAGCCTTTTTATTTGGAAAATACTGTTGCATTTCATTGTTAATTGTAACAATATAATGTGCCAAAAAACTCTTAATCTTCCAATGCTTATTAAAGCCCATGGCTTTTTTTGTATAGATCCATTTTTTACCAACTAATCTTGCAGCCAAAGCTTCCGTCCAATCATTACTCCATTGCCACGAATGAATAACATCAAAATCATGAGTTTTATAAAATTTAGAAACTCTTGATATTCTTGATAATAATGAATAATAGGGTCTATATGCTGTCTTTGTTTCAATAATATGAATTGGTAAGCCTAAGGCCTCTACGGTTTGAAAAAAGACACCTTTATTATCACCACAAGCAATATGAATATCAAATTTAGATTTATCTAAACCATTAACTAAATCGTAAACAACTTTACCGCTTCCAGCAGTATTAAAATTTGAAATTGTAAAAAGGATTCGAATTCGTTTATTCATTATTTAAAGATCGAATTATTCTAGCTGGATTTCCGCCAATAACAGAGTTTGATGGTACATTTTTTACAACTACAGAACCTGCGCCAATAATTACATTGTCGCCAATAGTAATAGCGCCAATAATTACAACATTAGCACCAACAACAACATTATTTCCAATTACAGGAACTAATGCATTATCATTATTTTTATTTCCAATAGTTAAGCTATTTCTAAACTCAAAGTTTTTACCAATAGATTTTGCATTGATAACGGTTGCGAATGGATGATAACACATTAAACCGCCATCAATTTTAGTACTTCCAAAAATTTTACAATTAAAATCTTTTGTGAAGTGTTTTTTCCATCGGTGGTACCTTTGGTTTATTCTCCAGAAGAAGATATGTGCATATTCAGGATAATACAACATCAAATGATGAAATTTCTTTTCTATAGTATTGGGATTAACGGTACAACCTCTAACACTAACAGTTTGTTCAATATCTTCTTGAATAATTAAATTATTACTTACATACTTCGAATACAATCTAGTAATAAGGTATTTTCTGTGAGCATGTTTTAAAAGTGATATCATGAACGACTAAAAGCTATATTTTTTTTACAATATAAGGCACTAAATAATAACCATAAAATTTAAAAACAGAAGATAATGGGAATACAACCAAAATAGACATAAAAAAACGAATTAAAAACGGAATCTCTACTAAAGACACTTGTTTTAATAAATCCTTTTTAATTGCTTTCCTTTTATAAAATCCTTTCGTAAAGGAAACTTGCTTCCCCATGACTTTATATAATTGCTCAAAAAGCAATTTATCGAACGCTATAGGTGTTTTATTTTCTAAATAAAAAGGCAAATGCTCTTTTACGAGTCTTGGCCATTGCATGAATGCACGTGGCGTACTTTTTTTATTCTTTTCTATTGTAGAGTCTGTGTGTTTATAATACATATAAACGTACATATCTATAAAAGCGATATCGCAAGTCATTCCTAATTTGATATCTAATGCTGTATCTTGACCTATTCTTAAATCTTCATTATAAATTCCAATCGTATCAAACACCCTTCTACGATACATAAATGCTGGTGGACCAACAACTTGACTCAAATCTGAAAACCATACTAAACCCCAATATGGTTTAGAGTTTACAGTAACATCAAACGTTTCATCATTTGGTTTTTTTGTCGTATCAATATCATGCTGCGATTTCACCATTTTCCCAACGACAGCTTCAACATTTTTATAGACATCTAATACCGCTATCATTTTAGATAAAGCATTAGGATAAATACCATCATCTACATCAAAAAAATAAATATACTCGCCTTTAGCATTTACAAGTCCTTTATTACGAGTTGGTGCTGCGCCTTGTTTAGATTGAAAATAGAATGATACTCTTTTATCTTTTTGCTGAAGTTTTTTTATCTCATCTGAAGTTTCATCAGTTGAGTTATTATCGACATAAATAATCTCAATATCATCAATATTTTGATTAATAATACTTTGATAAGAGCTTTCGATAAACTGAGCTGCATTATAAGCAGGTATGACAACAGATAACTTCATTGCTAATTTTTATAATATTTTTTATTCCAAAGCGATAGTGTTAAAAGCATACTTACAGCATGTGAATAATAAACAACATCTTCATTTTTAAACCTATCATAAAAATCTCTAATTATGTCTTCTGGAATAAACTCAAGATAAGATTCTGAAAACAAATAACGTTTCAAATTCTCATCATTTTTTGTTCCTAAAAATTGTAATTCAAAATTACGTTGAATATAAGGTTTCCCAATAAACCCGTTACATTCTCTCTTTAATTTATTGACAATACGATATGGTAAATTATAAGGTGATTTATTATACTTATAATTTTTAATATTAAATGGCTTTTGATCTTGCCATGTTATACTTGATAAGGTGTCATCTTTTTTTAAATGTGCCAACTGCATACGTCTGTCTGCAAGATATTCTTCTGGTAGTGTACAAATAAATTCACACATTCGATTATCATAATAAGGCAAACAAATAGGATGTGCTGCTTCAAAAATAGCAAGATTAGTAGTTGTCCATCGATGTGCCCATTGTGAGGTTTTAAATGCTCTAACTTTTGCACTTACATTATCGATTTCAATTTTTGCTAATGCGGTTTCTAATCGTTTAATAAAATACGTCTTAAAATCACTTTCAATTTTCCAAGCGCCCCATAATCTTTTGGCGAGTTCAAAACCATCCTTCTTAACCATTTTCTTAAACAATAATGGTATAATATCTTTATTCTGAATCCCTTCAGGAACACCTCTATCAAATAAAACATCGCCCCAATGCCCAAGAGAAATTCGACCTTCCATTTGTTTTAGGTCTTTTAAAACAGCCATTTGTCTTGGGTGAGTAAACTCTGAAAGACAACCATTTATAGTGGCTAATTCTTCAATATCATCCCATAAATATTCTGGTCCAATTTGAAACGCCTTAAATTTAAAACCACAAGCACCAGCTACCTTTTCACTTATTTTATGTTCTGAAAATCCGCCTTTAAAAGAATAACTATACGATTGCACTTCATTTGGCAATCCTTTAAAAATAAGCGCTTGACTCCTACTATCTAAACCTCCAGACAGTGGCAATATAACTTTAGAATCGCCGACTTGTTCTTTCGTTATGGTTTTTAATAAGCTTTCATATTCGGTAAGCGCTTGATCAAAAGTGATTTTTCTAGGTGTGTAATGCCAATTAAACCATGGTTTACTTTCAATAAGAAATCCATCATCATCAATAGTATGATCATGACCTGGCAACAAGCAAACTTCATCTTTATAATACGTATCTGTATCTAAAAAAAAGCCTGTAGCCACGAAAATAGCAATAGCTTTTAAATCGAGCTCATGTGGAGCTTTAATCTTAGCAAAACTCTGTTTGGAAGGTAATATTTGAGTTCTAATGTGCTTCATAAATTCGCATACGAATATAGGAATTTTATTTCCAGATTTAGCAGTAAAAACTTCGGAAAGCGATATTAAAACATATAAGTATCATTTTTATTTAAACATGGAGACTTGCCCATTTTTGCCAAGCATAAATATGCCAAACACCCCAAGAATTATTATGTTTTCCATCAAAAAAATCACTAACATATTGCTGTAAAACAGACACATCCATAATATCTTCACCATAAAATGGCCGTTCAAAAACCCAGGTCTTTACATCTGATTTCAAATCGTTATGAAGCCAATCATACAAAGGCACAGAGAATCCCATCTTTTTTTTATTAATAAGCGTACTTGGAACCTTCTTAGACAATAAGGTTTTGAGTTCTTTTTTTAGTTCTGTTTTATCTTTTAAACGACTATTCAATTGCCACGCTCTAGAAATACTCTCTTTATCTAAAAACGGAACACGAACCTCCAAACTATGTTGCATACTCGCACGATCAACTTTTATTAAAACACGTTGCAGGTGTGCATAAAACTCATTCCATCGCAATTGTTGCAAAAGATTTTTTCTTGAAGAGTTACTAAACTGATAACGTAATTTCATATCTTCAGAAAATGTGATATCAGGAAACACTTTATCTAATGTGGCCTTAGGCAAATGAAGCTGTTTATTCGTAATAAAATCATTAAATGTTTTAAAGTAAGGTGCCCAGGTTTTTGTAATTCCTAAAGTATTAGTGATTCTTACTAAAAATACTCTGAGTTGTAATGGTATTTTAAACCAAAATCGTTTGTTTAAAACATCACGCATTCTAGGATACCCAAAAAACAATTCGTCACCACCATCACCAGACAACATAACTGTATGTCGCTTTTTTGCTTCTCTAGTAATAACGTATGTTGGAATACTTGAGTAATCACCAAAAGGTTCAGTATATGCTTCGAAATGATCATCTATGCTTTTCAAAATATCTGAATCTTCAATTGCTACAACAAATTGTTTTAATTGTAAGGCTTCTGCATAATTTATAGCAATAGCACTTTCATTAAGTTTTGGATCATCAACTTTGAGTGTAAACGCTTCAATATCTGGTTTTGCTTCTTTTGCATAGGCACTAATTAACGGACTATCAATTCCGCCACTTAAAAACGTAGCTACCGAAACATCACTTACCAATTGCCGATCTACTGCATCCTTTATTACATTTTCTAAATTTGTGTTGGGACTAGATGTTCTCGGTTTGATTTCTTTTTCAAACGCAACAATTTGTGTTTTGTTAATATTTCCGAAGCTATCAACTTGAACCAATTCACCTGGATTGACTTGAAAAATATGTTCATAAATTGTGTTAGGCGCTTGCATATAGCCAAATCCGAAATACTCTTTCATTATATCTGATCGCAATTGCAAATCATTTTTAAACCAAGAATGCTTATACACCTGATTAAATTGAGATGCAGAGACGATACCGTGTTTATTTTTACCATAAAACAAGGGTTTAATACCCGCAAAATCTCTTGCTAAATAAACCATATTAGTTATGATGTCTACAATGGTAATAGCAAACATTCCGTTTAACAATTCAATAGTTTTTTGAACCCCAACTTTATCTAAAAGATGAATAATCACTTCGGTATCAGAAGATGAATTAAGGTTTGTAAATTGATACGTTTCAGCTAAATATTTGAAATTATAAATTTCGCCATTAAAGACAATATGATATCTACCATTTGGACTTATTTTGGGTTGATTCCCTTTATCTGAAGTATCTAAAATTGCCAAACGATTAAATCCAAGTTGGAAGTTTTTATCTTGAAAAACAGCTGTATTATCTGGGCCTCTATGCTTTGAAAGGTTTAATAATGTATTAAAATCTCTTGAATTTGATACGGGTTGATTATCAAATGAAAACTCAGCTAAAAATCCACACATAATTAATGTTTTTCAAATGCTACGATAATAGAAACCGAAAGAAATCGTGAAGGACGCTTCATTAAGTATGGGTTCACGACAAACTTAAGGAATAATCTATGAGCTTTAAAAATAAGTCTTCGATACACGCTAATTAGGAAATCATTTATTTCGATAAGCGTTTGATTACTTTTTTTGTCATCAATAAATAAACCCCAGAATGAATCGTAATATGAATACACACTCATAAGACGTTCTTTATTAATCTGTCTAGTTGCGGAATAAGATTCCCTATACTGCTGTGTGGTTAATTTCTCTAACATTATCAAATTGTTTTAATAGCTTGGTTATATAATTCTAACAAACGTTGCGTCAACACAATATTGTCAAACTTTTCTTTTACAAATTGCATCCCCTTTTTTCCCATTTGCAAACCTAAAGTCTCATCTAAAATCAACAGTTCTAAAGCATCTACAAAAGCATTAATATCATTAGCCTTTACAACAAAACCTGATTCATCTGGTATCAAGCCATATTTCATTCCACCTACATCAGATACAACTACGGGTAACTCCATAGCTTGTGCTTCTTGTATCACCAAACCTTGTGCTTCTTCTTGACCAGATTTAGGATCTGGAATTCCTGGCATAATCAAAACATCAGCTTCTTCTAATTCTTTTTTAATAATTTCTTGGGTTTGAGCGCCTTTCAAAAACACATGATTTTGTAAACTTCTATCCTTAATTATTTCATCCAAATGCTTGTATAATGGTCCATCACCAATCATATGCAACCTTATTTTAGTGTGCCCTTTTTTTAATAATACATCAACAATATCTATGGCAATCTCAGGGCCTTTTAACTCTATAAGTCTTCCGCAGAATACGATATCGAAAAAGTTAGACCTTATTTTTGGTTGTGTTTTAGAAAAAAACGTTGTGTCCAAACCTACTGGCAGTACATTAATTGTATTAAGTTGTGGTTGTAATATTTGCAATTGTTTTTTTAAGTACAACGAATTTACAGTAATCATATTTGTTTGCTCAAATACAATGCTATAAGCATCTTTATAAAATTCGGACTTACTAGGAACTAAATCATAGCCATGTAACGTTGTAACCAATTTTGTTTTGCTTGAAAATAACTCAACAGATTTTAAATAGGAAATTAGCCTAGCATTATGTGCAAAATGTATATGAATAATATCAAAGTCGTCTTGAATGAGACTCCATTTAATTGCAAAAAAATGGCTTAACAAATAGGCTTTTTTTCCATATTTAAAAACGTTTATAGTTTTAAAATAACGTCGCCACCTTATCTTAAATAGATTTTTAAATGTCCAAACAAAAAATTCAAAAAAACGAAGAAGGTTCTTAGGAGTATTTTTTCTTAAATAAATAACTTCTTTTAATAAATCATGTTTTTTTAGAGACTCATGGAGACTATCGATTTCTCCTTTTTTATAAGCATAAAGGCTTACTCTATGACCAGAATCTATAAGTGTATTAATTTGATTTACAATAAATGTTTGAGATACCACTGGAAACGTACCAACAACAATAGCTATTTTAAGTGGCTGTTTCATATGTTAGCTAAACTAGAGTCTCTTAAATTCAAGCATTATTTGATTATTCGATAATTCATCGTTAGAATTATGACCTAAACTTTTTATTGTCCCTAATTGTTTCACAGATAAGCCAGCTTTTTGAGCTAATTGCTCATAAAACTCTATAGATTTAAACATTACTGGAAACTCTAACCAGCTTCCTGTTGGCCGTTCCCCAATGTTGACATTAGCCATAAATGATCCAGAATCATTTAGTTGTTTACTTACAAAGAATAAACAATCTTCCAAAATTGAATCTTGAAGGTGAATTAAAACTGAGAATGCAAATATTACATCAAATTTATCATCAAATTCAAGTTCATTAAAGTTATTAAAACTACATAATTTAGGTTTTTTATATTGTAGCCCTTCATGCTTCAATTCTTTTATGCCTTCTATTAATACATCTTCTCTTACATCAACACCATAGTAATGAGTTTCATTTAAATGCTTAATTATTGGAATACCTCCTCTTAAAGTACCGCAACCTATATCTAAAAGTTTATCTGAAGGTTTCAAACCTTGATTTAAAAGAAATGATATTTGGAAATCTTGTTTTAGTTTCCAAGATTTAGCAGAACCAACAAGCTTATGACGTTGTTCTTTTTTGGTCAACTTGTTCTTTTTAAAAAGTTTGTTTTTTATTTTCTTTAATAAATATATCATGGTTTACAGTTTAACTGTTACAACGAACAGCTATAATTCTATATTAAAATTGCATTTGACTAAAATAGATGAAACATAAACTTCGTCTTCATCATTAAAAACGTCTCTCCAACTATCCTTAATCGCTTTATTAGGCAAAAGTCCGACTGGAGATTTCACTGTTTCAAGTTGATTAATAGTAAGCAATTTTTGCTGTTTAAAAAACTTATCATGAATTTTTTTATACTGCACATATGGCTCATCAACCAAAGCTTCGTAGTTTATAATTAACACATTAGAATTTTCTTTTTCTAATAATTGCCAACTTTTAACATGATCTATCCAATGTTCTATAATTGTTTGACAAGGCTCAACTTGTTTTGAAGGTGTACCATACCAATCTATTTTTGTTTTTAAAAACTCTGAAAAAGATAAATCTTTTAAATCAGAATGTAAAAAATTAGGTGTTTTCCAAACAGAATAGGCTACAGCGCGACCATCGCGCATAATGTAAACTTTTGGAATATCATTTACATTTCTATTCGCGAAATAATGGTTACCAAATAATTTACCATAAGGATTTCCCGCTTGTTTTGTTTTTCTATTTGACCAATGTCCCCAAGTAATTGGTGAGATTTTCAAATTTTTAGTATTATAAAAATTTTTCGCCAAAAAAGCTTCCACGAAATGTGTACCTGACCGTGGATGCGAATACACTTTCACTAAATTACCTTTAGTTTTTAATCTAAATAAACGTTTTAGGATATTCATATTAATCAGGTATATTGAAACTTCCTGGTAATATTGCAATACTCCCAGTTCTATTTAATTTACCAGAACCCCATATATCACCTGCCAAAATATTCAAAGATGCTGCATTCTCAATGAGGTCAATAAAATTATGAGCATTAGTATCATTTTCAGTAATTAATAGTCTTAAACTATAATCACGTGCTCTCAAATAGAGGTTTGGTATTTCGAGTTCGAAGGTATCTTTCTGTTCTAAATCGGCAAATGAAAATCCCATTTCATCATTGACATAGGATAGTGAAAAATTCATATTAGGATCAATAAAATTGATGCCAATAAATAATTTTTTATAATTGACCGGTTTATGTTTTTCTAAAGAAACTCTAATTTTAAGATAGTCTCCAGAAATCACTTCATAGACTTCATCCCCTTTTTTATTAAAAAATGAAACATTACTTACTTTCATTTTCTGGTTTCCTTTTCTATCAGTTCTACTTGCTAAATTTATTTGATGTTTATGTTTTTCAGTAGATAAATAAAAATTAACTGCATCATTTTGTGAGCCTTCAAATACAATTTTACCATGCTCTAAAACAAGTGCTCTAGTACATAGACTTTTGACGGCTGCCATATTATGACTTACAAATAAAACAGTTCGGCCTTCACTATTAGAAATGTCTTGCATCTTACCGATGGCCTTTTTTTGAAATTCGGCATCACCAACAGCTAAAACTTCATCAATAACTAAAATATCAGGTTCTAAATGTGCCGCAACAGCAAATGCTAAACGCACACGCATACCACTACTATAACGTTTAACTGGTGTGTCGATATAACGTTCGCAACCACTAAACTCTACAATTTCATCTTCTTTAACCTTAATTTCGGCCTTGGTCATTCCAAGAATTGCTCCATTGAGATAAATATTCTCACGTCCTGTAAGTTCTGGATGAAACCCTGTACCTACTTCAAGTAAAGATGCTATTCTTCCTCTGGTTTTTATTTCACCAGTAGTAGGACTTGTTACACGAGATAATAATTTTAACAAGGTGGATTTTCCAGCACCATTTTTTCCAATAATCCCTAATACTTCGCCTTGTTTAACTTCAAAATTAATATCTTCTAAAGCCCAAACATAATTACTATTAGCTTTAGTGCTTCGATCATTAGTGTCTCCTACTTTTAAGTAAGGGTCTTGTTTTCCTTGTATACGATTCCACCAACGATTTAAATCATGACTAATAGTACCTGTACCAACTACTCCGAGTCGGTATTGCTTACTTATGTTTTCGGCTACTAAAATAGTTTTAGGTTGAGTCATTAATTAAACGGTATCAATAAATGTTTTTTCTGTTCTGTTAAAGATCAATAATCCTACTAAAAATAAGATGATACAAACTGCTAGGGTATAAAAAAAGCCGAACCATGTAAATGACCCTGTATTTAATAACATAAATCGAAAGCCTTCAATAATTTGTGTTAATGGATTGAATTCAACAAATAATGCGATGTTTTTTGAAAACTTTGCTTTCGCTTCAGAAACAGGATAAGGTACTGCTGAAAGAAACATAAGCAACTGCACTGCAAAACCAACTAAGATTGTTAAATCCCTATACTTAGTTGTCATTGAGGATATAATCATTCCCAATCCAAGACCTAACATTCCCATCATTATGACATAAATAGGAAATAATAGTATATACCCTGAATTTATACTAAGATTCATACCCTGACTATAATAATATAACCAAAACCCAAAGAATATTAATAACTGAATTCCAAACTTCAACAAATTGGATATCGTTATAGATAAAGGAAGTATAATTCTAGGGAAGTAGACTTTACCAAAAATATTTTGGTTAGAGGTAAATGTATTAGATGTACCTGTTAAGCACTCTTTAAAATAATTCCAAGCAGTTACACCTGCTAAATTAAAGAGAAATGGATCGATGCCATTGGTTTGTATTTGACCTAATTTATTAAAAATTAAAGTAAATATAACTGATGTAAAAAGCGGCTGAATAATGTACCATAGCGGACCTAATATGGTTTGCTTGTAAACCGTTACAATATCCCTTTTAACAAATAATATAAGCAAATCACGATATCTCCATATCTCTTCAAAATTAAAATTAATTAATTTACGTTTGGATGAAATCACATATAGCCATGAATCTTCAGCTTCGGTGTTCAATAGTCTAATATTTTGTTTTGGCTAATATAAGAAATCAAGAAGAAAATTTGGGTCTATAAAGACTGAGAATCTGTTTAACATGATTCTCAGTCTTTACTTTTCCACTTTATAAACTGAAGTGCCTTCAAACTCTTGATTGTCTACAATTATATAACCCTTTGTCTTCAATGTATTTAAAATATAATCTTTCTCAGTAAAACTATCCTTATCAATTGTTCTGGTATGTGAGAAAACAAGCCAAACATTGGGCTTTAAGTTTTCTAAATCTATATCATGATTAGACCAGTTTTCTCGATCGACTTCGGAATAAAATATAGCTTTATGATGCGCTATCTTGTTATAGTCTTCTTTGTAAAAGTTAAAAGAAACTTTTGACACGCGATATACATAAATCTCATCATCACTTTCTAGATTAGAATTTATATATGACATACTTTTTTTAATCTCTTCTTTTTCAATTGGCACTAACTTAATCACAGCTACTAAATTGATAATTAAAGGAATTAGCAATACATAAACAGGCAACTTAACACCTTTTTCATTTATAAACTGATAGGTTTTATAAATTCCTACAGCCACTAACGTAACTAACAGAGGTATTAAATACAAAATTAACCGTCTATCAAAAGGATATAATTTAAAATACGACAAACCTAAATGAATACACATAGGTGCTATAAGTAAGACTAATGCCTTCTTATGTCTTAAGTTTGATATAAATCCGATACATAAAAAAAACAGTGTGAAAATCCAATAATTCCCAACCTCTAACAAAACGTAAAGAATAGATTGAATTCTTGTACGAAGGAAATATCTAAACTCCCAAGAGAATACATCTTGATAGAGAAAGCCAACATTATCGATCCAATAAACAGTCATAGCATCACGAGCAGGATGCTTGTATATAAATAGACTATAATACAACAAGAAGGAACATAAGCCAGAAATAATTGGAAGTAAACCTGAAAGTGATTTCAACTTTTCTTTAATTATAATATCATACACACCAACCAAACCAACAGCAAATAACATAATGACTGCAATGTTAGAAAACCAAACCGACAGAAAAGAGATACAAGTATAAATTATAAGTGACACTCTTGTTTTTGTATTAAAATAAGACAAAGCACTTACCAAAACTAACAAGCAAATAAAGGTATCAGACATATATTGCTTTACCTCTATCGAATAATATAGAATAAATGTATTTAGACAAAAAAGAGCTGCCGATATTAGCGCAATAATTGACGTTTTAAACAGGAGTTTGTTTAATTTATAAATAAGGCCAATTGAGCACAGAAATGATAAAAAGGGAAAAATTCGTAAAGACCAATCTGTATTTCCAAAAAGTGTAGCAAAAAAATTTTCAATAAACAGAAAACCGATTGGAGCAACTTGATCTCGTTCTAATGGCAATAATAATTCTGCATAATTTCTATCAACAATACTAATAGATAATAATGCTTCATCTAACCATAAGCTTCTAAGATTAAAAAAATTGACAATAGAAATGACAATACCTAAACCTAATATGGCTATCAGAAATCGTTTTATCCAAATATCACTTTTCTTAATTTGCATTACTTAAAATTTGAGTCTCAAAAAGTTAAAAATGACATTTAAGTGCAGCTATTTATTCTTTTTTCCAACCACAATTGTTGAAAGTCCTGCACTATTAAAAATCAATTTATCTATAATCTTAAAAACAGGAACTAACGTATTATATAATTTCATTTGTCCGCCAGGAATAGTCTCTTTTTTCATTAAATTACCTGTGACATACCAACCAAATATTCCTATAAAATTAAAATACTGTTTATGAATAATCGTAAATGCGTTTTTTAAAAACACGGGACTTAATAGTGATTTTGTATAGCGTCTATAATGTCCTAATTCTTTATCAAAACCATTGTATAGTTTCTGATAAGATGGCACTAATATAATAAGATGACCACCTGTTCTTAATAGTTTTTTACAATTTTTCAAAGCCAATTCGTCATCAAAAATATGTTCAACAACGTTTAGGGCAAAAACAGTATCGTATTGTCCAAGATGAGATTTAAATTTTTCATCAAATTCTAAATCTGTCAAATCCATAACTTCAGTTCCTAGAAAACAGGGGTTTTGCTCAAAGGTAGATGTTAACTTTTCGCAGTAACCTTTTCTAATATCAGTAAGCATTATTTCGAACTGATCTTCCATGAAAAATGTCGAAATATTACCAATCCCACTACCAATTTCAAGAACTTTCCCTTTACAATATGGCTTAATGGTTTGATACATCCATCTATTAAACTTATCCGCTTTGGCTATTACTTCTAGGGTAGTTTCACCAATTACATCTTGCTCTTCAAACTTTATTTCTGTCGCCACTCGTTTCGTTTTTAAGTCTTATTTAGAAAATATATTATATTTCAAAATACAGTATATAGCTCTTACACCATCTTTCCAGCCAATTTTTTTTCCATCTTCATAAGTTCTCCCATAATAAGAGATTCCTACTTCATAAATTCTGATATTTTTTATTCTAGAAATCTTAGCTGTTACCTCTGGCTCAAATCCAAATCGTTGTTCTTTTAGCTTAACACTTTGTATAATTTCCGTTTTAAAAAGCTTATAACAGGTTTCCATATCTGTAATATTTATACCTGTAAAAACATTTGAAAGTAATGTTAAAAATTTATTTCCGATAGTATGAAAAAAGAAAAGAACTCTATGTGGTTTTCCGCCAATAAACCGAGAGCCATAAACAACATCTGCCGCCCCATTTAACATTGGTTTTAACAACAAATTATACTCACTAGGATCGTATTCTAAATCGGCATCTTGTATGACAAGAAAATCGCCAGTAGCTTCTTTTATACCTGTATGTAGCGCAGCTCCTTTTCCTTTATTTTTTTCGTGAGCGTATAGTTTTAATGGAAAATTTGAGTTTTCGGTTTGGTATTTTAAAATCGATGCTTTGGTATTATCATTTGAGTAGTCATCAACAATGATTATCTCTTTTTCAATATCACCAATTAAGTCTACCTCTTTTACTAAATTTAGTATTAAATGAATCGTGTCTTGCTCATTATATACCGGTATAACAATTGAAAGTGTTTTACTCATTTTATGGTCTTGTAGTAGGTAAATTTAGTAATTAAAAAGTAATTAATTATTTAATAAAATAATCCCAAGTAATTCCTAATCCTTCCTTTACTGTAAACTGTGGTTTATAGTCTAATAATTCATTTGCTTTTGAAATATCTGCCAATGAATCTTTAACATCTCCTTGTCGTGTTGGGCCATAAACTGCATCTACATTAGAATTCGCAGAGTCTTTAAGAGCGTTCCATAAATAATTAATACTAATACGTTCGCCACAAGCAACGTTGAACACTTGATTTTTCGCTTTTTCTGAGGCAAAAAAACCGCGAACATTAGCTTGTACAGCATTATCAACAAAAGTAAAATCTCTTGTTTGCTCACCATCACCATTTATTTTAGGAGACTCATTATCTTTTAAAGCTTGCATAAACAAAGGAACAACAGCAGCATATGCGCCATCTGGACTTTGTTTTGGTCCAAAAACATTAAAGTATCTTAACCCAATAACATCTGTATTATAAGTTTTTCCAAAGACATCTGCATATAATTCATTTACATATTTCGTAACAGCATATGGAGATAATGGGTTACCAATATTAGCCTCTACTTTAGGTAATGTTTGACTATCACCATAGGTAGAACTCGATGCCGCATATACCATTCTTTTTACCGTAGAAGACTCTTTTAAAGCTATCAACATATTTAAAAACCCAGATATATTTACTTCGTTTGTTGTTGCAGGATCATCAATAGAGCGAGGCACAGAACCTAAAGCGGCTTGATGTGACACATAATCTATAGCTTTCATAGCATCTTTACAAGTTTGCAAATCTCGAATATCACCTTCTATAAGCTCGAATGCTGGATTGCTATGAAACTCTATAAGATTTTCTCTATGTCCATTAGAAAAATCATCTAAAACGCGTACTTTCCTTGCATTATTTTTTAAAAGATATTCGACAATATTTGATCCTATAAATCCACCGCCTCCTGTGATAAGAAATGACAATTGACTTAAGTCCTGATTATGGTATTTGTTTTCGTACATTATAACCTTGCGTCTACTATGTGTTTTGGAAGTAATGATTTTACATCAAATATAACTCCAATATCTGATTTTAACTTTTGCAAATCTAATTCTAGAAACTCCTTATGAGATACGGCTAAAACTATAGCATCATAATTATCTTTTAGTTGAGACTTATTATCTAATAAGTCAAACCCGTATTCATGTGTCACCTCTTCTTTTGAAGCCCAAGGATCGTAAACATCTACATTAACATTATACGTTTGAAATTCTTCAATAATGTCAATGACTCTAGAATTTCTTATATCAGGACAGTTTTCTTTGAATGTAATTCCTAAAACCAAAGCATTTGAATCTTTAATTCTTGCTCCTTTTTTAATCATCATTTTCACAGTCTCTTGAGCTACATAACCACCCATGCTATCATTCATCTTTCGACCAGCTAAAATAATTTCGGGGTTATAACCAGACTCTATTGCTTTTTGCGCTAGATAATAAGGGTCTACACCAATGCAATGTCCACCAACTAACCCTGGAGAAAACTTTATAAAATTCCATTTGGTTCCCGCAGCTTCTAAAACAGCTTTTGTATCGATATCTAATAATCTAAATATTTTAGATAATTCATTAACAAAGGCAATATTAATATCTCTTTGAGAGTTTTCGATAACTTTTGCAGCTTCAGCTACTTTAATAGATGGAGCAGAATGTGTTCCTGCTACAATAATTGATTTATATAAGTCATCTACTTCTTTAGCTATTTCTGGAGTAGAACCAGATGTTACCTTTAGTATTTTAGTAACAGTATGCTTTTTATCTCCTGGATTAATACGTTCTGGTGAATAGCCAGCATAAAAATCTTTATTAAATTTTAATCCAGATTGTTTTTCTAATATTGGAACACAAATATCTTCTGTTACACCAGGATATACTGTAGATTCATAAATAACAATATCTCCCTTTTTTAGCACCTTAGCAACACTTTCACTTGCTTTCACTAGAGGTGTGAAAATTGGTTTATTTAAAGCATCTGTAGGCGTAGGGACTGTAACTATATAAATACTAGAATTTTCAATATCGTTTAAATTATTTGATATAAAAAGACCTGTATTAGAATTTGAGTCTTGAGTCAAAACAGATTTTAAATAATCATTTTCAACTTCTAGAGTTTTATCTACTCCATTTCTAAGCTCATTGATACGTTTTTCATTTATATCAAATCCAACAACCATATATTTTTTAGCAAATTCTACAGCTAAAGGCAATCCAACATAGCCAAGACCTAAAATCGTTATTTTTTTTTTGGTATTCATTTTCTCTTAAGTAATTGATTTTATAATAAAGTTCAAATCTAAATAAAAACTCCAATTTTGAACGTATTTTTTATTGATTTCGACTTTATCTATCCAAATAATCGTTCTATTGTATGTTTCAGGATCAAATTGCTTCGATAATATAGTTTCTTCGTCTCTGTATTTCAAAGTGGCAGGACCTGTAATTCCTGGTTTAACGTTTAAAATAATCCTATCATCAGCCATCAATTTATCTGCAAATCCCTGTATATCAGGTCTTGGACCAACAAAACTCATATCACCTATTAAAACATTAAAAAGCTGAGGGAGTTCATCAATTTTTGTGTTTCTAAAAAACTCACCTAATCTAGTAGCGCTTCTGTTTAGATGTCCTAAATCATGCCTTCCTTTTTTTAAAGTTCTTAATTTATATATTTTAAATAGTCGTCCATGTTGTCCTACTCTTAATTGCGAAAAAACACCATATTGCTTAGTATCAAGTGTTGCAATTAAAACAAGTATAATTATTGGTATAATAAATATAGGTAATAAAATTACAGATAATATTACATCAAAAATACGCTTTCCAAAAAGCTGTGTTTTACTTATCACTTTATACACGCTTTAATAAACGTTTTACGCGCTTTAAAATCGAATTATTATCTCTTTCATGATAAGCGTTTCCATAAACACCATAGCCATAGCCATAACCGTAACCGTAACCGTAACCATAATTATGATTTGTTTTATGCTTATAGAAATTCAATACAAAGCTAATATTCTTGACTTCACCTGTACGGTGTTTAGCATTAATTAATGCTAACATCCCTTTCTTAGTATAGTCTAAACGCACCATGAAAATGGTAGCATCTGCATATTGAGTAAGCTCTAAAGCATCAGTTACCAGACCCAAAGGAGGCGTATCTAATACAATCATATCATAATCCTTTCTTAGTTGGGTAATCAAAATCTTCATTTGACTACTCATTAATAATTCGGAAGGATTTGGAGGCACGGGGCCTGATGGTACAATATCAAGGTTTTCAATATGAGTACTATATTTAATATCCTCGAAAGAGCTTTCTTCAATAAGATAGTTTACGATGCCTTTATCATTATCAATATTAAAATCCCCGAAAATCTTTGGCTTACGCAAATCTAATCCTAATAAGATAGTTTTCTTTCCTGACAAGGCATAAACTGTAGCTATATTGATAGAACAAAATGTTTTTCCCTCGCCACTTACTGATGATGTAATCATTAATGTTTTACCATCTGTAGCTTCTAGCTTTTTATAAATGAATTGTAGACTAGAACGAATTGATCTAAAGGATTCTGCAACTGCAGATTTAGGTTTTTCAAAAACAATTAAGTTATTCTTGTAATTATATTTTCCAATTAACCCTAAAATTGGAATTTTTGAAAGTTGCTCAACCTCATCAGAACCATGAATTGTATTATCCAATAAAAAAACAACAAATATGAGAAGCATAGGAATAAAGAATCCCATCATTAAAGCCATCATATAATTTAAAGACTTATTTGGCCCAATAAGACCTCCTCCAATATCTTTTGCATCATCAATCACAGTAATATCAGATATGTTTGCCGCTTTAACTATTGCCGCTTCACTTCTTTTGGCGGTATATACATCATATGCTTCTTGACTAATATCAAGCTTCCTTTGTATTTTTAAAAATTGTTGTTGATCTTCAGGCAGATCACTTAATTTAGCTTCAAGATTCACAATACTCCTGCTAATCGTAGACAACTGTATGCCAATAGTTTGCTTAGTCGCATCTATGGTTTCTAAAAGCACATTTTTTTCAGAATCAATACGTCTATCCAAATCTTTAAACAATTCAGAGCCTTCTTTTGTAGTGTACTCAAGATTTTGGCGTTCTGCAGCCAAAGCAATTATTTTTGACACACTGTTTAAAATATTATGCTCTTGAATCCCTACTGTGGTAGGTGCTGCTATATTGCTGTAATCTGTTTTTGTATTTAAATAATTCTCAAGGTTATTTAAATAATTTAGTTTTGATTCTTCTTCTTCCTTGGTTAAATCGTATTCTCTTAATTGCGCAGAAATTTGAGAAATCTCATCAGTAACATTAAAGATTTTATTCTTCTTTCTAAATGAATTCATCTCATTTGTTACATCCTTAAGGTTTGAATTTACAGCAGCTAAACTACTATCAATAAACTTAATTGTATTTGTTGCGTATAAGTTTTTTCGTTCTAATTCAGACCGACTTAAAATAGCTGATGTTGCATTTAAATAGTCAACAATCTTAGCTTTGTTATTTCCTGAAAGTTGTAATCTTAAAACTGAAGAGGCTTCAGAAAAAGGTGAAATTATAATATTTTTTTTATAACTATTTACTATGCCATCAAAATTCACAAAGCTTATAAAATACTCTGATCCTGGTTTAATCTCCGAGGATGGTTTAGTCAAAATTTGCCCATTTAAAAACGACAAATTAATAGGTTCTCCATTTTTAAATTTCGTATTAAAAGCTCCAGTAGGCACTTTTACTCTAGATGTTTTTTTATCACTATAGCGTTGCGCTTTTAAATTAGTTTCTTCAAAATTAGTAAAAATTTCAAACTCGTTATTATTTAAAAAACGTATACCAATTGGTGTGTTTATTGCCTGACTTCCAGCCTTATCTATATTAAAATTAAATGGAGCTTTTTTATATATATCTTCTTTACGATATGTCCCTTGAATTAAATAATTCATATAAAACTGTAAAGAGTCAACTACTTTTTCATTATGACTTCTAGTTTTAATAGCTGTAATTACTTTGCCTACTTTACCTGAAACACCTCCCCAATTAAAGGAAATACTAGTATTTGCCGTAAAAAAAGGATTTTGATCGTTTTCAACAGAAATTAGAGAATCTAATTTATATACATTCTGTTTCCTAACATTTATTAAATAAGCGATTAAAAGTGCCGAACTTATACATATCAATACAAACTTCCAAAGGTTAAGTACTTTAAAAAGATAACCTTTAAAATCGAAACTGACTCTTCCAGATTCCACACTGTCTATGCCATGATCTTCATTGTAAGCCATAAATTATCTATTTATTAATAATATGGTTGTAGTGATAATACCTAATAATGATACAATCGTTTGCAAACTCTCTCGTCCAGTTGTTCCTAATCCCCAAGTCTTCTGTTTTACGGGTTTCACATAAATGATATCGTTAGGTTGGATATAGTAGTATGGAGAATTCATTACTTCTCGATCTGTTAAATCCAACATATGAATCTGTTGTCCTTGTGGATATTGCCTTATAATCTGAACTTCTCTCCTATTACCTGTTACTGGTATTTCACCAGAATTAGCAATAGCTTCAAAAATATTAACCCGATCTTTAAAGAGAATTTGAGTGCCAGGAGAACCAATTTCTCCACTCGCAGTATAAGTAAGTCCTGCTAATTTTACAGTAACAAAAATATTAGCAGTTTCTTTAAATTGTTCGTCTAATAGTTTTTTTTCTACTATTTGCTCAATCTCCTCTGTTGTATATCCAAGAACATTTATCTTACCAAGTGTTGGTATTCTAATATTTCCGTGCACATCAACGGTAAACCCATCAAAATAAGCACGTTCAGCACTACTTGCGCTTAAATTCTCTTCTCCTGCCGGATTAAGAATAGTTACCGTTTCTTGATCTAGAGCTTTAACCCTTATATTTAAAATATCATTTATCTGAATACGATAAGGCTTTTGTTGTTCTTGCATAACCTGACTAGAATCTGTAGCAGTATTTACATTTTGAAGATAAACAATATCTTTATGTGGTATACAGGATGTCGATAAGATACACAGTAATAATCCTGTAAGCAATAATAGTCTATTCATTGTTAAGTTACTTGTTGCTTCACAAATATAGTTTATCACTATTAATATAAAAATAATTACTTGTTTTTTTAGCAATACCTTTTATACTTTGAATTTATTACAAAAGAAAATGGTAAATCACATAATATCGCTTTCTTTGTAAAAAAAATCTTTTGAATTATCTAACAGTTGAAAACATATCGAAATCTTATGGTGAATTAGAGCTGTTCTCAGACCTATCATTCAGCATACATAAAGATGACAAAATTGCATTTGTCGCCAAAAATGGAAGTGGAAAAACCTCAATATTAAATATCCTTTCTAAAGCAGACACACCTGATTCTGGTCAAATTGTTATGAGAAACGGATTGCGAATTTCTTTTCTTTCACAATCCCCTCATTTTGATCCAAATTTAACCATTAATGATACTATTTTTAATTCAGATTCTCCCCAACTAAAAATTATTGAGAATTACGAGAAAGCATTATTAAACCTCGAAGACACTGAAGCTTATCAAAATGCTTTTGAACAAATGGATCTTTATAATGCTTGGGAATTTGAACTTCAGTTTAAACAAATTTTATCACAGCTAAAACTTGATAATCTTGAGCAAAAAATTAACACAATGTCTGGTGGACAAATAAAACGACTTGCTTTAGCTCAAGCCTTAATTAGCAATCCAGACTTATTAGTCCTTGATGAACCTACCAACCATTTGGATTTAGAAATGATAGAATGGTTAGAACAATATTTTGCTAAAGCCCAATTCACGCTTTTTATGGTAACGCATGATCGTTACTTTTTAGAACGCGTTTGTAACGAGATTATAGAACTTGATCATGGAAAATTATATACCTATAAAGGGAATTATTCATACTACTTAGAAAATAAAGAAACACGAATAGCACAAGAACAAGTAGAAACTGGTAAAGCCAAACAGCTTTTCAAAAAAGAGTTAGAGTGGATGCGTCGTCAACCTAAAGCCAGAACTACAAAATCGAAGTCTAGAATTGATGATTTTTCAGATATAAAAAAACGTGCTCACCAACGCCGAAAAGACCACAAAATTCAGCTAGAGATTAATATGGAACGTCTTGGCAGCAAAATTGTAGAGTTTCATAAAGTCTCAAAAGCATTTAAAGACACTGTGATTCTTGATGATTTCGAATACGTTTTCAAACACGGTGAACGTATTGGTATTATTGGAAAAAACGGAACTGGAAAATCTACATTCCTAAACATGCTAACTAACAATTCACAACCAGATACAGGTAAGATCATTATTGGAGACACGGTCAAATTTGGTTATTATACACAAGGCGGAATTGAAGTAAAACCAAACCAAAAGGTGATTGATGTTATTAAAGAGTTTGGTGAATTTATCCCATTAACCAAAGGTCGTCAAATTAGCGCTAAACAATTATTAGAACGTTTTCTTTTCGATGGAAAAAAACAACATGACTTTGTCGAAAAATTAAGTGGTGGTGAACAAAAACGCTTGTATCTATGTACGGTTTTAATTCAGAATCCAAATTTCTTAATTTTAGATGAACCAACTAATGATTTAGATATTGTAACACTAAATATTCTTGAAGAATTTCTACTCGATTTCCCAGGATGCCTGCTTGTGGTTTCCCATGATAGATATTTTATGGATAAAGTTGTAGATCATCTATTTGTATTTAAAGGTAAAGGTATTGTTCAAGATTTCCCAGGTAATTATTCCGATTATCGCATTTACGAATCGTCACAACCTTCAGAAAAAAAAGCTGAAATAGTAAACGCAGGAACTTCAGAAAAAAAAGAAACCCAAAACAAAGCCCAAAAACTATCTTATAATGAACAAAAAGAATACAAAAATTTAGAAAGTAAAATCCGTTCGTTAGAATTAGACAAAAAAGTACTCGAAGAAAAATTTAATGACACCTCTTTATCTCAAGAGAAAGTCAATGAACTCTCACAACAATTAAAAGCAATAATTGAAGCTATAGAAACCAAAGAAATGCGCTGGTTTGAATTGTCAGAGAAGTTTGAATCTTAATTATGTTTCAAATTATAGAATATCTGAAATTTTTATTTAAATCTACCAACCAACATGGAGTACATTCTCCTTTTGTGTATAATTTGGTAACAAAATGTTTTTATGACCATACGAAATACCCAGAGTATTCAAAACTCTCAAACTACAGAACAGCTTTACTAAATAACAAACAAACGATTGAAGTCACCGATTTTGGCTCAGGATCAAGAGTGTTCAAATCAAATTCAAGAGCAATCAAAGCCATTGCAAAAATGGCTGGGACTTCAAAAAAAAGAGCACAATTACTATTTAGAGTTGTGAACTATTTTAAACCCAAACATACAATAGAACTTGGAACTTCTCTAGGCATTGCTACTCAAGCGATGGCTTTAGGGCATTCTAACAATATTATTATTTCAGCTGAAGGCTGTCCCAATATTTCTACAATTGCAAAACAACAATTGGATGATTTCAATATAAAAAATGTTACTATAGAAATAGGTGAATTTGAAACCATTCTTCCGAAGTTAAAAGACAGAAATTACGACCTTATCTTTTTTGATGGCAACCACAATAAAGATGCAACCTTAAATTATTTCAATACCTTAATTGAAACATCTCACAACGATTCCATCTTCATTTTTGATGATATACACTGGTCAAAAGATATGGTTAATGCTTGGGAAACTATTAAAACCCATCCTAAAGTCACAGTAACAATAGACACGTTTTTTTGGGGGTTTGTATTCTTCAGAAAAGAGCAAGTCAAAGAAAATTTCTACATTAGATTGTAACATCAGTTACATTTCAACGTCATATTAAGTATATTGCAATAACAGAATTAAAAAGCAAATTTTCAGTATGAGTAACGTCATTGAAATTAGAGATATCATTCGTGATTTTCAACTCGGTCAAGAAACCGTTCATGTATTAAAAGGCATCAATCTAGATATCGAACTTGGAGACTATGTAGCTATCATGGGACCTTCTGGCTCAGGAAAATCGACACTCATGAATCTTTTAGGTTGCTTAGACACACCTACTGCTGGTTCCTATATTCTTAATGGAAAAGATGTAAGTCAAATGAGCGATGATGAATTAGCCGAAATTAGAAATACCGAAATTGGCTTTGTATTCCAAACCTTTAATTTACTACCAAGAACTACTGCTCTTGATAATGTTGCATTACCAATGGTATATGCTGGGAAGTCTAAATCTGAACGCAACAAACGTGCTGAAGAAGTATTAACAGATGTTGGTCTTGCAGATCGTATGGATCATAAACCAAACCAACTTTCAGGAGGACAACGTCAACGTGTTGCAGTTGGTCGTGCATTAGTAAATAAACCTTCTATTATTTTAGCAGATGAACCTACAGGAAACTTAGATTCTAAAACAGGTCATGAGATTATGGCACTTTTTAATGACATCTATAAAGCAGGAAATACTGTAATTATGGTAACACATGAAGAAGAAATTGCCGCACACGCTAAACGCGTTATTAGACTTCGTGATGGATTGGTTGAGAGTGATACCAGGAATTAATTTTTTAGATACATGCTGATATACATTATTGTCATCGTTTTAATAATAGCCTTTGTTGGCAATGCGTTTAGAGGACGACGATCTAACTATAAAAATTCTTACGAGAGAAAAAAGAACAGGCGAAAATTTAAATAAATATGATTCCTTTTTTAATTCTTATTGGGCTCTATATATTTATTAGAATCATCACGAAAATAAATAAGCGTCAACGACAGATTAAAAGAAAAGGATCTCTATTTAATAAACGTGGTTTTCGTAAATAAATCAATACCCTTGATCCAAGTCACAAGCTCTATTTTCAAAAACTATTTTTTGATATCTAGACAAGCCTGAGGTAATAAGACCCTCAATAAAGGATTAAATTTCAAGAAACCTTTTCGCTTTTAACCCTTATCTATTAACTTGCGTATATGAAAATATATACAAAAACAGGAGATAAAGGCACCACAGCACTTTTTGGTGGTACTCGTGTACCTAAACACCATATTCGTATTGATAGCTACGGAACTGTAGACGAGCTTAATTCACATTTAGGTCTTATTAGAGATCAAAATATTAATAGCCACTACAAAGACGTATTGATTGATATTCAAGATCGTTTATTTACTGTTGGAGCAATTTTAGCAACCGATCCTGAAAAAGCAACACTTAAAAATGGAAAGGATCGACTTAACATTCCTAAAATTTCTGAAACAGACATTTTAAAATTAGAGAAAGAAATGGACACCATGAATGATGCACTTCCTCCAATGACACACTTCGTCTTACCAGGCGGACACCAAACTGTGTCATTCTGTCACATAGCACGTTGTGTATGCAGAAGAGCTGAACGCTTAGCAAGTGCGCTTAACGATTTAGAACCTTTTCAACCCGAAAGTTTAAAGTACTTAAACCGACTTTCTGACTACCTATTTGTGTTGGCACGAAAGTTGTCATTTGATTTACAAGCCGAAGAAGTAAAATGGATTCCGAAGAAAGAATCCTAAAATACCACTTTGCAGAATAAGTTATCAGTTCTACTAGGCTTAAACGATTGAAAATGTAAGTTCTTTAAAATTATTATTTAATTAATTGGTTTTTTTCTTGACTTTATGAACTATAATTTTATTTTTGCAAAAAAATAAACTCATTAAGAAATGTATTGGACATTAGAATTAGCATCTTATTTAAGTGATGCGCCTTGGCCAGCAACGAAAGACGAATTAATTGACTACGCTATTAGAACAGGGGCTCCTTTGGAAGTTGTTGAAAATCTACAAGCGATAGAAGACGAAGGCGACTCTTACGACTCCATTGAAGAAATTTGGTCAGACTATCCGACAGATGAAGACTATCTCTGGAACGAAGACGAATATTAAAGTAATTTGATTCATCATATTTACTATTTAGATATAAGAAAAGTTAAAAAGTCTCATGTTAGAGACTTTTTTTGTGCCTTTTTTTTCGCAAAAACATAACACAAATCATATCTTTGAGGTCTAACACTTTTGAAGATAAAAAGTTGACTTAAAAATTTAAAACGTCAACCTGAACTCGTTTCAGGTTCTCACAACAAGAATCAAAAAATATGAGATTCTGAAACAAGTTCAGAATAGTGATAAGATCATTTTTATTATCATATTAAATAAAATAAACACAAATGAGTTTTTTAAATTCAGTACTAAAAGCATTCGTAGGAGATAAATCTAAACAGGATGTCAAAGCCCTTTCTCCTATTATAGGCCAAGTTAATGCATTTGAACATGCACTTGAGCAATTATCACATGACGAGTTAAGAGCAAAAACAATAGCCTTTAAAACTCAAATTGCTGAAGCACGTAAGCCGCTTCAAAATACTATTGATCAATTATTAAAAGATGCTGAAGCCACTGATGATATTGACAAAAGAGAAGATTTTTATCTAGAAATAGATAAAATCGAGGATGATATGTATGCGGTTACCGAAGAAGTTCTAACCCAAATTATGCCAGAAGCTTTTGCCGTGGTTAAAGAAACAGCAAAACGTTTTGTACATAATCCAGAAATTCCTGTAACAGCTAATGAATTTGACCGTTTAATTTCTGGTGATCATGATTATGTGACACTAAATGGAGATCAAGCTATTTGGGCAAATTCTTGGGATGCAGCAGGTAAAGCTATTACTTGGGACATGATACATTATGATGTTCAATTAATTGGTGGAGCAGCTATGCACCAAGGGAAGATTGCAGAAATGCAAACTGGTGAAGGTAAAACCTTAGTCGCTACACTTCCTGTATACTTAAATGCATTAGCAGGAAAAGGTGTACACCTTGTAACGGTTAATGATTACTTAGCAAAACGTGATAGCGCGTGGATGGCTCCAATTTTTCAATTTCATGGAATGAGTATTGATTGTATTGATTATCATCAACCTAATTCCGCAGCTCGTAAAAAGGCATACCGAGCAGATATAACCTATGGAACCAATAACGAATTTGGTTTTGATTATTTAAGAGATAACATGGCGCATTCGCCAGACGATTTAGTACAACGTCCACATCATTATGCCATTGTTGATGAGGTCGATTCGGTATTAGTCGATGATGCACGTACACCATTAATTATCTCAGGACCTATTCCACAAGGTGATCGTCATGAGTTTACTGACTTAAAACCAAAAGTAGACGACATCGTAGCCGTTCAAAGAAAAGAAATGGTAAGTGTTTTAGCTGAAGCAAAAAAACTCATTGCCGAAGGTGAGACTAAAGAAGGTGGTCTTTTACTATTAAGAGCCTACAGAGGTATTCCGAAGAATAAAGCCTTAATTAAATTTTTAAGTGAAGAAGGAATTAAACAATTACTTCAGAAGACTGAAAATTTCTACATGCAAGATAACAATAGAGAAATGCCGAAAATTGATGCAGAACTCTACTACGTTATCGAAGAAAAAAATAATCAAGTTGAATTAACAGATAAAGGTGTTGAATTCTTATCTGGTAAAGACAATCCAGATTTCTTTGTGATGCCAGAAATTGGTATTGAAATCGCAAAAATTGAAGCCAAAGGTCTTAGTAAAGAGAATGAAGCTGAAGAGAAAGAAGAATTATTTAGAGACTTCGGAATCAAATCTGAACGTATCCATACACTCAACCAATTACTGAAAGCTTATGCCTTATTTGAAAAGGACATTCAGTATGTTGTGATGGAGAACAAAGTTATGATTGTCGATGAGCAAACAGGTCGTATTATGGATGGTCGTCGTTATAGTGACGGTTTACATCAAGCGATTGAAGCGAAAGAAAATGTAAAGATTGAAGATGCTACGCAAACTTTTGCTACAGTAACATTACAAAACTATTTCAGAATGTATCGCAAGCTTTCTGGTATGACTGGTACTGCGGTTACCGAAGCTGGAGAATTCTGGGAAATCTATAAATTAGATGTTGTCGAAATTCCAACCAACAGACCAATTGTACGTGATGACAGACAAGATTTAGTATACAAAACCAAACGTGAAAAATATAATGCTGTTATTGATGAAGTAACAAAACTCTCGCAAGCTGGTCGTCCAATTTTGATTGGTACAACTAATGTTGAGATTTCTGAACTTTTAGGAAAAATGCTATCCATTAGAAAAGTACCTCACAATGTATTAAACGCGAAACTTCACAAAAAAGAAGCTGATATTGTTGCTGAAGCTGGTCAACCAGGACAAGTTACAATTGCAACCAATATGGCAGGTCGTGGTACCGATATTAAGTTAATAGATAAAGTAAAAGAAGTTGGTGGTTTAGCCATTGTTGGAACAGAACGTCATGATTCGCGTCGTGTAGACAGACAGTTACGTGGTCGTGCTGGTCGTCAAGGAGACACAGGAAGTTCACAATTTTACGTATCTCTAGAAGATAATTTAATGCGTCTATTTGGTAGTGAGCGTATTGCTAAAATGATGGATAAAATGGGATTACAAGAAGGTGAAGTAATTCAGCATTCTATGATTTCTAAGTCTATTGAACGCGCACAGAAAAAAGTTGAAGAAAATCAATTTGGTGTTCGTAAGCGTTTATTAGAATATGATGATGTCATGAATGCGCAACGTGAAGTAGTCTACAAACGTCGTCGTCATGCCCTTCATGGCGAGCGTCTACGTGTTGATTTAGCCAATATGATTTATGACACTTCGGAAGGCATTACTGAAGCTAATAAAGAAGCAAGCGATTTCAAAAACTTTGAATTTGAATTGATTAGATATTTTTCTATGAGTTCTCCTATTTCAGAAGTCGAATTCGAAAAGGGAACCGTTCAAGATATTGCTGGAAAAGTGTATAAAGCTGCTTTTGAGCATTACAGAGAAAAGATGCAACGTAATGCCGAATTAGCATTCCCAGTGATTGAGAATGTATATATGAATCAGCGTGACAAATACAAACGTATTGTTGTGCCTTTTACTGATGGTGTTAAAAACTTACAGGTTGTAACCGACTTAGAAAAAGCTTACGAAACTAAAGGGAAGCAATTAATTAACGATTTTGAAAAGAACATTACATTAGCTATTGTTGATGATGCTTGGAAAACCCATTTACGTAAAATGGACGAATTAAAGCAATCGGTACAATTAGCAGTTCATGAGCAAAAAGATCCGTTGTTAATTTATAAATTTGAAGCTTTTGAGTTGTTCAAGGAAATGATAGACCAAGTCAATAAAGATGTGATTTCATTTTTATTCAAAGGGGAATTACCTACTGAAACACAGAATACAATTCAAGAAGCAAAAGCACGTAAACAAGAAAAGTTAGAAACGCAAAAAGACGAGATTCCAAATATGGATGAGCGCGCTGCACAAAGCAGAGCTGCTGGTCAAAACACACAACGCCAACCACAGGTTGTCGAAACTATTGTACGTGACCAACCAAAAATTGGTCGTAACGATCGTGTGACTATAAAACATGTGATGAGTGGTGAAAATAAAACCGTAAAATACAAACAAGCAGAACCTTTAATTGCTAAAGGCGAATGGGTTCTAATTGAAGACTAGTCACAAGCGTATTCGGTTTTGTAAACTCAAACGTAAGAATGTCAAATTATAATTAATATAGAATTTAAAATCCCGAAGTTAACTTCGGGATTTTTTTTTAAACTCTACGCGAATCAATTTATTGAAATTTAAATGAATTTAGTAGGATATCAATTTCAGAAACAGGTAGATTCACCTATACAAGCTGTTCATGATTTTTAGACTTTTGTGTGAAACACATAATTCACTCCAATCATGACAAAAGAAGATATTAATATCAGTTCTATCGAAGAGTTTACAACATTGTTACAACAATGGTATACTGCTAACACTCTAGATTTCGCAACAAACTACAATACAGCTGTTGGAAATGTAAACCCAATCCCTGTTGGCACAGATCCTAGTGCTACATACAACTGGAAAAATGCCACCATTGATGACTTATGTAACTTCTTTAAATCTTGGTACACATGGAATCCAGACATGGCTACAGGGCTAGAATATATCCAAAAATTTAGCTGGTTATATTACTTAAACCCTCATGGGTTAACTTTTGTTCAATCCTTAATGGGGTATTTAATGACCTATGCATTTGTGGATATAAACGGGCAAAAGATGGATAGTGCTGCTTCATTACCATTAGTTGAAGAATGGATGTCTGAATTAGGTTCAAAAATGGATGATTATATTATTCCCGAAGGAGGTTACAAAAATTTCAATGAATTCTTTTTCCGTGAATTAAAACCTGGAATGCGTCCTGTAAGTAGTCCAGATGATAATTCGGTAGTTGTATCTCCAGCTGATGCTATTGTAAACATGATTGATGATAATTTAGCATTAGATACACCTTTAGAAGTTAAAACACAAAAACTAAACGTAAAACAGCTACTTAATAATTCTTCGTTTGCAAGTGATTTTGAAGGCGGAACAGCAGTATCTTGTATTTTGATGCCAACAGTTTACCATAGATATCATGCGCCAATTGCAGGCTCAGTTATAGAATCGAATGAAGATGTTTCTGGTTTCTATTTTGGAATAGACGATTTTCCAAAACTTATTAATGGTGGTAATGTAGGTTACGGTTATGATTACAGTTTATTTGAACATTTTAGACGTGGTTATCTTATTATTGAAACTCAAAAATTTGGCAAAGTCGCAATGATTCCTGTGGGTTTAAATACGATTTCTTCAATTGTATTTAAAGACAAATTTAAATCGGTTAGCGCATCGAATCCTATTCCTATTAAAAAAGGAGAAGAAGTAGGCTATTTCCAATATGGAGGTTCCTTAAATATTTTATTATTCGAAAAAGGTTGTTTCCCTGCCGTTAGAATTCCTCAAGGACAAATTATAGGTACACTTGATGAAAAAGCGGTCACAAAAGCGCAATTCTCTTTCTAATCTATACAGTACTAACTCTTAATTAAAACCTGATGGTTAATACTGTCAGGTTTTACACCATTAATCCTAACAAAAACTCAGGATCAGGGCAATTCATACTATAAAATTCCAAATCCACTTTAGAGCACACTCCAGGATAATCACCTATATAGCCTTGCATATCTTTTACAATTTGAAAATGTAAATGTGGTGGATAGTCTCCATTAACATTTACAGCTCCCAAAGTTGCTATTTGCTCACCTTGCTTAAATTGTTGTCCAACTTTTAAGTCTTGTATAGATTCTATACTCAAATGACCATACAACGTATAAAATTCAATACTATCAATTGTGTGTTTTAAAATGATTGTTGGGCCATAGTCACCATGATTTGTATTATTTTTAAAACTATGAACTACAGCACTCAAAGGTGTATAGACAGGTGTTTCAGCAGCAATCCAAAGATCAATTCCTAAATGAATATTACGTTGAGTTTCGGGATTAGCAGCATTAAAATAATTGCTCCGGTTGTAAATATTTCGAGTTTCGAGATAACCTCCAAAAGCAACTTTTGCCGAATTAGTTTTAATATGATTATTAATAAAATCTGCTAAAATTTCCGAAGAAGACACATCAATCACATTAAGTGCTTTATTAGTAACCGATAAATCTAATGGAACGTAATCAGATTTTACAATAGAAGGATGTAAAACATAAAATGATTGACGAAATGGATCTGCTAAAAATTGAGAAAATGTTTTGGGAGTCATAGAAACCTACTCCTTAAGCTTATAGGCTATTTCAAGAGCATTTGCTTTCTCTTCAGCATAGTTTAACGTGCTATCCATAGCGTAACATTTTCTGAAATTTTCTAGAGCTTGTAAGGTGTCGCCTTTCATTAAAAGCGCATCACCATAACTATCATAAGGATTCGCTGCATTTGGAAATTGCTCTATATTTAATTTAAAAACCTGAAGCCCATCTTCTACTCTATCTGATTGTAATAACCTATACCCTAAAACATTGAGTTCTGCTTCTTCAAAATTATAATCATCAGGACTATTAGTTTTGAGTTCATTATAATATTTGATCCCACTTTCGATATTTTCAGAAAGAATTTTTTCAGCTAGTACATTTTTAATATGAGCTTTTGGAATCTCGTATGGTTGGCCTTCTATAAGGTTTGTCACACCTCTCATAATATCTCCAAAATGTTCGGTTGAATTATTAGTTAAAACAATGAAACCACTTTTTGAATCAACTTCATTATGCAAAAATGTTGCAAAACCAACCCAACCTCCCGAATGGTTGACCACTTTTGGTTCGCCAGGATTATACTCTAAAAACCAACCAAAACCATAGCCAAAATACTCACCATCATTGGTTTTTCCTGACACCCAAGCCTCATCTAAATACTCTTTTGAGATAATGCTGTAATTAGCCAGAGCCATATTCCATTTGTATAAATCGTCTAAAGTTGAATAAATTCCTCCGTCACCTCTAACATCATTAACAATATTATAATCATTAGCAATAACTGTTTTTTGGTCTAATGCTAGTCGATAACCAAACACACGATTTGGCATCTTTGTATCGATTGCCTCTTGATATTTATATAATGTGGTATTAGTCATTCCAACTGGATCAAATATCTGTTCTCTTAAAAAATCTCTAAAGTGTTGACCAGATATGTGTTCAACAATTGAAGCTAGCACTAAATAGCCTGTATTACTATATTCCCATTTTTCTCCTGGCTGAAAATCTAGCTCAGGATTAACACGGTAAAATTCTTTTAATATTTCGTTATTTCCTAGAATGTAGTTTTTTGTAGAATCGGTTTTAACAAAGTTCTCGTCTATTAATCGTTCGTAATCTGTAAGACCAGAAATATGATGTAGTAACTGACGAATTGTAATATTGTCATACGGAAAATCGATTAAAACCGTATTAACATTTTGGTCATACTCTAGTTCACCAGCTTCTTTTAATTTCATAATTGCCATCCCTGTAAATTGCTTACTTACAGAAGCTAATCGAAACTGAGAATTCAAATCTAAAGAGTCTACCGGATTTGTAGATCGTAACCCGTTAGCACTTTTAAAAACAATAGCGCCATCTTTATAGATCAGGATATTCCCTGTTGAAATCCCTTGAGTTTTCATTACACTAACAAACTCAGCATACTCACTTGGAGTATCTTGAACCACTATAACCGTTTCTTTTTTACATGAAAAAAAGCATACCAAAATAAGGCATACTAGCGAAAATTGTTTTAATAAAGTCATGATATAATTGTTTAACGTAGTGTTATATCATAAAAATACGTTTTTAATTTTTAAGTATAATATTACTATACTTTGCATTGAGCACAATACTTTTCCCATTACGATTTCCATTGGGATAAAACTCAATAGTCTTTTGAGTGGTTAATTTATTATTTAATCGCGAACGATTGCCTTTAAAATACACACTATAATCGGTCTTAGGAAGTTTAATAACAGCATCACTATTTTCTAAAACCACATTAAGATTTGTAAAACTATCTGTAATATTGAGAATTGATAAATCGCCAAAACTACCATCAATAATCGCATTTCCTATAAGATTATCAATATACATATCAGACGAGTTGCTATTAAGTCTTAAACTACCAACTGTATTAAGATGTGCATCATCAACGTATTTCAAAATTAATTCACCAGCATTCCAAGTATTGATGTGTACAGGAGAATAAGACACATTGATGGAAGTCTCGCTTCCATCAATGTGATTTGCTACTAATGTAGTATGTGATAAATCTGCTTTTAGATTGTAAATTGAAGATATTTTTAATTCACCATGTCTTACATTCAAATTCAACTTTGCACCTTTAGGCATTTTAATTTTAATCGTTCGCTTGACATTATCTCCTCGTTCCAAACGTTTTTCAAGATGTAAGCGACGTTTTTCATGAATTTCTTGTCTTTTTTCATGAGTTTCATGGCGTTTTTCCATACGTCTTTCTACCATTTCTTGACGTTTGTCCATTGTCTTTTCTCTTTCTTCCATTCGCTCTTCTAAGACTTTCGCACGCGCTTCCATTTCTTTACCATACTTTTCTCCCCAAACTTCCATCTTTTTAGACCATTCGCCATCAAATTTCTTCTCAAACTCTTCTCCCCAAGCTTCCATTTTTCTTTCGTAATCTTTACCGAATTTTTTACCAAATTTTTCTCCCCAAACTTCCATTTTTTTCTCATAAGAAGAAAAGTCTACTTTTGCCATCTCTTTTCCCCAAGCTTTCATTTTTTTACGATCTTTTTCAGGATAGGTTTTACTCCATTTTTCAAGATAAGCATCTCCATCTTTTTTATAAGCTTCGGTATCAAAACTCACATCAGTAATACCTTTAGGTAGTTCTGGTAATTCTGGAAGTTCAGGAACATCTGGCACATCAAAATGAGCCATTTCTGGTAGTTCAGGTAACTCAGGCATTTCTGGCATTTCTGGAAATTCTGAAAGATTTAAGTCTCCTAAAACTTCTAGAACTTCTAAAGATTCTAACCCAAGATTTAAAGATTCTAAATCGATATGCAAGCCATCAAGGTTCTCCCAAGATCCATGAGATCCATCAGATGTAATTCTTACATTACTTCCTGAGCCTTCAACTTTAAGATTCCAATGTTTTAAGGCATCTTCTAATTCTTCTTTAGATAATTTTTCACCTTCAATATAAGCTTCAACTTCTAAGGTACTTTTGTTCCAGGTATCAATCTCTATTTGCACATAACTTGTGTTTAAATCGATAGTAACGTCTTTAGTAACATCTATTTTCTCTGATATTTTAGTTAGTTTTTGCTGTGCTGAAACACTTAATGTGAAACCTATCAATACTAGGAATACTGTTATATATTTTGTTTTCATTTTTTTTGTTTTATTCTGAAATAGACCCTTCATCATAATGGCAATAAGCCTTTCAGTGTATTGTTTATGTTCTGTTTTTTACTTCTTCCGAAGTGTTTAAATCATGTAACTGTTCTTTTAAGCGATACAATAAATTAAGACGCAACTTCAAATTATCTATCAATGCACTAACCGTTAATTCATTGGGTCCATTATTAGTTAATTCAACCGATAAACGCTTATATTCTTGATTTAACTCAGCCAATCTCACAACGTAACCATCAAACAATTCTTTATTTGCTGGAGTTTGTTTTACTTTAGATAACTCTAAATTAATGTTTGCTAAATAGTAATCTTCTACCTTTTTTAAATCTGGAGAAATATCGCCTAGAGATTTCATTTGAGTTTCACTTCCTAAATTTTCGCTTTTAGAATTTTCTCCTGCGACTTCAGTTCCTTCTGGTAAAAGAGGTGCATTTAAATATTGAGAGGCTCCAAATCCTAATCCAATTAGAAGCACAATACTTGCTGCAATTTGCAACATACTGAAACGTTTTTCAACTAATGATTCTTTAGGTAATGCGTCATCTAATTTTTCAAGAAAACGTGCTTCATGACCTTCGCTCATTTTTAATTGCGACTGCTTTTGCTCATTTTCAAATAGATGTTTAAGATCTTGTGCCATTTCTAATAGGTATTAAAAGTTCTTTTAATTTCGATTTTCCTCTAGAGAGTTGTGTTCTTGATGCAATTTCAGTAATATTTAATATTTCTGAAATCTCTTGATGGTCATAACCTTCAACCAAATATAACATCACGACATAGCGATATTTATCAGGCAACTTGTTAATTGCATCTTTAACCTCATCTAGGCTCATTGTATCATCTACTAACCATTCGTTTTCATAACTTACATCAACAACTTTGAGGTGCACCTCATCCAATTCTTCTAAATGTTGTTTCTTGGATTTTAAACAGTCGATACTTTTATTTACAACGATACGTTTTAACCAAGCTCCAAAAGTTACTTCAGCTTTATACTGATTGAGTTTTGCAAATGCTTTAATAAAGGCTTCCTGTACGATATCTTCAGCTTCCATAGAATCCTTTACAAATCGCATCGCAACAGTAAACATACCATCACAATATTGATTGTATAATTTTAATTGCGCAGTTCGATTATTCTGCTTGCATTGCTCAATAATGTCAACTTGAAATGTTTTCAAATCTCTTTTGGTTTGGTTATATACCTCTATAACTTTTATTAATCATTTTGAAAGCTATTTTTGGTATAGGTTCACTTTAAAGACGATACAAAAAAGTGAGTGTTGCAAAAATTTGTTGTTTTTTTAAATTTAATAAGAAAAACTGAAATCTCAGCGTTATTAATTTAGCATTTAAATTATCTTTGATCACAATTTAGCACAATTTTATTTTACTATGAACACGCTTTTTAAACGCCTATTACTCACATTGTCTACTGTAGCTGTCGGACTTTTTTTATATTCTTATTTTGTTGAAGATATTTTTTCCAATCGATTGAGTCCTAAAGATACCGTAGAATTTAGACTCAATGATCTCACACTTGAAATATTCTATAACAGACCTTCAAAAAAAGGACGTGATGTTTTTGGTGCATTAGTCCCTTATAATAAGGTCTGGCGAACAGGTGCTAACGAAGCAACAACTTTTGAAACAAATAAAAATTTAATAATTAAAGGTATTTATTTACCCAAAGGAAAGTATACCCTTTGGACGGTTCCTAAAGATTCTGTTTGGAGTGTCCTTTTTAATAAAAAACAATATGCTTGGGGTGTTAACGAAGAAATGCAAGTAATGTGGGATCCTAATTATGATTTCCTCGAAATTGATGTCCCTATAGAAAAACTAGATGCTACAGTCGAGCAATTTACAATTGCATTTGACAACTCTACAGATAATCTCAAACTTACAATGGCTTGGGATAATACAAAAATAGCAGTACCTTTAAATGTATTAAAAGACAAAAAATAAAGATTTGTCAAAAAAATCTAAATCATCTGCATTGTATAAAAAAAAAGGTGTATCACAATCTGATATCACCAATGCATCTTCTATTAAAACCATTCAAAACAAAAGAAAACAACAACCAACAGCGAAAGATTTAGTTTCTAAAATTTTAAATGGAAATATTACAGCGCTGAGTAGAGCTATTACTTTAGTTGAAAGTTCAAATCCAAAGCACCTTAAAAAAGCAAACGAGATTATAAAACATTGTTTACCTAAGACTAACCAGTCGGTTCGAATTGGTATTACTGGAATCCCTGGTGTTGGTAAAAGCACTTTTATTGAAGCTCTTGGAATACACCTTACAGCTATTGGTAAAAAAGTAGCTGTATTAGCTGTAGACCCAAGTAGTAGTTTGAGTAAAGGCAGTATCTTGGGAGATAAGACTAGAATGGAAGATTTAGTAAAAAACGACAATGCTTTTATTAGGCCTTCTCCTTCTGGGACATCGCTTGGTGGTGTTGCAAGAAAAACACGTGAAACTATTATTTTATGTGAAGCTGCTGGTTTTGATACCATTATTATTGAAACTGTTGGTGTAGGACAAAGTGAAACTGCTGTTCATAGTATGGTAGATTTCTTTTTACTATTAAAAATAGCTGGTGCAGGAGATGAATTACAAGGCATTAAACGTGGAATTATTGAAATGGCTGATGCAATTGCGATTAACAAAGCTGATGGCGACAATTTAAAAGCTGCAAAACTAGCTAAGGTTGAATTTAATAGAGCCTTACATCTTTTCCCTCAAAAAGCATCAGAATGGCAACCTAAAGTGACACTTTGTAGTGCTTTAAAACGTGAAGGTATTTCAAATTTATGGTCGCTAATAACAGATTATTTGGATCATACAAAAGAGAATAATTATTTTGAAACTCATAGAACTGAGCAAAATAAATTCTGGTTACTTCAAACTATTGAAGAGCGTTTAAAATCTGATTTCTTTAATACACCAAAAATAAAAGAAGCTCTTAAGTCTCAATTACAATTCATAGAAGATGGAAAAACCACACCATTCGTTGCTGCAGAATATTTATTAAAACTTAAAAATTAGCCTTAAACCATTCTACCTGCTTCTTAACAGCTTCCAACAAAGTTGTTTGCGGATTATAATTAAGTAATTCCCTTGCTTTATCAATATTAGCTTTAGTACGTGATTGATCTCCTGGACGTTTTGGTATCACATTAAGCGCAATAGATTTTCCTAACATTTTTTCTACAGCTTCAATGCCTTCTTTAGTGGTATGTTCGACTTCGGTTCCTAGATTAATAATCTCACCATCTACCTTAGATTCATTACCAATCACACTCACCACACCATCTACAATATCACCAACATAAGTAAAACTTCTCAGGTGTTTATCACTGCCTTCAAATAACGGAAAAGCTTTGTCTTTTAAGCCTAGATCGATAAGCTTAGTATACATTTTTTCAGGACGTTCACGTGGACCAATTACTGAGTATAATCGTAATGAGCAAGCTTGCATGTACTGTTCTCTACTTTTTTGAAGTACTAACTGCTCGGCAGCTAATTTAGTAACACCATAATGCGAAGCAGGCTTAGGAGCAATACTTTCTGGGAACGTAGCTTCTAATCCGTAAATAGATGATGTTCCAATATTAACAAATAACTTTAAATCGTCACACAATAAGGCATAATCCACTAAATTTTTGGTTGCTATAATATTATTAGTGAAATAATCTTCAAATGTAGAGCTTACAGAAATTCCGGGTTGTGCCGCAAAATGAAAAATATAATTAACGTCTTTAGGCAGCGTTTCAGCTAAATCATCATCACGCAAATCTTTTTTCAAAATAGTGACCCCTTTTTTGATCAACGCTTTCGCATTTAGATTTTTTAATTCTAAACTGTAATAGTCATTAAAATTATCTAATGCTATAACCTCATGACCAAGGCTTTGCAACCGTTCAGCTGTATGAGAACCAATAAAACCAACTGCTCCTGTAACAAGTATTTTCATATATAAGGTTTGAAGCTACAAAATAACAATTTTTAAATCAAACGAAATCAATAGCAAGTAGATAAAAAGAGTAACACTATTTTTACTTAAATTGAAATTTTGATTGTAAATATGTATCTAATTTATAGAATAAAATTCCAGAAAATGCCCCAAATATCATTCCACTAAAAACATCCAACGGATAATGCACACCGATATAAATCCTACTATAACCCATTGCCACTGCCCAAATGATTAAAATATATGGTAAGAATTTATATTTAGACCTGAGCATTAAACTCGTAAACACTGCTACAGCCATAGAATTTGACGCATGGCCAGAGAAATAACCATATTTTCCACCACAATATGATTTCACCAATCTAAACAATCCGTCAATATCACCATTATGGCATGGTCGCAATCTCATGACTAAAACTTTTTTAAAGAGATTAGTTACTTGATCTGTAAATGTTATCATTAAAGCAATAACCAACAAAGTCATCAAAAACATTTTGGTATTGAGTCGTTTATACATTAAGTATGCTAAAACAGCATAAAACGGAATCCAGTTAAATTTGGTTGTATAAAACATCCAAAACCCATCCCAAGCACTAGAGCCTAAATTATTTAAATAAATAAATAATTCGATATCAAATTCTACTAATTCTTCTAACATTATTCATCGTATCTAGAAACTTCTCTATCATAAAAATCTGTAGCTGCTTGGATTAAATTTTCAGCTTCACTTTCAATTTCTTTTTGATCGTGTTCATCAAATTCTTCAAACCACTCCACATCATCATCTTCAAGATTAATTATAAATCTAGGAAATTCGGTATGAATCACATAGATAGCATTAGGGTGGTCTGTATTATCACCTAGTATAAATTTTGGTAATTCCATATTCTATTTTAGTTCTTTGTATTTGACAAAATTAACTTTTTCGTAAGATAATTAAATCTAATAAATAATAATATTGCTGCTGTTGTTAAACCTGCTAACAAACCTAACCAGATTCCGAAACTGCCATAAGCATCTTCCTTTCCAAGAAAATAGCTAATTGGAAAACCTATAACCCAATACGAAATAAATGTAATCACGGTTGGTATTTTCACATCTTGCAAGCCTCTTAATGCTCCTAAAACTACAACTTGAATACTATCACTTATCTGAAAAATTGCTGCTGCAATCATTAGTTTAGCTGCAATTGAAACGACTTCGGTGTTGTCTATTAAGTTTTTACTATCATCAAAATCTACATATAATTTTGGCAAGTCATCATGAAATAAAAAGAAGATAGCTCCAAAACAAACTCCTAATAAGGTAGCCAAAAGGAATAAAGAGAAAGCAATACGTCGAAGCTCAAAATATTGGTGTACTCCCTTTTGATTTCCTACTCGTATCATTGATGCAACACTTAATCCCATTGCGACCATAAATGTCATAGAAGATAAATTTAATGCTATTTGATTTGCGGCTTGAGGATTTTTTCCTAACAGACCACTTAACCAAATTGCAGCAGTAAAAATAGCGACTTCGAAAAACATTTGCATAGCACTTGGTGTTCCAAGATTAATGAGTTTTCTAATCATTAACTTATCTAAAACGAAAAATTTAATATTAGTAACAAAGGCTTTAGATTTTTCTTTTTTAGTTAATAACCACCATAAGTGAACTACCATTACAAATCTAGAAACTAGTGTTCCGTATGCTGCGCCAACAATTCCCATTTCAGGAAAACCAAATTTTCCAAAAATTAATATATAATTTAAAATTACATTTATTACGTTAGCCAAAATAGTAGCATACATAGGATATCTAGTCATAGATAATCCGTCACTAAACTGTTTAAATGCCTGAAAAACAACTAATGGAATTAATGAAAAAGCTACCAAATTTAAATAAGGTAATGCCAATTCGACAACCTCAACCGGTTGCTTCATGAAATACAATAAAGGTTTTGCGAAAAACACAAACAAAAACAAAAGTATTCCTAATACTGTGCATAGAAATAAGCCGTGTTTAAAAGATGATTTACCTTCAGAAAAATTATGAGCAGCATCGGCTTCGGCTACTAAAGGTGTAATAGCTGTTGAAAATCCAATTCCAATAGACATGGCAATAAACATGAAACTATTTCCTAATGATACTGCTGCAAGTTCGGCTGTTCCTAATTGGCCAACCATAATATTATCAACAAAACTCACAAAAGTATGACCTAACATTCCTAAAATAACTGGTGCAGCCAATTTTAAATTATAGTTAAACTCTCTAGTATATTGTGATAAAATCAAAAGATAAAAATTTGGAAGCCCAAAGTTAATGTATTTGTTTTGGGTAAAACCAACGTCATTACACTTTAGTTGAAATAAAATCCAATTGTTTGATTATTAAAAATTTATGAACTAAAATTGTTAATAAGTTGACTACAAAAAATACGTCATACATTTACTAAACTCTTATTTTTATCCATAATAAATACCTTATTGTAGTAGGTTAGGTATTTGGGTAGGAACTTTTTTTAGCTATTATTTTAGAGGGATTTAAAAATTTTGTTGTTAAAAAACGTTTCATGTAAAAAGAGGCTTTGTCCTCTTTTTACTATTTTATAGATTTCATTAATTAACAAAAATTTAAATTTTTGAACTTACCAATTTTGTAATTTGTTCCTTTAAATATGTCATATGAAATCTTTAGTCTTTATTATTCTTTTTTTTAATACTTTAGTTTATTCTCAGTCTGAGAATAAAAGCACCACTCCTTTCTTGGAAGACATTGTGTCTCAATTCCCTAATGCTAGAGATTTAGCATTATCCCCTAATCTAAATGAAGCAGTTTTCTCTGCTCAAAGTATTATGGGTGAAGTTTCGGCTTTAGTAAGTGTCACACTAAAAGATGGCAAATGGGCTTCCGAAAAAGTATTACCCTTTTCTGGACGTTATTTCGATATTGAGCCATTTTTTTCAAAAGATGGATTAACACTTTATTTTGCATCTAACAGACCCTTAGATCATACCTCTCAAACAACAAAAGACTTTGACATCTGGTATGCTACTCGACCAAAAAAAAATGCGGATTGGTCTGAGGCTAAAAACATGGGAGCGCCAATAAATAGTCAAATGGACGAGTTTTATCCTGTGATAACCAATTCTAAAAACTTCTATTTTACATTAGATAATAAAAATTTAAAGCGAAAAGACGACATTTATGTTAGCACCTTTGAAAATGGTGTTTACAACACTCCAAAAGTATTAAGTGATGCTATTAACTCTGATGGTTATGAATTTAATGCTTACATCGCACCAGACGAATCTTTTTTAATTTACACCTGTTACAATAGAAAAGAAGGCCTTGGTAGTGGAGATCTATACATTAGCTACAAACAGGACAATGAAGAATGGAGTATCGCAAAAAATATGGGAGAAAATATAAACTCCAACAAAATGGACTATTGCCCTTTTGTTGACATAAAAACAAAAACACTATACTTTACTAGTAAACGAAATGCAACAAAAACAACATTTGACACAACACTGGATATTGAAGGTTTAAAAAAAGTACTTAATAGTTATGATAATGGATTAAGTAGACTATATAAAACCTCCATTATAAAATTCTTTTAACCTAAAACCGCCTCCCAAACCATTCTCTAAATTTATACATCGTTGGAAGCGGATCTTTTAAAAACGACTTAGCTTCTGTATTATTCATTAAAAATGTTTTTTTGAAGATAAATGTAGGTTGACGTTTTATTGATTTTAAGACGCCTTTTAATCTCATATAATGAATAGTTTCAAAATCATACTCTGAAATAAAACCATTTAAAGCCAATTGAATTGATAAATGAGGGAAATTTATGCCAGCACACTCCGAAGCATCTACACTTCCCCAAAAACGTGCATTTATCTCTATAAGCTTGTAATCTTTTGTATTCTCATCATAACGCAAATCTAAATGCGCCACACCAGACCAATTAAATTTTGACATGATATCCTCAACCACCTTTAGAAGGGTTTCATTCTTTAAAAAATTAAATCCTAACTGTGGCGCAAAATCATTATGCCCTTTCAAATTTCCTTTTTGAATAGTATGCGTCAACACTTTGCCCTTGAGACATAAAACACTACAATCAACATCATAACCTTCAATATATTCTTGAATAAATAAAGGTCCTTCTATTTGTTTTGGAAAATTAGACAGCGTGTCAATTTTTTTAATACCATCTCCTCCCTTTAAATTTATAGGTTTGATAAGAACAGGAAAATTAGCGGCTGAGAAAAACTCATCTTTATTTTTTTCAGAAGTTACATGAAATGATTTAGGATGTGATATATCATTAGTGATAGCAAAATCACTAAGTAATTTCTTATCTGTCGCTATTACAAAATCTTTAAATTCCGGTAATGGAATAACCTTTGCTGCTGAATGTATGCTATCAAGATGATTAATAAAAAAAGCAATTTCTTTTTCAGCAATTGGAATGACTATGGAAATATCATTGGCTTCAATTTCAGAATTAATAACCTTTAACCAATTAGCATCATCACCTCTTTCGGAAAACTTATAATATGAAGTATACTTAGAATACTTTGTTGCTGTACGCTTCGTGTTCGATAATACAAACAACTTGTAATCTTCTATCTGTGATAAACATGTAATCACTGATAAAGCCCAAGTACTGTCGCCATCAGCCACCAAAACGTTACGCCTTGAGCTCATAAATTTAATCTGAATATTTAATAATTAATAGCTATTCAAATATACTATTTTAAAGTATAATGTCATGAGATTGTTTTTGAGCAAACTTGAATTCTAAAATCATATCTTCAACTATCTGAGCAACAGGCTTTATATCGTGTATCAAGCCTGCTATTTGTCCAATTTCTAATTCACCATCTTCTAAATCACCTTCAAACATACCGCGTTTTGCTCTAGCTCTACCCAATAAATTTTTGAGATCTTCTAATGTAGGTGTCTTTTTATATAACTCTTGAATCTCATTAAAGAATTTGTTTTTTATTAACCTAACAGGTGCTAATTCTTTTAATGTTAATTGAGTATCTCCTTCTTTAGCATCCACAACAACCTTTTTAAAAGCTTGGTGCGCAGACGATTCTTCACTTGCTACAAAACGACTTCCAACTTGTACAGCATCTGCACCTAAAATCATAACTGCAAGCATAATTTGTCCTGTTGCAATTCCACCAGCTGCAATTAAAGGAATATCTAATTGTTCTTTTACCATTGGGATTAATGTCAATGTAGTGGTTTCTTCTCGACCATTATGTCCTCCAGCCTCAAAACCCTCAGCCACAACTGCATCAACTCCAGCATCTTGTGCTTTTAATGCAAATTTCACACTACTCACCACATGAACAACAGTAATACCTTTATCTTTTAGCCAAGAGGTCCATGTTTTTGGATTTCCTGCAGAAGTAAAAACAATTTTCACATCTTCTTCAACAATGATATTCATAATTTCCTCAATATTAGGATATAGCATTGGAACATTAACCCCAAAAGGTTTATTGGTTGCTTTTTTACATTTTTGGATATGCTCGCGCAGCACATCTGGATACATAGAGCCTGCTCCAATTAAGCCTAGCGCACCTGCATTACTAGCTGCTGAAGCAAGTTTCCATCCACTATTCCAGATCATTCCTGCTTGAACAATTGGGTATTTAATGTTGAAGAGTTCGGTAATTTTATTTGCCATTTAAGATTTAATAAATTTGAATGTTTTTGATGCTTCTCCCGATTGAAACGACAAAATATAAACACCAGATGACATCGAAGACACGTCCAACTGACTTGAAGGTTGTATCATATTTTGTTCTAAAATCGTTTTTCCGAGAATATCATAAATTGTTAATGTTGTATTTTCATTAACTGAAGGAATTTGAATATTTAAAATATTAACAGCTGGATTAGGATATACTTTAAACTCAAAAAACTCTTCTTCTTGCAAAGACAATCCAATATCTAGGGCTAATTGAAGGTTAGGAATTCCGTATCCTAAAAAATAATCTGGTGTTGTATATTGCGATGCAGATTGCCTTACATAATCTTTTATCTCTTCGCTAGTTGCATTTGGTAAGGCTTGCCACAACGAAGCAATCCCTCCTGCCATAATAGGGGAACTAAATGATGTTCCGTTATTATTAACAATAGTATTTAAATTATCAATTACAAATGCTGCCAATCCTTGAGTTGCAACATCTGGTTTTTGTGTTGGCTGAAATATACTTCCTTGTGAACTAAATGCTGCATAGTTTCCATCTGCATCTACTGCTGCTATACTTAAAACCCCAGTTCCATCAGCTGGAGCTCCTACACCACTTGCACCAGAATTCCCTGCGGAGGACACAACTAAAATTCCTTTTTCATTGGCAATATTTGCACCTCTAGTTATAAAAGTTGTACTTCCATCCAAATCTTCATTTGTATGACTGTAATTTGTATTTTGATAGTTTTTATAACCTAATGAGCTATTAATAATATGAACACCTAGACTATCAGCACGCTCAGCAGCCTCAACCCAATAGGCTTCTTCTACTGGTGTTTCGCTAGCGACATCTTCAGTTCTAAATAGATAGTACGACGCATCAGGTGCAGTACCTACAAACTGATCTTGAATAAAACCAGCCATATCACTCAACACTTTTGTACCATGATCATTCCCCGTAAAAGCATATACATTATTATTTCGACTAACAAAATCATAGCCATCAAGCAGATCTCCATTATCTCTTAAACGCTGAAAAGCGCCCATTGTATTTACGTTTGTAAACCCTGCGTCTAGAACAGCTACAACAATACCTTCACCAGTATAATCATCTAAGTGAAGTACATTTGCATTGATCATTTCCACTTGGTTTTGGGTATTTCCGTAGTTAAAAGCCACTTGGCTTTCTTCAATTAAAAATTTATCATCGATCTGTTCAACTCTAGAATTAGAATTTAAACTCTTATCAGCAAATTCAACTGATTCTACAAATGCAAAATCATTAACTAAAGCATTAATATTGTCTATGCTACCACGAACATATACTGCATTTAACCATTTTGATTTTGCAAAAACGGTAACACCAGTTTCGGGTACTTTCAACAAAGAGATATAGGTTTCGTTAACAGGAACATCTCGTTCATCTATAACAATACCGTGGGTGTTTTTTCTATCTATAGCTTCTTGAGTTAAAATAGAAATTGGATTACTAATTAATGACTCAACATTATCTTTAGCATTAAAGTACACCCAAGCATCTTGCTGAGCCATAGCATTATATTGGAATAAGATAACACAAAGGAGTAGGATTTTTTTCATAGCAATACATATTACAGTTTAAAAGCTTAGTCGTTTTTAAACATGAATAATTAAGATTTCTTTATTGCAATTTAAGAAATTACTCCCGAACCTACTAATTCGTCATCTAAGTACCATGCAACGAATTGACCTTCTGTTATGGCGGATTGCGGATTTTCGAACTCTACAAAAAGGCCGTCATCAACTTTATAAAGTATTGCATTTTCAAGAGCTTGACGGTATCTAATTCGCGCTTTCACCTGCATAGATTGATCTATATTTAAAATTAAATCTTCTCGAATCCAATGCAATTCATCATTAGTTACAAACAATGCTCTTTTATACAATCCAGGATGCTGTTTACCTTGACCTGTATAAATAACATTATCATCAACATCAGTATCTATAACAAATAAAGGTTCAACTGTTCCTCCAACGGCCAGCCCTTTACGTTGTCCTTTAGTAAAGTAATGTGCACCTTGATGTTTTCCTACTACAATTCCATCTTGTACAGAATACACATTTTTCTTTGCTAAAAACTGAAGTTCTTCTTCTTTTGTATTGAAATTTGGAGTTTCAACATTATAGCATTCATTTCCCTTAGGAATCTCAACAATAACACCTTCTTTAGGCTTTAATTTTTGCTGAAGAAACTCTGGCAATCTTACTTTTCCTATAAAACAAAGGCCTTGCGAATCTTTTTTATCTGCTGTCACCAAATCTAATTTGGTCGCAATTTCGCGTACTTCTGGCTTTGTTAATTCGCCTATTGGGAATAAGGCTTTTGATAATTGCTTTTGAGATAATTGGCATAAAAAATAAGATTGATCTTTATTTGTATCAACACCAGCTAATAATTGATAAACGTGTTCGCCTTCTTTTTCTATTGTTCCTTTTCTGCAGTAATGACCTGTAGCTACATAATCTGCACCAAGATCAAGAGCTATTTTCATAAAGACATCAAACTTAATTTCTCTATTACAAAGCACATCTGGATTTGGCGTTCTTCCTTTTTGATATTCGTCAAACATATAATCTACAATACGCTCTTTGTATTGCTCGCTTAAATCTATCGTTTGAAATGGAATACCTAATTTATCTGCAACAATCATTGCATCGTTGCTATCATCTAACCAAGGACATTCATCTGAGATGGTTACAGAATCATCGTGCCAGTTTTTCATAAACAAACCAATAACTTCATAGCCTTGCTCTTTTAATAAATAAGCAGCAACGCTAGAATCTACACCTCCCGAAAGTCCAACAATAACTCTTTTCATTTTGCAAAATTAAGAAATAAAAATAGCAACATAATAATTGTTGCTATTGTAATTACTTATATTATGTATTGACTTAAACTATTGTTTCTTGGGGTTTTTGCTTCTTTTGGTATGGTCTGTCTTTTTTACAAGTTTTCCGCCTGTATAATATTTCCATATTCCATGTTTTAAACCACTTCTGTAAACTCCTTCTGCTTTAATATTCCCATTAGCATCATAATACTTAGACAGTCCATTAAGCTCATCATTTTTGTATTGAAATACTTTTAAAATTTTTCCATTTTCAGTATACCAAATAGATGCTCCTTCTAACTTTCCATTTATATAATTAGCTTTTTCAGCCGCTTTTCCATTAGGATAAAACACTAACTTTTCACCATCTAACTTACCTTTATCATTATAATATTCTGTAGACATGACAGCATTGCTCTTATTGTGATAATAGACCCACTTGCCAATATGCAGTTTTCCATTCATTTGCCCTTCACTAATAAGTTTTCCTTTTGAGGATAAAAATTTCACCTCTGCTTTCGTATTAAGTTCATTGAATACTTTTGTCGCACTCAGCACGCTTTTGCCTCTATTAAGTACATAAAATTTAAACTCACCTATTTCTTTACCATGAGTAAACTGTCCTTGGTAACGTAACTCTTTAGTTTTATCGAAGTATTTTCTCCAAGTACCATGTCGTTTTCCTTCGGCATCAAATTGATTGAAGGTTTGAGCATAAAAAGATGTAGTTAGGGTTAAAAAGAGTATCGTAGCTATTATTTTCATTTTAATATAAAATTTAAATTATGCTTGATTAGATAACAAACACAGTTATAACGTTAGTAATTTCAAAATGTTATCTTACAAAAAAGCTGCCAAATTAATAGTGACAGCTTTTTATAGTATTCATTAAAAATAATTATTTATTTTTTTCTTCGCTGTTGTGTTTGCTTTTGCTGCTCAGCTTGCTCCATCATATTAGCCATTTTTTTCTGAAATTTATTCTGCTTTTTAGGTTTTGTTTTATTCACCTGTATTTGTGCATGAATTTTATCTTCATCTAATATGTAGTTTTTAATCACTAACATAATACCAATACTAATTAAGTTTGAAATAAAGTAATACAAACTTAAACCTGATGCATATTGGTTAAAGAATACCAACATTAATATTGGAGAGAAATAAATCATATACTTCATCATCTTACCCATATCTGGCATCCCCTCTTGAGTTGGTTGTGAAGCCATTTGTTGACCTGTAGTCATTTTCATATAAAAGAAAATGGCAATGGCTGCTAAAATTGGAAATAAACTCACATGGTCTCCATAAAATGGTATGGTAAAAGGTAACTCTGCAACGACATCATAAGATGACAAATCATCTGCCCAAAGGAAACTTTTTTGACGTAAGGCAAATGCTGTTGGGAAAAACATAAATAAGGCATAAAATACTGGCAATTGAATTAAACCAGGTAAACATCCTGCTAAAGGGCTTGCGCCTGCCTTATTTTGAAGTGCCATTGTTTCTTGCTGCGCCTTCATTTTATTGTCTTTATGCTTTTCTCTAATTGCATCTAATTCGGGCTTTAACACCTTCATTTTAGCTTGAGATAAAAATTGCTTATACTGCACAAATGACATTAATAGCTTAATCAAAACGGTCATTACAATAATAGCAATACCATAAGGTAAAAAGCCACTCAAGAAACTAAATAGCGGAATAAATAAATGTTTATTTATCCATCCAAAAATCCCCCAACCAAATGGAATACTTTCTTCTAAATTATGATCATATTGCTTTAGAACCTTACTATCTGTAGGACCGAAGTAAAATTTAAAATTATTATCTGCTTCACCATTTGTAAACGTTAATGGCAATTTAGAAGCATATGCTTTTGTGAATATTGTATCAATTTCTTCATCTAGAACCAATGTTTCAGAAGAAATAGTAGCCTTTTTTAAAGATTGATCTGCAACAAGAATTGTACTAAAAAAGTGTTGTCTATAAGATAACCAACGTACATCTTCAATGAGTTCTTCATCTTCTCCTGCTTGTGCTAGTTTACTTATTTTATCACCTTCATGCATGTAAGTTAATCGTGTATAACGATTTTCATAAGTGATACTTTGATCATGACGGTACGTCTTAAGTTTCCAATCTAAATTAATTTCTTGAGAACTATTAACGACTGTATTCAATCCTTGAGAGCGAATTGAAAAATCGACCATATAGTCATCTGGTTTTAACTCATAACGGTATTCTAAATACTGAGTCTCAGATGCTTTAAATTTCATCGAAACAACTGTATTATCACCATTTTTAGTTACAGAAGGTTGAAAATACTGATCCTTAGTATTAAGGATTCTATTATCAGATGTTGGGAAATTAATATTGAAGGATTCATTTCCGTTTTGAATTAAAGCAATAGGAATAGAATCGTGATTTACAAATTCTTTTAATATCACTTCGGAAAGAAAACCACCTTTATTACTAAATTTTAAATCTAATACGTTTGTTTGTACAGTAGTGAAATCATCTGTTGCCGAAGGCAATGTTGCAGCATAGGCAAAAGCACCTAATTTATTTTTCAAATCTGCTAATCGTGTAGAATCTCCTGGTTTTACAGTTGAATAGTCTTCGGCAGTTGATACTTTAGTGTTTTCTGAAGTTTTATTGCTAGCTATTTTCTCAGCTTCTACTTGTTCTTGCTTTGCTTTTTCCTGTTCAGCGAGTTCTTCAGGAGTGGGTTGATTTTTCCACATCATGAACAGCAATATTCCAAAGATAAGAATGAATCCTATAATAGATTTTAAGTCAAATTTTTTTTCTTCCATGTTATATTTAGTTTCTCCAATTGGTTAAGGAGCGATAGCTCGAGGTTATCAAAAAGCTATCCAATATTAGTTTTATGCCATACTGACACTATTATCCATTTATTTTAAAACTCAAAGCAGCCTTAACAAATGCCACAAAAAGTGGATGAGGATTAGCTACCGTACTCTTATATTCAGGATGGTATTGTACACCTACAAACCAGTTATGTGTTGGGATTTCTACAATTTCCACTAAACCAGTTTCAGGATTTAGACCTGTAGCTTTCATTCCTGCTGCTTCAATTTGTTGCTTGTAATCATTATTAAATTCATAACGATGTCTATGTCGCTCTTTAATAGCATTTGTTTGATAAACCGCTTTTGAAATACTACCATCCAACAACTCACAATCCCAAGCACCAAGACGCATTGTTCCGCCTTTATCTGTAATTGTCTTTTGAGACTCCATCAAATCTATCACAGGATTAACTGTATTCGCATTCATCTCAGTAGAATTTGCATCTTTCAAACCAAGCACATTTCTTGAGTATTCAATCACAGCCATTTGCATCCCTAAACAAATTCCCAAAAATGGAATATTATGCTCTCTCACATATTTAACCGCATCAATCTTACCTTCAACACCACGTTCTCCAAAACCAGGAGCTACTAAAACACCATGAAGATGTTTTAATTTTTCTGAAGCGTTTTCTGATGTTAAATATTCCGAATGTATGGACTCTATTTTTACTTTAACTTCATTCTCTGCTCCTGCATGAATAAAGGCTTCTAATATCGATTTATATGAATCCTGAAGCTCAACATATTTACCAATAAGACCAATAGTAACTTCCCCTAATGGATTTTTATGACGTGTTAAAAACTGATTCCACTTTTCTAAATTTGGCTGAGAACTCTCTAATCCCAATCTTTTTAGCACTACTTTATCAAGACCTTCATCTAGCATTAAGTTTGGTACATCATAGATTGTAGAAGCATCTATAGATTGAATAACTGCTTCTGGACGAACGTTACAAAATTTAGCCAATTTATGACGTAATTCTATTGGCAATTCATGTTCTGTACGACACACTAAAACATCTGCCATAACACCACTTTCCATCAAAGTTTTTACACTATGCTGTGTTGGTTTTGTTTTTAATTCGCCTGCAGCAGATAAATAAGGCACTAAGGTTAAGTGAATAACAATAGAGTTTTCTGCTCCTAATTCCCATTTTAATTGCCTAACGGCTTCAACATATGGCAACGACTCAATATCACCAACAGTACCTCCAATTTCAGTAATTACGATATCATAATCTCCAGACTTGCCTAAAATTTGTACGCGATGTTTAATCTCGTCTGTGATATGAGGAATGACTTGAACCGTTTTCCCTAAAAACTCTCCACGACGCTCCTTATCAATAACACTTTGATAAATACGACCAGTAGTCACGTTATTTGACTGACTCGTTGGCACATTTAAAAAACGTTCATAGTGCCCGAGATCTAAATCAGTTTCTGCACCATCATCAGTCACATAGCATTCACCATGCTCATATGGATTTAAAGTTCCTGGATCTACATTAATGTAAGGATCTAGTTTTTGAATTGTGGTTCTGTAGCCTTGTGCTTGAAGCAATTTTGCTAAGGATGCGGCAATAATACCTTTTCCTAGTGAAGAGGTTACTCCTCCGGTTACAAATATATATTTAGTAGTGCTCATGTTGCGTTGTTAAACGCAGGCAAATTTAGGGATTTTGAATGAAAGTTTTCAGATTATCCAACAATAGTTTCAACAAATAGCACATTGATTTTTAACATGTTATATTTTTTTTCATTAACTTTAATGCAATTGCATTGAGATCTTCGACGTAAAACCTCAATATTATGAAAAATTTAGTCCTTTCATTTTTATCACTAACTATTCTATTAACACTCTCATGTCAACCTAATTTAACTGGTGTTGGGGAAAAGACTTACAGTCAGCAATTAGATAAAATTATGGTTGAACAATTGGGTATAAACGACTCTGTAGATATCGTATCTCCCACTGCTTTTGAAGTAAGAAGAAACCTGACAAATAATGGTAATGCAGATGTTAATACTGCTTATGTTATTCGTGAACGAATTCAACCTATGGTTTTTAAAGCCATTGTTGGCAACTATGGTTTTGATACGATACCAAATGCAATTATTTATGAAGAAACGATTAGTGGTCCACAATTAACGACTTCACAACTTGACTCTATTATTTTTGGTCCTATTGGCCCTTTAACTTGTGGTATGTATAAAGAAACCATTTCAATTGACACGCTAAATACCGTTAGTGAATCTAACGAATTTGACAATGAATCTATTCATTATTTCTTTGTGCCAAGTACTCAAAATTTTGGCTTAACTAAAAACGAACTACTAACTGGAGTACCTCACAGTGATGGTTCTATTACCACAACTACGTTTACAATTACAGCTGGAACAAATTTTTCTGTAGATTATGCTCATTTCTCTTATGTTGCAACCGAAGGCTCTACAGCAGTCACTTTCCCTCCTCCTCCTGTTACTATTGCTGCGGGAGCGTCTTTAACTATTCGCATGGAAATTAAAGTTATTGAGCACACCTTTTCATCTGGTTTTGAATCTAGCATCAATGGAAAAGTTACAGCTATTTCAGAAGATGGATGTATCATTAAACAAGAAAGTGCTAAAATATATGTTGAGCATAAAAACTAAGCTATTAACATTTTCTATGGCAACCTTCAGTTTTATACTAATTTAGATTTTAAAGTACAGATGGCATCATTTAGGGTACCTTCTTTTTATATCTCTTATTAAATATTCCAAGCCATTTAATTTTAACTCATATACCTGAGTCAACATATCTCCTAGCGCTCCTTTTGGAAACCCTTTATTATGATACCAAACAATATAATACTCTGGTAGGTCTATTAAATAGCGTCCTTCATATTTACCAAATGGCATCTTGGTATGCGCAAGTTTAATTAGAAAATTTTTATCTGGTTGAAGCATTTTATTTTGATCCAAAAGCACTATATTTTTTAAGCTCACCTTTTATAAATTCAGACCAAATAGCTTGCTTTTCAACATGTATAGAATTTTGACTTTCTACATCATAAGCATGTTGCATTTTAGCAAGGTTTTCATTTGCCTGCTGATGTAAATGTCTTAAATTTTCTTTAATACTCTGAGATACTTTTAACTTTGAAATACCATAACGTAATTGTCTAACATGAAGTTCGGTTATATCAAAATGAAGTTGTTCGTGAGCTAAAATATGAGCATCACCTTTAGCTTTGATATACCAAGACTTTTCAGGATAAAAATGCGCTGTAGCATTAGCGTTAAAACTCATAAATATATCATTACTTTGTTTTACTGAAAACGAAAATGTAATCCCTGAGGCTGTTACTGCAACTGCATCCGAATTTTGTTCTACAGCACCTTTAAAGTCTGTCCATCTAAGTTTCTTAGATTCATTCCATGTAATAGTTACCTCGTCTTTAGAAGCTGTATTGAAAAGACATAAAACAATAATTAAAAATCGTAATAACATTAGTTTTTCCAGTTAAACGTGATATCTTTTTTAATATCAGGATGTAAACTGTAATGTACAGGACAAGTATTTGCTGTTCTTTCTAAAATCGTTCTTGTTTTCTTATCGGTTTCAAACGGAAAGTCTAAAATCACTTCAATTTTAGAAATGCGTCTTGGATTGCTTGCCATAGTCTTTGTGACATGAGCAGTTGTTCCTGTCATATCAATATTTAAATCTCTGGCTTTTATCCCCATAACGGTTATCATACAACTTGCTAATCCTGTAGCAACAGTATCTGTAGGAGAGAACGCCTCTCCTTTACCATTATTGTCTGCAGGTGCATCTGTAATGAAAGGATTTTCAGATTTCAGGTGAACGCTTTCTGTTCTTAAATCACCTAAATAAGTTACTTTTGATGTCATTATTCTGCTTCTACAATGATTAAGTTATCATACTTTACAACATAAACCGCTTCATTATAATAACCGCCAAAGGTCTTTTTTGAGTAACGGAATTTATTCTCTACATATTCTGTCTCTACATCACTAGAAGAAGCTTTATACAAATCATCATCACTAGCTAAACGCAATAGCAAATCCATAGTTAAATCAAATCCTCGTACAGCATATTTATTTGGACTTACATTATATTCCCGACGATAAGCTCTAATAAAAGCATTTCTTGAGGTTGCTATATCTGCAGTTTTATTTACTGAAGGATAATGAAACTTTAAATTAGATAAATGATAATTGGAAATCTCTCTGCCTTCAAAGGCTCTATTTTTGTCTGTAGTCATCAAAATAATCTCTGTTCCCTCTATATTTAGACCATTAATCAGACTTATCACATTAGAAGCGAAACCTTCATTGTCAGTTTCTAAAAAGACAATATTTTTCCCTTTTTTAAATACATTTTCTAAATCGGTTTGATACACAAAATAAGCTTCTTTTCCTTCTTTATTCTTTCTCGAAAATATTTGTTTTGCTAAAGGAAACTCTGTCACCAACTTATCGCTAATGGCCTTATGTTTAGAATCGGCAAAAATCACCATATGCCTTGGCATTGAATCTAATTTCACAAAACTTATCATTGTTTCAACTAGTAAATCACTTGATGGCACCGTTTGAAACACATTACTATACAAACTAATTGGCATAGAGTAAGGTGACACTACCGGCACATTATCTTTCTTTAACTCTGCAGCTACACGATCTAAATTTTTAGGCAATAGAGGCCCTATCACTGCATCATACTCTGAAAAATCATTTGATGATAAAATCTTAGAAATCTCAGAAGGCCGATTTCTTGTATCAAAGACTTTTAGATCGGTAGAAATCCCTAAACGTTTTGCTGAATCTATAGCTATTAATGCACCTGCGTGAAAATCTAATGACACAGACAATAAGCGATCTGTTCTTATCCTCTTTTTTGCTTCCGCTACAGAATCTACATCTATTTTATGAGTTCTATAAGGCAACATTAAGGCTATCTTTTTAGTACTTAAATTTCTCAAGCTATGAGATAAGTTTGTTTTTTCAACATCTTTAATGACATACTCTATTTTTGCGTTTTGAGGTAAACGTAAAATCATTCCTAACTTAAGTCCACTATTTTTTAATTCAGGATTAAGAGCTTCAAGATCTTTTTGAGTTACACCTAGCTTTCTATTGAGCGCCATATAACCTTCACTCTTTAAAACCGTATAATAGTTATAAGTTTCTTCTACAGACTTCTCTTCATTATCGCTAATATTAGGAACATTAACCTTTTGACCTGGTTGTAAAACTTCTCCAAGTTTTGGATTAAGTGCTTCCAACTCAGGAACAGTGATTCCAAATTTATAAGCCACTCGCCATTTCCCTTCCTTAGGTAATACCTTATATTTTTTTATGGTATTACTAAACGATACTTTATTGACTATAGTCTTAAACTTCGGAATTTTAATTTTGTCCCCTTTCCTAAGGTTTTCAGAATATAAACTTGTATTATACTTTTTTATATCTTCTATTTCAACATTATATTTTTTAGAAATACTAAACAGGGTTTCTTTTCGCCTTACTTTATGAGTTTTAAAACTCACAACTTCTTTAGTCTCTTTTGGTACTGGTTCATTTTTCACTCTTGAAGTAGGAATGATCAATACCGTATTTTCATCAATAGTTTTTTTTGCATCAGGATTAAGTGCATAGATATCAAAAGGCGTCACTAAATATAGCTTCGCAATACTCTTTATTGTTTCACCTTGTTTTACCTTATGGGTTTTATAATCTTGAGCATATACAGATATGCTACAAAACAAAACAACTATGATAAGAATGAGTTTCTTCATTTAAAATTTATTTTATTCTTAATTACGCAAAACAATAAAGAGGGTTTATTCCCATTCAATTGTAGCAGGTGGTTTTGAACTTATATCATATACCACTCTATTAACACCTTTTACTTTATTTATAATTTCATTTGAGGTCTTTTGTAAAAACTCATATGGAAGATTCACCCAATCAGCAGTCATCCCGTCTGTGCTCTCTACAGCTCTCAATGCCACACATTTTTCATATGTTCGCTCATCACCCATAACACCTACACTGTTCACTGGCAGCAAAATTGCTCCTGCTTGCCATACTTTATCATATAAACCCCAAGTTTTCAAATTATTGATAAAAACAGCATCGACCTCTTGTAATATACGAACATTTTCTCGTGTTAGACTTCCAAGAATTCGAATTGCTAATCCTGGTCCAGGAAATGGATGACGTCCTAAAATATTTTTATCCATCCCCATTGAAGCACCTACACGACGAACCTCATCTTTGAATAATGATTTTAATGGCTCTACAATTTTTAATTTCATAAAATCTGGCAAACCGCCAACATTATGATGACTTTTAATTGTTGCACTTGGTCCTCCTGTTGCCGAAACACTTTCTATTACATCTGGGTAAATAGTTCCTTGTGCCAACCATTTTACATCTTCAATAAGGTGCGCTTCATCATCAAAAACTTCAATAAACACACGACCAATAGCTTTTCTTTTTAGCTCAGGATCACTTACATCTTCCAAGGCATCCAAAAAGCGTGCCGAAGCATCAACACCTTTAACGTTTAATCCCATGCCTTCGTATTGTTCAAGCACACTATCGTACTCATTTTTACGAAGCAATCCATTATTAACGAAAATACAATATAGATTTTCACCAATAGCTTTATGTAATAATATTGCAGCTACAGATGAATCTACACCTCCTGACAATCCTAAAACGACTTTATCATTTCCTAATTGTGCTTTTAGCGCATCAACTGTTTCTTCAACAAAAGAATCTGGTGTCCAATCTTGTTCTACATTTGCTATATGCACTAAAAAATTTTCTAACAATTGCTTTCCATCAGTAGAATGATAGACTTCTGGGTGAAATTGAATTGCATAGGTTGTTTCACCTTCTATTTTAAAAGCAGCATTCTCAACATCATGAGTACTTGCTAATAAAACACCATTAGTAGGTAATTCTTTAATGGTATCACTATGACTCATCCAGACTTGACTTCCTTTAGAAATACCTTCAAAGAAATGATCATTTTCTTTTACAAAACTCAAATTTGCTCTACCATATTCTCTAGTATTTGAAGGTGCTACTTCTCCTCCTGAAAAATGAGCTAAATATTGCGCACCATAACACACTGCTAAAAGCGGTTTTTTAGCTCTAATTTTAGATAAGTCAGGATGTAAAACATCTTCTCCTCTTACAGAGTTTGGACTACCTGATAAAATAACAGCTTTAAAGCTTTCTGAATCTACAGGAATTTTGTTAAATGGATGTATTTCGCAGTAGATGTTTAACTCTCTGACGCGACGTGCAATAAGCTGTGTGTATTGCGAACCGAAATCTAAAATAAGGACTTTGTTGTGTTGCATGTGCAAAAGTAATAATTGCATCTAAAACACCGACAACAAAACATTAATTTTTATATCAAATTGATAACACTAAAAACTCACCTTTCAATGGTTTTAAGTCGAGAATTAACTTTGGTATTAATTCATCTCCATATTCCAAATAAAATTCAGAAAAGTTCATGTTTCGTTCTTGCAAACTTTGCCCAGGAAATAGATCATTTTGAAGTTCGACAATTCTCTCAAGATAGTCACTTAGCTTTCGCTTTTCTGCTTTTAACAAACGTTTTTCTAAATTTTCTAATCCTTTAATTTGTTTTCTTTCTTGAGCAGCAACAGCACCTCTAAAAGATTTATCGGTTTGTTCTGCTAATTGATACAAACCTTTAAACTGTTTCTCAAGAGTTGCTTTTTGAGATGAAAAATCGATATTAATTTCAGAAATACGCTTTGTTACTTTTGTTTTTAAATCGTTTTGTTTTAAGAACAAATCTTTAACCGAAATCTCTAATTTTTGAAGTTTTTCTTTTTGTTTATCAGTAATTAACACCACCGAATTACGAAGTAACAACATTGGAAACACTACATTTTGTGCTTCAAAATTAGATTTGAGTTGTAACCAATATGCCAATTCTCCACCTCCTCCAATATAACAGAGATTGGGCAAAATAATTTCTTGATATAATGGACGCATAATCACATTTGGTGAAAAACGCTCTGGAAAGTCTGCAACCTCTTTTAGTATCTCACTTTTACTCCATATAATATTTGTATTCTTAACTTTGAAAACACCCTCTATTTCAATAATTCGTTCTCGTAAATCTTTAGTAATATAGAACAGATTTATTTCTCTCGGATTAACTTGAATTTTATAATTTCCATCTAAATTATTAAGCTTAGTATTGGCTTGTGTCACATTCTCAAAAGACGTTTGATTTACTAATTCGTCTTCAATATATGGAATAAAAAGTTGTTTCAATTCCGAATCATTTCCATCAACAATCACCAACCCATAATCTGAAAATAGCTCATTAACCAAGTACTGCATGGCATAAGTGAGATTGCCATGTTTTAAGTATGCATTTTCAAATAATTGTTTTAAATCTTCAGCATTGGTCGTAGAATTTAATTGATTGGCAAACACTTCAAATACGGTTTCTAATCCATTAAGATTTAATTCGCCAACAGCTCCAGAAGCAGCTCTATTCCACTGTACTTTTTGGCCTCTAAAATTGAAATAATTAATTTCATCAAAATCATGATCTTCTGTTGCCATCCAATAGATAGGCACAAAATTTTGATTAGGATATTTCATCTTTAATTCTTTACACAAATTGATAGTAGAAACTATTTTATAGAAAAAATAAAGTGGTCCTGTAAATAAATTTAACTGATGTCCTGTTGTAATTGTAAATGTATCAGCATCATTAAGCAAGTTAATATTACTACGCGTTGCTTCAGAAGCATTAATTGATTTGTATTGATTTTTTAATGATTTCACTAAAACTGTTCGTGTATCTGAAGTGAACGAATTTTGTTTTTCTTCAATTTGAGCTTTAAAATTTTCAAGATTAGGAAAGCGATTATAAAACGAATTTATCTCGTTTTTTTCGTCTAAGTAATCACAAATCAATGAAGAAAAATAATTGGTTTCTCTAAACGGAATACAGTCTGCTGGCATAGTTAAGGTTCAATTCTAATGTAAAGATACTGCTCTTAACTTTTTTTAAGTCCTAAATTTTAGTTAATTCATCAGCAGTTCCTATCTTTACTTAATAACACAATCAATTTAGATTTGAATTCATGATTAAATCAATCACTTTTATCATTGCATTAGTTTTATCAGCCGTAACTTTTGCTCAAAACCTACAGTCACCTTCACAATTTTTAGGTTATGATTTAGGAAGTAAATTTTCAAGACATCATCAAGTCGTTGATTATTTCAAACATGTCGAAAGTCAGAAACCTCTTCAAGTTACTATAGAACAGTATGGTGAAACTAATGAAAGACGACCTTTAATGTTGGCATTTATTTCTTCTGAAGAAAACATAAAGAACCTTGACAATATTAGAACAAATAATCTTAAAAATGCTGGATTACTTGACGGCTCCTCAACATTAAATACTATTGCTATTGTATGGTTAAGCTATAATGTTCATGGTAATGAAGCATCAAGTTCAGAAGCTTCAATGAGCACCATTTATAAGTTACTCACAGAAAATCAAGACTATTTAAAAAACACGGTAGTCATTATTGACCCTTGTATTAATCCTGATGGTCGCGATCGTTATGTAAATTGGTATAACGAAACTGCTAGCACTCCTTATGATATTGATCAGCAAGCAAGCGAACATAATGAACCTTGGCCTGGAGGACGACCAAACCATTATCTTTTTGATTTGAACAGAGATTGGGCTTGGGCCACACAAGTAGAATCGGCTTCTCGATTAAAAGCCTATAATAAATGGATGCCACATATTCATGTCGATTTTCATGAACAAGGCATTAATGAACCTTATTATTTTGCACCAGCAGCTGAGCCTTTTCATGAGGTAATTAGTGATTGGCAACGCGAATTTCAAACACAAATAGGCAAAAATCATTCTAAGTATTTTGATGCTGAAGGTTGGTTATATTTCACTCGCGAACGTTTTGATTTACTATACCCAAGTTATGGAGACACGTACCCAACTTATATGGGAGCTATTGGTATGACTTACGAGCAAGCTGGGCATGGTCGTGGAGGATTAGGTATTTTAAATGACGAAGGTGATGTATTAACTTTAGTAGATAGACTAACTCATCATACTGTAACGGGATTGTCTACAGTTGAAATTTCATCTAAAAACGCTGAAAAATTAAATTCAGAATTTGCAAAATTCTTTAACAACGCTAACCTAAAGTATAAAAGCTATGTTCTTAAAGGTAATACTGATAAAATTGAACAAGTAACATCACTTTTAGACAAGCATGATATTGATTATGGTTTCGCTCAAAGCGGAAAAGCAAATGGCTATAATTATGCCACATCAAGGCAAGGACAAATGAATACCTCTTCAAATGACTTAGTCGTAAACACAAATCAGCCTAAAGGAAAAATGGTAAAAGTTTTATTTGAACCTAATGCTAAATTAAGTGATTCTCTTACTTATGATATTACAGCTTGGAGTATTCCTTACGCTTATGGATTAGACGCTATAGCAAGTACAAGTTTAATTAGTCAACAAAAAAGAATTACAGATATTCAAATTCCAACAGTAAATACTTCGGCAACTGGCTATGTTTTGAAATGGAATAATTTAAAAGACGCACAGTTTCTCGCTGAACTATTAAAGCAAGGTATTAAAGTTCGATTTACTGAAAAACCATTTACGACTCAAGGACAAACATACGATAGAGGTTCATTAATTATTGTTAGAGGTGATAACAAAAAAATAACCAGCTTTGATTCAAAAGTTATAGATGCTGCTCTAAAACATGAAAGAGATCCTAATGCCATTTCTTCTGGCTTTTCAACTAGTGGTCCAGATTTTGGGTCTCCCGACATAAAACTAGTTAATCCTCCTAAAATTGCAATACTTTCTGGAGAATACACATCCTCATTGAGCTATGGCGAGTTATGGCACTTTTTTGAACAACAGCTCCACTACCCAGTAACCTCTATTAATACGAATAACTTAAATCGAATCAACTTATCAAAATACAATGTATTAATCGTGCCAAATGGCTATTATGGTCGTTTGTTAAATGATGCGCTTATCGATAAACTAAAAACATGGATTCAATCTGGAGGAAAACTCATTGCTATTGATGGCGCTTTAAACAGTTTTGCAGACAAAGAAGGGTTTGGATTAAAACGAAATCAAACACAAGATGCGGACAAAGAAAAAGAAGACAACAGACGTATTAAGTATGCAGACAGAGAACGTGATAATACAAAGAATCTTATCACAGGTGCTATTTTTAAAAGTGATGTAGACAATACACACCCAATGGCGTTCGGTTACAACGACACCTATTTTACTTTAAAATTAGGAAGTGCATCCTATGCTTTATTAGAAAACGGTTACAACGTTGCTTATCTTGGTGAAAACCCTAAAAATGTTTCGGGTTATGCTGGAAAAGACGCATTAAAAAAACTTGACAACACTTTAATTTTTGGAGAACAACGTATTGGAAATGGAAGCGTTATTTATATGGCAGATAATGTTATGTTTAGAAGCTTTTGGGAAAACGGCAAACTATTCCTTGTCAACTCCATTTTTTTTGTAAACAATAACTTGATCGAACTTTAAAGTTAAAAATTGTTCTAGCTCAAAGCTTCGGCATACAAATCAAAGTCTTCTGCTTCTATAATCTTTACCCTTGTAAATTCTCCAGTTTTCAAGTAAGTACTTGTTGCGTCAATTAAGACTTCGTTATCCACATCTGGTGAATCAAACTCTGTACGACCAACAAAGTAATTTCCTTCTTTTCTATCGACGACAACTTTAAATTCTTGTCCGATTTTAGCTTGATTCAATTCCCAAGAAATCTGAGATTGGATTTCCATAATTTGATTAGCTCTGTCTATTTTCACATCTTCAGGAACATCGTCTTCCAAATTATAAGCATGTGTATTTTCTTCGTGAGAATACGTAAAGCATCCTAAACGCTCAAAACGCATAGCTTTTACCCAATCTCTAAGTGTATTAAAATCTTCTTCCGTTTCTCCTGGATACCCAACAATCAAGGTTGTTCTAATAGTCATTTCTGGAACTTTAGCTCTAAATTCCTTTAATAGTTTTGTGGTTTTCTCTTTTGTAGTACCACGACGCATACTTTTTAAAATAGCATCTGAAATGTGTTGTAATGGAATATCTAAATAATTACAAATTTTAGGCTCACGATTCATCACATCCAATACATCCATTGGAAATCCTGATGGGAATGCATAATGCAAACGAATCCATTCAATGCCATCAACCTTCACTAGATGTTCAAGAAGCTCGGCTAAATTTCGTTTCTTATATAAATCTAATCCGTAATAGGTTAAATCTTGAGCAATCAACACTAACTCTTTAACGCCATTAGCTGCTAATTTTTCAGCTTCGATTACTAAATCTTCTATAGGTGTACTTTTATGTTTTCCACGCATTAACGGGATAGCACAAAAACTACATGGTCTATCACAACCTTCAGCAATTTTTAAATAAGCATAGTTCTTTGGTGTTGTTGTTAAACGCTCACCAATAAGCTCATGCTTATAATCTGCTCCTAAAGCTTTTAGTAATCCTGGAAGCTCAGTAGTACCAAAATATTGATCTACATTAGGAATTTCTTTTTCTAGATCTGGTTTATAGCGTTCACTTAAACAACCTGTCACAAAAACTTTATCAACCTCTCCTGCTTCTTTTTTTTGCATAAATTCTAAAATAGTATTTACACTTTCTTCTTTAGCATTATTAATAAAACCACAGGTATTAATCACTACAACATTACCTTCCTCTTCATGAACAACATCTTTTCCACTGGCTTTTAATTGCCCCATCAACACCTCGCTATCATAAACATTTTTACTACAGCCAAGTGTTATAACATTGATTTTGTTTTTCTTAAGTGATTTAGTTCTCATAGTCAAATTTCAGTTTGCAAAGATACGCAATGATTTGTGATATATTTGTTTTCAAATGATTAAACCTTATTGACAGTTTTAAGTCTTACTCTAAACTACACCCTATGAAACCTGCTTATCTACTGCTTTATGTTTTGTGTTTTGCATCTATTTTAAACTGTTCTTCAGAAAATACAGAAACTTCAATAGAGCAAGAAGCGCAACCAGAAAGTATATACTTCCCTCCTATAACTTCAAATGAATGGGAAACAAAATCAATTACAGATTTAGAGTGGAATCAAAATCAAATACAACCGCTTCTAGACTTTTTAGAAGCAAAGAATACCAAAAGTTTTATACTACTTCACAATGGTAAAATTGTGATTGAATCTTACATGAATGAGCATACAGCAGTAGCATCTTGGTATTGGGCCAGTGCAGGAAAAACGCTAACAACCACTGTTTCTGGAATCGCACAAGATGAAGGTTTAATAAACATTGATAACAAAGTATCGGATTATATAGGAACAGGGTGGACAAGTATTCCGTTAGAAAAAGAACATTTAATTACTTGTAAAAACTTACTATCAATGAGCTCTGGTTTAGATGATAGCTTAGGTGATGCTATTTCGGCAGAAAATCTACAATATAACACAGATGCTGGTGATCGTTGGGCATATCATAATGTTTATGTAAAAATGCAACAGGTTCTTGCAAGTGCTAGTAATGAAACATGGACGAGTTATTTTAATTCCAAATTAAAAAATAAAATAGGAATGTCTGGTGCTTGGGTTCCTTTAAACGATTTAAATATTTATTGGAGTAATACAAGAAGTATGGCACGTTTTGGCTTAATGATTTCTGCTAACGGAAAATGGGAAGACACACAAATAGTCTCTGAAAACTTTTTAAACGAAGCAACCAATACATCGCAATCCATAAATCAAGCTTATGGGTATTTATGGTGGCTTAACGGAAAGTCGACCTATCATTTACCGCAATCACAATTAGAATTTCAAGGTGAACTCATACCTAACGCTCCAAGTGATATGTATTGCGCATTAGGAAAAAATGATCAAAAAATTTATATTGTACCCAGTAAAGATTTAGTTATCATTAGAATGGGAGAAGCTGCTGATAACACTAATTTTGCACTCTCTACTTTTGACGATGATCTTTGGGAAAAAATAAATGCAGTTATAAATTAATTACGTTTTTCAAAAGGAATAATAATGTCTTTTTCTATATAGTTTTTTAAACCTTGTAATAATTGAGACCAGCAAAAAGCAGAAAACCTATAGTGATGATTGTTTTCTAACCAATTGATGTGTGAAAATTTAACTAAAGTTCTATTGTTGTCTTCTTCTAATGTTATTCCGAAAGTTGTACTCATCCAATCGTTATCAGAATTGACCATTTTTAGATAGAAATGTTCGTTGGGTTTTATGTCTGATACTTTTGCGAACCAGTTATATGTGTCAGTAAAATTAAGATTATAAGTTGCTCCTAATTCTGGTTGCCCTGAAGATTTTAATGTCCACCAACTATTTAAATGTTCTGGTAAACAAAACGCATCAAAAACTTGTTGTTTTGATGCGTTAATATATAAATCGAAATAAATATTGTGTCCCATTTTATTTAAAGAAACTATCTACAAACTCATATTTATTAAATACTTGTAAATCTTCAAGACCTTCACCAACTCCAATATACTTTACCGGAATTTGAAATTGATCACTAATACCAATAACAACGCCCCCTTTAGCTGTTCCATCAAGTTTTGTAACTGCCAATGAAGTCACTTCGGTTGTAGCAGTAAATTGTTTAGCTTGCTCAAAAGCATTTTGACCAGTAGAGCCATCTAAAATTAATAGCACATCGTGAGGCGCATCTCCAACAACTTTTTGCATAACTCGTTTTACTTTACTTAATTCATTCATTAAGTTAACTTTGTTATGTAAACGTCCTGCAGTATCTATAATGATAACATCAGCATTTTGATTAACACCAGATTGCAAGGCATCAAAAGCAACACTTGCAGGATCACTTCCCATCTCTTGGCGTACCATTGGCACATCTACACGATCTGCCCAAACCTGAAGTTGATCAATTGCTGCTGCTCTAAAGGTATCTGCTGCTCCTAGAACAACTTTTAATCCTTGCTTTTTAAACTGATATGCTAACTTCCCAATAGTTGTTGTTTTACCAACACCATTAACCCCAACAACCATTAAAACATAAGGTGTTTTCGAACCATCTTCTTGTTTCGGTAATTTTGGTATTTTATAATCTGTGTCTTCGCCAGAATTGGTTTCAGATAATAGACCCGCTATTTCTTCGCGTAAGATTTTGTTTAATTCAGATGTTCCTAAATATTTATCTTTCGAAACACGCGCTTCGATACGATCAATAACTTTTAAAGTCGTGTTCACACCTACATCACTGCTTACCAAAATTTCCTCTAGGTCATCTAAAACGTCATCATCTACTTTAGATTTACCAGCAACTGCTTTATTTAATTTTGAAAAAAACGAAGTTTTCGATTTCTCTAATCCTTTATCTAGGGTTTCTTTTTTTTCTGAAGAAAATATTTTTTTAAAAAAACTCATTAGTAATTCTTATTTATAAGTTCTTGTCAAATGTCGCGCCGAAAAATTATTACTGCTATTTTGGCAGAAAACTTTTCAAATATAGACATAAAAAAACTGCTTTCAAAGATGAAAGCAGTTCGTAATCAAATACAAAATACTTGATTTATTTTTTGTTTAAAAAATCACTGACAAACTCTGGTGCCATTACTGACTCAACAAACATGTAAGCGCCAGTTTTTGGTGACTTTACCATTTTAATCGCTTTAGTAAGTCTTTTAGTTCCTGTTTGTAATGATGCTACTGATTTCTTTGCCATGACTAATATGTATTATTTAAGCTTTTCTTACGAAAATCTCGAATTATTTAATTTCTTTATGAACTGTCATACGCTTTAAGATTGGATTAAATTTCTTAATCTCCATTCTATCTGGCGTATTCTTTTTATTTTTAGTAGTAATGTAACGTGAAGTTCCTGGTTTCCCAGACTCTTTGTGCTCAGTACATTCTAATATAACCTGTATTCTATTTCCTCTTTTTGCCATTGTACGTGCCTTTAACGCGTTATGCTATTATTTTAAAAATCCTTTAGATTTCGCTTCTTTAATTGCAGCAAAAATACCGATTTTATTAATGGTTTTTAATGCTGAAGTTGATACTTTTAAAGTTATCCACTCATTTTGTTCTGGAATATAGAAACGCTTCTTAATTAAATTAGCATTAAATCTACGCTTTGTTCTATTCATTGCGTGAGATACGTTGTTTCCAACCATCGCTTTCTTTCCAGTAAGTTCACAAACTCTTGACATTTCTTTCTAACTTTATATGATGTTATACTGTCTATTCTCTAATATCACACTTGGATATTTTTAAACAGGGTGCAAATTTAATAAAACTTTGCAATACAGGCAAACTAAAAGTGTTACTTTTTTAAAATTTCTTTTTGTAACATTTCAAAGGCTTTATTTGCTGCTTTATTAATGACTTTCACACGATGATTCCCAAAACTAAATTTCTCTGAATACACCTTGCTTTTTGTTGCTATAGCTATATAGACAATACCTAAATCTTCATCTGTATCATCTTTTGTTGGTCCAGCATTACCTGTAGTTGCTATTGCAAAGTCGGTATCTAACAACTGTAATACATTTTCAGCCATAGCTTTTGCAACCTCTGCACTTACAACAGAATGTTTATCAATGATAGCTTCAGAAACATTAAGCACACTCATTTTCACCTCTTTAGTATAACTTACAATACTTCCTTTAAAATATTTAGAAGCACCCGAATTTGCTGTAAAACGCTTTGCTATGAGGCCTCCTGTACAGCTTTCAGCTGTTGCAACGGTTTTTTGTTGTTCAGTTAAATACTTACCAATAACAGCTTCTATAGATAAGTCTTCTTCAAAACCTGTAAAAATATCTTCTATTTGAGATAATAACAATTGAATTTGCTTTTTCATTTCAGCTTCAATAATAGCTCTATCATTTCCTTTAGCCGACAATCGTAATCGGACACGTCCTAAACTTGGTAAATAAGCTAGTTTAATAAACTCAGGCAATTCATTTTCAAAGGTTTCAATGCGTTCGGCCAGAGCACTTTCTCCTAAACCATAGGTTAAAAATGTTTTATGTTGAATATAAGGAAACTTAAAACGTGCGCGTAATTTAGGAATAACCTCATCATCAATCAGTGCTTTCATCTCATAAGGAACTCCTGGTAAGGAAATAAAAACAGTCTTGTTTTTTTCTAACCACATTCCTGGAGCACTCCCGTATTTGTTCATCAACACCTCTGCCTTTGTAGGCACTAAAGCTTGATCTATATTAACTTTAGTAAGTGGTTTTTTAATAAAAACATCCCAAAGACGTTCTATGTTTTTTCTTACAGAAACATCCTCTTTAAGTGTATCGTTAAAATAGTCGGCTATAGTTTTTTTTGTAATATCATCTTTTGTTGGCCCTAAACCTCCAGTGACAATTATGATATCGGCATTTGATTCTGCCTCGGTGAGTGCTTTTAAAATATGGGTTCTTTCATCTTGTACCGATGTAATTTGATACACTGAAACACCAATTTTATTAAGTTGTTTCGCTATAAATGCCGAGTTTGAGTCTACAATTTGTCCAATGAGAATCTCATCACCTATGGTAATAATTTCTGCTTGCATTATAGATTAAAGTCTTGTTTTAATTCTGTTGCAGCTTCTTCTACTGCTACAAGTACTAATTCTAATTCTTTAGAACAGTCTTCGCTACCTTTTTCAAATTTCCCCCAATCTTGAACGACGATTAAATCTTGAAGTACGCCAAGCTCAAATAAATCTATTGTTGGCTTCATTTTATGAGCCGCTTGATATGTATTGTAGTAATCTTGCTCATTTACTGCTTTTTTAAGTCGTTCTGCATCTTCTGGCACTTCTTCTAAAAATGCTTCCGCTAATGATTGTATAAAATCCATATCATTATCTGCTAATTCACGAATTCTTGATAATTTGTAATGTTGTTCCATTTATTATTTTACTGTAATTGAAAACAATTGCTTGTCTTGGATATATCCTTTTAATTTATCGTTAGCAATAACTTTGCCAACTCCTGCTGGTGTTCCTGTAAATATAATATCTCCAATCTTTAAAGTAAAATATTTTGAAACATATTCTATGAGTTCGTCAATTTTCCAAAGCATCAAGCTTGTATTTCCATCTTGAACAATGGCATCATTTTTATGCAAACTAAAGTCAATATCATCAACGCTTTTAAAATCACTTTTAGGCAACCATTCGCCTATAACTGCAGCACCATCAAATGCCTTAGCCTTTTCCCAGGGCAATCCTTTTGCTTTAAGTTGCGTTTGCAAATCACGAGCTGTAAAATCGATTCCTAAGCTTATTTGGTCATAATATTTATGTGCAAATTTTTTAGCAATATGTTTTCCTACTTTATTAATTTTCACTAAAATCTCTACTTCGTGATGTATATCTTCGGAAAAATCAGGTATAAAAAACGGTTGTTTCTTTAACAGAATAGAAGTATCTGGTTTTAAAAACACCACAGGATCTGTAGGTTTTTCATTTTCCAACTCTTTAATATGATCTGTGTAATTGCGACCAATACAAATTAGTTTCATTGTCTATAAGTATTAGTTTTAAAGCAACTTATTATTAAACGCCCTCAATTTAATAGCGGTCAATACTTTTTTTGTATACAACGGAAAATCTGCATTAAGTAACCAACCAAAATATCCAGGCTCTTTTTCCAAAACATCTGTAACCAATTTTCCTTTATGTTTTCCAAAAGAAAAACACTCAACACCATCTTTATTATAGGCAATAAAACCTGCAAAATCTGCAAACTTTTTACGTGAGCTAAATTCTGCTAAAAAATCGGCATCGTTTTCTAAGTCTTCATACCTATCTAATTGCGCTTTTAATACTTCATAAGTCGCTAAAGTATCCGCTTCTGCACTATGTGCATTATCTAGGTTTTTTTCACAATAAAATTTATAAGCAGCACTTAATGTTCGCTGTTCCATTTTATGAAAAATAGTTTGTACGTCAATAGATTGTCTGTTTTTCATATCAAAATCAACATCTGCACGTAGCATCTCTTCAGCAAGCAAAGGAATATCAAATCGATTTGAATTAAAACCTCCTAAATCTGAATCCTTAATCATTTGATAGACTTCTTTAGAAATCTCATTAAACGTTGGCTTACCTGCAATGTCTTCATCTGAAATCCCATGAACCAATGTCACATCTGGAGGAATAGGAATTGTTGGATTTACACGTTGTGTGTAAGTTTCTTCTTTTCCGTTAGGATATACTTTTAAAATGGAGATTTCAACAATTCGATCGTTAGTAATATTAATTCCTGTAGTTTCTAAATCGAAAAAACAAATGGGTTTTGTGAGATTAAGTTGCATGCTATCAATTTTTTAAACAAAGATAATGAGATTATGCAGAAATGAATATTTTAAAGGTGTAAAGCTGAAGTATTAATTATTGATTCGTTTTGTCTTGTAGAATTAAAAAGCGAACTTCGTTGTAAACCGGACATAAACCACTGATTAACAACACCTATTGAAAGCAACAACTAATCCATCAATATATATGTCATGAAAATTAAAACCAATCGTATTGAATCTATAGATATTTTAAGAGGACTAGTCATGGTGATTATGGCTTTAGATCATGTGAGGGATTATTCAAATTTCGGCTACCTATACACCGATCCAACTCATATGGATACTACAACACCTGCCCTTTTTTTTACAAGATGGATTACACATTTCTGCGCACCTGTTTTTGTGTTTTTAGCCGGAACTTCTGCTTTTTTATACGGCTCTAAAAAACCATCAAAAAAAGTACTTTCAAAGTTTTTATTTACTCGTGGGCTTTGGCTTGTATTTATAGAATTAACAGTAGTCAACTTTGCTTGGACTTTTGATATTGGCTTAGGCTTACATATTTTTCAGGTGATATGGGCAATTGGCATTTGTATGATGCTTTTGGCAGGATTAATTTACCTCCATAGCACAGTGCTAATAATACTTGGAGCGCTTATTCTTTTTGGCCACAACCTCTTAGACAGCATCACTATGCAAGGCAGTGATCCACTTTCTTTATTATGGTATTTTATACATCAACAAAATGGTGTCCCCTTAAATAACGGAGAAAGCTTTCTATTTATAGCATATCCATTTTTACCATGGTTAGGAATAATGATTTTAGGCTACTGTTTTGGCCATTTTTACAAAAAAGGTTTTGATGTAAAGATTCGTAAAAAATGGCTCCTCTATTTAGGCTTGGGCTCTATTGGGTTATTTGTAATTATACGTTTTATAAATATATATGGCAATCTAACACTTTGGAGTGAACAAAAAGATGCTGCATATACATTTATGTCATTTTTAAATACAACAAAGTATCCACCATCATTACTGTACACCTTAATGACACTTGGTCCTGCCATACTGTTTTTACATAGCATTGAATCTGTAAAAAACTGGTTCACAACTATTTTAGTCGTTATAGGTCGTGTTCCATTTTTTTACTACATCATCCATTTATACATTATTCATCTATTTGGCATAATAGGCCTCATCCTTTTAGGTGAAAATTGGAAAGAAATCATATTCACGCCTCAACGATTTACTAATGGTTTTTTAGCCGATAAAGGTTATGATTTATGGGTGACTTATGCTATTTGGATTATTACTGTAGCATTACTTTATCCGCTTTGCAAAGCATATATGATTTATAAAGCAAATCATAAAGACAAGTGGTGGTTGAGCTATTTGTAGGTTTTATGGATACAATGAAAATTTTAATAACTATCAAATAAAATTTGCGTAACCAAATAGTTACGCTTATATTTGTAACCAATTGATTACATAATAAAATGAGAAGAGATGTTTTTCAAGCCATTGCTGATCCCGTTAGAAGAGATATTATTGAGCTAATAGCCAACGAATCTTTAACTGTGAATGACGTAGCTGAACACTTTGAAATCAGTAGACCAGCGATTTCAAAACACATAAAAATTCTAAATGAATGCGGCATTATTGAAATTAACAAGAAAGGCAGAGCGCGTTATTGCATGATTCAGCCTCAAAACCTATTACCCGCGTTTTTGTGGATTGAGCAATATAAAAAGCTATGGGAAGACAAAATAGATTCATTCGAGAATTACTTAACAAAATTACAATCAAAAAACGAACATAATGGATAATACAAACAGAACAGTTACCATAAAACGGACTTTTAACGCTCCTATTGAATTAGTATGGAACGCATGGACCACACCTGAACATATTGCACAATGGTGGAGCCCTAAAGGTATGACAACAAAAATAGTGGAACACACTTTTGAAATAGGTGGCAAATGGAAGTATGCCATGCCAATGCCTGATGGAAATGAATTTATTGCAGAAGGAGTTTACACTAAAATAGTTGAGCTAGAAAAAATTTATTCTTCTGCCAATTTTAGACCTATGACTGAAGGTGTAGAGATTCAATCTATTTTCAAAAAAAATGGCAATAAAACTGATTTTACATTTCATGTTATACACCCAACAGAGGCTTATAAAATTCAACAAGAAAAAATGGGGATATTAAATGGCTGGGGTTCTGTTTTCACTAGACTAGATGAATTTTTAAACAATAAATTAAAAACAACACGAGTATGAAAACAATGACTTGCAAACAATTAGGTGGCGCCTGTAACAAAGAGTTTCACGCCAATACATTTGAAGAAATTGCAGAGCTAAGCAAAAAACACGGCATGGAAATGTTTCATAAAAACGATGAACTACATTTAAAAGCAATGAGTAACATGCAAGAGCTAATGAATTCACCCGAAGCTATGAAAACTTGGTTTGATAATAAAAGAAAAGAATTCGAAGACCTCACAGCGAGCAATTAATTCATATGAACTTGCGCTAAAAATAAAAAGCACAATCTTTAAAGATTGTGCTTTTTATTTTATAATTTATTTGCTTTTTAGATCTCTCTATCAGAATCCCAAGCCTCTAAATAATCTTTAACTGCTTTTACAAATTGACCGCCTAATGCACCATTTACAACTCTATGGTCATAAGAGTGAGACAGGAACATTCTGTAACGAATACCAATAAAATCACCATCTGGTGTTTCTACAACAGCAGGCACTTTTCTAATAGCACCAAGCGCTAAAATCCCAACTTGTGGCTGGTTAATAATAGGCGTTCCCATAATACTACCAAAAGTACCAACGTTTGTCACGGTATACGTACCTCCTGAAATATCATCTGGTTTCAATTTATTATCTCTTGCACGGCCTGCTAAATCATTTACTTTTTTAGTCATGCCAACTAAATTCAATTGGTCTGCATCTTTAATGACAGGCACGATCAAATTACCATTTGGTAAGGCAGCTGCCATACCTAAATTGATATGTTTTTTCTTAATAATTGTATCGCCTTGTAATGAAATATTCATCATTGGAAAATCACGTAACGCTTTAGCTACTGCTTCCATAAAAATTGGCGTAAAGGTTAAGTTTTCTCCTTCACGCTTTTTGAAATCGTCTTTAACTTTCTTTCTCCAGTTCCATATGTTAGTTACATCGGCTTCAATAAAACTTTGTACATGAGCTGATGTTTGTACAGACTCAACCATATGATGCGCAATTAATTTGCCCATTCTTGTCATTTCCATAATTTCATCACCTCCACTTACTACAACAGGAGTTGAAACAGTCTTTTTGGCTGCTCCATTAGACTGGACAACAGCAACTTTTGGAGTTTCTTTCGCTTCTACTTTTACTTGCTTTGGTTGTGAACTTCTGGTCTCTAAGTAAGCTAAAATATCATTTTTAGTAACACGTCCATCTTTTCCTGAACCAGGCATTGTATCTAATTCCTCTTGAGAAACGCCTTCTTTCTTAGCTATATTTCGTACTAATGGAGAGTAAAAACGATCTCCAGAACTCACTATTGATGTAGCAGATTCTTGAGCAACAACAACTGTTTTTTCTACTTGAGCAACCGCTTCAGATGTGGCCTCTTGCTTCACTGGCTCTGCCTTTGAAGCTTCTGTCAAACTAGCACTATCACCACTAATCTCAATAATAGCAATAGTTTCACCCACTTGAACAACATCATCTACGTCAAATAGTTTTTCCACTAAAACACCATCTACTTCACTTGGCACTTCACTATCCACCTTATCTGTTGCAATTTCAAAAACTGCTTCATCAGCTTCAATAGTATCACCAACATCTTTTAACCATGATGTTATTGTTGCTTCAGCAACACTTTCTCCCATTTTAGGAAGTTTTAGTTCAAATTTTGCCATATCTGTAATCTAGCGTCAATAATTTGTTTGTTAATTGCAAAATTAATGAAAAATCAACACAATTACTGAGATTATTTCAATTAATTATTAGCAAAAGTTATAACTTCTCCTCTACTTTTAGAGCTGTTACTTCCGATGATAAAGTTAGAATTTTTTGGCAGAATTTTAAATGTCGCCGAACAATTTTTAGGTGTATTGGATAGGATTTCGATGATTGACATAAAACTCAGGTAGTTATTATCTAAAATGTATTCGATATCATTCTCGTAAATTTCAATTTGAGACATCAACTTCACATCACTTTCGAGAGCCTGTTGCAATAATTTATTCACTTCCGAAGACACGAAGACATACCTCTTAATCGATTTATTAACTTTTTTTGGTGACCTTTGAAATAATGGCCCAAGTTTAATACCACACCAAACTAATGTATCAAAAAACACATTTGATTTAAAGTGCTTACTATAAAAAATCTGCATGGCTCCGTAGAAACGTTTTGCATAGGTTTTATCTTTTAAAGTACTTTCTCCCTTATAATGTATAACAGACGTACTCCCATGATACATATTATGACAACCTGTTTGAAGTACTTTGTATGACAAATCTATATCTTCACCATACATAAAATAATCCTCATCAAAACCTTTTACTTCATTATAAATTTCTCTCTGTATTAGCATAAATGCACCTACAAAAATGGATGCTCTAGCAGTTCCTTTTTCATCTAAATTAGAGACGTAGTATGATCTTGACAATCCTAATATCTTTTTAATAGCAATTAAAGGTGTTGGAATATTTCTTTTACTTTCTGGTAGAAACCCTCCTTGACCGTCTATAAGCCTGCAAGATAAAATCCCCAATTTATCTTTTAATTCTGAAAAGTTTAAAAGGATTTCAAATGTATCTTCAGCAACGACTGTATCTGGGTTTAAAATACAAACATAATCCCCTTTAGCTTGAGCAACACCAATATTATTTCCTTTAGAAAATCCAAAATTATCTTTATTCTCAATTAATTTCACCTTCGGGAAAAGTGCCTTTACCATATCACAACTTTTGTCAACAGATTGATTGTCAACAACTATAATTTCAGCATCTAAATTCACTAATGCAGCTTCTACACTTTTGAGGCATAGCTCTAAAAAGTGGCGCACATTATAATTTAATATGATGACTGAAAGTTTCATGTGATTAATTAAGTTGTTTTAGAAATGCCACATGTAATTTGCATAAGTATTGAATAATAAAAGAAAAAAAATCTATTTTACTCATTTCAAGTCGGATCTAAGATTTTAAAGATGCTTCAAATGGAATTCTATTAATAATACTACGACCAAGTGTAACCTCGTCTGTATATTCAAGTTCATTGCCTACAGAAATCCCTCTAGCAATTGTAGATGTTTTAACATCATAATCTTGAATTTGTTTATAGATATAGAAATTAGTTGTATCACCTTCCATAGTAGATCCCAAGGCAAAAATAAGCTCTTTAACCGTTCCTTGTTTTATTTTTTCGACTAGAGACTGAATATTTAACTCATTTGGACCTATGCCATCCATAGGTGAAATTTTCCCACCTAGAACATGATATAACCCTCTAAAAGAACTTGTATTTTCTATAGCCATCACATCTCTAACATCTTCTACCACACATACAACATCTTCTATACGATTTGGGTTTGCGCAAATTTCACAAACATCTATATCGCTAATATTATGACAACTTTTACAGAATTTTATTTCGGTACGCATTGCACTTAATGCACTAGTAAAATCAAGCGTATGTTCTTTAGGTTGACGCAAAAGATGCAATACCAAACGTAATGCTGTACGCTTACCTACACCTGGTAATTGTGACATTTCGTTAACTGCGTTTTCTAATAGTTTAGATGAAAATTCCATTGTTGCGAATTTACAATTTGTGTATTGATTAAAGGAGTCATTATACAAAAAAACCACTACACTTCGATAAGTTAAAGAACCGAAGGAGTGGTATTTTTTATCTTTTTAATTATTTATTCAATAACCATTTTTTTAGTAACAGATCCTTTTGTGTTATTTATTTTAACAAAGTAAAACCCAGAAGCATAATTAGAAACGTCTATAGTTGTAGGTTCTGATATTGTTCTATTTTTTGCAAAAAACATCAATTTACCTAAAGCATCATATATTCTAATAGATACATTCTCACTTCTATTCCAACTTAAGCTAACAGTATCTGAAGCAGGATTAGGATAAATTTTAAAAGATTCTAAATCAAATTCATTTACGCTTAGTGTAGCATCAAACACATCTGAAGTCCATAACCCACGACCATAAGTCGCTGCATAAACTTTATCATTAGCTACATTAACTTCTAATTCACTAATAATTACATTTGGTAAACCATTACTAAAAGGTTGCCATTCTGAATAGGTGTTATCTATATAATAAACACCATAATTCATTCCTAAGTACAAACCATCTTCTCCGTTATCATGCCACACTAAAGCCTGAGCACTAAAATTTGGTAAGTTGAACTTATATGATACCCATGAATTTCCCCCATCATCAGAAACATACACCTTTTGACTCCCCGTTGTAGCAATTGCTACCTTATTTGGATTTGAAGGATGTATTGCAATAGAATTTATTGAACCAGAAAACCCATTAAGCTGATTCCAAGTTGGGATCACACTTACAAAGCTATTGCTAAACAAGCTAGAACCTCTAGAAGCATATTGATAATTACTGTTAGTAGGAGCAATTTTTAAATGATCTAAATTTCCTCCAAAATTTTGTGAAACTGTTGTCCATGTACTTCCGCTATCGACCGATTTATATACCTGATTATATCCTGCATATATTGTATTAGGAATAATAGGATCTTGTTCAAATGGTGTAATCCAATTCCCTGTATTTGGTGTTGTAATACCTGTTAAACTCTGACCTCCATCAACAGAGCGATAAAGTGATCCTGATTGAGACGTCCCATATAAAATATTACTATCATTTTTATCTACAAAAGACTCCATTCCATCTGCGCCAATCCAATCTACCCAATTTCCATTAGCATCCATAACTGACGATCCATTATCTTGTGCGCCTCCAGATACAATTACAGGATCTGTTTGACTAATACCTATTTTATAGAATTGTCTAATACCCATCCCTGCTGTTAAATCTTTATAATAACCACTATTTAAAACCGTTGGGTTTTCTGCAACATAAAGACCGCCATCTGTACCAACATACAATTTATCATTAACAAACTTTAAAAGATCTACATCTGCATGACAATACCCAATATTTTGGCCACTTGCATTTCCTGGAGTCCATTGAGAAGTAATATTAAAACTAAGTCCACCATCAGTTGATCTCCAAGTATTAACACCAGCAATATGCACATCTGAAGCATCATTAGGGTTTACAGCAATATCCATATCTCTAGGCGCTTGCCCAGAATTAGCATCTCCTGGATCTTCTGAATTTGAACTATAACCAAAATAATTTTTCCCTGTATGATTTAATTGTGTAAATGGAGAAAAATCAACAGATTTATATAGCGCACCAAAAGCACCACCAGAGGCTTCTAAAACATAAATAACACCAGGGTTATTTGGAGATACTCCAATCATTTTTGGCCCTCCACCAAATCCTCCTGTTGGAACAAAATTTGCACCACCATCAACAGACACGAAAAACGACGTCCCCGATGCATAAACAATATTCGTATCACCAGGTTTAAATTCAATATCATAACCAGTTGTTGCACTAGCATTAATTATAGTCCAATTAACACCTGCATTTGTAGATTTATAAATACCTCCTCCTTGAACAGAGCAGTACATTTTATCTGTATTTGTAGGGTCAATCAAAATTTTATTTACATTACCGCTTCCTGTATCTGCAAGAAGGTTCCATGTTGCTCCACTATCTATAGATTTAAAAATAGTTCCACTGCTAGAACCCCAATAATATGTTGTATTAACAATAGGATCGATTGTTAATGCAGAAACATTTAAGTTAGACAAATCATCTGTTAAAACAGCCCAAGTTAATCCGCCATCAACAGATTTCCATACTCCTCCTGTATCAGCACCTGCAATTATATGCATTGGATTTGCCGCTTCAACATCAACAGATGTTATACGACCTACACCAGGATTCCAACCACTTGTAGCATTCCATGATAAAGGCCCTAATTGTTCCCACGTTCCAACAGTTGTTCTTGCAGAATCGAAATTTTGATTAAGGTAACTATTAAAATTTTCAAGTTCATTAAAATAAAACTCAGGCGATTTTAGCATCCCATTTTCATCCATATTTCTTAAAGCTTGGTATTCCCATCTCTTGTATGGTTTATACCCTTTTCCTCGTTCGGTGCCAACTATATCAAAATGAGATTGAGCAGCAGTTTGAATTTCAGCAACAGTAAATGTGCCTTGAGATATCATTTGTACATAATCTTGTGCCCAAGTTGTACATACAGATAATAAGAATGTAATTAGTAGATAATAATTTTTCATTTTCCTAATGGTTAGTTATATTAAATGATTTTGATAAAAAATATTGTAAATCTGTAATGACAGAAAAACAAATCTTTATTATAAATTACTTAATATTGTTTACAATTTTTCAGCTAAAATAAGATTTTTCAATTAAAACTCTGTTAAAACAACAATCATGTCGACAAACGCTATCATTTTACTTATTCTAGCCTATTTTGGAGTCTTAATCTTAATTTCTTACTTCACTGGAAAAGAAGATTCAAATGAAGCTTTTTTTAAAGCTAACAAATCTGCTCCATGGTATTTAGTTGCTTTTGGTATGATAGGAGCATCCTTATCTGGAGTGACATTTATATCGGTCCCTGGAGCTGTTGAAACTAAACAATTTGGATATTTTCAAGTCGTTATAGGTTACTTTTTTGGCTACCTTATTATCGCATATGTATTGCTGCCATTGTATTACAAAATGAATCTTACTTCAATTTACACCTATTTAAAGGAACGGTTTGGAAATACAAGTTACAAAACAGGTTCAATAGCATTTCTAATTTCGAGAACTGTTGGTGCGGCTTTTAGGTTATTTTTAGTAGCAAAAGTGCTTCAATTACTCATTTTTGACCAAATTTTAATCTTTAATCAATATACAATACCATTTCCAATTACAGTAATCATCACTATAGCTCTTATTTGGCTATACACGTTTAGAGGTGGTATAAAAACTATTATTTTCACTGATACGCTTCAAACACTTTTTATGTTAGTTTCTGTAGTTGTTACTATTTCATTTTTAGCAACTGCTTTAGACTTAACCAGTATATCCGATATATATAATAATGTAAAGGACAGCACATTAAGCAAAGTGTTCTTTTTTGATGATGTTAATGATGCGCAATATTTTATTAAAAGCTTTTTGGCTGGTGTTTTTATAACAATTACTATGACTGGTTTAGACCAGGACATGATGCAAAAAAACTTAACCTGTAAAAATCTAAAAGATGCTCAAAAAAACATGGTTAGTTTTAGTATAATTCTCGTTTTTGTAAACATTCTTTTCTTAGCTCTAGGAGTTCTACTCACCCAATACGCTCAACAGCATGGGATTACTGCGAAAAAAGACGATTTATTCCCTACTATTGCCATGCTTCCTGAAATAGGTGTAGTGACATCTGCCTTCTTTTCCCTAGGCTTAATTGCTGCAGCATATTCAAGTGCAGATAGCGCTCTAACCTCATTAACGACTTCTTTTTGTATTGATATTATTGAATTAGACAAAAAGCCAAAAGAAAATCAAAAGCGTGTTCGAAAACAAATACATGTTCTATTCAGTGGTATTTTAGTCATTGTTATTATTCTATTTGATTTGCTATTTAAAGACGTCTCTGTAATCTGGGAATTATTTAAAGCTGCAGGATATACCTATGGACCATTATTAGGACTATTTGCTTTTGGAATATTAACAAAAAAACATCTCAAAGACAGCTATGTGTGGATAATTGCTATCGCAGCTCCAATACTATCTTACTTTATAAATATGTATTCAGTAGATTTACTAAACGGTTATCAAATTGGGTTTGAAATTCTAATTGTAAATGGTATACTTACCTTTTTAGGGTTATTATTTATTTCTAAGACTTCTAAGACTTCTAAGATTGATTAATATTGATTGGTACTTAATAACACAAGCGTACAAGCCTCTTCAAAATAAATACCGTTTTGTTTCAATATATTTTGAAATTCAGAATTTTCTGTTCCAGGATTAAAAATAACACGTTCAGGGTCTAGTGAAAGGATATAATCATAAAATGCTTTCTGTCGCTCAGGGTTTAGATATAATGTTACTGAATGTATCTTTTTATGAGGCATCAAATTTGCATCAATAGTAACACCTTCAACGACTCCTGTTCTTAATCCAAAAGCAACAACTTCGTGATTTGAATTCACTAACCTTTTGATTGCAATATTAGAATAACGCTGTGGTTTCAAAGAAGCTCCTAACACTAAAGTCTTTTTATTCATGTCAAAATATTTATTGTAAAAATAGCACTACCCTTATTACACATAACCTCAGAAATGTTAAAAAGATGTTAAGTTGTGTTAAAAAGAGTAACACAATACAAAAGTGTTCGTCTATGCTATAACAACCTAGTTGTATTAAAAAACTAAATCAATCAAAAACAATCAAAAATGAAAAAAATCACACAATTGTGCATTTTTCTACTTGCCGTTACGGCTTTTGCACAACCTCCAAAATTAGATTCAAGAAACGGATCAGTATCTGGACGTGTTATTGATGCTACACTTAATCAACCATTACCTTATGTAAATGTTATTATTAAAGATGCAGCAAACAATATCATTACAGGAGGAATTACCAGCGATGATGGTATGTTTAAAATCGAGAAAATTCCTGAAGGCAAAATCATTGTTGCTATTCAATATATAGGTTACAAGACTATTTCAAAAACAATAAACCTAGGAGACGACGATGGTTATAAAATTAATCTAGGAGATATTAGGCTTGAAGAAGATGTTGCGAGCTTAAACGAAGTTACTGTAATTGCTGAAGTTTCTACCATACAACAAAAAGTTGATCGCAAGGTGATTACTATTGGTAAAGACCTTGCTGCTAGTGGAACTGCTTCAGAACTTATGGTAGGTATTCCTTCTGTAAACGTAGATGCACAAACTGGAGATATAAGTTTAAGAGGAAATTCAAATGTACGTGTTATGGTAGACGGAAAATTCTCTAATATCCCTACAGCTCAACTGCTTAAACAAATCCCATCTACTGCTATTAAATCTATAGAATTAATTACTAATCCTTCAGCAAAATATAATCCTGAAGGGATGAGTGGCATCATTAACATTGTATTACATAAAAATACAATGGTTGGATTTAACGGTAGTGTTAATTTTGGATTAAGTAAAGAAATAGAAGCTAAATTTAATAGTGCTTTAAATTTAAATTATAGAAATGGTAAGTTTAATTTCTTTGGAAACTATAGCAATAATATTTCAAAAAACAGAAATAGAGGTAATGTTTTTAGACCAGGAAATAACTCTGAACAATTTTTTAGATTTTTAGACAAAAGAGAAAATCATCAATATAAACTTGGAGTTGATTTTTACCTAAATGACAAGAATACAATCTCAGTCTTTACAAACCAAAATAGCTCAGATAATAGCACTACTGGTAGAACAACAGCACTATTTTATGATGACATGAGTTTTAATCAAGATCAGATTTTTTCAAATGTTGGAGATAATACATCACAACAATACAATTTCGATTACAAATTAGATTTTGCTAAAGAAGGATCTAATATCGAATTAGAAGTTGATCATAATATTTATGAGGGTCAAAACCCTGTGTTTTTTGATCAAATTCTTGGCCCATTAAGTGATTACATCGATTTAAATGCTTCAGATAGAGAACGAACTACGGTTAATTTAGATTACGTAAATCCATTATCTGAAACTACAAAATTAGAATTAGGAGTTCAAGCACGTTTATTTAATTCTGAAATTGCATACGTTTCAACTGGAGATTCTTATAATAGTGTCGGTGTATTAACACCAACACCTAGTACAGATTTTGATTATACTAGAGACATCTATTCTGCTTATGGAACCTATAGTAAGAAATTTGAAAAATGGACGTATCAAGTTGGTCTTAGAGTTGAAAATGTAAATGTAGATGCTATTGCTTTACAAACTGATGTTGTTACAAATGATGTTTCAGAAATTAGATTTGATAATGACTATGTACAAGTATATCCTTCTGCATTCTTTACATACACACCTTCTGAAAAAAACTCGTATCAATTAAGTTACAGTCGTAGAGTTGATCGCCCTGGCATTGGACAAGTAAATCCAATTAAAGAATGGAGTACACCTTTAATTTCATCTTTCGGAAATCAACAATTAGAACCTCAGTTTACAAATTCATTAGAAGTAAATTATACAAGAACACTTAATAATAGAAAAGGAAGTATTACTGCTGGTGTGTTTTATCGTGCCATCACAGATGAAATCAATAGAGCATTATTTATTGACAGAAGTGATGTTAACTCTGGTAGAATTATCTTAACTCATGACAACTTTGATGATACCTCTGCTTATGGTATAGAAGTTTCCACTAATTACAGGCCTACAAAATGGTGGAGTATTAATGGTAGTTTTGATTTTTATTCGCAAACACAAAAAGGTATTGCCGAAAACTTTAGAGATGGTGTTAGTATAGAGACTGCTACAATTGACGATATTGAAACTAATGTATCTGAAGTTGATAACGTTGCTTGGAACCTTAGAATGTTTAATAACTTCAAAGTCAATAAAAAACTAACGTTAACTGCATTTGGGTTTTACAGAGGTAAAAATAAAACATTACAATTTGATATAGACCCAATGTATTTTGTAAACCTAGGTATGCGATACAGTTTCTTAGAAGACAATAGAGCTACATTTGGTTTTAATTACAACGATGTTTTAAACTCAATGAAATTTGCTTTTGACGGCACAAGACCTTTCCCTCAAACAGGAGAATTTAACTGGGAAAGTAATACGTGGAATATCACATTAAATTACAGATTTGGTGGCGGAAAATATCGTGCTAAGTCTCGTAAAAATAGAGATAGTAATGAAAAATCCGGTGGCGGAGGTTTCTTATAAAACATTAAGAAAAGTTTAATAGCCTACATATAATAGTTGATGGTTAGTGTTAATGTTTGGTTATTAAATAAGAAAACCCAAAGCTTTTAAGTTTTGGGTTTTTGTTTCAAAAAAAAAAAAACAACAATTAATGTAATGTCCTTATATAGGTTACGACTTAGGTTTAGTAAATAATATTTGGTTTATATTTTTTACAAATAAAAATTAAAATTGATTTTTAGCAAAAGAAATCCGAAACTTCAATGTTTCGGATTTTTTTATGCAATTTATATAATGTGTTAATTGATAGTTAAAAATGTTAAGAGATGAAATAAAAAGGACTTTTTAGCGTCTTACTAGTGTGATAAGTTTATAGCTAATCAGTTTAAAAAATTATTCTTTTATAGTTTAAGTGTTTTAGTTAAATTGATTAATAGCAGAAAAATCCCAAAGTTGACGCTTTGGGATTTTTTGTACTTGTAACATTAACTTTTCCTAATACCAGTATAAATAGCAAAATTCCAATTATAGCTATGATAATAGCCGCAGAAAACCCAATAATAATTATGACTTCTTCCTGATTGTACTAAGTAACCTATAAATCACATAGGTATGAATCATCAAATTAAAAAAAACAGAACCTAGGCTTAGCCATAAATTTTGAGTATAAAAAGGTAATTCTCTACTTATTAAACTTAAGGGTAAGCTAAATAAATTCATCAGTATATTAGTTACTGTCTTTAAATCTATACCAAACACCTCAACCGTATTCTGAGAAAGATAAGTATCCAAAAATGCGGCTAAGATTTCAAAAAATAATAGCAGAAAAAATAATTTAAAGAAGAATTTCAAATTCATCTATACGCAATTTATTTACCACTTGATAATCACACTTCCCCAAGTAAAGCCACTACCAAAAGCTGCCAATACAACAGTATCACCTTCTTTAATTTTACCTTCCTCCCACGCCTCAGTTAAAGCAATTGGAATAGAAGCTGCAGTCGTGTTACCATACTTCTGGATGTTATTAAAGACTTGATCATCTTTTAATTTAAACTTACGCTGTATAAACTGTGCAATACGTAAATTAGCTTGATGCGGAATTAGCATGTCAATATCATCAACCTGTAGATTATTTTTCATCAAACCTTCCATAATCACTTCACTAAAACGAACCACAGCATTTTTAAACACAAATTGGCCATTCATATACGGAAAATAACTTTCGTCATTAGGATCATTTTCAGCAATAATGTCATTCACCCAACGTTTACCCATTCCTGGAGCTATCAATACTAATTCTTCAGCATGCTCTCCTTGAGAATGTAAATGTGTAGACAAAATCCCTTTATTTGTATTTTCTTCTCTAGTCAATACTGCAGCTCCTGCACCGTCACCAAATATGACAGACACACCTCGACCACGTGTTGTTTTATCTAAACCATGAGAATGTAATTCACTACCAATAACAAGTATGTTTTTATACATTCCTGTTTTTATAAAATTATCAGCAACAGAAATAGCATATACAAATCCTGAACATTGATTACGAACATCTAAAGCGCCTACAGTTTTAATATCTAAGGCATGTTGTACTTGCACTCCTGGTCCTGGAAAATACATATCAGGACTTAATGTTGCGAAGATTATAAAATCAATATCATCTTTATCAATACCTGCACGTTCTATAGCAACTTTAGCAGCTTTTACTCCCATTGTTGCTGTGGTATCACCAGATCCTTTTTCAACCCAACGACGTTCTTTTATTCCTGTTCGTTCCTGAATCCAGGCATCATTAGTATCCATCATTTTGGATAAATCATCATTAGTCATCACATTGTCAGGAACGTAATACCCTAAGCCTATTATTTTGGAATTGTACATCGAAAATTTATTTTCATTTCCGAAACATCGGAAAACTCATTAGTAATTATTTTGTAATGCGAATTTAACGATAAAATACAATTTATTTTTAATACGATTTGCATTCGTTATGCATGCATAGTATCTCAAAAAAATGTCAGTTTGTCACCTTATCAGTCTTGGTACTTTTTTTGTCTATACAAGAACATCTCAATTTTTATAATAAAACATATATATCATGACAAAAGGAAACATTAATGTATCGGTAGAAAATATTTTTCCGCTCATTAAAAAATTCTTGTATAGCGACCACGAAATATTTTTACGTGAGTTAATTAGTAATGCAACAGATGCAACGCTTAAGCTAAAACACTTAACCAGTATTGGAGAATCTAAAACTGAATATGGAACACCAAAAATTGAAGTTAAAATCGATAAAGATGGTAAGAAACTTCATATTATTGATCAAGGTTTAGGTATGACAACCGAAGAGGTTGAAAAATACATTAACCAAGTTGCATTTTCTGGAGCTGAAGAATTTTTAGACAAATATAAAGATTCTGCAAAAGACTCTGGAATTATTGGACATTTCGGACTTGGGTTCTACTCAGCATTTATGGTTGCTGAAAAAGTAGAAATTATCACAAAATCACATAATGATGAACCTGCAGCACATTGGGCCTGTGACGGGTCTCCTGAGTTTACTTTAGAAGCTTCTGATAAAACCGAAAGAGGTACAGAGATCATCCTTCATATTGCTGAGGATTCTACCGAATTTTTAGAAGAAGGACGTATTAGTGAACTCCTATTAAAGTATAATAAATTTATGCCTGTTTCAATTAAATTTGGAACCAAAGAAGTTAACGATCCAGACTTTACACCTCAAACTACAACTGATGCTGAAGGTAAAGAGACCACTGAACCTCACAAACAGATTACAGTAGATAATATTATTAACAACCCAAATCCTGCTTGGACAAAACAACCAGCAGAATTAGAAGGTGATGATTATAAAAATTTCTATAGAGAACTGTATCCAATGCAGTTTGAAGAACCTTTATTTAACATACATCTTAATGTTGATTATCCATTTAATTTGACAGGGATTTTATATTTCCCTAAAATGACGAATGATTTAAACATTCAGAAGGATAAAATACAACTCTATCAAAATCAAGTATTCGTAACCGATAATGTAGAAGGTATTGTACCAGAATTCTTAACCATGCTTCGTGGTGTGATTGATTCTCCAGACATTCCATTAAACGTTTCACGTTCTTACTTGCAAGCTGATGGCGCTGTAAAGAAAATCTCGTCTTACATTACACGTAAAGTCGCAGATAAACTAAAATCATTATTCAATTCTAATCGTGAAGATTTTGAAAAGAAATGGGATGACATCAAAATTGTTATTGAATACGGAATGCTTTCTGAAGAAAAATTCTTTGAAAAAGCCGATGCATTTGCACTCTATCCAACAGTTGATGGTTCACATTATACTTATGAAGAATTATACAATAAAATTAAAGCAAAGCAAACAGATAAAGATGACAAGCTAGTTATTTTATATGCGTCTGATAAAGAGGCACAACACTCTTATATCGAATCTGCTAAAGCAAAAGGTTATGAGGTGTTATTATTAGACTCGCCTATTGTACCGCATTTAATTCAGAAATTAGAAACGACTAAAGAAAACATTTCTTTTGCACGTGTTGATGGTGATCATATTGATAACCTAATCAAGAAAGATGAAACATCAATTTCAAAATTATCTGAAGAAGAGAAAACAACTTTAGATACGTTACTAAAAGAAACGATTCCTTCAGAAAAATTCATGGTACAATTAGAAGCTATGGATAGTGATGCTTCACCATTTATTATAACACAACCTGAGTTTATGCGTCGTATGAAAGAGATGCAACAAACAGGTGGTGGAGGTGGAATGTTTGGGATGGGTAATATGCCAGAGATGTATAATCTTATTGTAAATACCAACTCTGAACTGGTTAGCGATATACTAAATACCAAAACCAAGAAAAAGCAAGAGCGCTTAATTAGCCAAAGTTTAGACTTAGCACGTTTATCACAAGGCTTACTTAAAGGTGAAGAATTAACAAGTTTCATCAAACGTAGTTACGATATGATAAAGTAATATCATGTTGAATTTAATTTAGCATCTCACATAAAATGTAAAACCACTTTGTTAACGCAAAGTGGTTTTTTTTTAAACTCATTGAAAGTTATGTTTAACTCATTGAAACGTATCATTTACTAAATATTCATTTTTAAACCTGTAATAGAGCTATAAGTTTGGTATATACTAATATTAAAAATGTGATATCATGAAAGACCAGTTTAGCTTAGACATTCAAGTCCCGTGTTCTGAAAACTTTAGTCAGTTTACACCAACTCCAAATGGCGGTTTTTGTTCCTCTTGTGAAAAAGAAGTTATTGATTTCACTACAATGAGTGCAGAAGACACCATTGCTTTCTTTAAAAACAGATCAAATAAAAACACCTGCGGAAGATTTAACAGTCAGCAATTAAAGCACTATAACAACAAACCTAAGCAAGAAAAAAAGCTCAGTTTTTTTGTTGGTATAGGTTTAGCCTGCTTGTCGCTTTTTTCGTTTGGTACAATGCAAGCTCAAGACATTAAAACACAAAGTGAAGATTTAAAAAATGACGCTTCAAAATTTAGAATTACTAAACATAAAAAAGACATTACCATAAAAGGGTATGTTACAAATGAATCTCTTCCATTGCCAGGCGCAACGATCTATTTAGAAGGAACAAAAATAGGGATTCAAACAGATTTTGATGGCTATTTTGAATTTCCTGAAAAATTAAAAAAAGGCGATGTACTAGTGTTTAGCTATATAGGAATGGAATCTCAAAAAGTAGTTATTAATAATGAACACTCGGCTTCCAAAATAGAACTACAAATAGATATGAAAATGGATACTTGTATCCTTATGGGCAAGGTCGCTGTAAAAGAGGTATTCACCTCTAAAAAAAGAAACTAGGTTATCATGAAAAAAATCATACTCCTTTTCGTTTTTATTTATAACATCGCTTATGCTCAAGTATCTGATTTTAAAACTATAGATTTCACTAGAGCCGATAATATTGCCAAACTTAATGAAGGTGCTAGTTTAAATAATTTGTCATTGCTTGCAGAGGAACTCACATCAAAACTTCCAACAGAAATTGAAAAATTTAGAGCAATTCATACTTGGGTATGTGAAAATATTAAAGCCGATTCGAATCAACATGACACCGTAACTAGAAATCGAAAAAAGCTTCAAAATGATAGTCTTGCATTTATGAATTGGAATTATGAATACAAAAAAATAGTGTTTAAAAAATTATTAAAACACAAAACAACAATGTGTACTGGCTATGCCTATTTAATAAAGGAGTTATGTTTTTTAGCGAACTTAAAATGTGAGATTGTTAATGGTTATGCAAGAACTGTTGATTCAAACATTAATAAACTTGAATCATTAAACCATTCTTGGAATGCTATCTATTTAGATAATAAATGGTACTTATGTGATGCAACTTGGTCTAGTGGTTTTATAAATTCCAGTCATGTGTTTGTTAAAAATTACAATGAAGGTTATTTTTTAGCAGACCCAATATTATTTGCTAAAAACCATTATCCATTACATAAAAAATGGTTGTTAAATGATACATTAATTCACTCAAAATTTATTGCTGGTCCATTAGTTTATGTAGAGGCCTTTAATCAAAACCTGATTCCTATAAGTCCAGAAAAAATGGTTGTTGAAATCAAAAAAAAAGCTGAAATTAATTTTAGCTTAAAATTTTCAAAAAGTACCGCTATAGATAAAATCGCGCTAATACAAATTTCGAGAAATAAAACTACAGTTTTAGATATTTATGATATTAAAAATGAAAATGGTTTAATTCAATTTAAACACCTATTTAAACGCAAAGGGCTTCATGATGTTCATTTAAAAATTAATAATGAAATTGTTGCAACTTATACCATAGATGTTACTAAAATTTAAAAACCTCTTTGTTAAATAAAAACAAAGAGGTCTTTTATATTATAACGTTTGCAAATGTTTATCTGCTTTTGATTTAATATAATCATCAACTTCTTCTGAAGGAACTTCTTTAACATCAATTAAAAAATCACCATTAGAACCTGATACTACAATTTTTGAAGTATACTGCCCAGGAAATGAACCATGTACTTTATAAGGTGTAGTACCTTCCCCTAAAGGCCCTGTCCACCCCATAGAATCAATTTTCAAACCTCCTACAAAGTGAGGGTCTCTTTTTAAACTAAATCCGTACGAGTAATTAGGTGCATTACCTTCTACTTCAAGAATAAATATTCCTGGTGTACGTAAACCAGTCCATAAATACGTTGCTGTTGTTTTACTTGCATCAACAGGCTCTTTACTATAAAATCCCATAATATAAATTTTAAATATCCTACTCTGTTTGTATTGGCTTTTCGGTTTCCGCCAATATTAAATGATTAATATCTTCAATTAATACAGTATCAAATATCAAAAAATATTAAACCTTTTTTCAGAGCCTATTTACCTCTTTTTCAAACAAGTAGTATTACCCATAATTAAAAACAGATGTGATTTAAACAGTATAATCCAATAGGATTAAGTAATATCATATCCCTATATTAAATTCATTTCAGCATCTCACATAAAACTTAAAACCTTTTGTTTATTCAAAGCCGTTTTTTCTTGTTAATCATAACCGATTATCTGATTTTTAAAGAGAATGACGTTATAATTACATCATTACAAAGGTTTTACGTAACTTAAATACTCTAATACAAATGAGTGCATACAGATAATTCTATAATAAAAGACATCTTTAGAGACCTCCCTTTTTCCAAAGAAGAGGTTAAGATTATAGAATCTGTTTTTCACAAAGAGAAACATAAAAAAGGTGCATTTTTGCTTAAAGAAAATGAAAATGTCGATAAACAATACTACATCTCATCGGGATGTTTACGTTCCTATCACATCGATCCTCAAGGAAAAGAGTACACTGTACAATTTGGAGTTAAAGATTGGTGGATAAGTGATTATACTGCATATTTTTCGACATCAAAATCAATTATGAATATCGAAGTACTTAGAGACACAACATTATATATGTTATCTAATGACAATAAAGAATATTTATACACTCAAATTCCTAAAATAGAAACATTTTTTAGAAAAAAACTTGAAAGAGCTTTTGCTGCATTTCAAAGAAGGATTTTATCAAACTTATCTCAAACAGCTGCAGTACGTTACACTAATTTCATCAATACCTACCCAAATATTGAACGCTCTGTAAAAAACTATCACATTGCCTCATATTTAGGTATTACTACTGAAAGTTTAAGCAGAATAAGAAAAGAATTAGCTAATAATTAAATTTATTACCATACATCAATTTTTATACTGAATTATCACATTATATTTGCGAAAATAATAGTAAGATTGACATAACTTTATTGTAAATCCCTATGATTAATAGCTAATAAAGCGCAAGTATTTCTACTTGCGCTTTTATTATTTATAGCGCCTTATAAATTTAAAATTACCACACTAAAACACCCTTGACATCATCTGTCACAAGCTTAAATATCTTTGCATTACGTTTAACAAATAAATCAATTATAAAAATGAAAAATGCAGTCAACTGGTTTGAAATTCCAGTAAAAGATTACAACAGAGCGAAACAATTTTACAGTACAGTTATGAGTTCAAAAATTACAGATCACCCAATGCCAGAACAAAACATGAAATATGGCATATTTGAATATGATGAAGATAATAATGGTGTTGGTGGTGCAATTATTGAAGGCGAAGGTCAAAACCCAACAACAGATGGTGCGACAATCTATCTAAATGGTGGTGAAAACTTAAGCATTGCTCTTGAAAAAGTTGAAGCTAATGGCGGAAAAATCATGATGCCAAAAACCGATATTGGAACATTTGGTTTCATCGCTCAATTTATGGACACTGAAGGTAATCGCGTAGCTTTACATTCTATTCTATAAATCATCAATCAAAAAATAATCAGATAGTGAATTGCTTAGCGGTTCACTATCTTTGTTTTCATGTCACAACTCTCAAGGCTCATATCAATTTTAACCTTATTGCGTTCTAAACGGTTACTAACCGCTAGGGAATTGGCAGATAAATTTGACGTAAGTGTTAGAACAATTTACAGAGATATTAGAAAACTTGAAGACGCTGGAATTCCTGTAATGACAATTGAAGGTAAAGGCTATTCGCTAATGGAAGGCTACACTGTTGCGCCAGTTCAATTTACCGAAAAACAAGCTAATGCCTTAATTACTGCGCAACATTTGGTCAATCAAACCAATGATATCTCATTTGCCAATAACTTTAAAGAGGCAATGATTAAAATTAAATCGGTATTTAAAACTTCTGTTCAAGAAAAAAGTGAACGTTTAAGTAGTAAAATTTATGTATTTGATTCGCAATACGAAAACCTCTCTAGTAATGCACTTTCTGAAATACAACTAGCGATTACAAATTTCAACTTTGTAGAAATTAACTATCGCAAAGCAGACGACCCAAATATCTCTTTCCGAAAAATAGAACCTTATGCGTTCTATACAACTCATCACAAATGGATTTTAATTGCTTGGTGCCACTTACGTAACGATTACCGTGCCTTTAGAATTGATCGTGTTCAGAATTTCAAAATTCTAAACAATACTTTTGATGACCGAAATTTCAACCTTCAAACCTATTTTCAATCCTGTCATTTCGGCGAAAAATAGCCACTCAATAAACAGTAATTAGGTTTAATTGAAGTGGCGCTATAGATTTACAACTTAATTAGACGTGAGATCAAATCCATTAACCGCATCAGAAACCTCATACCCTAAGCGATAACCTTCCGTACAATCCATTCTCATATGCACACCAAATGGCACTCTTGAAAAGGCAGCTTCTTCAGCCATTTCACTAAACGAATTAAATTGTCTTGATTCACCTCTAAACTCGGTTCTACCGTCATGTGATAGATCTGTAAAATCAGTACTATCACCAAACGCATCAATAAATATTCCACCAGCCGCAGAAGCAAATGTAGAGTGTCCAGATGGATATCCTGGAAATGAAGGATTTGGCCAAAAAATAAATCTGTACAAATTTGTTTCAAATTCAGAATCTATATATTCTTCAATATATACATTTGGTCGCATCACCATATATTCATATTTGTCTGCCCAACTCGATACTGCTGCATCATTAAGTGAAAAACCTAGTTTTAAAAACAACGCTATAGTTGTTTTATAATCTAAATCATATTGTGCAACTAATTGCCCAGCAATTGAAAATTGTCGTCCAGGAGGACTCATCATCAAGCCTTCTACATCATCAGACCAAAACTCGGCAATCCACAAATCTTCATTATCTTCTTCTCTTGCTGTATTATTCAACTCATAAGCTTCATACATCTGATTATAATACGTACTATTTACCGTTTCATTATAACTTATTGGTGGCGGAATACTAGACGTTTCCGCAGAAGAAATCACAAACGTTCTTACCGATTCCCAATAGGGAAACAAAGCTCTTTCTGGATCTGCACTATAGGTCCAAAACCCATCACCAACTGGTGGCTCATAAGACAAAGGCTGCGGTTCTAATATTTGTTGCTCGGCTTCTGTATCTGTTTGACTATATGCAATAACACGTTGCGCCACATAATTTCCCCAATCACGAGAATTTTCTAAAAGCTGATTAGATAGTCCTTGCGAAAGTTCATTTTCTTTTTCTGTTTCCAGTTGCTCAATCGATGCCACTTCTGCACCAGAAATATTATACATAAAATGCTCCATCACTCGTGCATAACAAGTATTTAGTGCAATGCTTAAGTTAATCGTCTCTGCACGTTCATTATCATTAACATTAAAGTCTGCTAACCTTATATCATTAGACGTATAACCATCCATATCATAAACAGAAGTTTCGTATGCAGCCAAATGAATATAAGCGAGTGCTCTGGCTGTAGCTGTAGGTCGCATTCCTGTTGCATACCGATCTACATTTAACCAAAGATCGTTCCAATCAATAATGAGTTGTGTAGTTTCATCTGAAAGTTCGATACCATCATCATCTAGTTCTATAGCATCATCACTCGTACATGATTCAAAAAATGCAAATGTGATTAGTAACATTAGCATCCATTTTAAACTTGAGTTTTTCATAATAATACATTTTTAGTTAAACAAAATACATCTGCTTTATTTAAAAAGCATAGATCTTTTCAAAAATTAGCTCGACCGAAAATAGTGAAAAGTGTAGTATCAAATCATATAATAGTTATTTTTTAGGAATCAAAAAAAGGTATTACTTAATATTTGCAACACATAAATATTTAGTTGCCAAAAAAAACAAAAACTTGTGGTGTTTAGCATATCAAAATAATTAACCGTCTAAAAACCCCGTATATATACCTATAAATATCAAACTTGCAACCTTTAAATTTGTGTACACAATTTTAGCTATTAACATATTAAACCTCAAGTTTATGAATGAGCCACAATTTAAAGCATCAATGATAATTCCAAAAGATGGTAAGAATCTATGGACATCCATTATGCAAAATCCTCCTAAACTTCCTGAAGGTGTTACTGAAGGTCAATACATTGTTGCGTCTTACGCAAAATTTTCTGATGGCATTACTGTTTTTGGAGGTGTTGCTGTAGGGCCAAAAGATCAAGGTTATAATTATCCTTTATTTATGGTTTTTGACAACAACATGCATCAAATTGGTGGTTGGCCAATTGATACCAGTGATTGGGAAGATTTTCAAGTGAGCTCTATTCAATTTGCTGTAGACCCCAACGACGATGAGGGGAATTATCTTCTGGAAATTACAGAAGCAGCATCTTAAATTTATTAAGCCATCTCTATTGAGGTGGTTTTTTTGTATTTTTAATCCATGCAAATTATATCAACCAATATTGCTAAACCAACAACCATTGTTTGGAATGGCAAAAACGTGACAACAGGTATTTATAAAAAACCTACAAAGACAGCTATCTACTTAGGAAAAGAGGATGTGAAAGATGATGAAGTCACAGATAGGAAACACCATGGTGGCGTGTTTAAAGCCTGTTATTTATTTTCGGCAGATCATTATCCATATTGGAGAAATTTGTACCCTAACTTAGAATGGACTTATGGCATGCTTGGTGAAAACCTAACGGTTGAAGGTTTAAACGAAAAAGAACTCTGTATTGGAGATATTTATAAAGTTGGAAATGCATTAGTACAAATTACGCAACCTAGAGAGCCTTGTTATAAATTTGGAGTGAAATTTGGATCGACAAACGTTTTAAAACAATTTATAGATTATGGATATCCTGGCACTTATGTTCGTGTTCTCCAAGAAGGCACAGTAAGTATTGGTGACGTATTTAAACTGGTTGAAAAAGCAAAAAATAGCATCACAACATTTCAGTTTTTTGAATTGTTGTTTTCAAAAGCAAAAAATAAAAACCACATTAGATTAATCCTTAATAATGATGCCTTGCCACAGCGTAAAAGAGACAAAATAAAAGCATATCTATAGCTCTAATGTTAACAATCAAACACTAAATGGCAGTTTCTCCTTTATCTAAATCTAACGATATTATACGTTTTGAAATTCTTTCAAATGGAATTTCTATACCTGTAACTACTCAAATAATTGCTCTACATATACAACAAGACATAAATAGATTTGATGAAGCTGTAATTACTTTAATTGATGGTTCCGATGGTAAGAATAGCTTTCCTATTGCTAATTCAAATACTTTTAAACTTGGTAATTCTATTGAAATAAAATTAGGGTATCACGCGAAAATAGATTGTGTCTTTAAAGGTAAAGTAATCGTGCAAAAACTGATCAATAACTCAGAAGAAGGATCACAACTTCAAATCATTTGCAAAACGGAAGATACTGCAATTTCAAAAGTCCGAAAAGAAGATTTAGATCGATCAAAATCTCCAGTACTAGAACTCACTTATGGTTATGATGTCATTGAGTTTCAATTACAAATCCATGCCGAAACTCCAAAACGCGTTGATGGCTTTTTAACGTTTCAAGGCTTTGCAAAAACTAATGTAAATAACATGATTAGCATCAAAGGTTTTGCTGATAAATTCAATAAGAATTGTACTATTTCTAAAGTTATTCACCAAGTAAAACATGGCAGTTGGCATACTACTGCTTATGTTGGGAATAATCTTAATAATACATAATACATGGACATCCCTTTTAGAGAGAAACTAAATTTTGTAAAAAAATCTATTCGTAAAAACATAGGTCCTTTCCTCATAGGTGTACTATTCATTATGATTGGATGTGTGCTAATGTATTTAGGCTATTTTACAGAAAACAATCCTTTTTTATTTAAAATAGGTTTCGGTTTTATTTCGTTTGGCGGTTTTTTTTTAATCTACTTTGTCTCTTCAAGTTACAAGAAGAACTACGAACAAGAACTCACGAAAAAGTATGGCAATCATACAACGGCAATAGTTACTAACAAGCGAATAGAAGACTACTCATATACATCAAATACCTTTGAAAATGGAAAAGCCTTACATCATGAAGAATTTTTATACGCTATAGAGTTTGACTTTACTTATAATAACATCAGTTATAGTAACCACTGTTTTTTTGAAGATAAATCAACTTTTGAAGCCATTACATTAGATACCAAATTACCAATTCAGTTTTTGAGAAACAATCCTAACAAAGTCACATTGAGACGTCAAAAGTTATCTCATGAATTGGGAATTCCAGAACGCAGGTGTCAGTAAAATAATATATACCTTTGCATCAAAATCTAATTGATGTCATTTAAAGACTTAAAACTCAACAAACCTATTTTAAGAGCCATTGCCGAAGCAGGTTATGACGATCCAACATTGGTGCAAGAAAAAACCATTCCAGTTGTTTTAGAGCGTAAAGATGTGATTACCTCAGCGCAAACCGGAACTGGTAAAACAGCAGCATTTGCTTTGCCTATTTTACAGTTATTGTTTGATAAGCAGGAGGCGCCTAAAAAAGGAAAAAAAATAAAAGCATTAGTTATAAGTCCGACAAGAGAATTAGCCATTCAAATTGCTAAAAATTTCACAACCTACGGAAAGCATACCAATTTAAGATCTGCTGTAGTTTTTGGAGGGACATCTATAGAACCTCAAAAAGACATTTTAGCTAAAGGTATTGACATTTTAGTAGCAACCCCTGGGCGTTTATTAGATCTTCATAAACAAGATTTACTAAACTTAGATTATGTAGAAACCTTTGTTTTAGATGAAGCCGATTTAATGTTAGATATGGGTTTTATTGATGATGTTAAAAAAATAGAACGTCTTTGTCCAGAAACAAAACAAATTCTTTTGTTTTCGGCAACCATGCCATTTAAAGTAGAACAGCTTGCTAATTCTATTTTAAAATCACCAGAACGTATTGAAGTCACACCTACATCTTCAGCAGCAAAAAACGTGAGTCAGGTATTGTATTATGTCCCTAAACGTAATAAAATAGAATTGTGTTTACATGAGTTAAGGAATACAATCAAAGGCAGTATTCTCATTTTTAGACGCACAAAATTTGGAGTTGACAAACTGCATCAAACCCTTACTAATAATGGTTATAAAGCAGAACGATTACATGGCGACAGAACACAAACTGAACGTCAAAATGCGCTTGCCGATTTTAAACGTAATAAAGTAAATATTCTTATTGCTACAGATGTTGCAGCTCGTGGTATTGATATTAACCAATTGGATGCTGTGATTAATTTTGATTTACCTAACATCCCTGAAACTTATGTACATCGAATTGGTAGAACTGGTCGTGCAGAAAACTTAGGCCACGCCTATTCGTTTTGTTCGGCAGACGAAAAGACATACATTAAAACGATACAACAACTTATTAATGTTCAAATTCCAATTATAGACAATCACCCTTATCCTTTAGACCCAAAAGCAAAACCTATTGTTCATAAAAAACAAGGTAGTAAGTATAAAAAAGGTCGTAAGAGTGAAGCGTCAAAAAAGAAAAAGAAACGTTGGTATTAAGCAAGGTTTAGATGGCTTTGTTTTTAGAATATGAGGTGTTAGACAATGCCTAGACATTAGGCATATCAAACTACCATTCAAAAACCAGCATTTAATACTGTGATTGTATTTTAAGAAAAAACTAATGTATTAGGCTTCAAAACGTTTATCAAAATAGCGTTTTAATATAGGAATTTGAACACACAACATCACTGCAAATAAGACTATTGCATATATCATAATTTGAGAAAGACCAAGGTTAGCTAAAGGGATTTCAAATTCAAAATTAGAAAAACGTTCTAAGCCTAAATTAGTAAACCAACCACTATCAGTAGTTGATGTTCCGAAAATAAAATACGCAAAAACAGCAGTCATAGCCAAAGCTAATACGCCCCAAATACGTTTAGAAATTAATGGTACATAAGTGGTTATCTTGGACGTTTTTAGTTGTTTAATTTGAGTCATTATGGTTTGAGTAAAATCAAAAGAAGGGCTTTCAACTGTTGATCTACCAATCACCTTACGTGCTAAATCATCTAACTGTTTATCTGCGTTCTCGTTCATAATGTTCAATTATTTCGGGTTCTAATTGTGTTTTTAAAATTGTAGCTAACTTTTTCCGGCATCTAAACAATTTCACTTTTATAGAATTTGCTGTGATACCAACGATCTTAGAAATTTCATCTAAAGATAAGTCATCAAAATAATATAGAGTTAATAAAAACCCATCTTCATTAGGTAAAGATGCGATACAACGTTGTATGGCTTCTTCGCGTTCTCTAGCTTCAATTTTATCTAATGCATTGTCAATCGTCTTTATTTGATGAGCAGTAAACTCATTAATTTCAACGTCATTTAAATGTTTTTTATTCTTTTTTATACTATCTAAACAAGTGTTATAAGCTACTCTATAAATCCATGTCGAAAATTTAGAATCGCCTTTAAATTTATCTAAAGACTTGTAGGCTTTAATAAATGTATCTTGCGCTACTTCTTCAGCTTCCTCTCTATTACGAAGCATTCGTAATGCTAATGTAAACACCAAATCTTTGTACCTATCAACCAGTACCGAAAAGGCATTCGTATCGCCTTCGATAATTTGATTAATGAGTATTTGCTCTTTGTTGGTGGTCATTTTCACATTAAGACGACATTATTAATTATATGGTTACACAAATCGTAAAAAAAATATTTATTTGTTTTTTTTAAAAAAATCTGTAACCAAAATTCAAAACCTATCGTCATAAGCTCTGAACATTTAAAATTAATCAATTAAAAACGAAACATTATGGGATCAGAATTAATCATTATACCAATTGTATTTGGTGCAATCTTTGGCGTATTTTATTTATACTTTTCAACACGTAACAAAGAGCGCTTAGCACTTATCGAAAAAGGTGCAGATGCAACTATTTTTATGAAAGGTAGATCTAGAACCGCTCCAATTTGGAAAGTCTTCATCCTTAATTTAGCACTTCTATTAATGGGAATAGGCTTAGGTACTTTTATTGCGTCTTTATTAGATAACTACAGTGCCTTAGATGAAGACGCTATATATCCGGCAACCATCTTTTTCATGGCTGGCGTTGGTCTTTTTATTGGCTTTAACATGACTAAAAATTTAGATAAAGATTAAATACTATCTAACCAACTCAATTTAAAACCGCTATTAATCAATAGCGGTTTTTTTATTTACAAGGCGTTAAATGTGTATCTTTAGACTTGTAACTATTGTAATTATTGCTCTTAAATGTCATACATAACTAAAACGTCTTTATTCTTCTATTTGCTTTTTGTATTTCATCTATCTGCTCAAACCAAAATCACAGATAAAGACACAAAATATCCTGTATCTTTTGCTACGATATCTTTTGGCGACGGACAAGGTTTATTTGCTGATGATGATGGTATATTTGTTTTCACAAAAAAACTGTACAAAGATGTAGACTCCCTTTTTATATCTGCTTTAGGTTATAAAGACCTAGCATTAGCGACTATAAACTTACCAAAGATTATAGAAATGCAGGCAGAAGCTGATAAATTAGACGAAGTCATCGTCAATGCTAGAATAAATAGAAAATTTAAAAAGGAAACGATAAAGCCTTATCTAGATGATGACTATTACAAATGTTGGTTACCAACTATTGAAAGTGAAATCGCCGTATTTTTCCCTAATGACAATGAAAAATTAAAGAAAATCACATCGGTTCAATTTCCAATAACATTAGAATCTAGAGATTGGAAAAAAAGGAAACGTTCCAATGCTAATAAGCGCAAATTCTCAACACTATTTAAAGTAAAGTTTTATACTAATGTCAATGGATTCCCTGGAGACGTTATGACGTATGCAAATATTGTATTTAGAGTAACCGAGAAAAATGGAGACGCCTTTGAACTCGAAGTTTCTGAATATGATTTATTTATTCCAGATAATGGTTTTTTTGTATCTATTCAAGTCTTGGGCTATACAGATCAAAACGGAAAACTCTTACCAAACAAAAAATATAAAGAAATAACCTCTAGAAATGGCATTATAAAAATACCAACCAATTTTAGACCATTACTTCCGTTCACAGATGAAATTGACACACATAAGACCTTTATAAAGCGTGTATTTATAAGTGGCAATACTTGGGTCCAGTTTAAAAAAGGAAATAGTATCAAATCAAGTTTATTAAAAGCAAACCTAAACAATTATGGTGTTGGTATTAATTTCAACGTTTATAAAGATGATTAATCCATGGCATTTATATCTCATGGCTGGACTATATGTTGTAGCTGGGCTTATGCATTTTATAAAACCTAAACTATATATGCGAATTATGCCAAGATATTTGCCTCTGCATAAACAATTGGTCTATTTAAGTGGTATTGCCGAAATCTTCCTAGGTATAAGTTTGTGCATTACCTCACTAAGACTAATTTCTATTTATGGAATCATTACAATGCTTCTGGTTTTTCTATTAGTCCATTTTTATATGCTATCTGGTAAAAAAGCTGCTGCAGGCATACCAAAATGGATACTTTTATTACGCATCCCATTACAATTTGGACTAATATATTGGGCTTGGATTTATCTATCCTAATAAGAATTACCTTTTCTAATAAACGCACCAAACCCAATTATTTGATTAGATATTTTGTGTTTTCTTTTTTAATTTCTTTCTTATCACAACAATTAAAATCACACCTAAAACTACTAATGGCCAGAAATAAGTAAGTCCTATAACAAAGCCTTCAACCATTGCCCAACCAAAACTTAAACCTTCTTTACTTTTTGAAACGAATGTTTTAGAATAACGTTCTGGTTCTTCTGTATATTCTACCGTTTCATATAAATCAATTTGAATCGTGCTATAAGACACCTTATTAGTTAAATACTTTAATCGTCCTTGTGCCGATTCTATCTCTTCCTGAATAAGACGTAATTTCTCTTCGGTTTGTAATATCTCTTCAATTGTCTTAGCCTTTTCTCTCATAATAGATTCGTAAAGCGCCTTAACTTCTATTTTGGTTTTAAGCCGCGTTTGGATATCGATATACTCTTCTGTAACATCTTCTGTTGAGATATTTTCGTATTCTATTAGTTCTACAATAAAACCAATAGAATCCATCATAGCATCAAAGTGCTCCTGTGGAATCTTAATTGTAAAGCGGTTTTCTTTTTTATAAAGGTTGTTTTCAAATCTTAAATCTGAAATATAAGCCCTGTACTTTTGAGCAATCTTTTTAATCTTTCGCGTTGCCTTTTTCACATCTTCAACCTTATACCTTGCGCTTGCTGATTTAATAATTTTTAAATTTTCAGGCACATTATTAAGTGCCATATCCGATTTTAAAGTCACCTCATCATTTACCTCTAAAGCCTGATACGATGTTGTGATATCTACATTTTCTATAGGGACGTCTTCTTTATATCGTCCATCAACCGAACAGTCCATAAAAGAAAGGAATAGTAGATAAAAAATGAGAAATTTAATTCTTGATTTGTTTAACATTACATTCATAATTTTATATTTTTAATGATTATGAAGCTAATCTAAAATGCAAATGCACTTTAGGTTTGTAAATGCTTTGTAAACCCATTGTAAAACAGCTTACAATTCGCAAATAATTAAAAACAAGACGATTAGATTTATTTGAATTTTCAAGAGACTTATTATTTTAATCAGCTAAAAAGAGCTGTTCTTTCTAAATTTTTAGAAAAGCATAATGCTGCTTCTAATTTTAAAGACTGGAATGGGGAAACAATAGTCTTATTTCAGGAAGATTTATTTTCAGTGGTAAAAGGTAAAGTAAGTGAAAAATGGTTTTATACCTATTTCAAAAATACAGTTTCGAAATTACCACGAAGAGATATGCTCAACCTATTGAGTACATATATAGGTTTTGAAAACTGGGAAGCGTTTAAAAAGGCACATCCTCCAAAAAAAGCCTCCTTACAAACAATAAAAATAAGTTGGTTGCTCATATTTGTACCAATAACTATCATTTTAATAATGACAATGAATTCAAAAAACGAATTTCATTTTTGCTTTGTTGATGAGTTAAGTAATAAGGGCATTAATGAAATCCCTATTGACATAAAGGTCTTACAAGACAATCAATCGCCTTTATATTTTAAAACCGATAGTTTAGGGTGTTTTAACTATGAGACCAAAAATGACATGATCACATTTGTTGTGAGTTCTCCATACCATAAAACAGATACTATTGTTAGATCCATTGATGCGAACAACAATAAAATGGTCAAACTTAATAGTGATGATTATGCCTTAATTTTGAAATATTATACCACCGGAAATATAAAAGACTGGTCTAAACATAAACAAAAATTAGAGCAATTAATTAATGACAATGCACGAATTTACAGGCTTTATGAAGACAATATTGGTGTTGAAATTTATACAAAGGATGATTTTATACGCTTACTCACAATTCCTACAACATCACTCAAACGCATAAAGATATTAGATAAAAGCTATCTAAATGATCAGATTGCAACATTAAAATTCATAGTACAATGAAAAAATTGATCTACATATTATTTGTACTCTGTATTGTAGCTTGTAAACAAAATGAAGCCATGAAAAAAGACGACGTAAATACTCATGCACTGTCCAATTTTAAAACCAGCACGATGACTTCAGAAGATATAAGCAGTAGAAAACTAGAAGAATATATTGATCTTATCACATTACAACAAAAGCATCCTGAATTTGAAAGTGACATCAACGAACAACTCAAAAATTTTACAAACGGTAAACTGTCACTTAATTACCCAAAAGGATTTAAAATATCAGATATTAAACAACTTGGTGAATCAAAAATAATTTCAGATTCATTAGAACACTTAATTCTAGAATTTACAGTCACTAATAATTCTCAAACATTAAAAGATTCTATTCTTGCTGAAATTAGAAGTACATCAATTGATATGGATGGCGAAATTAGGATTTCTAAAAAGGTTAGGTTTTTAAATTTCGAATAAAAAATGGAAAAAATTATTTATGCTATGCTCTCAATTTAATTGTTATACCCAAGACAAAAACTCGAATAACATTATAGTTGACAGCATCTTAAAACACTAGTAAACTAAGGCGTAGAATTAGATACTTGAAGTGCTTTACCATTATAATATGTATTTCCGTTAAGTGCAAAATCTTGAATATATTTTGCCATTTCTAAAGCTGTTGTTGGTGCTTGATAATCAGGAAAAGCTTCTTTAAGCATTTCAGTTTGTACAGCACCTAAAGCCAAGACATTAAATTGCGGACCTGATTCCTTGTATTCTTCGGCTAGCAATTCAGTAAGTGTAATTACAGCTCCTTTACTAGAACTATATGCTGCTAATCCAGGAAATTTCATACTGCCTTGAATCCCTCCCATTGAGCTAATAGTAACAACGTGACCATCAGATTTCATATATGGCAATACAATACGTGTCATTTCAGAAACACCAAACACATTGGTTTGATACACTTTAGTAAAGTCTTCAAATGTTGTTTCTGCAAAAGGTTTATTAAGTAGCATACCTGCATTATTAATCAATATATCGACATGCTTAAATTCGTTGATTATAAACTGTTCAACCTTTTTATAATCGTCTTCTTCACATAAATCAAAAGCAAATGACGAAATATTATCGAACTGAAGATTACTTACAGGCTGTGCATTTCTAGATAATGCTAATACATTATGACCTTGATTTGCAAATAGGTGAACCAATTCAAAACCTATACCTCTACTTGTACCTGTAATAATAATATTTTTACTCTTCATACATCACAATCTCTTTGGTATCAGTATTACTCATTTTTTCAATAGCTGGAATCACACTATTAATAAGACTTGCCATATGTTCATAATCCAGTTTCTCTGCTTCATCATCTACATGATGATAATAATCATAGTTAGACAAATCACAAGATGAGATAGTATGACTTGGCAGTTCAAATTCTTTATAAAAAGCGTAATTATCTGATTGTCTAAACAAATTATACTTTTTTGCTATTTCAGAAGACCCCATAAAATTATGTCCTAGATATTCATTTATTTTTAATGCCATATTAGACAAATCATATCCCGTTGCAAAAGCCACATAATCTCTATCCTTAAATGGCACTCCAATCATTTCAAAGTTCACCATAGTATACAGATCTATATCTTGCTCCTTTAATTTTTTTGCCAAATGCTTAGACCCTAGTAAACCCTTTTCTTCTGCCGAAAACAATACAAACATCATACTACGCTTGTTATTCTTTTTAGCGGAAAAATATTTAGCTATTGCTAAAACAGCACTAGTTCCTGCCGCATTATCATTCGCACCATTGGCTATAGAATCACCCTCAACCGTTTTACTTTTACCTATATGATCGTAATGTGCACCAATAATTACAACTTCGTTTTTAAGCTTTTCATCATTCCCTTCAATAATACCAACCACATTAAACGCTTTAGTGTCTCCTACTAGAAAGTCATCTCTATAGGTTTCAAAATACGGTTTCACTCCAAATGACTTCAACTGTTCTTCTAAATAATTTGCCGCTTTTTCTATACCTTCAGAACCGGTATCCCTTCCTTTAAGTTCATCTGACGCTAAATAAGCAACCGATGCTTTAACATCATCACTAGTAATCGTAATAGTTTTAGATTCTTTTTTAGCTGAAGATTTACAGCTTATAATAAGTAGCAATAGCAGAAATGAAATTAGTTGTCTCATGAAATCGTTTTTTTTGTTCTTGATAAAAGAACACTTAATTTATTTGTGTTTAAAGATAAAAAAATCCTGACTTGAAAAATATCAAATCAGGATTATTATCATAAGGTTCCTCATATTTATTAGGAATACTAATCTATTTTATAATTATACAAGCATAGTTATAGGGTTTTCAATATACCCTTTTAGGGTTTGTAAAAATTGAGCTCCTGTTGCGCCATCAACCGTTCTATGATCACAAGCCATTGTAAGCTTCATTGTATTTCCGGCTACAACTTGTCCGCCTTTCACTACTGGTTTTGCTACAATAGCACCAACAGATAAAATTGCTGAATTAGGCTGATTAATAATAGATGTAAAACTCTCAATACCAAACATCCCTAAGTTTGAGATCGTAAACGTACTGCCTGCCATCTCATCTAGAGTTAATTTTTTATTTCTAGCTCTACCAGCATAATCTTTTACGGCAGCACCAATTTGAGGTAAGCTTTGCTCATTTGCAAAACGCACTACAGGAACTACTAACCCATCTGGTACAGCAACAGCAACACCAACATGCACGTGATTGTTTAATTGCATTCTATCATCAAACCATTGAGAATTCACTTGAGGGTGCTGTTTTAATGCTAATGCACAAGCCTTAACAATCATATCATTGTATGATATTTTTGTATCAGGAATCGAGTTGTATTGCGCTCTAAAGGCCATAGCATTTTCCATATCAAATTCTACATTCAAATAGTAATGTGGTGCTGTGAATTTAGATTTTGCTAAATTTTTAGCAATCGCTTTACGCATATTAGAATTTGAAACCTCATCAAAATCTTCTTGACCAGTTGGGACAAATTTCCCTACTGATACAGACTGAGCGGTAGGTGTAAAGTTTTCGATATCGCGTTTTACAATTCTACCATTTTCTCCAGATCCATTAACTTGAGATAAATTGATTCCTTTTTCTTCTGCTATTTTTTTTGCTAAAGGCGAGATAAACACGCGTCCATTTGACGCTGAAGTTGAGCTCGAAATATGTGCTAGTTGAGGTTTATTAGCCTCTACTTTTTTTAATTCCGCTTTAGGTGTTTCTGGTTGCGTTTCAGTTTTAACTTCATTACCTCCAACTTTAAAATTTTTGGCAATCGCAGAAACATCTGTACCTGCAGGACCTATAATTGCTAAAAGCGAGTCAACTTTTGCCGATTCACCTTCATTTAATCCAATATATAATAAAGCTCCTGATTGAAATGACTCAAACTCCATAGTCGCTTTGTCTGTTTCAATTTCTGCTAGAATATCACCTTCTTCAACAAGATCTCCAACATTTTTTAACCAACTAGCAACTGTCCCTTCTTCCATCGTATCACTTAATCGTGGCATTGTGACCACAATTACACCTTCAGGAATATCTTGAACTTCAGTTTTAGAAGTGTCTTCTGTGTCTTTGTTTACTATAGGCAATTCTTTTGTGTCTTCAGAAGTATTTCCATTTAATAATCCAGAAATATCCTCACCTTCATCACCTATTATAGCTAATAACGAATCTACTTTTGCTGTTTCACCTTCTTGAATGCCAATATAAAGTAATGTACCTTCATTAAAGGACTCAAACTCCATAGTTGCTTTGTCTGTTTCGATTTCTGCTAGGATATCACCTTCTTCAATTTTGTCACCTACTTTTTTCAACCAAGCAGCAACAGTACCCTCTTCCATTGTATCGCTCAAACGCGGCATGTTAATTACTTCTGCCATAGCTTATATTTTATGTTGTATAAATGGATAATCTTCTTGTTCATAAACGGCATCATACATCACATTTTTTTCAGGATAAGGCGATTCTTCAGCGAATTTTTCACATTCTAAAACTAATGCTTTAATACGTTTATCAATAATTTTTATATCCTCTTCAGAGGCATAGTTTTCAGACAAAATAATATCTTTCACCTGAGTAATAGGGTCTATTTTTTTGTATTCCTCAACCTCTTCTTTCGTTCTATAATGTTGAGCATCACTCATTGAGTGACCTCTATAACGATACGTTTTAACTTCTAAAAATGTTGGTCCGCCGCCTGTTCTTGCTCTTGTAATTGCTTCATCAAAAGCTTCGGCAACTTTAATAGGGTTCATCCCATCAACTGGCCCACAAGGCATTTCATAACCTAAACCTAATTTCCAAATATCAGTATGGTTTGCTGTTCGCTCTACAGATGTTCCCATTGCATAGCCATTGTTTTCACAAACAAAAACAACAGGCAAATTCCAAAGCATTGCTAAATTAAATGTTTCATGAAGTGACCCTTGTCTTGCTGCTCCATCTCCAAAACAACAAATTGTCACACCACCTACATCATGATATTTATCACCAAAAGCAATTCCAGCTCCCAAAGGAATTTGACCTCCTACAATACCATGACCACCATAAAAACGATGCTCTTTAGAAAAGATATGCATCGACCCTCCAAGACCATTAGATGTCCCTGTAGCTTTACCATAGAGTTCAGCCATAACACGTTTAGGATCAACTCCCATTCCAATTGGCTGGACATGATTTCTATACGCCGTAATCATTTTATCTTTAGTCAAATCCATCGCATGAAGCGCTCCAGCTAAAACAGCTTCTTGACCATTATACAAGTGAAGAAATCCTCTTACTTTTTGTTGAATATATACTGCAGCAAGTTTATCTTCAAACTTTCTCCAGAACAACATATCTTCATACCATTTTAGGTATACTTCCTTTGTGATTTTTTGCATTGGTAACGTTAATTATTTATACGAATAACAAAAGTAACACTTTAGTTAGTAATGAAAAAACCGAAAATCGTAAAATTGTTACGAAAACGTTATAGATTTGATTTATTAAAAACGAATGGTAATAGGTTAGACAAAGAATTAGATTTAGCAATGTTACCTGTTTCTCCCATGAAATAAATTTCTATTGGCACATTTTGTTTTACTTCATACTCTGCAATAGCTTGCCTACATGCTCCACAAGGAGGTATTGGATTTGTTGTTTTTTGATTTTGAGATGCTGCAGTAATGGCCATCTTAAGTATTTTAGCCTTAGAATATTTTGCTCCTGCATAATAAATAGCTGTTCGTTCTGCACATAAACCAGATGGATAGGATGCATTTTCTTGATTATTTCCTATAATAACTTCTCCATTATCTAATAGTATAGCGGCTCCAACATAAAAATTAGAATATGGCGCATAAGCTTTTTCTCTAGCTTCGACAGCCTGTTTCATCAATAACTGAACATCAACAGGAATATCTTCTAAAGAATCGTAAATAAAAAATGTAGATTCAATTTTCACTTCTTTCATTACAAACAGTATTAGACAAAAAAACTATTGCTTGCAGACAATAGTTTTTTTATTATATTTTTTATTGACTATTAATATTCGTCATACTCGCCATCTCCAAAATTAAACGTTAGAGAAAAACGCAATGTGTTTTCTAACGGGCTTTGAACTTTTGATGCTGAGAACAAATAAGACAAATCAATATTGATAGTTGTATACTTAAATCCTGCGCCTAAAGCAAAAAACTTCCGTGCTCCTTTTTCATCACTTTCATTAAAATACCCAGCTCTAAAAGCAAATGAATCTTGGTATAAATACTCAGCACCTAATGCCCAAGTAAATTCTTTTAATTCTTCACTAAAACCTCCAGGTGCATCACCAAAAGACTGAAATACTCCTGATAAGAAACTCACATCGTTAGCTTGTCCTTGAGTAATAATTGTAGGTTCGCTTTCATCAATATCTGGAGTAGAAGCATCATCTACAGTTTGTTCACCATCACCATCGGTATCAACAAAACCAAATAAAGGAGGTGTTGGCACTAACAACTTAGTTACCTCAGCAGTAACCGATAATTTATTATAATCGTCAAAAATAAAATCAAAACCTCCTCCAACTCTTAGATTAGTTGGTAAGAAATTTTCTCTTCCACCATCATCATACTTTATTTTAGGACCTAAATTTTGAATTGCAAAACCAAAACGTGTTCTTCCGTTGAAACTATCATAAGCCTCTTCTTCACTTTGATAAAATCCTGAAATATCTACGCCAAAAGATCCTGCTGCACTTGCATTTGCATCTACAGCTTGAATTCTTAAATCTGAACGTAAGTAACGCAATGCTACAGACATAGCAAATTGATCTGCTAATCGTAACGTATAAGATGCATCTACTGTAAATTCATTAGGTTTCTCTATTAAAGGTTCAGAAAACTCATCTGGTCGAATTTCAATTTCTCCTAAACCGAAATATTTAAAACTGAATCCAAACGCACTTCTGTCATCAATTCTATTAAAATAGGTAAGGTATGCAATTGAAATATCGTTAACTAACTTACTTAAGTAAGGTGTATAACTTACAGCTATTCCTGATTTTGATTCAGAGAATGCATATTTAGCAGCATTCCATTGTTGTGAATAAGCATCTACTGAAGTAGCAACTCCCATATCTCCCATAGCAGCTGCTCGAGCATCTGGAGCAATAAGCATAAAAGGAACTCCAGTTGTAATTACTGTAGATTGATTTGGAAATGTTATGGTCTCTTGGGCATTAGAAAAATTAAATACCGTAAGTACAATAAGGGCTAAAATGTATTTTTTCATATGTAAATTCATGTTCATAGCAATGCGCTTTATCATTGCATATATTAAGCAAATATAAATTTTTATTATAGTATGACAAGTTTTTCGATCTTTTCGACTTGTTTATTTAGACTATTAGATCTCACTTTTAGTTTATAAATGTAAACTCCTTTTCCAATTTTATCACCAAAATCATCTCTTCCATCCCAGACAATATCTTTAGAAAGCGAGCTTGTAACTTTACTTCCTCCAGACGTTTGGCCATTTAATGTTCTCACTAATTTTCCTGACACAGTAAAGATCTGTACTGAAACGTCTAAAACATCAGAACTATTGTGGTTAAACCAAAATTCTGTATAATCTATAAAGGGATTTGGGTAATTTAACACATTACTAATTACTAATTCTTCATCTTTATCTCTTACTAAAAATTCAATTTCTGCAGTAGAAGAATTATTATAAACATCCCAAGCTTTAAGTGTTAAGGTATGTAATCCTGATTCTAAATCTCTAAAAGGATAACTTAACTTTCCGTTTTGATAATCATCAATATTTGCTTGATAATAGTCATTTAATACAAATGGATTGGTTTCATCATTATCTATAATTGCAATGATATCATGGCCTATCCCACTGGCTGTATTAATTCCATTATCATCTTGAAGTTTAGCAAGAAGTGTTGGTTGCTCATTCGTAATCCCTCCAGACACAAAATTTTCATCATTCATAAATAGGTTTATTACTGGACCAATATTATCTTCTTCTGCATTTTCATTAATTCCACCAACTTGTATATCAAAATTGTAACCTGATTTATCATCTAAAATATTGTCTTGTTTAGAATAAAAGCTCACTTTTCCAGAACCAACAGGAATACCAATGTCTCTTGGCACTACAAATTCAAAATTAAATTGACCATTTGTAACCGTTGCTTGTCCTTTAAATATTGTTTCTCCTAAAGTTTTAAAATCTAATAGAATTAACTCGCCATTTTCACTTGCCCCATTATTACCAAGTGTTTGCCTATCAATTTCTTTATCAAAAACTGTAGCGGTTAAAATGCCGTTATAATTTGATAAAAAATTTCCTGAAGTATCATAAACTTCTCCAGACATTTTTACACGATCTAACGCTTTTAATGGCTCATTAAAATTTGTAATATCTACATCATTCACTTGAGTTAATCGAATCTCAGGTCTTGCAAAAGCTAATTTCATTGCTGGATCTCCTATATAAAACACTAATGATTTTTGAGGATTCCCAGAAAGTGCAGCATCATTTTTAGTTAGTCTTAATGCTTCAGCCATACTTGGATAATCATTTGACCCATAATTAAATAAATAGCCTTCTAAAATTTCATTATAACCTACACCAGATGTCACAAAAATTTGTCTTGTAGTTGTTATTAAAGCGATAGACCCTCCATCTTTATTCCAATATGTATACTCTCCAGCAGTAAGTCTATGAGGATTATCAAACTTGGTATATTCACAAGTAACAGTAACAAACAAATTGAATTTACATACATTTCTAATGTCTTGCGCATCAACTTTAGTAAATATTCTTTCAGAAGCTAGTCCATCTTCTCCTCCATGCCCGAAATAATTAACAACTAATGCACCAACTTCAAGAGCATCTTTAATTGCCTTATTCACTGCTGGATAACGTTCTCCACTCGATGTAGATTCTTGTTGATATGAATCTGAATGAATCTTGACTACATTAATGAAAGGTTTTTCTCCAGTAACTTCATTACCAATTGCATCTGTTGTTCCTTGTAATATTTGCTCCCATGAATCATCAACATCATCAGAAATCGTGATAAAATTAGTTCTCCAACTTCCAAAAGCTTCTTCTGCGTAATAGCCTTCAACTTTATCAACTAATTCTTTAGCTCTTTGAGGAGAATCTGCCAATATTCTACCTACAGCGATATCTAAACGATCTTGAATATTCATTTGACCTTCATTTTCGTCCATCATTCCGTAGAAATCATCAGAGATAAAAGAAGACGTTAAACTAAAGCTATTTTTAGAGTTCCAGATTGGTATAATGTTAGTATTATTAGAAATTCTATCTTTATAATCATAGGACGCATCACCAAATAAACATAAATACTTAAGTCGTCTTGACGGGCTACTTGCGTTATTATAAACATAACGCACCATGTTTCTTATTGCTGCAATATCTTGATTTCCTGAACTAAATTCATTATAAATTTCGTTCAGAGTTAAAACTTTAACATTAATATTATATTTATCTCTATTTATTTGAGCTAATCGTTCAGCTTGAGACACATAATTATTATGAGACACAATGATGTAATCTACATCTTGAAATTCACCTTGATCATTTTGAAAAATTGTGCCTTTAATATTCTGATTACTAACACTTGTATTCGCATCTCTAGAGGGTTGAAAATAATCTAAACTTGTAACTATTATATATTTTTTAGCTGTACCTGCTACATCTTTAAAGCTTAATGTCTGACTTTGATCACTATTAAAAACTGCTGTCGTGTTATATTTATCTGAAATATCCCAAACTTCTTGAATAGTATTAGAATTGCTAATTGTATATTCTACTATTCCTGGATTTAATGCAACTTCATCATTTTTGAAAACAAATTGAGAACCTTCAAAACTCAAGCCTCTTGTTGCCTCGATGGAGATATAATCTAAGTAGCCCAAAGCTCCTGGATTACCATTATTATTATAAATTAGATCAACAGATATTTCTGCAGACAATAAATTTATTTCATTTTGATAAGAATCACCCGATGCAAGTACAGGATCATCAACAATTGAAAAACCTAGAGTATTAACTAAAGTACCATTTACAACAACCTGCATGTTAGTTATTACAGATCCACTAACACCTGCAGCAAGAACTTTAATTTTTGCTGGCTCTGTAGTAACTAGATTAGGGAAACTAAAATTAAATTGTTTCTCATTTTCAATATCAAAACGCTCACCAAACCACTGTCTTCCAAACTTAGCTAAGTTATGTTCATCTACTTCATGAAATTGATAATCTTGAAATGTATTAACTTGAATTGTAGGGTCTTCTTCAGGCTGATTTAATGAAGTTATACGCTTACCAAAAGTACCAGAGCTATTTACAAAGTAATACGATTTATCCGAATAGAGATTTATATTTGTATCACTCTCCTCGCTATATTCAGTAGGTCCTTCAGCATAAAACAAAATATAATCGTCGTTATTAAAAACTCCATCTTCTTCTCCAATAAACCTAACAGCATTTTCTGTAAGATCAATAGGATAAAAACCACTATTAGGCAAAGGCAACATAGCACCGCCATTTCCAAAAACCTTAATAGTCCTTGGGTCAACATTAGTATTAACTCCTATCGAATTCAAAAATCCTTTGCTTAATCTAAAAACCCCAGATTTTTCTACATAAAATTTATGCCAATCTCCTGAACTCAATACTGAATTTGTAATTTCATTTGCATTTTGACCATTTCTATTCGCTAAGCTTCCATATTCATAATTAATTGTAAAAGCTGTAATCTTTTTGTAAACACCTCTATCGTTTATTATTGGTATAAGTTCTAGATAAGCAGATATATTTCCTCTATCAATAGCATTTCTAAGAATTATTTTTGGTGCTTTTGGAATCGTCTCAATAGGCAATTCTTTAAGTTCGGCTCTACTTATATTCTGATAGGTAACTTGACTTATCTCAATAGACTCCTCATTAATATAAGACGATTCCTCCCATTGTGCATAGAACTTAAGACCTTCTTTTCGCGAAAAGCTAAAATGCTTATAATCAAATCCAGGAACTTCAATTTTAGAACTTTCAGTTTCTAGTACTCGAGACTCTTCCCAAGTAATATTAAATTGCTTTTGCTGAGAATAACTAAAAAACGAAAATAGGATTAAAGAAAAGAGTAAGTATTTTTTCATAGTAAAATAACGTCTATAAACTCGTGATAGTATAGAGTCTCAATTTTTTATTCAAAATTACAACAATAATTGATTTATTCCTCCGTTATTAAAAACAAAATACATCGATAAACTGATTAAAAATCCGTTATTGTGTTCAAAAAAGAGGATGAAATGCAGCGTTTTTTACATGAATTTAGCAAAAAATGTTGTTATTTTACCTTTAATTACTATATTGCGTCTCTAAAAATTAAATTAGCTTACTTAAAAAAGTATGGATATGAAAAACGTCTTAAATCTAAGGATACTAATAGCCCTAGTATTATCTTTAACAATTGTTAGCTGTAGCAGGAACTCTTCTTCAAATAATATGTCTAGAGCAACAGGATGGAAAATCAACGATAAAAATGGTGGTTTCCAGTACAATGACAAATTCCAAGAACAAGAAACTGGGCCTGGATTAGTCTTTGTAGAAGGTGGTACTTTTACAATGGGAAAAGTACAAGATGATGTTATGCATGATTGGAATAATTCACCAAACCAACAACACATTCAATCATTCTATATGGACGAAAGTGAAGTTACCAACAAGATGTATACTGAATACCTTGATTGGATTAAAAGAACATATCCGCCAGAAGAAGAAAATTATAGATTAATATACGAAGGAGCACTTCCAGATACATTAGTATGGAGAAATCGTTTAGGTTATGCCGAAATGATGACTGAAAATTACTTACGTCATCCTGGTTATGGAGAATATCCTGTTGTTGGAGTAAGTTGGATTCAAGCCGTTGAATTTGCTAACTGGAGAACAGATAGAGTTGCTGAAATGGATTTACAAAATGCTGGGTATCTTGAAAGAGATACGCATTTAATGTCTTCAGCTGAAAGTAACTTTAATGTAGATACATATATCAATGCACCAACTCAAACTTATGGTGGTAATGATTCTATTATTAATCCAGAGAAATCAAGACGTAGAGTACAAACTACAGCGGCTGGTGACACAATTAATAGATTTGCCAGAAGAGAATCTGGTATTATATCTCCTGATTACAGACTTCCTACCGAAGCTGAATGGGAATACGCAGCACTTGGGATGAGCGAATTAAGAAGTTTTAATGTTTATAGAGGGCGTAAAAAATACCCATGGGATGGTCAATATACACGTTCAGGTAAACGTAAAACTAAAGGAGATCAATTAGCTAATTTCAAACAAGGAAAAGGTGATTACGGTGGAATTGCAGGTTGGTCTGACGATGGTGCAGATATCACTGCTCAAGTAATGTCATACGAACCTAATGATTACGGTATTTATGATATGGCTGGTAATGTTGCCGAATGGGTTGCTGATGTTTATAGACCAATTGTTGATGATGAATTTAATGATTTCAACTATGTCAGAGGTAATGTATACTACAAAAATGCGATCAATGAAGATGGTACTGTTAAAATAATTACACCTGATGAAATTGTTTACGATACTCTTAGTAATGGTAGGCTCGTTGCTAGAAACTTACCTGGTGAAATTTTACAAGTCCCAGTTGATGAAAATGAAACTTATTTAAGAACCAATTTTGATAAAAGTGATAACATAAACTTTAGAGATGGTGATGTAAGATCTTCTCGCCAATATGCTGATAGTTTTGGTGAAGATGATACTGACGAGAATAATACAGATAAAATGTATAATTCTCCTAAACATAACGTTGAAAGAGATTCTACAGGAGCTCTTATAAAAGAATATGACACTTCTAACCAAAGAACATCTTTAATTAATGATGAAGTAAGAGTTTATAAAGGTGGTTCTTGGAGAGATAGAGCGTATTGGATTGACCCAGCACAACGTAGATATTTCCCACAAGATATGGCTACAGATTACATTGGATTTAGATGTGCAATGTCTAGAGTTGGTTCAAAATCTCAAGGTGCAGGAAAGAAAAGAAACTAATCTTTTTTAAAATATAAATTTAAAGTCCTAATCAAATTGATTAGGACTTTTTTATTACATTTAGTTCATGAAATTAGAAACGATTTATGAACACTTTTTAAAGTGTGACACTATCTGCACAGACACCAGAAAAATCACAAAAAACTGCATGTTTTTTGCTCTAAAAGGGGATAATTTTAATGGTAACACCTTTGCTGAAGATGCAATTAAGCAAGGAGCTTCTTTTGCTATTATAGATGAAGATGGCTTTAAAAAAAACAATCAATTCATTTTAGTTCATAATGTCTTAAACGTATTACAAGATCTAGCGAGACACCATCGTAAAACTCTAAATATTCCAATTATATCACTTACCGGAAGTAATGGAAAAACGACAACAAAAGAGCTTATAAATTGCGTTCTCTCAAAAACACACAATACCTCTGCTACTATAGGTAACCTAAACAATCATATAGGCGTTCCTTTAACCTTATTGAGTATGACCAATACTACAGAAATAGGTATTGTAGAAATGGGTGCAAATCATCAAAAGGAAATAGAATTTTTAGCAAACATAGCTTTACCAGATTACGGACTTATTACAAATTTCGGAAAAGCTCATCTTGAAGGCTTTGGTAGTATAGAAGGTGTAATTAAAGGGAAATCAGAATTATACACCCATTTAAAAGCTCACAATAAAACCATTTTTGTAAATAAAAATGATGAACTTCAAATGAAAGAAGCAGGAAATTATAATCAATTAATACCATTGGGTTTAAATACAACATTACTAAAATCACAACCATATATTAATTTAAGATTTAAAAATCATACAATTAAAACCCATTTAACTGGCGCTTATAATTTCAATAATATAGCTATAGCTATAGCAATTGGGCAATATTTTAAAGTTCAAGACAAGCAAATTATAAATGCAATAGAAAACTATATCCCAAGTAATAATAGATCACAAATTATAGAAAGAAAAGGTCATCACATTATATTAGATGCTTATAATGCAAACCCAACAAGTATGATTGCAGCCTTATCAAATTTTGACGATCAAGAACACACAAATAAAATTGCTATTCTTGGTGATATGTTTGAATTAGGAGCAGAAACTGAAATAGAACATCAGTCGATAGTAGATTTTGCTAATCATTTAGGTCTAGAACATGTAATTTTAGTTGGTGAACATTTTTTTAACACCCAAATTAAATACGAAAACATGTCTTATTTTAAATCATTTAATGATTTTAAAAAACAACTTGATACGTTTCAGTTTAAAAATAAAATGTTTCTTATTAAAGGCTCTAGAGGCATGGCTTTGGAACGAATTTTAGATGTATTATAATTATAGCCATTTAAAGCTATAATACACGAGCCCTTTATTCCTAAACAAATCAAAACAGAAACTATATAAAACCAAAAAAGCCTACAGAAATGTAGACTTTTGTGGGCGCGAAGGGATTCGAACCCCTGACCCCTTGGGTGTAAACCAAGTGCTCTGAACCAACTGAGCTACGCGCCCTAAATATTGGACTGCAAATATAGTCGAGTTTTTTAATTCCCAAAAGCTTTTTTGAAAAAAAATGAAATATTTTTTTCAAGTCATTAAGCTTCAAAAAAATAAGGTTCTTAATCATGTTCTAATTTATTTTAATATTTTTAAACTTTATAATATGACACTTTGAAATACATCTCATTTATTGACCAATTAGGTATTGATATCAATCAGTTAGCGCATATCGACTCTAATGGAATTATCAAACTACAAAAGCAACTTAAAGCCAAAGCAATGTTGGGTGACGCCAACAATCTAGGTGAGCTCTCTAATTTAATTGAAAATCTTAAAGATGATACCACAAGACAATCCCATGTATTTGTTGAAAAACACCAATGGTTAAAGCATCTTATTTCTGGAGATTATAAATATCTCAAACAAAATGAGATTAATGTTGACGACTCACAAATTAACAACATAGAAAACCTTAAATATTTTCTTGCCCCTTTTTTAAAAGAAAATTTAAAAGTGTTTTTATCCGAATCTTTAAATAAGGGTAAATATGTCCTTATTTTAAAAGTGCTTCTTCACAATAATTTATTTTCAGAAGAAAACAATCAATTAGTTATTAATTTTTTAAAAGCGCGACTTAATTATGCCGCAGTATATTTAAGAGAACTACGACTTAAAGAAAAAGAATATCCGGTTTCTTTTATTACAAACAAAGTGTTTATAAACTGTTTAAATGAATACCCAGATTGCTTTAACGTAGAAATGCAAGAACTCAATTCTGAGGTTATAGAAATTTATAATACTAAACGGAGAAACGTAGACAATCAAGAATTTAAATTTGCAGCTAAAGCAATGGTTGCATTTTCTATATTAGACACCTCCAATGTATTCTTAGAAGAAACCTTAACCTCTAATGCTGAAATTGCAAAAGAGTACACCTACCCATCTAGATCTAGTAAAAAAACAGGATCAGGCTTTGGAGGCTGGAGTATTTTTGTGATTATTATGATCGTGCTACGAATTGTATTTTGGATAGGCAAAAGCTCAAGCAGCAATACTAATAGTTACGATTTTGAATATTTAAATACTGATGATTATAGCAATGGATCTAATCCAATGTATAACGATGAATTTATAAGAGTTATTGATAGTATTCAAAGGCTTCAAGGTGATGGTGACGGTGATGGTTTAGAGATTGAAGAAACCGTTATCGAAAGTGCATTATCAAATAGATATAAGCTGTCAAATCATATTAAGTTTATTTACACTCTAAAACTAAAAGTAGCACGCAAAAGAATTGATGACAATGGAACCTTGGTTCTAAATCCTTTTTCGAATCCATATCCTAAAACATTTAATGAAATCCCAAATGCATTAAATACTAATGATAATACGCTAATTAACATCAATAATAAGAGTAAAAAAGATCTCATTGTATTTAGATTAACACAAGGTATCGATCAATCTATTTATATCCCAAGCAATCAAAACTTAGCTTTAGAAATTACAAATAATGATTCGTTAGTTTTTTATGTTGGAAAAGAATTTCTTTCAGCCAGATTTTCTCATTTTAAAAAGGAGACTGATCTTACAGCAATGTATAAAATACAAAATACAGATGCTTCTATGAAAAAAGAGATTACTATCTATCCTTTTAAGGATAAGATTACACGAGTTAACAGCACCTCATCTGATAAAATTATTATTGATACTACAAGAACCGAAAACATAGATACAAAGAACATAGACTTAAAACGCCTAAGTATAAATCGTATTTATACAGATTATTACAACAAAAAATACAGAAATTAACCTAACCCTGTTCTACTATCATCTTTAAAACTTTTCTGTTTCTCCTTTTCATAATCTGGCAACAATGCTGATAAGCCATAAACAATGTGTCTCAACGACTTATAATCTTGTTTCTCTAAAGCTTCATCGCCTTGTTTAAATAATTTATCGGCTCTACGTTGATTAGAAAACTCGGTGCAAAATTTAAGATTTAAAAAATAGGAAATAAAATTTTCATCACTGGATTGAATTACAGAATCATACAATTCGTCTAACTCTTTAATTTTTGCTCGAATTAAATATTTGTTTCCAGAGTTTATAACCTCGCGTTCATTTTTTATAATGCGTCCGTATTTTTCTTGAAAACGTTCATTGCCTTCAATATTTAAATGGTATTCTAAACTTGATTTTGTATCGTTATACGTTTCAATCTCATTTGCAATTAGCTTATTTCTAGTCAAATCATCAAAATCTTGAATGAGTTTACGCTTTCTATCATCTAACTGAAATTTAGCATCAGACACATCATCCTCATTAATTAGAGATCCTGCAATTTGTGTTTCTATCAATCCAACACGAATGGTTTCTAATTGGTGAGAATATTCAAAATTTTCTTCGGAATTATTAGTCTGAATCAACGCTTCGACATCTCCTAAAATCGTATTTATTTCCATGTTTATCTTACTAATACTTATAGCGCGTTCAGACTCGCTAAATACGTTTTTAAATTCCTGATCACACGATTGTAAAAAGACGTTAATTTTTAAGTCTCGAGACTCTGTAACTTCAATTTCAATCTCAATATCTGTACCTTTAATTAGGTCTTCTTCAAGATCTTTTCCGAAAATTTCAATATAACCAATACTCAAACCAGAACTTGGCAAGCCTTTAGATTTCCCTTCAATAATATTGATAATCAAATTAGATTTTGACTGCTGTAATATTGTTTTAGAAGCGGTTTTATATATTTTCTTTTTAAGTGGAAGAATACTGCCTTTTGTAAACACTTTTTCTAACCGTGTTGTAGAAGCATCTATATCATCTACTTCCATACAAATATCGTTAGGTAATGGTTGCCCTTGAACGTTATAACTTCCTTGATTAACTGTAATAGTATCAATCACTTTTACAACATCATGTGCTGAATTTAACAACTGAATTTTAAATACGTTTAATCGTCCTTCAAGTAAGGGTACAAATTCTGAAAACCCACCATCTTCTAATAGCTTAACTCCAGAATCATAACCACCATCCTTTCTCATGATTCTAAAACTACTAGCGCCATCAGAATTAATTTTCCCCGTGATTAATTCTTCTAAATCTCTGGTATTTTGCTCATAGAACAATTTGAAATCTAGAGTGTTTTCTATCACTGTGTCTTTCTCCTTTTCATTCTCTAAAACAGTAGCTGGTTTAGAACCTGCGTAATACGCAGCCCCAAGAACGACAGCAGATGTTGGATCAATAGTCGAATTAACTTCTACTCCAATAGCTTCAGAAATTCGTTTCTTAATTAATGGCACATACGTACTTCCTCCAATTAAAATCACGCGATCAATTTGGGAATTGAGCAACTGATTATTTTTAATCACATCTTGAATAAAGGTAATTGTTTGTTCTACTTTTAAAGAAATTAAATTTTCAAATTGTTCTCGCTTTATAATAAACTGTTCATAAAAATTTTCGCCTTTAATATCTATATCTATTTCAACTTCGGTTTCTTCGTAATGAGATAGTTCTTTTTTTGCTTCCTCAGCAATTTTAAGAAACTCAAAATAGAGTCCTTTGAAATGTGTGGTTTTAGATTTAAGATCTTTCCAAAGGTTAGTTAAATTGAGTTTTTCTTCAATAAATGGAACAATCAGATTTTCAACAATAAGGTTATCAAAATCGGCACCACCTAAATAATTATCACCTAAATTATCAGTAACTTTCAACTCTCTGTCATTGACTTCAACTAAAGCAACGTCAAATGTTCCTCCACCAAAGTCATAAACAATCCAATGCTGCTTTTCCTTAACTTCAACAGCTGATGTATTGGCAAATGCCAAACACGCAGCAATGGGTTCTTGCAATAAAACGACTTCTTTAAAACCAGCCATATAACCTGCTTTTTTAGTCGCATTAGATTGAATAGTATCAAAAGACGCAGGAATAGTTATTACTATAGAGTTTAGAGATTCTTCATCATTTACAAAGTTTTTTAACTCTTTAAGAATTAACGACGATAATTCTATTGGAGACAGTTCTTTATCAATAGATGGCACAAAATATGTGTCTTGTGTTCCCATTTTTCGTTTGAAAAGCATACAGATATTTTCTGCATCTTTTTCTAGATAGTCTAATGCCTTATCACCGATAACGGTTCTATTTCCACGAAAAGCGATACATGATGGTAACGTTTGTTTTAATCCTAATGGATTATTATAAATTTTAACATTGCCGTCATCATATTTGGCGATGAGGCTGTTAGTTGTTCCTAAATCTATAGCAAAGTTTATAGTTTTCATTTGAGGTTATTCTACGATTACAATTCCTTTTTGAAGAAGTTTAGTTTCATTGTTTTCAAGGTGGTAAATTACAGGTTTCAATACTTTAGTTATTTTTGATTTTTTGTTTAACTCGCCTAAAATATTAGCGTCCACATCCGTCATTTCATTACGATAAGATTGACCTACAGGGTTTACGATTTGAAAACCCATAGATTCAAACTCATAATAAATACGATCTAGATACCGGTTTGCACTATCATTATTCTCTTTCTTCATTTTTAAATCTAAGGCAAATATTTGGTTGATAATCTCTGTCATTTTTAAAAATTAAATTGAATATTAAATATACGAATATTTACAACCTATACGATTTCAGCTACAACAAATGTGCTACCGCCAACATAAATTAAATCTTGTGTAGTCGCATTTACCTTAGCGGCTTTTAATGCTGCATTTACGCTTTCATATGCACTACCTCGAAATCCTTTAGCTATAAAATAAGATTGCAATTGTTTCGCATCTAAACCTCTAGGAATATTAGGCCTACAAAAATAATACATGGCTTTTTTAGGCAATAATGGAGTTATTGCATCTATAGCTTTATCATTAACAACTCCAAAAACAATATGAAGTTTATTATACGTTTCTGCTTCTAACTGCTTTACGATATAACGTAGTCCTTCTTTATTATGCGCTGTATCACATATAATTTTAGGTGTTAGTTGTAGTATTTGCCATCGTCCTTTAAGATTTGTGTTTTTGGCTACATTTAGCAATCCGTTTTTTAATTGTTCCTCAGAAATATTAAATACCTGTTCATTGAGAATTTTAATAGTTTGAACAACTGTTTTGATATTATGTTTTTGATAACTCCCTAATAAATCACTAGCATAGGATTTCTTAATACACTGGTCTGCGAAATAAATATTAGATTTATTCTGTTTTGAAATATTGGTAAAAACAGCTGTGGTGTCTTCTTGAGTTTCACCAATTACAACTGGGATATTAGGTTTAATAATTCCAGCCTTTTCAATAGCAATAGCATTATAAGTAGTTCCTAAAAACTGAGTGTGATCAATACCAATATTTGTGATTACTGAAATTTCTGGGTTAATAATATTAGTAGAGTCTAATCGCCCTCCAAGACCAACTTCTATAATAGCGATATCAACCTCTTGCTTCGCGAAATAATCAAAAGCCATACCAACAGTCATTTCAAAAAATGACAAGTTGTTTGTTTTAAAAAATGACAAGTTTCGCTTTATAAAACCAATAACGAACTGTTTACTAACCGCTTTACCATTAATTTTAATTCGTTCTCTAAAGTCTTTTAAATGTGGAGAAGTATAGAGTCCAACATTGTATCCTGCTTCTTGTAATACAGAAGCCAACATATGACTTGTAGACCCTTTACCATTGGTGCCTGCAACGTGAATACTTTTAAATTTATTTTGAGGATTTTTTAAGTGTTTTACTAAAAGTAATGTATTAGACAAGTCTTCTTTATAAGCTATTTTACCTTGATTTTGATACATAGGTAACTGCTTGAACATCCAGTTGACTGTATCTTGGTAGTTCATCTCTAATTTGAAGGCGTAAAGTTGATACTCACCTTACCGTATTGTCGTGCTGGTGCTTTAGAATTAGCAGGCCATTTGTAAGACATGGCTATTTTTTTGGCTTGAGATTTTAAACAGGTTGTAGCATTATTACTTCCTCTAACACCTGGTGTTGCTTCAATAACTTTTCCATTTTGATTCACAACGATATCGACCACAATTAAACCATATTGATTTTCACAACCGTCATAGACTTTAAAACTAGGCTTTCCTCTACCATTTAAACCGTAACCCATTCCGCCATTCCCAGAACCCGGAGTTCCTTTGTAAGGTGCATACGGACTTCCATCTAGATCCCCTTTATCTCCTGGACCATCGCCTGGACCTTCTCCTTCTTGAGTTGGACCATCAGCGTTTTTCACACCACCAATTAGTGCATCTAATTTATCCTTTTTATCTTGCTCTTCTTTTTTCTTTCTTTCCGCTTCTGCTTTTTTAAGCTGCTCTTGACGTTTAGCTTCTGCTTGAGCTTTTGCTTCAGTATCTTTAGCCTTTTTAATTGCTATGGCTTCAGCAGATTCGTTAGTCATCACATCTTCTGCCTTAGTATTTGCTTCAGATGTTTCTTCTACTTGCGTCTCTTCTGCTTGAGTTTCTTGTTTTTCAACATGTTCTGTAGGCTGAGATTTTATAGGCTTGGTCGGTTGTACTTTACCTGTACCAACTGGAGAATTTCCAAAATTAACCGCAACTCCATATTCTTCAGGTGGATCTGTATGAGCAAAACCTCTAACTACAAACAATAATAATAGCAAGATTGCCACAATTAATGCTGTAACTTTAGCTGAATTACGTTCATGTATGGTTTCTAAATATTTCATCAGTTACTTTCTATGGGCTTCTTTAGGCGATATACAGTTAACTACAAGATTCATTCCGAAGTAAAATACTCGTCTTAATTACTTGGTTTAACTGCTAGAATCACTTTAAATTTATTTCTATTCGCTATATCCATAACTTTTACAACATGTTCTACGGGAACAGATTTTTCTGCTCTTAAAACTACTGTTGGTTGATCTTGATTTGCCAATGCCGAAATTAATTCGGTTTCTAAAACACTTTCTCCAACACGTTTTTGGTCTATATAATAAGTTAAATCTTTTTTGATACTCACTGCAACCGATCTTTTATTTTCGGTTTTACCACTTGCTGTTGGTAATAATATATCAATAGCATTCGTAGTTACCAATGTAGATGCTAGCATAAAAAAGATCAATAACAAGAATACAATATCTGTCATTGATGACATATTGAATTCTGGTGTTACTTTATTTCTTCCTCTTAAATTCATTAAATAGGCTCGTTTAGGTGGTCTAAAAATTCTAATGAATTCGCTTCCATTTGATATATCACTTTATCTGTTTTAACCACCAAGTGGTTGTATGCCATATAAGCAACAATACCAACTATAAGTCCAGCAACAGTTGTTGTCATTGCGGTATATAGACCATCAGACAGCTGTTTGATATCAATTTGACCGCCAGAGTTTGCAATTTCAAATATGGATAATATCATACCAATTACAGTTCCTAAAAACCCAATCATTGGTGCAACCCCAGAAATTGTAGCCAAAACACTCACATTTTTTTCTAAACTATAGACTTCTAAACGACCTGCATTTTCAATAGCTGTATTAATATCTTCTAAAGGTTTACCAATACGTGTGATTCCTTTATTAATTAGTCTTGACACTGGAGAGTTTACTTGAGCACATAGCATCTGTGCTGAATCAATTTTACCATTACTCACATGGTCTTTAATTTGATTCATAAAATTTGAATCTATTTGTGATGCTGCTTTTATGGCAAAAAGACGTTCAAAGTAAATATAAATTGCAAAGACTAATAGTAAAAATAAAATTGCAATAATAACTTGCCCTGCAATTCCTCCACTACTAATCAACTCAATTATAGATAATGTTTTTTCTGTTGATTCTGGATCAGTAATTATTTCTGTTCCATCTTGAATATTACTTTGTAATATCATACTATAGGGATTGAAAATTAAATTTAATTAGTGTCATAACGGTAGTTTTCTATGTTAAGTATAAATCTTAAAATATTGTTCTTGTAAACAGAAACACAATTGCACCTGCTAAAAAGCCAATAAGTGCTAACCACGAGATCTTTTTAAGATACCAGAAAAAGTCTATTTTTTCCATTCCCATTGCTACAACTCCTGCTGCTGAACCAATAATTAACATACTGCCTCCTGTACCAGCAGAATAAGCAATAAAGTGCCAAAGTTGATGATCTATTGACTCTGAAAACATTCCTAAACTTGCAGCTACTAATGGTACATTATCAATAACAGCTGAACCAGCACCTAGTAATATAACGACTAAATCGGAAACACCATCGCTATGCATTTCTGTACCTAACATTGGCATTGTTTCCTGAAGTGTACCTGCAAAACCAAATAAAATCCCTAAAGATTCTAAAGCAGCTACAGCCATTAATATTCCGAGGAAAAAGAGAATACTTGGCAATTCAATTTTAGATAATGAATGATGAACAGGGCTGTGGTGTGCATGCGCATCACTCTCTTCAGAATCATGACTTGATATACTAAACTTAGAATTACTATAAATTTCTGCAAAAATAGCAACTACTCCAAGTGCTAACATCATCCCTACATATGGAGGCAAGTGTGTTATCGTTTTAAAAATTGGCACTGAAACGATCCCTCCTAATCCTAAATATAGCATTGTAGAACTAAATTTACTTTTTGGCTTATTAGAATCTTCATCTTCACTTTTTTCAAATTTCCCTTTAAAAGCAGGTAGAAAAGAAGCAATAAAAAATGGCACTAACATACATATCAAAGAAGGCAAAAATAAGTAAACAAATAAATGCCCTGTGGTAACTTTTTTACCAATCCATAACATTGTTGTTGTCACATCTCCAATTGGAGACCATGCTCCTCCTGCATTTGCTGCTATAATAATTAAACCAGCATACCAAATACGAACACTTCTATCATGCACTAATTTTTGTAAAATAGAAATCAATACAATTGTAGCCGTAAGGTTATCTATTATTGCTGAAAGAAAAAATGCTAAAAATCCAAAAATCCATAGAATTCTCCTTTTACTCTTTGTTTTTATAAAGCCTTTAATCGTTGAAAATCCGTCAAAATAATCGATAATCTCAACAATGGTCATAGCGCCTAAAAGGAAGACTAATATTTCGGCAGTTTTTCCTAAATGGTGAAGTAATGTTTCTTCCATCCAGTGCATTTTACTTTCATGATCTAAATTCGCAAAACCATCAACTAATCCATGGCTTGAAGAATCAAACCATTGTGGAAACGAATCTATTCCTAAAGAAATTAAAGCCCAACTTATAGCCATCATGACTAAAGCAGGAATAAGTTTGTCAATTTTTATACTATGCTCTACAGTAATGGCTAAATAGCCTAAAACAAATACAATAATAATTATAGCTTCCATAAAGTAATAGGATTATATTAATTGAGTTAAGGCAATTTCAAAAGCGGTTGCGCTAATACCTCTTTTCGTTTGATTTTTTTCGTAAACTTCTTGAATAGCTTTTCTAATAATTTCTGAAGTATCATTAAAAATCGCTTCATCTGTCATTTGTACTTTTCGCTCCATGAAATAAGCAAAAACTCTTGCCATACCACAGTTTGAAATAAAATCGGGAATAAGACTTACTTTATTATCTGTATGCTCCATAATACTACCGAAGAAAATTTCTTTATCTGCAAAAGGCACATTTGCTCCACAAGAAATAACTCCAAGACCTGAACTAATCATTTGATCAATTTGGTTTTGTGTTATTAATCTAGAAGCCGCACATGGTGCAAAAATATCAGTTTTTACTGACCATATCTTTTCATTTATTTCTGAAAAAGGAATTAGATTATCACTTACTAATGTATTTCCAGATTTATTTAGATAAAGTGCTGTAATTTCTTCAAAAGAGAATCCCTCTTCTTTTATTAAACCACCAACGATATCGATAATCCCTACAACTTTAGCTCCCATTTGAGATAAGTAAAATGCTGCGGCAGCACCTACATTACCAAAACCTTGAACTATAGCGCGTTTTCCTACAATAGAGTCTCCTTGAATATCATAAAAATGTTTAGCTGCTTCTGCGACTCCAAAACCAGTAATCATATCAGCAATAGTATACTTTTTAGCTACGCTTGGCGAATATTTAGTGTTTTCAATAACCTTAATTACGCCATGTCTTAACTGACCAATACGATTAATTTTATCGGCTTGAGTAGGCCTAAAATGCCCTTCAAAAACGCCCTCTTGAGGATGCCAAACACCACTTTCTTCTGTGATTGGAATCACTTCATGAATTTCATCTACATTGAGATCTCCTCCTGTACCATAATAGCTTTTTAACAAAGGGGAAACAGCATTATACCAACGTTCTAAAACACCTTTCTTTCTTGGATCTTTAGGGTCAAAGTTAATCCCAGATTTAGCACCTCCAATTGCTGGACCAGACACTGTAAATTTCACTTCCATTGTTTTTGCCAACGACAAAACTTCATTCATGTCAAGACCTTTACGCATTCTAGTTCCTCCTCCTGCAGCTCCACCGCGAAGCGAATTAATAACAGTCCACCCTTCGGCTTCTGTTTCTGGGTCTTTCCAATTAAAAATTATTTCTGGTGCTTTGTCTTCGTACTTTTGTAGTAATTCTTTCATTTATAAATATTGAATCATTAATTAACATGGTAATAAAATTCTTTCGATATTATTAAAGAGTAGCTAAAGCTGATTCATTTGTCAAATATTAAATTAATTAGTTTTAACAAATATAAAAAACAAAAAATCGCTATATATTAATTTTGCAATAATTTTATGGAATATATAATTCTCCTGAAGAATGGTTGTTTTTTGCACCTGTAACACTTGCCAAACAATTGTTCTCACCTCGTAACTTTAAAACTCCTAAGAGTCCGAAAATCAAGGCTTCTTTAAATTCTATGAGCTTTTTTGAAGGGACTATTAAATCAAATTCTTTATGGCTTTTAATACGGTCTAATAAAAAACTATTATATGCGCCACCTCCAGTAAATAAAACTTTTGAATTGGGTTTGATATGATTTGCAACCTGAATAGCAATATGCTCAATAAAAGTTCTCAAAACATCTTCATTTGAAAGACCTGAATGTTTTAAAATTGGAATTATTTTTTGCTTCACCCATTCTAATCCTAAAGATTTTGGAGGTGTTTTATTATAAAATTTTAAAGCGTTAAGAATTTCTAAGGTTTTAAAATTTAATTGTCCTTTTTTTGCTATGTTTCCATTGTCATCAAAATCAAAACCGAGGTTATTTGCATAGCGATTCATTACAATATTTACAGGACAAATATCATATGCGATCCTTTCATTTTCAATTTCAGAAGAAATATTAGCAAAACCCCCTAAATTAATACAATAGTTATATTCTGAAAATAACAAACGATCTCCAATAGGCACTAATGGTGCACCTTGACCACCAAATTTAACATCTTGAGTTCTGAAATCGCAAACAACCTTATGTTCTGTTAATTGTGCAATTGATGGCAGGTTACCAATTTGATAGGTTAGATTATTCTCTGGTTGGTGCAATGCTGTGTGTCCGTGAGAACAAATAACATCGCTATTTTTAAGTTGATATTTCCGAAGAAAATCATTTATAATTTCTGACAAATAAACAGTGTAGTGCTCATCAATTTGCTTTAATTCTTCTAAATCAAAATTAACTAAAGTAGATAATTTCTCTTTCCAATAGTCACTATATGATACGGTTTCTGCACTATGAATTTCAAAAGTCCAATGTTCATTTAACTCAAAAGTTATATGTGCTAAATCAATTCCGTCTAGAGATGTACCAGACATCACACCAATTACATTGTACTTAGATTTTATCATATTGAGTAAAAATAACAATCCTTATTGAAAATTCACTATTAAAGAGTTATCTTTGACCTCATTTTTATCAAATTAATAATTATTAATTACTATGGATTTTAGTTTAACCGAAGAACATATTATGATTCGCGATGCGGCTCGCGATTTTGCACAAACCGAATTACTTCCTGGAGTTATAGAGCGTGACAATGCGCAAACTTTTCCGAACGAAATAGTTCGTAAAATGGGAGATCTTGGATTTATGGGTATTATGGTTAATCCAAAATATGGCGGAAGTGGAATGGATGCTATTTCGTATGTATTAATTATGGAAGAACTTTCTAAAATTGATGCTTCGGCTTCTGTGATGGTTTCGGTAAACAATTCCTTAGTATGTTATGGGCTTGAAGCCTATGGTAATGAAGCGCAAAAACAGAAATACTTAACAAAACTAGCAACAGGAGAATCAATTGGTGCTTTTTGTTTAAGTGAACCAGAAGCTGGTAGTGATGCTACTTCGCAAGCTACAACTGCTATTGACAAAGGTGATCATTACCTTATTAATGGTACAAAAAACTGGATTACAAATGGTGGACGTAGTGATGTATACATAGTAATTGCTCAAACAGACAGAGAAAAAGGTCACAAAGGAATTAATGCTTTTATTATTGAAAAAGGCATGGAAGGTTTTGATATTGGACCAAAAGAAGATAAATTAGGTATTAGAGGTAGTGATACACATACCTTACAATTTAACGATGTTAAAGTCCCTAAAGAGAATAGAATTGGTGAAGACGGATTTGGATTTAAATTTGCTATGAAAACATTGTCTGGTGGTCGAATTGGTATTGCTTCGCAAGCCTTAGGTATTGCTGCTGGAGCTTACGAATTAGCTTTAAAATATTCTAAAGAACGTAAAGCTTTTGGAACTGAAATATGCAACCATCAAGCTATCGCTTTTAAATTAGCAGATATGCATACTGAAATAGAAGCTGCTCGTATGCTCGTAATGAGAGCTGCTTGGGATAAAGACCAAGGTAACAATTATGATATGTCTAGTGCAATGGCTAAATTATATGCCTCTAAAGTAGCAATGGAACATACGGTTGAAGCAGTACAAATACATGGAGGAAATGGTTTTGTAAAAGAATACCATGTAGAGCGTTTAATGCGTGATGCGAAAATCACTCAAATTTATGAAGGGACTTCTGAAATTCAAAAAATTGTAATTTCAAGAGGTATTATTCGTGGTTAGATATAACTGCTAAAATTAATAACTCCAAAATAATCTGATCTAAATCAGGTTATTTCAATATAAAAATCCATCATGTTATATCTCATGATGGATTTATTTTTTATAGGATATGATCTAATTAGTACAAATTCATAATAATAACTTCTATTTCATTTACGCGTTTCATTTTATTTACCAAATACACAAGATTTCCTCCCAACTATACAAAATCACCATATCAGACCTAAGTAATTTTTTATTTTTCAAAATCTAACAATCAACATCATAGAATTATGAAAACAAAAATTACGCTTTTATTCACGCTTTTATCATTTTGGTTCTCTACCGCCAATAACATAAATGTGAGCAATATTTCTTTAGAAAATTTTGATTCTGTCAACAATTGGGTACAGGTAGAATTTGATCTATCATGGGAGAATTCTTGGCGATTAAGTTCGGGTCCATCCAATTGGGATGCTGCTTGGGTATTCATTAAGTATAGATATGATGGAGGAACTTGGAGGCACTGTAGCTTAAGTCAAGTTGACAATGTTGCAGCAGCGGGAAGTATCGTAGATGTTTCTGCCGATACTTATGGTGCATTTGTTTATAGAGATGTTGAAGGTAGTGGAACAAATACTTTTCAAGATATGAGATTACGATGGGACATAGGATCTATACCCGATGATGCTGTTATAGATGTACAGGTATTTGCTATAGAAATGGTAAATATTCCTCAAGGTACTTTTTCTGTGGGAGGAAAATCTGGAGATGAACAAAACAAGTTTCACAGAGGGTCAAGCTCTAATTTTGAGTTTTTTGTAACCTCCGAAGCTGAAATCACTGTTACTAATTCTGGAACTACAAATTTATATTACACCTCAGATAATGGAGGAGGAGGTGATCATTTAGGGCCTGTTCCTGCTGCATTTAAAAAAGGATTTGATGCGTTTTACATTATGAAATATGAAGTCTCTGAAGCACAATGGGTTGCCTACTTTAATCTTCTCACTGAAGTTCAAAAAGTCAATAGAGATCTAACCGATGCAACGCACAAGAATTCTGACAATGCAGTAAGTAGAAATACTATTTCTTGGACAGGAGGTTCAAACAATGCTACAACAACGGCACCAGATAGAGCAGTAAGTTATATAAGTCCCGCCGATATGAATTCGTATTTAGATTGGTCTGCATTACGTCCAATGACTGAGCTTGAGTTTGAAAAAGCTTCTCGAGGACCAATTGCTGTGCATCAAGGCGAATTTGCATGGGGTAATGATAATATTGCAACCAGTGACTATACATTGTCATTCTCAGGGCAAACAAATGAAATAATTAATAATCTGGATCCGCTAACAGGAAATGCAAGTTATTTAACGACAGATGCCTCTATCAATGGCCCTTTAAGATGTGGAATATTTGCTGCTAGTGCTATTAATAAAAGTAGAGAAGAAACTGGAGGAAGTTATTATGGCGTGATGGAACTTAGTGGAAATTTATATGAAAGATGCGTGTCTGTTGGAAATCCAGTGGGACGTTCTTTTACAGGGAACCACGGTAATGGTGTTATTAGTTATTCTGGATCAGGAACAGCGTCTTTATGGCCAAACTCAACTACAGGAAATGGATATGGATTTAGAGGTGGAAGCTGGCTAAATTCTGAAAATTTTTTAAGAATTTCAGATCGTTTTGATGCAGCAACAGATATTGCAACTGGAAATAGTCGTTTAGGCCTTAGAGGAGCGAGAACTGCACAATAATCATTTTATTAAAAGTATAAAATGAAAAAAGGAATTGTATTATATATGTTACTAACTTCTGTATGTGCTATGGCACAATACAAAGGAGGTAATGGTGATGGGTTTTCTATTCTGTATAGTTCTAATCTGACATTAAGCGGAACTTCGTTTGTTTTTAATGGAGGTATTGGCGATGGGTTTTCTGTAGAAGAAAAAACATCAATTTTATTCTCAGGATCAGAAATAACTTTTTATAATGGCGGAAATGGTGATGGATTTTCAAATACTTTAAGTGTTTCAAATACTTTAGCAGGAGAAATTGCAACGGCATTATACAATGGAAGTAACGGAGACGGGTTTGATGTAAGTACCAAACCAAGTTTAGGCTTAGGAGGCCAAGATTTATCTACAATGTATACTAGTGTTAATGGAGACGGGTTTGCTATTAGCAGTATTTATGGCGGATTACTAAATGGTACTAGCATTACAAATTTATATTCAGGAGGAAATGGCGATGGGTTTGCTGTGTTATTAGATTACGGAAAATTACTTAGCGGACAATCTTTAACAAACCTTTATTCAGGAGGAAATGGAGATGGGTTTTCTATGCGTTATGCGCCTAAGAATCATCTTAACTATCAAGTTAAATTTAATATTAAAGTGTTATTGCAAGGTCCAATGTTGACTCAACAAACTGTTGGCCTTATGAATGAAAATTTAAGAGCAAATAGCATGTTACCAGTAATAAGCCCTTATCCTGATGGAGTTACTATAAATAGTAGTGTATTTAATCAAGGAGGTGTTACTGGTTTGGGGATTAATACAGATGATATTGTAGATTGGATTTGGATTGAACTTAGAGACGCTACAGATAACACAACTATTATTAAAAGTATGTCTGCATTGTTACAACGAGATGGAGATGTCGTAGCTATAGATGGGATTTCTAATCTTTCTGCTGAAGTTGTACTAGGTGATTATTACTTAGTAGCTAACCACAGAAACCATTTAGGTGTCATGACACAAAATCCAATAACTCTATCTGTGACTCCAACAACAATTGACTTTATCGATAGTAATTTTCCAACTTTTAGCTCTAATGCACAAATACAGTTAGCCTCTGGTAGTATGGCACTTTGGGCTGGAGATGCGAATAATTCTGGGCAGATAAAATTTTCAGGATCGTTTAATGATAGTAATTCTATAAAAGATCTTGTATTAGGAGATCCTTTAAACGGGTTTAATTCTGTGACGTTTCCTTCATCAGGATACTTACTTCAAGATATAAATCTTGATGGATTAGCGAAATTTTCTGGTTCTGGAAACGATAGTAACTTTATTAAAGATAATATATTCATCCATCCCTCAAATGGGTTTGGTTCACCAACATTTACAATTCAAAGTACAGTTCCACCAGAAAATTAATTTTAAATATATATAACATGAAGAAATATTACATATTAGCATACCTACTCCTTTTAAGTATATCTATTCACGCTCAAGGGTATCAATTTGGATTAATTCATAATACAGGTTATAATTTCAAAGTAGTAGCTATTCCAGATTTCACATCATCGGGGAATACAGATGTATCCGATATTGGTTTTGCACTTGTATTACCTACTGGTATGGCAGATATTATAAATCAAAATAGTCTATTAGTAGGTAGAACATGGACTGTACAACAATTTGATGCTACATTTTTAAATGGACTAGGTTTAGGAGATGGCACTAAAGATGTATTCTTGTTTAATGTTCCTCCTGGTCAGAGTCTATTGTCCCATAATTCAGGAGATCAAATAGATTTAATAGATTTTGATGTAAGCAACATGCCTATAAGTGATGAGATGTCCTTTTTACTTAATAGTGATGCTATTGCTACTGGAGCAAGTGGCGTTTTAGATAGTTTTTACAATTCAAATATAGATACAACTAGTACTCAGGATTATTTCTTAGGAATAGCAGTGGGCCAAGAAAGTTTTTCATTTAACACACTTTCAATAGAAGAGATAGAACTCAATATTGATAATATCTCTCTTTACCCTAATCCAGCAACAGATATTGTTCAAATTAGAATTCCCTTTGATATCACAAACATAGAAATTGAAATATATGATAGCTTAGGTAAACAAATTCTACTTAATTTATCTGAAAATAACACCATCAATGTTAGATCTTTAAAATCGGGATTATATCTAGTTTCAATACTAACAGAGGATAAGAAAATAACAAAAAAACTTATCGTAAGATAAACAGTATCCATCTATAAATTAAAAGGTTTTAGAAGATAATTTCTAGAACCTTTTAATTATTTATATCATCTAAAACAAGACGTAACTCAGCATAAGTATACTTTTCATCTACCTGGTGCTTTAAATCTGATAAATTATCAAACTTACTTTTTGGAATAATCTCTTTTAATTCTTTATAATGTTCTTTTGAAATTAAATCTGTAATTTTCACTTCACCAGAAACTATAAATGAGGCTAAATGTCCTGTAATTGTATTTATATTTAGTTCCCGTTCATTAGCAATTTCATCGATTGACTTTCCTAATTTAAATAAAGTCAAGGACTCTTTTTTTGTATCGCCCTTTTTCCTTTTTGGTTTTTCAAAAATCTCTAACTCTTTTGAAGTCTCTATATCATTTTCATCACAATAGTTTAGAATAACCTTTAGAATTTCATTTCCATATTTTTCGACACGTACTTTCCCCATACCGCTAATTGCCTTTAATTCAGCTTTATTTGTTGGTAATATTTCACACATTTCGTACAATGCTTTTTGAGTGAAAATTTGATAATGTATTAAATCTTCTTGTTGTGCAATTGTATTTCTTAATTCACGAAGTAATTCAAAAAGTTCAATATTGGTAGTTCCATCGACTACTGTTTTTCTTAGTTTTTTGGGTTTGTTTTTTGATAAAAACACTGATTTCGCTCGTAATTCAAGGAATTTTTTAAAATCAAAACCATCCGTAAGATCTTCAAAATATAAAATTTTAGTAGTTAATATTCCTTCCAAAATATCTAAGGGCTTATTAATATCATTTTCAATGGTTTTATTATCAGTAGTAAAACCTATAGTTTTAAACACATTAAAAATTTTAGTTTTGGTTTCTTTCTCAAAGTAAATTATAGCTTTTTTAAACCGATCTTGAACAATTCCATTTTTCTGAGGCTCTATATTACTCATAGATAATTCAAGTAATTGTGATTTGAATGAATTACTCACCTTTAATAAAGATGTAACTGCTGTTTTTATTTCATTTAAAGGGACCTCAAAGTTGCCCTCTATAATTCCTCTATTCTTATAATAAACATCAAGAATTCTTCTAATAGGGTTCAATAAGTCATAAAAATTAAAAATTTCAGAAATAAGATTTAATTGAAATTCGTACTTAGATTTAATTAAATCATTTTCATCAGGTTGGTTTTCTTCTGCTGATTTGGTAAACGACAAGATACTATCATCAGTAATAATTTGATTTGAGTTTATCTTACTTTTAAGTACTAAACCTTCTAATGATTTACACCTACTTAAAGCAACATATGTCTGACCATGAGCAAAAGCACCTTCGGCATCAATAATAGCTTTTTCAAATGTTAAGCCTTGACTTTTATGTATCGTAATTGACCATGCTAATCGTAAAGGTATTTGAGTATATGATCCTATTTTATTCTCTTTTATAGCTTTCGTCTCAGTATCAACAGTATAATTTATGTTTTCCCAAACCTCAGGTGTTGCTACTATATTAAAATCATCATCTGGGCATTTTACAATTACTTCATCATTATCTAACAATATGACCTTACCAATTTTCCCATTGAAATAGCGTTTCTCTTCACTACTATCGTTTTTAACGAACATCACTTGAGCTCCAACCTTTAAAACTAGTATTTCTTTGTTTGGATAAGAGAATTCAGGGAACTTACCATCAATTTTTGCTGTATACGTTTTAGACTTAGTAGACAACAAACTTAATTCTGACACATTAACTTGTTCGGCTTTCTTATTGTGAGTCGTTAAAGAAATATAGCCTTCACTATCTTTTGGAGAAAAATCAGATTCATACCTTTTATTCAATTCATTGGCTGAAGATTCTGACAATCTATTTGTTCTAATCTCATTTAAAATTTCAATAAACTTAGGATTATCTTGTCTATAAATATGATCTAATTCTATAATAATAGGTTGACACATATTATAAGCATGGCTATTAAAGAAAAAAATATTTTTGTAAAAAGGCTTAAGCAAAGACCAATCATTTTCTTTTATAACTGGTGATAACTGTTGTAAATCTCCAATCATCAATAGCTGAACACCTCCAAAAACTTTATTCTTATCCCTAAACCGTCTTAAAGTTCTGTCAATTGCATCTAGCAAATCTGCACGAACCATACTAATCTCATCAATTACTAATAAGTCTAATGATTTAATAATATTAATTTTAATTTTACTAAATTTTCTATTAAAGCTAAATGTACTATCTAACTTATTATTAGGTAAAATAGGACCAAAAGGCATTTGAAAAAAGGAATGTATCGTAACGCCTTTAGCATTAATGGCAGCAACACCTGTAGGCGCAACAATAACCATTCGCTTTAAAGAATCTAATTTCAATTTATGCAAAAAAGTAGTTTTACCAGTTCCTGCTTTACCAGTCAAAAATAAATTTCTATTTGTATTATTTACAAAATCCCAAGCTAGATGTAATTCTTTATTTATTTTCATTTATTAAAGTTGCAAAAGAGAACTAAGATATGAAATGAAGCTGTTTTATAAGAAGATTAAAAACAAAAAAACTCCATAACAAATAAATGTTATGGAGTTTCTAAAAAAGGCGACGACCTACTCTCCCACGAATGCAGTACCATCGGCGCAAATGGGC
>MAAQ01000016.1 GCA_002162685.1 Flavobacteriales bacterium 33_180_T64
GGGACCTATAATGGGAATCCAATGCCAACAAGTGACTATTGGTTTGTAGTTGAGTATAATGAACCTAATACAGGTGACCGTAAAGAATTTAAAGCCCATTTTACCCTGAAAAGATAAAAATCGATATGAATTTAAAAAAGTATTGTATAATAGCAAGTTTAGCACTGTTCTCATTAATTGGAACAGCTCAAGAAGGATTACCCATTTATTCCGATTATTTAACTGATAATTATTACCTTATCCACCCATCTATGGCTGGTGTAGCAAACTGTGCTAAAGTGAGATTAACTGCTCGTGCACAGTGGTTTGATCAAGATGAAGCACCAAGCTTACAAACCTTAAGTGTAAATGGTAGAATTGGAGATTCTCCATCTGCAGTAGGTGCTATTTTTTACAATGATAAAAATGGTTATCATTCTCAAACAGGAGCCTATTTTACTTATGCGCACCATTTAATGTTTTCACGTAATGAGATTGATTTAAATATGTTATCGTTTGGTTTAAGTGCTGGACTTATCCAGTATAAATTAGATGAAAGCGAATTTTTAGCTGACGGATTTGATCCAATTATAGCTGGTGTTGAACAAAGCGCAACTAATTTTAATGTTGATTTTGGATTTTCTTATCACTTGATAGATTTCTATGCGCATGCAACAGTTAAAAATGTATTGAGTAATGATGGGATTAACTTTAATGAACAAGGGTTAAGTTATGAGAACTTAAGAACTTTCTTGTTCTCTGCGGGAAATACTTTTAGTAAGTTTAATAGTGATTGGAGTTTTGAGCCTTCTATAATGTTTCTATATAGAGATGCTACTGAAGAAGCTTCAATTGATATTAATGCTAAAGCTTATAAAGACATGGACTTTGGAAAGCTTTGGGGAGGGATTTCGTACCGAAGAAGTTTAGATGGTGCTGAGTTTTTAGATGGTTCTGGAGTTAGCAGTCAAAAATTGCAATATTTCACGCCTTTTGTAGGAGTAGATTATAACGATTTTGTTTTTGCTTATACCTATTCTTATCAAGCAAATTCTGTTGTATTTAATAATGGGGGATTTCATCAAATTACATTAGGGTATAACTTTAATTGTAGAAGAGAAAAGTTTGAATGTAACTGTCCTGCGATTAACTAGAACAAACATTTAATAGGATATAACAAAAAGGTCTCGATATTATCGAGACCTTTTTGTGTTAGTGATGGAGGTTTTGTTGAAGCTCTCCAAACGGTTTCGTTTGGAAGCGACTACCGAGAGCACGACGCGCTTTAAATTAGTTGAAATTTAAAGAGGGGAACGCCCAACATCTAATTACCATGTATATTTCTTTTCTTTTGCTTGCGTTTTAATGGCATGTATCATAGCGTTCTCTAAACCGTTGCTTTCTAATGTTTGTTGTGATTTAATATAATGTCTTCGTTTCTCATTTAACTCTTGAATTTCCTTTTGAATAGTATCACGTTCTATACGTTTATTGTTGACATATGTTTTTATTTCAGCAGTACTTTTGTCTTTGAGTTCTTTTGGAAGGTCATCTTTCTTTAAATTTTCGAATTTGAAATCTTTTTCTTTATCTGCATCTACTAAATCCCAAGTTGAGTTTTTATATAAGTGAGAGCTTTTACTAACAGTTCTACTTACAGCATTGGCTTGACTATATCCCATAGCATTGGTGTCTTGCTCAGCCTGAAGAGCTATTTTAGTTTTACCTGCATAACCATAAGCGACATAAGTTTTATTTAGTTTTATATTTAGTTGGAGTATTTTGTCATCGTAAGGTGTTGCAACATAAGTTGTTTCATGATTGTGATTAATTGCCATATAGTCACCATGAGATAAATCGGCTCCATCCTTCCAATAGGTTGCGATACCTTGATTATAATCACCACAAAAGATAGTGTTGACACTCACATCGTTTTTATGGGCTTGTTTAGTAGCATCTTGATAGCTTATTTTTCCTTGAGAAAACGGTTCGTTTCCTGCTATAAAAATAAGTTTTAAATCATCGTTATTTTCTCCCCATTTTAATTGCTTTAATGCCGTTTGAATGACCTGTCCGCAATATTCATTTCCACCATTTGTAGTGAGTGAAAATAACTGTTTTGAGATTTCGTCTAGATCATCGCTAAAAGCTAAAACTTGTCTAATAAATCCTTCATCGCTATTGAGGTTGTCATTTCCATACTCATACAAAGCTATTTGTAAGTTAGGTTTTTCGTCGCCACATTTAGCATAAGATAATTCGTTTACAATGTCCCAAAGTTGTGCTTTTGCTTGATCTATAAGCCCATCCATACTATTGCTAGTATCTAATAACAATGCAACTTTAATGAATTGATTGTTTGGCTTATGTGCTTTTGTTTCAACCAAAGCTAATTGTTCGATTTCTTTTTTCTCTTTGGCGTTGCATGATAAAAAGCTAATCATGCATAACGAGACTACGAGTGTTTTAATTATTGTTTTCATGTGTTTTATTTTTTATTAGTTGTCCAATTGTTGTATAGTCGTTCCTTCATAAATTACTCTCTGATCAAATATGGATATGAGTTCAGATAATTCGTATACATTTCTATAGCCATAACCATACAAATTGATATATGTTGGAATGTTAAGTGCTAACGAGAGTGTTTTCTTTTTTTTCTCTTCGGAAGGTTTAGGTAATGCAATTTTACTAGCAAAATTAATTTCATCACCATCAAAATTATTATTGCAATAGATTAAAATAGTTGTGTTTTTATCTGGAATAATCTCTGCTAGATTATCCTGAGTAAAGTCTGAAAAATTTAAATGCATAGCACCTTTAATATGTTTTCTATCATACCTATTTTTAGAGCGTGTATCTAAAATGATAACATTATCCATTTTACTTTTTTCTAAAAACTGATGACAATCAATTAGTCTATCTGCTCTATGTGATTTTACAGTTTTTACTAATGCTTCGAAATCGGAATAACTTACTTTTGCTTTAGAATATTCAGGTAATGCGCTTTTAGATGTTGAGCACATTAAAATTGATATAAATGCAAATAAAATTGTTGTTTTCATAGTGTTATTAATTTGTTTGTAATGCTTTAATATCTAATGTTCCGTTAGGAGATACCACATAATATTTATGTTTAATTTCAGTTTTCACTACTGGTTTTGATTTTACTTCTTTAGGTTTAGGAGTATATTGAAGTCTAATATTCATTCCTATTTGAACTACAGGTTCTAGAATGGATGGGTTAATCACCACATCATAATTTTCATAAGATAAAGGTTGGTAGTAATATGAAGTTTGTTTTTTTACAGTAGTAATACCTTTTCGCTTTTTAATAGCTTCAAAGGATACACTATTAAATGCTTGATAACTTTGATAAAAGTCTTTTGGAAAATAGCAATATTGATCGTCTGCTATTGCGACATTGTAGTTTACTAAATCAAAGCCTAGAGTTTTATAGTATACTTTTTTTTCTTCAATTAGTTTTAAAAGTTTTGCTTGAAGGTTTTTATAAATTTCTGCCATGTCTTCGATGTAGTAATCTACCTTAACTAAATTGTAGATTTCACTTTTAGCACAAGCCGTTAAAACGGTTTCAAACTGACTTGTTTTCGTAAATTGAATGTGTAAATTTTGTTGGAGCTCAAATCCATTCGGAATTTCGGTGTAGGTTTTACTAAACAACTTTTTTTGGATTTCTATTTCATAATTAGGTACAAATGAAATGACGTCAATTGCAAAGTCATCTTCGGTAATCCCTATGGTCTTTAACTGGTTTTTAATTTTACTGATACGTTGGTTTATAAGCAAGTTTGTACTATCAGCTGTAGGACCAATTTGCGACACATTAAAAATTGCAGTATAAGTTGTTGCTTTAACATTCTGTAAGGCTTTAACATCAATAAAAACTGTTGTACTTGGATTGAGTATCTTATTAATTTGTTGTTGTACTGTAGGGTTATAGATCGTGGCATTTCCCGAATGTAAAATGTTCTGCCTTGAGAGTTGATCGTAATTACCTTTGTGTTGTGCATTTGTTGTTAAAATGCACAACAGAATTAATAAAATGCTAAGTGCGTAGTTCTTCATTATGTTTTCGATTTTTGATTAATACTGTAAATCTAGAATCATCTTTTTTTAATAAAAAACAGAAATGAGTGAACGTATTAGTTGGTTGAGTGAGAACGATTACTAAATGAGTGAACATATCTTTTCGTTCTATTTTTTGGGAGTAAGCGTGTTTTCCAATTTTATTTAATCAATTAAAGTATGTAAGTTTATTCCATTCAATTAAAATAATGAAGCAATTAGTTACATACGGTTTATTTTTAGTATTGTTTTTTTCCTTCGGAACACTAACAGCACAAGAAAATGACAACACCTTTAAAACGGTTAAGAATCCATTATTTACAATTAGAGGATCTGTAAAAGAAAGTGATACGTATAAACCTATTTCGAAAGTTAATATAGAAATTAATGGAGGTGCTTACACAAGAACAGATAATAATGGTTCATTTTTAATTCAAGCTAGAATAGGTGATGAATTAGTTATAAGGCATAAAGACTTTGAAACCATTTATTATACTATTGAAAATAATGATAGAATTACTGTTGAAGTTGAACCAGCCATAAGCAAGCTAAAAACGGATACTGATTTTAAGAAAGACATTAAAGTGTTTAATTCTTTGATAGACTCTGTTGCAAAGTATAAAAAGTTTAATGTTGAAAAAAGTATTGAATTTGTTGGAGAAGCCTTATCTCAAAGTAGTTCTCAAAGACAAAACTCTGAAGCCTATTTAGTTTTAGCAGAAGTCTATATGTTTTGGAAACAATATGATTTGGCTGTTACAAATTATAGAGTGAGTCTTCAAAATATAGAAACTAATAAAGCTAAAATAGGACTAGGAAAAGCTTATGAGCTTAATAAAAATTACCAGGAAAGCATAGAAACATATACTAGTATTGATAAAAAGGAACTTATTAATTATCAGTTGGTTATTTTATATGAAGGACTTGGAGATACGTATTTTAGTATTAAAAATTATGAGAGTTCTATTAATGCTTATAAAAACGGACTTGAAGTTGCAAATGCACATCTCATAAAACCTAAAATTGTAGATCTTAACTCTAAAATAGCGCAAGCTTATAATAGTAATGGACGTATAGATAAAGCAAAAGGGTTTTTTGATAATTCACTAAATCTAGCAGAAAAGGAAACAAAGAAACGAGCCTTACAAGAAAAAGTGACGGTTGCCGATTTTCAAAATAAAAATCGAAACTATTCAGAAGAAATACAACTAAGAAAAGAAATAGTAGAAGATGTTAAGGATGTACAAAGAGATTCTATTATAGAAAATGAAAGTGCCTTAACACTTCAGAAACAAAATTATAAAATAGGTAATGCTTATTTTTTACAAAAAGACTATGCAAACGCCATACCTTATTTAGAGAAAAGTATTAAAGAAGCTGATGCTAATGAGGATTTGGTGGTAAAAAAAGATGCCACAAGGAAATTATCAGATGTATATGTAGATGCAGGAGATTATGAAAAAGCAAAAGAGAAATTTGAGGAGTATAAAAATGTAGTGGATGAGTTGTATGTTAAACGTGAACAAGAACTCTCACAAGCCGATCGATTTAGACGTAATATTATTGAAAAGCAAAATCGTATCTCAAGTTTAGAAAGTGATCGAGAACTTAATACGAGCTTAGCAAAAGAACGCGACAAAAATCAACAGTTGGCTATTTATTCATTAGTCGCTGGTTTGATTTTGCTGTTAATTATTGGTTTTTTTATGTTTAAATATATTAAACAACAGCGGTTAGCAAATAATTTGTTAGCCTTAAAATCGTTGCGAAGTCAAATGAATCCTCACTTTATTTTTAACGCATTAAACTCTGTAAATAGTTTTATTGCAAGTAACGATGAGCGTACTGCTAATAAATATTTGTCAGACTTCTCACACCTTATGAGAGCCGTTTTAGAAAATAGCGAAGAGGATTTTATTCCCTTACAAAAGGAAATTGAACTTTTAGATTTATATACTAAACTAGAACATTTTAGATTTCAAGATAAGTTTGATTACACGATTACTGTTGATGAAGATCTAACTGTTACAGAGTATCAAATCCCACCAATGTTATTGCAACCTTATATTGAAAATGCGGTTTGGCATGGATTACGTTATAAAACCGAAAAAGGACATTTACAAATCACAATTTCTAAAAAAAGTAATACCGAAATGACAATCACTATTGCAGATGATGGTATTGGTAGAGAACGCTCAAAAGATTTAAAAACGGAGAACCAGAAAAAACAAAAATCAAAAGGGATGGGTAATATTAAAAAACGTGTTGCGATTTTGAATGCGATGTATAAAGATAAAGTTGATGTTTTTATTGACGATTACCAAGATGCTGAAGATGCTGGAACAAAAGTTATTGTAACACTTAAAAAAGACTAGATGAAATTAAAATCCATAATTGTAGAAGACGAAGAAACGAGTAGAAATATTCTTAAAAACTATCTTAATAAATATTGTCCTAATGTGGAAATTTTGGGTGAAGCAGCTAATGTAGAAGAGGCTTTAGTTTTAATTCGGAATACCGAATTAGATTTGGTGTTTCTCGATGTTGAAATGCCTTATGGTAATGCCTTTGATTTATTAGATAAGGTTGGTGATATTGATTTTGAAACTGTTTTTGTTACGGCATATAATCACTATGCTATTGATGCTTTAAACGCACACGCGTCTTATTACTTAATGAAACCTATTTCTATTGATGAATTGATTAAAGCGGTAGATTATGTCACCGAAATTAAAACAAAAGAAGATGCGTTGCAAGATCAGGTTTTGGTGCCAAAGACAAATAGTGTTCATGGTAAAATTACCATTCCACAACAAGACGGATTTGAAGTGTTAGAAACGGCAGATATTTTGTACTGTAAAGCAGATGATAATTACACCGAGATTTATCTCAATACCAATAAAAAGAAACTAGTGAGTAAGACCTTAAAATATTTTGAAGAGGCATTGAGTAATGGTGGTTTTGCTAGAGTTCATAAAAGTTATTTGGTGAATGTCAATGAGGTGAAAAAATATATTAAAGGAAAAGGAGGAAGTGTGGTATTGAGCAATGGGAAAGAAGTTATGGTCTCTGCATCTAAGAAGTCTGATTTATTATCCTATTTTAAATAATTTCGAGTATTTTACTACCTACACTAACCACTAACCACTAACCACTAACCACTAACCACTAACCACTAACCACTAACCACTAACCACTAACCACTAACCACTAACTTATGCCAATTATAAAGCCAGTAAAGGGAAAGCATCCACAAATTCCAAACGATTGTTACATCGCCGAAAATGCTACTATAGTTGGCGACGTTGCTATGGGTAATAACTGTAGTGTTTGGTTTAATGTTGTTATAAGAGGTGATGTTCATTTTATAAAAATGGGAGATAAGGTCAACGTTCAAGATGGTGCAGTTATTCATGCTACTTATCAAAAATCACCTACAATTATTGGAGATAATGTATCTATAGGTCATAATGCAATAGTTCATGGTTGTACCATTCATGATAATGTATTAATTGGTATGGGAAGTATTGTTATGGATGATTGTATTATTGAAAGTAATAGTATTATAGCAGCTGGAGCAGTAGTAACTAAAAATACCATTGTAGCATCTGGAAGCATTTACGCAGGAGTTCCGGCAAAAAAAGTGAAAGATATTAGTGAAGAATTAATTTCAGGAGAGATTAATCGTATTGCTGATAACTATGTAAATTATTCAAGCTGGTTTAAATAGCGTACTATATATATTCAGACAGATTAAAAGCCTAGATGGCTTACTTTAAATTTCCCTTCAAGTACAGATTCTAAAACCGCAACATTACTATTCGAATAAAAGATGTTTTCTGGTATTCTAGCGCTAGAATTTAGTAATTCATACTGTTCTAAAATAGATTTAGTTTGTTTTGCAACAGCTAATCCTGAATCTATAATTTTAACATGTTTAGGTAGTAACTCTAAGAGCGTTGGAATTATATAAGGGTAATGTGTACACCCTAGCACTAAATAGTCTATATCTGCTATAATCATAGGTTTTATGTAAGTTTCTAGCAAAGCTTTCATTTCAACGCTATTAGCTTTCCCAGCTTCAATTAACAGAACAATGCCTTCTCCAACCTGTTCTAAAATTTTAATACTATTGGTATATACATCTGTTGTATTATGAAATAACTCACTACTCAATGTGCCTTTTGTAGCAAGAATCCCAATAGTCTTTGTTTTAGTGTTTAGTGCAGCAGGTTTAATGGCTGGTTCAATACCAATAAAAGGAACATTGTAAGTGTCTCTAAGTATTTTAATTGCATTTGTTGTAGCAGTATTACAGGCTACGACGATAAGCTTGCAGTTTTTTTCTAATAATAACTCTGTGTTTTTGATACTAAGCGCTATAATTTCCTCTTTTGTTTTTTGTCCGTAAGGCGCATTTTTACTATCGGCTAAATAGATTGTGTTTTCATGTGGTAAGAATGCATGAATCTCTTTAAAGATAGACGTGCCTCCAATTCCAGAATCAAATATGCCAATAGGTTGTGTATTCATGATTATACAAAAATAAAAAAGCCACCTATTAAAAGTGGCTTCTTTAAAAATTTATTTTAGTATTCTTATTAGAATCCTAATTCTTTCTTTACGTCAGCTAAAAGGTCTTTTCCATCAGCTACAATTACACCGCCACCTTGTGTCGAGTCTAATACATATTGGAACCCTTGTGTTTTTGCAACTTTATCGATAGCAGCTTTAGCTTTTTCAAAAATTGGCTTTAATAAAGCAGCTTCTTTTTTGCTTAAATCGTCTTGCGCTTGTGCTTGGTATTGACGAAGACTTTGTTCCATTTGTTGTACTTCTTGAGCACGTTTAGTGTTTTGCTCTTCAGTTTTAGATTCTGCTTCAGCTCTGTACTGAGCTACTTTATTTTGAAGTTCTGTCACCATAGTTTTATAGTCAGCATCGTAAGTTTTAGATAACTTTTCGATTTCAGCTTGAGCCAATTTCATTTCAGGCATAGCTTGAACTAACTCTGTAGTGTTTATATGTGCTACTTTACTTTGTGCTGTTGCAAGGCTAGTAGTACCAACAAATAGTATCGCTGCGAATAATAGGGTTTTCAAGTGTTTCATTTTAAAATTTGTTACGTGTTATAATTATTGTTTTAGTTATCATTTGGAACAGAATCCTTTGCTTTAGCGTTGGCTTCACGTTCTTCTTTTGCTTTTTTTCTAGCGTCTAATATTTTCTTTTTTCTTTCTTCAAGAGCCTTTTTTCTAGCCTCGCGATCTTTTATTTTTTGTTGTTTCTTTTCTTCGGCTATTTGCTGAGGCGTTTTTGTTCCTGTAGCAGATTTAGCTTTAGTAGAATCTGTTTTTTTAGTGTTCTTTTCAGCTGGAGATTTTGTTTTAGTATTAGTACTATCTCTTTTAGCTTTAGCTTTAGCTCTGTCGTCTAATACTTTTTGACGTTTTTCAGCAGCAGCAGCTTTAAGAGAATCTCGTCTTTTTATTTGTGCTGCTTGACGCTCTGCTATTTGAGCTTCTCTAGCTGTTTTTTTATCGTCAATTGCTTTTTGACGTTCGTCTAGCTCTTTGTTAACAATAGGAACAACATTTTCTTTTTCTGCTTTTTTACGTTCAGCTCTTGATTTTGCTTGTGTTCGTTTTGAAGAACGTGTAATACTTCTGATGACTAATTCACTAATATCAAAACGTTGAGCAGAGAATAACATAACTACATCTGCAGATTTATCAAAAATGAAATCATACTTTTTACCACTAGCAATTTCTTGAACGGCTGCAAAAATTTGATCCTGAATAGGCTGAATTAATTGCTGTTTTTGTACCATTAAATCACCATTTGGTCCAAAACGCTTTTGTTGGTAATCAAGTATTTCAGCTTCTTCAAACGAAATATCTTCTAAACGTTCTTCATACAATTCTTTAGTTAAAAGCACGCTTTCACTATTTAATTGTTTCTTTTTTGAATCTATAACTGTTAGCCTTTTTTCTATTTCTGTTTTCCACTGTTGAATTTTTTTGTCTAACTGTGAAGAGGCTTCTTGATATTCAGGAACGTTTTGTAATATATATTCAGTATCGATATAGCCTATTCTAACACCACGCTGTGCATTGGAAACAAAGCTCATAAGACTAATAATGACCACTAAAAAAAGAACTTTACTTTTCATCTGTATTATTTTATTATTTATGATATCTATTATAAACTTTAAAATGACAGACTAAATTACGATTCTGTCATTGTGTTTAGTTTTCAAATTAACGAAATATATTCTGAAAAATTTTAACACACACATTAAATCGTCATATTGTTAATAGAAAATATCGTGCCAAAATTAAAATTGCTGTCCAATAATAAAGTGAGTTTCCAATCCATTCTTAACAGTTTGACCAGGAAGAGCGTCAAAACCATAGCCAAAGTCAATACCTAATAAACCAAATGCAGGCATAAATATTCTAATACCTGCTCCAGCCGAACGGTTGAGATTAAATGGGTTGTAATCTCTAAAATTATCAAATGATGCTCCTGCTTCTAAAAATGTCAAAGCGTAAATTTTAGCCTGTGCGCCTAGAGTAATCGGGTAACGTAACTCAAGTGAGAATTTATTGTATATAGATCCACCGTCTTGTGAAGATAAAGATTGGTTTGGATAACCACGAAGCTGAATCACTTCACGTCCATCTAATGAAAAGTTCCCTAAGCCATCTCCTCCTAAAAAGAAACGCTCAAATGGAATTACACCTCTATCTTGGTTATAAGCCCCAAGAAAACCAAATTCAACACCAGATTTAAAAACAAGTTTATCATAGACTCGTGTATACCAATCCCCTTTAAATTTAACTTTATAAAATTCTAACCAGTTAAAACGTTCTTGGTCAATTTCTCCTATTCTTGCAAGATCATCAGCATCTGAAGAATCAAGTGAGTCACGTTCATCTTTGAGAGCAGTATAGTCTACATCATTAAACAATGAGTATGGTAAAGAAAATTTTGCGCTAATAGAGAAACTAGAACCACCCATTGGGTAAATAGGATCGGTATAAAGGTTGTTTCTCGTTAAACCAACTGTATAAGACAAGTTGTTTGAATAACCATTACCAAATGTAAATAAACCAGTATTATAGTTTTTTAAGTTATAATGTTGAAAACTTACAGATTGAGATAACCTAAAGTAATCGTCCGGCTCTTTTAAACGTTTTGAGATTCCTACTGTAAGACCTGTAATGTTAAATCGTCTGCCTTTATCAGCTTTTCTAGTTATAGGATCAAATAAAAACTGTCTTGTATGAGATAAAGACGTTGATAATTGTATTGGACGTTTACCTCCTAACCAAGGTTCTGAAAATGAGAAACTATACGTTTGGAAAAATTGTGATGCTTGCAATCTTAGAGCTAAGCTTTGTCCATCACCAGACGGTATAGGCTTATAGGCTTCTTTGTTAAAAATGTCTTTAATGGCAAAGTTGTTAAATGATAAACCTAGTGTACCAATAAAACCACCACCACCATAACCACCTTGTAGTTCTATCTGGCTAGATCCGCGTTCTACAACTTGATACTCAATATCTACAGTTCCATCCTGAGTATTGAAGTTTTTCATGTTTGGTGTTAATTGTTGAGCATCAAAGAAACCAAGTTGTCCTAACTCTCTAATGGTTCTAATAACATTACTTTTTCGGTATAATTGACCAGGTTTTGTTCTAAGTTCTCTATAAATAACATGATCATTCGTTTTGTCATTTCCTGAAATTGATACATTATTGAAGTAAGCAGGTTTACCTTCGGAGATTCTAATTTCCATATCAATCACATTACCATCAGCGCTAATTTCAACAGGATTAATTGTAGAAAACAAATAACCACTATCTTGATATAGGTTAGTTAAATCTACAGCATCAGGTTTAGTGTCATCGGCAATCCGTTTACGTAATTCTACACCATTATAGGTAGAACCTTCATTAATTTTTAAAACAGATTGTAATTGTTGATCTGAGAAAACTGTATTACCTACAAATGTAATTTTACCAAATTTATATTGTTCACCTTCTTCTACATTAATAAAAACTGAAATGGTGTTGTTATCTTTATAAACAATAGAATCTGATAGAACTCGAGCATCGCGATATCCACTTTCTTTGTAAGCATCAACAACACTAATTAGATCTTCTTCAAAATCTTTCTTAATGTATTTTGAACGTTTTAAAACTCGAATAGGATTTTTTTTCTTCGTATTTTTCATAGACTTTCTGAGTTTTTTATCAGAAAGTTTATCATTGCCATTAAAGGTTATTTTATCAATTTTTACTTTTTCACCTTTATCTATGTAAACTAACATGTTTACTCTACTTTTTTCTATAGAATCGTTAGTGACTTCTTTAGTGCTTACGGTAACTTTAGTATTTAAAAAACCTTGCTTCTTATATTTGTTCGTGATGTAGTTCCGTGTAGTAGTTACTAGATTTTCGGTAACTTTTACTCCGGTAGAAAGATTATTGTCCTTTTTAAGTTGGTCAATTTTTCCTTTTTTAACACCTTCAATTGTAATTTCACTTAACTCTGGTAAATCAGTTAGATTAATCTCTAAGTAAGCTTTATCACCATCCGTTTTTTCTAAATAAACATCGATACTGCTAAATAAGTTTGAATCCCATAGTTTTTTTATGGCATTACTAATTTGTTCACCTGGAATAATGATTTCATCTCCAATTTTTAATCTTGAAAACGAAATAACAGTTGTAGGATTAAAGTTTGTATTACCAGTAACTTTAATCTCTTCTAAAATGTATCGTTTCCCTTGATTGAAATCTGATTGTTGCGCAGTTACTAAATTATAAGCAATAAAAATAAATGCTATTAGTAGTGACTTGATATGTGTTTTCAAAAGTAAGTTGTTATCTAAGTTGTTCACTTGTTTTTCCAAATCGTCGTTCTCTATTTTGATAATTAATCAAAGCTTCATAAAGGTCCTTCTTCTTAAAATCAGGCCAAAGAATATCTGTAAAATATAATTCTGCGTAAGCAATTTGCCATAATAAAAAATTGCTTATTCGTTGTTCACCACTGGTTCTTATTAACAAATCAACGTCTGGTAAATCTTGCGTGTAAAGATGCTTATTTATAATTGATTCGTCAATGTTTTCTACAGAAATTATATTATTTTTAACTTTATTTGTTAATTCTTTTACAACGTTCACGATCTCTTCTCTTGAACCATAACTAAGGGCAAGAGTGAGTGTCATACGAGTGTTGTTTTTAGTTTTTTCGATAACTTCTAATAATTCTTGATGTGCTTTTTTGGGTAAATCATTAAGATTTCCAATAGCTAATAATCTGATGTTATTATCTCGAAGTGTTTTAATTTCTCTCTTTAAGGATTTAACTAAAAGCCTCATTAATGTTTGAACTTCTAGTTTAGGACGTTTCCAGTTTTCTGTAGAAAAGGCATAAAGTGTTAAGTTTTCAATACCAATTTCGGCACTTGCTTCTACAACATCTCTAACAGATTTAGTTCCGTTTTCATGACCTATAACTCTAAGCATTCCTTTTTGCTTAGCCCAACGGCCATTGCCATCCATAATGATCGCCACATGACTTGGTAGTTTTTTAGGTTGTATTTGATCTTTTATGTTCATTTTTAAAAATTACAGTAACATGGTCGTTGTCCAAAAGTATAAGTTAACGTAAATCCAGTAAATACATACCAATCGTTACTATTTACATTACCAAAACTAAAATTTTCTTTAAATGGATCATCAGGAACACTTCCGTCTAATTCATCAGAAAAGGTATAACGAGCTCCAATTTCAAATCCTAAAACAAAATGATCTGCGATATTCGATTTAATTCCAATTATAATTGGAATACCATAAGCCCAGCTATCTGTTCCTTCGCTAGTATATTCACCTGAACTATTAAAATAATAGTTAGGATGTTTTACAGTTGATATACCAGAATATAAATATGGTGTCACTTGCATTCCACTTTTATGTAAATCAAAATCCCAAAAGGTAAATTCCATACCTGCAGAAATTTCTAAAAGATTACTGTCAAAAGAATAATTTCTTTCAAGACGTCTTGGGTCATCAGATTTACTGTCTTCTCCAACAAGATCAGAATATAAAATAGAGACTCTCCATGAATGTCTTGGGCTACGGTTCCATTTTAAAATTAATCCTAAAGCAGAGGCATTTGGCGCAATATAGGTTGTAGAACCTACATCTCCAATAAAATTACTTCCACCAGCAAACACACCAACTTCATAAATCTGTGAGTGGCTTGTTTGTAGAAAAAATGTACTCAATAAAAATAAGATTAAATACCTCATAAATCTTTAAAAGTTTGCAAATATAATAAATATGAATTGCCTACGGTAATTTGTGGCAAATAGTCTTACAGAAAACAGATTTTATAAGGTTTTATTGCTTAATTGCGCTTGTCTTCTCCCCAAAGCATTTTCTTTCTAAGTGTATCAATAAAGCTTTCATCTAAAAGCTCAACCATTTTAACTTTAAAATTTGCTTTTTTTATGGTGATAACTGTAGCGTTTGATAAGGTTACTATTCTTGAATCTAATGACATTAGATATTGACCTTCTCTACCATCAACTTTTAATTCAACAATGGTGTCATCAGGTATAACAAGTGGTCTTGCATTTAAATTATGAGGAGCAATAGGTGTAAGAGCCAAATTGTTTGCTTCAGGTGTAATAACTGGGCCCCCACAACTTAAAGAGTAACCAGTTGATCCCGTTGGTGTTGAAATTATAAGTCCGTCAGCCCAATATGATGTTAAATATTCATTATTTAAATGGGTTTCAACAGTAATCATCGATGTGGTGTTTTTTCGGCTTACTGCGATTTCATTTAAGGCAAAATTAGTAGTTTTTAAGTTTTGGTTTTCAGGATTAGTTTCAACACTTAATAATGTGCGTTCTGAAGTTTTATAGTTTCCATTTAAAACCTGTACAATAGCAATTTCTATGTCATCGGTTTGTATGGTTGCTAAAAACCCTAATCTACCAGTATTAATTCCAACAATTGGGATTGAGAGATCTCTAACATAGGTGATTGCTCTTAATATTGTTCCATCACCACCAACACTAATTAGTAAGTCGTAACTTTTATCTAGTTCAGAGAATTTTTGAATGGCAGAACTGTTTTTAATTGCCGAATTTAAGTTGTTAAAGAATGTTTCTTCTATGCGAATTGAGACTTTGTTTTTTAAAAGTATGGCAATGAGGTCCTCAAATGATTTTAAAGATTTCTCTGGATAATACTGACTATAAACGGCTACTTTCATTTCTAGATGTCTAAGTATTTTTTAAGATATTCTGAACGCTCTTTTAAGTTTTCAACATAGGTGTCTTCTTCGTGACCAGAGATAATATTATAGCTATAGCGTCTAAAAGTTTGAATAACATCATTAAGTCCAGTATTTCCTATTTTTAATGTAATTTGTACAACATCGCTTTCTATTTTAGAAATAAAAGCGCCTAAAATTTTAGCGTCGTTAGATTCGACAATTTGGCTTATTTCACTAAATGAATAATCTTGAGTTCCTTTTTCAACGATTAAGATGCCTCCAGGTTCAGCCAAAAAAGGAGTCTCATTAAATAAACTAATGATGTCACCTAATTCGTAATATCCTAAATAATTATTTCGTTCATCAAGAACGGGCATGATGTTGCATGAGTTTTGGGCGAAATTTTCAAGTATGTCTAGCCAATTGGTTTTTGAACGCACAAAAAATCCTTCAATAACATAATTGCAATCAATAATGGCTTTTTCAGATTCAAAACAATGTGCATCAGTCTCAGAAACACAGCCCATATAATTTCCATCTTTTTCAATTGGAATATGTGAATAGGTTAACTCATTAAACAAGAGTTGTAGGTCACTTACCTTATCATTTATATTGAGAGGTTTTATATCGTTTATGATGTATTCTTGTAAAGGCATAATAGTTTGAAATTCTATTGCAAATTAATTAAAAATAACCATAAAAAGCATGAACTACTATGAGAACTTATCTTCATTTTCCCCTTTTACATATAAAATTATCATTAGGCACTCTAATCTTGTTGTTTTTAAAAGTATAGTGACCTTATGGTTGTAAAAGAAATCCTCATTAGAGGATAAGCAAAACTTTTCGGTTTAAAATTAAAAGTCAAGATGAGTTCTGTACTTTTGTAATCAAATTGAGAAGTTATGACCAAGTTAAGTGTAAATATTAATAAGATAGCAACTTTAAGAAATTCTCGTGGAGGAGACACACCAAACGTTGTTCAGTTTGCTAAAGATGTTCAGCGATTTGGGGCAGAAGGTGTTACAGTACATCCAAGGCCAGATGAACGTCATATTCGATATCAAGATACTAGAGATTTAAAACCAGTAGTGTACACAGAGTTTAATGTAGAAGGGAATCCGATTAAGTCATTCATGGATTTGGTTTTAGAGGTGAAACCTACACAAGTAACATTAGTCCCAGATGCAGTTGATGCTTTAACATCTAACTCAGGTTGGAATACAATTGCTCACAAAAATTTTTTAACTGAAGTGATTTCAGAATTCAAATCTAACGGTATTCGTACCTCAATTTTTGTAGACCCAATTCTAGAAATGATAGAAGGCGCAAAAGCGACAGGAGCAGATCGTATAGAATTATATACTGAAAGTTTTGCGCAGCACTATAGTTTAGGAAACGAAAGTGCTATTAAGCCGTTTACTGAAGCTGCCGAATTAGCGAACCAGATTGGAATCGGTATAAATGCTGGACATGATTTATCACTTGATAATATCAAATTTTTTAAAGATCATGTTCCAGGATTATTAGAAGTCTCAATTGGTCATGCTTTAGTTTCTGAAAGCTTGTATTTAGGAATTGAGAATGTGGTGCAGATGTATTTGCAACGCTTAAAATAAAAGCTTTCAGTGTTCAAAAACATAGAATTGGAAAACAGAAATTTGAGATTCAACTAATACATAGAAAACACTCAAGTCCAATATCAATTCAGAGAATTGAGCATCAAGGCGAAGAATAAATGAAGAAAAGCTTCGAGACTAGGAGGACAAAGTTCGACGCGAAGTTTTCGAATTGGTTTTCAGTTGAAAATTGAAAAATTCCTTGGCTTGATAGTGTCTTTTTTGGTTCGTTTTTTTGACAATAAAAAAATGAATTTAGAAAATTATAGATATGAAACTACACTCAAAAATAATAGGTCAAGGTCAGCCCTTCATTATCCTCCACGGATTTATAGGCATGGGTGACAACTGGAAAACCTTAGGTAATAAATTCAGCGACGCTGGTTTCGAAATGCATCTTGTAGACCAACGAAATCATGGTAGAAGTTTTCATTACGATGAGTTTAATTATGAGGTATTGGCCGAAGATTTAATGGCGTACTATGAAGAGCATCAGCTTGAAAATAGTATTCTATTAGGGCATTCTATGGGAGGGAAAACAGCAATGTTATTTGCTACTCTATACCCGGAATTGGTGTCAAAATTATTGGTAGCAGATATAAGTCCGCGTTTTTATCCAGTACATCACGATGCGATATTAGCAGGTTTAAGTGCTTTAGATTTTTCTGAAATAAAAAGTAGAGGTGCAGCAGATGCTTTATTGTCGCAATATGTTCAAGAAGTTGGGACACGACTATTTTTACTCAAAAATTTATATTGGATAGAAAAAGGACAGCTCGCATTGCGTATCAATTTAGAAGTTTTAAAAAGACATGTTTCCGAAGTTGGTGAAGCACTTCCAATACATTCAAAGTTTGAAAACCCAACACTATTTCTACGAGGTGATAAGAGTGAATATGTTATGCAAACTGATGAACAATTAATCAAGCAGCATTTTCCACTAGCAAACATCGAAACGATTCGTAATGCAGGGCATTGGTTGCATGCTGAAAATCCTAATGATTTTTATGAGGCTGTGATAAATTTTGTAACTTCAAAATTATAAATTTTAGATATTATGAATCTTATTATTAGATTATTACTAACTGCAGGCATTGTAATCATATTAGCTCATTTCTTACCAGGTGTTGGACTTCAAAACTATGAATCTGCTATTATAGTTGCAATTGTGTTAGCATTGCTAAATGCTATACTAAAGCCAATACTTATTGTTTTAACATTTCCTATAACTATTGTTACTTTAGGATTGTTTCTGTTTGTCATTAATGCCTGTGTTGTTTTGTTAGCAGACAAGTTTATTGATGGTTTTGCAGTTCAAGGTTTTTGGACAGCTTTACTATTTAGTATCCTATTGTCGATTTCACAATCTATTGTCTATTCATTTTTGAAAGAGAAGAAAAAGTAAATCTAGTTTAGAGTTTTATACTTCAAAACAAAAATTTAATACAGTTGTTCAAAATGAAACTCATGAATGCAATAATTAGAATAATATTTATTTTACTCGTATCAAATGTTTATTCGCAAAAAAAACAAGATAGTATTTTTTCGAATTTCGAAAGGGTTTCTTACGAGAAAGACACAATTTTTTTGGAGTTTAAAAAAAATATAAATAAAAAATAAAAAAGAAAAATATAAAGGAATTAAATTTTATAAAAAAAGTGAAAAAGGAATTGTGTTTAATCATAAGCAAAAAGGTAGCTTTATTTTTATGGATTCCACTAAATCAGATACTTTATGCTTAAAGCATTTCAAAAATTATTCTTTGTCAACAATTGCTGATATAGAAAAAAAAGAGAAAAATTTTAAGCAAAAAATGAAAAATAAATTACCATTAAAAAAAGAAAATAAACTTCATCAATTTTATGATAAGAATGATATTTTTATAACTTATTTAATTGAGGTATTGAAAGATGAAAACAAATTTATAGTTTATCCTGTTTTATGGAGAAATCAAAATATATCTGAAATAAATACTAGGTATTGAGTTAAGTGCTATAAAGACTGGCGATCTCAGTAAAGAGTTTCCCGTTTTTTACACATAATTCACATAGAATTGATCATAAGCGAACACTCGTTTTTAGCGAATACTAACATTAGAATTTTATTGAGTCACTCGTCACAGACGAGTGCTAGTACAGGGCAAAAAAACAAAATTGTGATGACTAAACAAAAGCGATATACCAATTTAGTGTTGTTTTTACTCTTAATGCTTTTAATGTGTTGTGGTCAAGATAGTAACGAACAACACAATTTTTTTTCAAACAATTTAAGTGCTTTACTCGATTCAACAGTATTTGATCGTCGCAGACTAGTATTACCTTCTCCAGAGGATTTCAAAGATTCAACAAGCCAAAACAACTTAAAAGAGCGTGTAAAAATCAAAAGTAATATCGAGTTGCCCGCTCTAACTATTGCTATTATAGATTCTATAAAACCAATAAGTGATTTGGATAGTTTCTTTAAAAAGATTAAGCAATTTAAGTCAAACTCTAATTTTGAATCAACTTTTGAAAATGAAGTGATAGATGATGAAATTCATAAGATTGATATTACAAAGTTTAAAGTAGATGACTCTAAATATGAATTGATATATTATTCTGATTTTGAGAAGAAAAAAGGGTTATCTGGTAATATTATAAAAACAGATAATACGCCAATATGCACATTGTCAAAGATATATTTTAATAAAGAACAAAATTTAGGGGTTTTTAGAATGAGTATTGTATATAGTGGTTTAGACGGTTATGGTGTTATTGTATTCATTAAAAAGGAAAACGGTAATTGGGTAATCGATAAAATTATAGAAGAATGGATAGCATAACTTTTAGATAGATACTCAACCACAATCACTTAAACTATTGTTGGGTTGCAAAAAAAAGCGTACTTTTGCAGCCCTTTTTAACGTAAAAAAGTAAATTCCCTTTATGGGTTTATAGTAAACACAATGAATATTACAAGAGAAAACATCGATGCATTAAATGCAGTTGTAAAAGTAGATATCGCTAAAGAAGATTATAGCGATAAAGTGGAAAAAATATTAATCGATTACCGTAAATCGGCTAATATACCTGGTTTTAGAAAAGGTCATGTGCCAATGACTATGGTGAAAAAGCAATATGGTAAAGCTGTTTTAGTTGATGAAGTGAATAAGCTTTTACAAGATGCATTAGGTAAGTATTTAACTGAAGAAAAATTAGACGTTTTAGGTAATCCTTTACCAAAACCTCAAGACAATTTAGATTGGGATGCAGATGCTTTTTCTTTTGAGTTTGAATTAGGTCTTGCACCTGATTTTAAAGTAAACTTGAAAAGTAAAAAAGCCATCACACATTATAATATCGTTGCCGATGATAAAATGTTAAAGGATCAAGTAGAGCATCTAAGAAAACAATACGGCAAAATTACGTCTCAAACTGAAGTTGCTAAAGACTCAGAGATTACAGGTGTTTTTGCTAACGAAGAGAAAGAGATCAACAACTCAACAATGATTACTTTAGATAAGTTTAAAGGAAAAACAACAGAGAAAACATTTGTTGGAGCTAAAGTTGGTGATGTTATTACATTAAAAACAAAAGGATTGTTTACAGACGATCATGATTTAATGACTTTTTTAAAAGTGTCTCATGATGATGCTCATGGTTTAGATGTTGAAATGACATTTACAATCAGCGAAATTAATTCTAGAGAATTAGCAGATTTAGATCAAGAGTTGTTTGATAAACTCTTCGGAAAAGGAACAGTAACTTCTGTGTCAGAGTTGAAAGATAAAATTAAAGGAGACTCTGAAAAGCAATTTGCACAACAAGGGGATCAAAAGTTATTAAATGACGTAACCGAAAGTTTAGTAGAGAACACGAAATTTGACTTACCAGCAGAATTCTTACAAAAATGGATGCAAACAGCAGGTGAAACTGAAATGGATGCAGAACAAGCTAAAGAAGAATACGAAAAGTCTGAAAAAAGTATGCGCTACCAATTAATTGAAGGTAAATTAATTGAGAAGCATGACCTTCAAGTCGCATTTGATGATTTAAAAGATCACGCTAAAGAAATGATCAAAGGGCAAATGGCGCAATTTGGTCAAATGAATTCTACAGATGAAGAATTAGAAGGTATTGCAGCAAGAATATTATCAAATAAAGATGAGGTGAAGCGTTTGTCAGAACAATTGATGAGCACTAAATTGTTAAATCTTTATAAATCTGAAGCAAACTTAAAGACAAAAGAAATAACTTACGATGATTTTGTAAAAGAGTTTTATAGCTAAGCAAATACATTATAAATTAGTATATTTGAGCGTAAGACTGATAGGTCTTACGCTTTTTGTTTCACAATAAATGATTTAAAAAAATCTATGGATTACGGAAAAGAATTTGAAAAATTCGCAATAAAAGATCAGGGTATTAGTAGTACATATTATAATAAGATTGTTAGTAGCATGTACCCAACAGCTTTAACACCAAATATTATTGAAGAACGTCAAATGAACGCTGTTGCAATGGATGTGTTCTCACGTTTAATGATGGATCGAATTATTTTCTTAGGTATGGGAATTAATGATCAGGTAGCCAATATTATACAAGCACAATTGTTGTTTTTAGAAAGTACAGATGCTTCTAAAGATATTCAGATATATATTAACTCTCCAGGAGGTAGCGTATATGCAGGTTTAGGTATTTATGATACTATGCAATTAATTAAACCAGACGTTGCGACAATTTGTACAGGAATGGCAGCATCAATGGGAGCTGTTTTATTATGTGCTGGAGAAAAAGGAAAGCGAAGTGGTTTAACACATTCTCGTGTTATGATTCATCAACCTTTAGGAGGAGCACAAGGTCAAGCGAGTGATATTGAAATTACAGCTCGTGAGATATTAATTCTTAAAGAGGAATTATATAAAATTATTAGTAAGCATTCGGGTCAGGATTACGACAAAATCTATGAAGATAGTGATCGTGATTACTGGATGAAAGCAGATAAAGCTAAAGAATATGGAATGATAGACGAAGTACTATCAAGAAGTTAAAAATAAAATTTACTTAGTACAATCTTTGGATAGTACTTAGATTTAAAGAGATTTATGGCAAAGGAAGAATTAGAATGTTCATTTTGTGGTAGGAAAAAACCTGATACCAATTTATTAATTGCTGGATTAGATGCGCATATTTGCGATCGATGTATTGAGCAAGCACATGGTATTGTTATAGAGGAATCTAAGCAGTCTGATAATGATGAATTGTCTTCAGAGTTAATGCTTAAAAAACCGCAGCAGATAAAAGCATTTCTTGATGAATATATTATTGGTCAAGAACATACAAAAAAAGTAATGTCTGTAGCTGTTTACAACCATTATAAACGTTTACTGCAACCACCAACAGATGATGATATAGAGATTCAAAAATCAAATATCATTATGGTTGGCCAAACAGGTACTGGTAAAACTTTAATGGCAAAAACAATTGCGAGAATGCTTAATGTGCCTTTGGCTATTGTTGATGCAACGGTTTTAACCGAAGCAGGCTATGTAGGTGAAGATGTAGAGAGTATTTTAACACGTTTATTACAAGCTGCAGATTATAATCTAGAAAAGGCAGAAAAAGGAATCGTATTTATTGATGAGATTGATAAAATTGCTCGTAAAAGTGATAACCCATCTATTACAAGAGATGTTTCTGGAGAAGGTGTACAGCAAGCCTTATTGAAATTATTAGAAGGCACAGTGGTTAACGTCCCACCAAAAGGAGGACGTAAGCATCCAGACCAGAAGTTTATAGAAGTAAATACAGAGCATATATTATTTATTGCAGGTGGAGCGTTTGATGGTATTGAACGTGTCATTTCCAAACGATTAAATATGGCTGCTATTGGTTATAAAGCATCTCATGATGATGATGAAATTGTAGATGTTGATAATTTGCTGCAATATATTATTCCGAAGGATTTAAAAGACTTTGGGTTAATTCCTGAAATTATCGGTCGTCTTCCAGTATTAACATATATGGATCCCTTAGATGCAAATACATTAAGGGCAATTTTAACCGAACCTAAAAATGCTATTATCAAACAGTATAAAAAGCTGTTTAATATGGATGAGATTGAATTTTCAATCACAGATGGCGCTTTAGGGTATATCGTTAAAAAAGCAATAGAATATAAATTAGGAGCCAGAGGGTTGCGTTCACTATGTGAAGAGATCTTAACAGATGCGATGTTTGAAATGCCTAGTTCTGATGATAAGAAATTAAATGTAACTAAGGCTTATGCTGAGAGTAAATTGACTAAAACTAAATTAAAAAAGCTTAAAGCAGTTTCTTAAATTTAGACTTCAAAATTATATAAAAAATAAAAACCACTCTTTCCCGAGAGTGGTTTTTTATTTGGATTAAAAACTAATATTGCTGAACAATATTTTGAAAATTTTTATCAATTTTGAGTCTAATACTATAAGCATTTTTAAATGCTTTTTCTTAAAGACTTCGTAAATATAATAGCATTAAAACCAGAATAAAAATGACATTGCTCTCTTTTGGATGAACACTATCAAATACTCGTTGTGTGGGAAAATACTGTGTAGTTCATCGGGTTTTTAAATGTACCTTTTATTGTTTATTATCAATTGATGAGACTTTTGATGATAATTTTAAAATTTCTTTGTAAATAATTGTATCAGTTTGATTAGATGAAAATGGAGATTCATAATTTTTAAAACCTTTTTTAAGTACTTTTATAGCATAGTTTTCATAAGCTTTTACCTTAAAGCTATATTGAGCATCTATTCCGGTTGTTTGCCTTTCTAGTTCTTTGCCTTCCCCATTTAATAATACAACAGTTGTATTTGGTAACAGTGTATTATTTTCATTTATAACAATACCTTGTAGTTGTTGGTAAATTACATTGGCTTTAAAACGATACATATCAAAACCGCCTTTTCCTTGCTTTTTATTTGAAGAGAAAAACCCTTGATCCTTATTTATAAACATAAAGCCTAATTCATCAAATTCAGAATTAACTTCTCCTCCTAAGTTTCTAGGTGTTTTTATATCTTCGGAAATAGAACTCACGAAAATATCAAAGCCTCCAATTGCATTATGACCTTTTGATGAGAAAAATAGTTTTCTTCCGTCTTTAGATAAATGTGGAAATTTGTCATCAAGTCTTGTATTAATTTTAGGGCCAAGGTTCATTGCATGGCCTAATGTGCCATCGTCATTTATATGTGCCACATATAAATCGTAACCACCATAACTTCCTGGCATGTTAGATGAAAAGTATAGCTCTGTTCCGTCTGAAGAAACATGTGGATTCTCTATTGAGTAATTGTTGTTACTAATTGGTAACTCTTCTTCATTAACCCAATTTCCATTTGAGTTATTTTCTAAAACAATTTTGTAGAGTTGGTAGTTAAGAGAGTTTTCTCGTTTGCTTCTTGTAAAGTACATGGTTCTCTCATCTGGAGAGAATGCTACTTGACCTTCACTGTTTTTGGTGTTTATAAGCCTTGAAAAAAATAATGGATTTTTAGCTGTTCCATAAGCATCAATGTCTAGGCAAAATAGTTCAGTAAATGGTTCGTTAGTGTGTTTGTCAATTCCGTTTCCTAATCCGCCAATTTTTTTGGAAGATACCATGATAAGTTTGTTTCTGAATAGCGCAGAAGGAATTTCAGAATATTTAGTGTTTACATTAGATTTATAAACGTAAAAGTCAAGCCCACTTTTATTGAGTTTGTCAATACGTTTTGATGTATTATTAGGAGTAGTATGATCAAGATTTAAAATCGTAGGTGAGTATACCATACAAAAGAGTAGGGTAAACACCGTGAGGATTGGCGTTTTCATCGTGAGGGATTTTGGATTAATTTTGCTTTAAAGTTAGAACCAATAACCTTAAATGGCTTGTTTTATTGTGTTTTTTAGATGAAATAGGTTTTTAATTCGATTAATTTAGTGGTTTTGCTAATTTTACCGACGAACGGTTAGGTTGTCGTGTTTAAAGTAAGCAACTCGTCAATATATTCTCTGTTATTTGAAAGTCTAGGGATTTTATGTTGACCGCCAAGCTTACCATGTTGTTTAAGCCAATCATAAAATAAACGCTCTCTAGCAATACGTACAGTAGGCATATTTAATGTCATGTTGTTTAAGCGCTTTGCTTCATAATCAGAATTTAGAGATTTCAGCTTAGTATCTAATAATTCATTAAAAGTATTAAGGTTTTTAGGTGGTTTTTTAAATTCAATTAACCACTCATGTGAGCCTTTGCTTTTTCCTTTCATAAAAATTGGAGCTGCAGTGTAATCAACAATTTCAGCATTAGTTGAGTAGCAAACCTCTCTAAGTGCATCTTCAGCATTTTCGATAATAAGCTCTTCTCCAAAGGCATTAATATGATGTTTGGTTCTGCCAGAAACTTTAATACGATACGGGTTTATTGATGTAAACCGAACCGTATCCCCAATTTTATAGCGCCATAGGCCTGCGTTAGTTGTAATAATCACAGCATAGTTTTTTCCAATTTCAACGTCACTTAAACGAATTACTTTTTGCTGAGGTGTTCCGTAAGTGTTCATTGGGATAAACTCATAGAAAATACCATAGTCTAACATAAGCAATAATTCGCTGCTGCTGTTTTGATCTTGAATGGCAAAAAAACCTTCCGAAGCATTATAAATTTCGTAATATTTAAAATCAGATTTTGGTAAGATGGCTTTGTATTGATCTACATACGGTACAAAGCTTACGCCTCCATGAAAATAAACCTCTAGGTTTGGCCAAATGTCAAAAAGGCTATCTTTTCCTGTAGCATCTAAAACATTGTTGAGCAATACAAGCATCCATGATGGCACACCTGCTAAACTCGTCACATTCTCATTTTGAGTTTCTTCAACGATAGCTTGCATTTTTACTTCCCAATCACTCATTAGAGAAACTTTACTGCTTGGTGTGCTGCTAAATTCTGCCCAAAAAGGCATATTGTCAATCAGTATGGCAGAGAGGTCGCCATAGGCAGTACCGTTTTCTTTATATAGTTCTTTGCTTCCTCCTAGGCGTAGACTCTTACCTGTGAAGAGCTGTGAATCTTCATTGTTATTGAGATACATGCAAAGTAAATCTTTACTTGCTGCATAATGACAATCTTCTAGAGATTGTGGACTAACAGGTATGAATTTACTTTTTGCATTTGTAGTTCCACTAGATTTAGCAAACCATTTAATAGGATTTGGCCAAAATATATTATGCTCTCCACGACGTGAACGTTCAATCATCTCTTGGCAATCTTCGTAAGATGATATAGGTATTCTTTCGCTAAATGTTTTGTAATTAGAAATAGAATTAAAATCGTATTGTTTCCCAATTTCAGTATCCTTTGCTGTAGAAAGAAGTTGAAAAAGTAATTCGTTTTGGACCTCGTTAGGGTATTTTAAAAACAATTCTATCTGATGGAATCGTTTTTTTAAAAACCAGGAAGCAATAGAATTCACTAATGGAATCGGCATTTTTATAGTATCTTTAAGTTTTAAAAATAATACTTTTTTTTATATGTTTTACCAAGGTGTTTTAACAAAGATGCAAACTGAATTTTTAGAGCCTATTCAATATTATTTAATATTAGAAAATGACTTCCTGAATATGAACCAATTATTAGGTAAAATGATAACAATGACCTTTGTAAAACACCAATGTTTAAATTGCCGATTAGATAAGCCTATTTATCGTCAAGGCTTTTGTAAAAGTTGTTTTTTTGATATTCCTCAAGCTGCAGATTGGATTATGAGACCAGAATTAAGTACTGCGCATTTAGGAAAAGAAGATCGTGACTTGGCTTATGAAAAAAAGGCACAATTACAACCACATATTGTATATTTAGCAAACTCTAGTAATGTTAAAGTTGGGGTTACTAGAAAAACGCAAGTACCTACGCGATGGATAGATCAAGGCGCTCATGAAGCTATTGAAATTGTTGAAGTTCCAAATAGATATCTTGCTGGTATTACAGAGGTTGCTCTTAAAGGTTATGTTGCCGATAAAACCAATTGGCGGAAAATGCTCAAGAATGATATTGAAGATGAAAACTTATTAGAATGGAGAGAGCGATTAAAAGGGTACATTCCAGAAGAAGCTCAAGATTATTTTATAGCCTCTAATACAGAGACTAATATTCAATTTCCTGTGATTAAATATCCGGAGAAACCTAAAAGTCTTAATATTAAAAAAGAACAGAATTATACGGGTAAGTTAGTTGGTGTAAAAGGACAGTATCTTATTTTTGATGACAATACTGTTTTTAATGTAAGAGCAAATGAAGGTTTGGTGATTAAATTTGCAATTAATTAAAATGTCAATTTTATAGCTTGTGCTAACCCAATTGCAATTAGTAAAATTCCTGTGACCTTATTTATTACTAAGCTAATGTTTTGTACTTTGTTTTTTATGGCACTACTAAATTTGCTATATAAGTAAAGCGTTAAAAGTTTACCTAAATATACACCAGCAAAAAACAAGAATAACAGGCGTAAAGGCGAGCCTAGTGACAGCATTAAATTATTATTGTTGATAATTCCAAAGGCGATAACCCAATAAATGAGTACGGGAGGATTTAAAATTCCTAAGAGAAATCCGGTGGCATATTTTGAAGCTGTTAACTGATTCTTTTTTTTTGTTTTCTCTTTGTTCTTTTTGATGACTAAAAAACTGCCAACTGCCATTAAAATAACAACAATTAGTATTTGAATCCACATGTTACGATCAAAGAAATCTCTAACAATCAGATTGCAGTGCAAGGCATAATAGGATAGTATAACTTCGGCTATACCAGCAGTAATAGCAATTTTAAAGGCTTGTTTTGTGTTTTGTTTTATAGTAGTATTTATTACAGCAATGTTTGAAGCACCTAGTGGTAAGGCTCCAATAAAACTTGCTGAAATTCCAATAAGAAAATATAAAATAGCCATAAATGGTTTGTAGGTTTTGTTTTAGAAAACTTACAATAGCGTATAAAAAAAGCACACCTTATTGAGGTGTGCTTTTTTTATATAAAGTGAAAAACTACTAAATATCCTCTTGATCTCTCAAGCCTTGGATATAACCAGCTTTTTGAATTTCACGTCTTCTTTTTACAGATGGCTTAGTGAAAAATTGGTTTTCACGAATGTTTTGCATCGTTTTAACGTTACGGTGTTTTCTTTTGTAACGTTTTAAAGCACGTTCTATGCTTTCTCCTTCTTTTACTAAAATTTTAATCATTGTAATACTTGTGGTTATCTATTTTAGGGCTATCCTAAATACGTTTTTAATATTTTACTTTTAGATTCTTGGCGTAAACGCTTAATTCCTTTTTCTCTAATTTGTCTTACGCGTTCTCTCGTTAAATCAAATGTAGCTCCAATTTCATCTAATGTCATCGGTGGCTCATTGCTCAATCCGAAATTTAAACGAATCACATCACTTTCTTTTTGAGATAGTGTGTCTAAAGCTCTATTGATTTCAACATTAAGCGACTCTTTCATTAAGTTCCCGTCAGGATTTGGCGATTCGCCAGATTTTACAACATCATATAAACTTGATGTTTCTCCTTCCTTTAAAGGCGCATCCATTGATAAATGTCTCCCAGAATTTTTTAATGACTGCTTCACTTCTGAAACCGACATTTCTAATTCTAATGCTATTTCTTCAGCACTAGGAGGCCTTTGATGGGTTTGCTCTAAAAATGAGAACGTCTTATTGATCTTATTAATTGAACCAATTTTGTTCAAAGGTAATCTAACTATTCGAGATTGTTCTGCTAAAGCTTGTAAAATTGCTTGTCTAATCCACCAAACAGCATATGAGATAAATTTAAATCCTCTAGTTTCATCAAAACGCTTAGCTGCTTTTACTAATCCAGCATTACCTTCATTGATTAAATCAGGAAGCGTAAGTCCTTGGTTTTGATACTGTTTTGCAACAGATACTACAAAACGTAAGTTAGCTGTCGTGAGTTTGTCTAAAGCCAATTGATCACCTTCTCTAATGCGTTGAGCAAGTTCAACTTCTTCTTCAGCAGTAATCATTGGTAGCTTACTGATGTCTTGTAGGTATTTGTCTAGAGATTTAGATTCACGGTTGGTAACTTGTTTAGTAATCTTTAATTGCCTCATGTATAAATATGTATTTTAAAATGTTTGCAAGGCACAACATAACTTTTAATTTGACAAAAGCAAATAATTAGGCGTTTCTTTGCGAAAAAGGGTTGAATTTGACTAATTTTTAATCTTTTTTTAACAATTTAGATCAAAAAGGATTAATTTTTTATTGAATCCTTCGCTTTTTTTCGGGTTTTTAATAAGCTACCTAAAATGTTTTTAACTCCTTTTTTTATGGGATCAGTAGTTTTAGTTGTATCAGTTTTTACTGAGGTTGAATCTTGAGTCGAACCACCTATTAAACCGTTTAATAAATCGTTAACTTTTCCTTTTCCTTTGTTAAGGAGTTTCCGTTTTTTTATTTCAATAAGTTGCTTCGTTAAATTTGAAACACTATTTGTTAAATCAGTTTGTACTTTCGGGCTTGTATAATTCCCCGTAATATTAGCGGTCACAGGAATCGTGATTTTGTCAACTTCGGTATCATTGATTGTTCCTAATAATTGATTGATATCACTTCCTAAGTATTTTGCAGGCACATCAAAAACAGCATTGTAGTTTAAGGTTTTGTCAAATCCGTGAGCACCAGAAATAACGATGTTAATATCTTCATATTTTAAATTAAAAGGCTTGACAGTTACTTTTCCATTGGCAAATTCTAATCGGGTTTTAATAGCTTTTAAATCTAATTTTTCAAAATCTATAAAACTTAAAACACCATCTAGTTTACTTAAAACCGAGGCTTCGTTTTTGTTGATGTTTGTGGTTAATAATTCGGCAAAAGCATCACCTGAAATCGTGTTTAGGTTTGGTGTAAATTCACTATCAAGTGTACCTTGTAATTTTAGTATTGTATTGAGTTTTCCTTGAAAAGCTTTTGCTATTGGAGCTAAATTTTGAAGCAATTCTAAATTGTTGAATGACTTTGAAATATCAAAACCTTCAGCACCTATATTAAGATCAAAAATTGGTGTATCTGTTTTTGTAGATACTTTTCCTGTTAAGGTTAATACACCGTCAAATAGATTTGCTGTTAAATTTTTGAGATCTGCTTCTTGGTCTTTTATTAATAAGGTTCCATTAACATTTTTTAATTGCAAGTTGTCATAAACAACTGTCTTAGCATTGGCATTAATTGTGCAATCTAAAAAATCTGGAATTTTTAATGACTCGGTCTCCGAAGTTGTTTTATTAGAGTTGTTTGTAGTGGTTTCATCTTCAACCATAAAGTCACTTACCACAAAATTATTAGAATCGACATTAAAATTACCTTGTAAGGTTTTGTCACTTAGTAAAAACCCGAGCAAATTATTAATAGTCCCTGTAGCTTTAAAATCACTAGTTCCAGTTCTAGCATCGAAGGTATTTAAAGTTACGTTTTTGGAATTAAAGGTCATCTTAGCAGTGTTGATTTGAATAGGATTAACAATATCTTCCGAAGAGAATACAAAATCACTAATACTCATGGTTCCATTATTTTTAATGCGTTGATAAGCATTGGTTTCAATAGCATTCATGTCAAATGCTGTATGGAGTTTCCCTTTTAAAATGCCACTTAATTGTTTGTCAAACTCAATAGGATACGCTTTGGTTAAATTAGCAAGATTTAGTGTGCCGTCAATATTGGCATTTACTAATATATTTTTGGTTAGATTTTTTATTGTAGCATTCAATTTAAAAACATCGTCATCTATTTTGAAATGGAGTGTTTTGATAGCTACAAAAGTGTCATCAATATGTCCAGTCGTGTTTTTAATGGCTGTATCAATCGTGATATTGCTTACTCGTTTTGGTGAATCTGGATATTTAAACGAGGCATTGTTAGATGAAATGTGAATGTCTAATGTTGGAATGCTCGTTTCGGTAACTTTTCCTTTCACAATTCCATTCACCTTAAAATCACCAGAGGTATCAACAGTTGAAATGTTTTTTGAATAGGCTTCAGGAATGAGTGCTAGAAAATCTTTGAAAGATGATTCTGGATTTTCAAATGTAATGTCAATATCCTGACCATCTTCTAGCTGTTGTACATAACCATCAAAAACAAGCGGTAACTTATTAATATAACCTTTGTTTTTCATAAAGGTATATTTCTGTTCCTTGAGGTTTATCCCAATAATAGCATTAAGTTTTATGGCATTTTGATTTAAATATCGCGTACTGTCAACAGTCATACTTACATGAGCCGTAGTTTGAGTTTCAAGCTGTGATTTTTCTTCGGAAAAAGTGCCATTTCCAGAATGGTTTAATTCTGAAATATAAATTTGCGTGTTAGATTTTGCGTCTAAATAGGTGAAAGCACTATTATTGATTTTATAATCTTCAATGTTGAAAGAGAATCCACTTAACGTATCTGAAGTAGCAGATGTGTTTTCTTTTTCTTTTGTAATGTCATAGTTGTTGTCACCAAATGCATCCGTTTTTAAAGTCAATAAGGCTTCATCAATGGCAATCGAATTAATAACAATAGGAGTTTCATTTGCACTTTTAAATAATTCTTTTACAGACATGGTAAAAGCTATATGTTTTGCTGTTACAAAGGTTTCGTCTTCAAAAGGTTTGTAATTAGTAATTACTAAGTCATCAATTGTAACGTGTGCTTGAGGGAAACTGCGAATAAAACTTAAACTAACATCGCTAAATTCAACCTTAGCATTAAGGTTGTCGTTAATAAAGCTTTTAACCATATCCTTAATCTGACCTTGAAAAGCAAATGGAATAGCAATTAATAAGGTTATTATGATAAGTAAGGTAATTCCAGTAATCTTTACTATTTTCTTCATTAAAAAGAATTTTGTTTTCTGTTTTAGCGTAAATTATTTCGTACGTAATTATATATACGCAAAGTTCTGGTTAAAAGTTGATAAGCAATTCTAGTTTAATAAAATTTTAACCCCTTTGGTCTTAAAACTATGCGGTGTTAAATTAATTCTATCTCTTCATTAATTTTTAAATTAAAACGTTTTCTGAAAATATAGACACCTAAATATAAAAACGGAGTATCAAGAGCAGCGACGAGAACTTTGAATAGAAACCCGGAAATTAGTAATCCGCTAAATCGTTCCCAAGCAATAATATCAAAAGAACAAAGGAGTATTAAAATAGTAAGTGTATCTACAAGCTGAGAAAACCAAGTTGAAAAATTATTTCTAAGCCAAAGCTGTTTTCCTTTAGTGAGGCGTTTCCAAAAATGGTATACGCGTATATCTATAAACTGAGCAAATAAATAGGTGAGCATACTTGCAAATACAGCTATTGCCGAATTACCAAATACACTATGATATGTACTGTCTTGTATTTTCGACCAACTGGTAGCTGGTACGTAATCGGCAACTAAAATGATTAAAAGAGAGAAAATAGAAGCAAAAAGACCAGCGATTACCACTTGATTGGCACGTTTCTTACCATAGATTTCACTTATTAAATCGGTAATTAAGAAGGTGATAGGGTAAGGTAAAATACCTACAGAGATCTCAAAAAGTTTTTCACCAAAAATTTCAACATCTATAGGATGCCAATAAAAAAATTTCTGAAAAATTAAATTGCAGACTACCAATGACGTAATAAAAAGCGCAGCTAGGAATAAATAAATTTTCTGAGCAACAAGTTTGTCTTTTAAAGTCATAAATTGTGAATAAATACTTGGTGTAAATATACGTTAAAGTGATTTTCTTTTCATTATTTTGGCATCTCAATATGAATTCAACTCATCACATCTATATCGCTCTTGGGAGTAATCAAGGCGACAGATTAAAACATCTGCAAGACGCTGTTGATTTGATTTTTTCTGAAATAGGAAAAATCAACAACATTGCGAAAGTTTATAATACGCCTGCTTTTGGATTTGAAGGCGACGATTTTTTAAATAGCTGCATTTTAATAGAAACAGATTTTTCTGCTGAGGTTGTATTGCAAAAATTGCAAGACATTGAAATTAAACTAGGTCGTAAAAAAACACAATCGGAGACTTATGAAGCACGTACAATTGATTTAGATATTTTGTTTTTTAATGCAGAGTGTATTGAAAGTGAGTTGTTGGTAGTTCCACATCCTGAACTTCAGAATAGACAATTTGTATTACAACCACTTAATGATATTGCAGCAAAATTTGTACATCCTAAGTTGCAAAAAACAATAGAAGAATTAAGCTTTGAATGTGACGATAAAAGCGACATGGAAGTGATTAAGATGTGGTTGAAAAACCCTTCGAAACAGTTCGATTTTTCAAGTTACAATTACATTGCTATTGAAGGAAATATAGGCGCTGGTAAAACAAGTTTAGCACATAAAATTTCTAGTGATTTTAATGCAAAACTCATTTTAGAACGTTTTGCAGATAACCCATTTTTACCAAAATTTTACGAAGAGCCACAACGTTATGCCTTTACTCTAGAAATGTCATTTCTAGCCGACCGTTATCAACAAATTAGTGACGATTTATCGCAACTAGATTTGTTTAAAGATTTTATTGTTAGTGATTACGACATTTATAAATCATTGATTTTCTCGAAAATCACCTTACCTGAAGATGAGTTTAAACTCTATCGTAAGTTATTCTACCTTATGTATAAAGATATTGCTAAACCAGAACTGTATGTGTATTTATATCAAAATACAGAGCGTTTACAGGAGAATATCAAAAAGCGTGGTCGCGATTATGAACAGAATATTGAAGACGAATATTTAGAAAAGATTAATTCAGGGTATTTAGACTTCTTGAAAAACCAATCGGAACTCAATGTGAAGATTATTGATATTTCTGATAAAGATTTTGTGAATAATCGAGCCGATTATTTATGGTTATTGGGTAAGATTTGTGGTTAAAAAATCATTCATTTAATTATTTGAGATTTTAGAAAACACATCCCAAACTATAACACCACAGCTTACCGAAATATTTAACGAATGTTTGGTTCCAAATTGTGGGATCTTTATCACTAGGTCACTAGCGTCAATGACCTCTTGAGCCACGCCTTTTACTTCATTGCCAAAAACGAATGCATATTTTTGGTTGGCTTCTAGCTGGAAATCGTTAAGCATAGTGGCCTGTTCTGCTTGCTCAATAGATATGATGTTTACGCTTTCAGACTTCAATTGGTTGACTAATATCTACCTGATGGCGCTAGTGTGTCCATACAAGAGTGAGTGTTAACGCAGATTTGTAATCCGTGCCAATAAAAAAAGAAAGCTTTTTAAGAACGAATAAACTTCTTGAGTAAGAATAGTTATTTTATGTAGAAAAAAACCTACAATTATATAGAAAAAATAAAAATATTACTTAAATTTATATCTTAAAGATAAACAATAAAAAAGAGTAAGAAATGATGACAAAATTAATGAGATTGGGCGTATTGGTATTAAGTATAATCGTATTGGCAGGCTGTAGTAGTGATGATGGTGATTCCTCAGGGCCATCATTATCTGATGCCCCAATAGTAGGTACCTGGAACCTGAAATATCATAAAGCTTTTGGAATAACAATAAACAACACTACATGTCACCAGCAGTCATATATTGTTTGGAATGCGGATTTCTCAGGTGATAGAAAAACCTATGCGAATAACGGTCAAGGCGGACCTTGTTTTTTGACAGGAGAAGGTACAGGTACCTGGCAAGTCATTCCAGAGTCTGAGTCTGTTTCTGGAGAGAATTATGAGTTCACAGATGAAGGAGGAGTTCATATAGAAGAAAAGATTGTCTTTATAGATGCAGATAATATGTATATAGATTATAATACTATCGAATTCCATTATGAGAGAGCTAACTAGATTGTTTATATAACTCTCGTGTGAGATCTAAGTAACTGGTGTGCTTTTGCAAGGCGTGTCTAATTTAGATTTGCATTTATAATTGAACAAAAGAGAAAAAATAAAAAGCCTTTACAGAAATGTAAAGGCCTTTTTCATTAAACAAACAATATTACTTTGTTTGAAACTTTTGTTTATTAAACACATCCCAAACTACAACACCACAGCTTACCGAAATATTTAACGAATGTTTGGTTCCAAATTGTGGGATTTCTATAACTAGACCACTTGCGTCAACCACCTCTTGAGCCACACCTTTTACTTCATTGCCAAAAACGAAGGCATATTTTTGGTTGAGCTCGGGCTGGAAATCGTTAAGCATAGTGGCCTGTTCTGCCTGCTCAATAGATATGATATTTACGTTTTCAGATTTTAATTGGTTCACAATATCTAAGGTGTTTTCAACATATTCCCAAGCAACCGTTTCGGTACTACCTAAAGCCGTTTTTCTAATATCATTATGCGGAGGTGTTGCCGTAATTCCGCAGAGGTAAATTTTTTCAACTAAAAAAGCATCACTGGTTCTAAATACCGATCCTATATTATTCAAACTTCTAATATTATCTAAAATAATAATAAGAGGTGTTTTTTTTGCCAGCTTAAATTCGTCTACATTTAATCGGTCTAGTTCGCTGTTTTTTAGTTTTCGCATGTTAAAATCTTATGGTTTTTGTAGATAACTTCTATATTATGAGCTTTATAAAACTTCAAATTATAAGTACTTTAGCAGTCTTACGATTTTCACAAAAATACTATTTAAAAAAGATAAAACCATTGGCTAAAAAAGTAAAAAAAGAAACACCGTTAATGAAGCAGTATAATACCATTAAGGTGAAATATCCTGATGCATTATTATTGTTTAGAGTTGGAGATTTTTATGAAACCTTTGGTCAAGATGCTGTGAAAGCGTCTAAGATTTTAGATATTATTCTTACCAAGCGTGGTGCTGGAAGTGAAAATGAAACAGCTTTAGCGGGTTTTCCGCATCATTCATTAAACACCTATTTACCTAAACTCGTAAAAGCGGGAGAACGTGTTGCTATTTGCGATCAGCTTGAAGATCCTAAGCAAACAAAAACCATAGTAAAACGAGGTGTTACAGAGTTGGTTACACCAGGAGTAGCTCTTAATGATGATATTTTACATTCTAAAGCCAATAATTTTTTGGCTGCCGTTTTCTTCGGAATAAAAGCTGTAGGCGTCTCCTTTTTAGATGTATCAACAGGAGAGTTTTTTATATCACAAGGAAATAGTGAGTATGTCGATAAACTTCTTCAAAATTTTAGACCAAGTGAAGTCTTAGTCTCCAAACCAAATCGAAAAAAATACGATGATGCTTTTGGTAACGATTTTCATGCCTTTTATTTAGAAGATTGGGTGTTTCAGGATGATTATGCTAATGAAACTCTATTAAAACATTTTAATACAAAATCTCTAAAAGGTTTTGGAATTGATAATTTATATGAAGGGATTGTTGCTTCTGGAGCGATTTTACATTATCTGGGAGAAACACAACATCACAAATTACAACATATCACTGCTATCCAACGTTTGTCAAGAGGTGAGCATGTTTGGATGGATCGTTTTACGATTAAAAATCTTGAGTTATATCAGTCTACAAATCAAAATGCAGTGACATTGGTTGATGTAATTGATAAAACAATTTCACCAATGGGTGGGAGATTGCTTAAACGATGGCTGGCTTTACCGCTTGTAAATATAGAAGACATCAAACATCGTCATGATGTTGTTGAATATATTAAAGACGATTCTATAGTATTAGGAAAATTTCAGCATCAATTAAAGCAAATAGGTGATATTGAACGTCTCATTTCAAAAGTTGCTACGGCAAAAATTTCGCCTCGAGAAGTCATTTATCTTAAAAATGCTTTGGAAGCTATTGTTCCCATAAAAGCATTAGCACTTCAGACTAAAAATAAAGCATTACAACATTTAGGAGAGCAAATGGATGCTTGTGAAGAACTTCGTGAACGTATTAAAACTACTTTAAATGAAGATGCGCCAGTTAATATTTTAAAAGGGCAAACGATTTCATCAGATTTTTCTTCGGAATTAAAAGAGCTAAGAGGGCTTTCGGCTTCGGGAAAGGATTATCTGAACCAAATGCTTGAGCGCGAAAGTGAACGCACAGGAATCACGTCGCTTAAAATAGCATCAAATAATGTGTTTGGGTATTATATTGAAGTGAGGCACACCCATAAAGATAAAGTTCCTGAAGAGTGGATTAGAAAGCAAACACTTGTAAATGCAGAGCGTTATATTACAGAAGAACTTAAAGAATACGAAACTAAAATTTTAGGAGCTGAAGAACGTATTTTAGCTATCGAACAAAAGCTATTTGCTGAGTTAGTGACCTGGATTGGACAGTTTATAAAACCTGTGCAAAAAAATTCAGCATTAATAGCGCAATTAGATTGCTTGTCTGGTTTTGCTCAATTAGCAATTGCGAATAACTATACAAGACCAACCCTTACTAATGGTTATGAATTAGACATTAAAAACGGGAGGCATCCTGTAATTGAAAAGCAATTACCACATGGTGAACCTTACATTGCTAATGATGTTTATTTAGATCGGGAACGCCAACAAATTATTATGATAACGGGACCTAATATGTCTGGTAAATCGGCTATTTTACGTCAAACAGCACTTATTGTGTTATTAGCGCAAATGGGAAGTTTTGTTCCTGCAGAAACAGCTAGTATTGGATTAACCGATAAGATTTTTACTAGAGTTGGAGCGAGTGATAACATTTCGATGGGCGAATCTACGTTTATGGTTGAAATGAATGAGACAGCTTCTATTTTAAATAATATATCTGATAGAAGTTTAGTGCTTCTTGATGAAATTGGCCGTGGGACAAGTACCTATGATGGGATTTCTATTGCTTGGGCTATAAGTGAGTATTTGCATGAGCATCCTAGTAAAGCAAAAACCTTATTCGCTACGCATTACCATGAACTTAATGAAATGACTGAAACTTTTGAGCGCATCAAAAATTATAATGTTTCAGTAAAAGAATTAAAGAATAATGTGTTATTTCTTAGAAAACTTGTTGAAGGCGGAAGTGAACATAGTTTTGGAATTCATGTTGCTAAAATGGCCGGAATGCCTCAGCAAGTGATACATCGCGCAAATAAAATATTGAAGCAGTTAGAGAAATCACACTCTAGTGAAGAGCTAACAGATAAGGTAAAGACTTTGGATAATGAGATGCAGTTGAGCTTTTTTAATTTAGACGATCCTTTATTAGAACAAATAAAAGAAGAGATTGTGACTATAGATATTGATACATTAACACCTATTGAAGCACTTATGAAACTCAACGAAATTAAGCGTATGTTACTGAAAAAGAAGCGTGCATAAAAAAAGTAAATTTTTTTCAAAAAAAGGCTTTGCATTTCTAAGAAAAGTCTTAAATTTGCCCTCGCAATTACTACAAACGTTCATTTAAATAATTGCTATAATGCGAAAGTAGCTCAGGGGTAGAGCATCACCTTGCCAAGGTGGGGGTCGCGGGTTCAAATCCCGTCTTTCGCTCTACACTGTTAAAATATACCAATGCTGAAGTGGTGGAATTGGTAGACACGTTGGACTTAAAATCCAATGTCCATTAGGACGTACGGGTTCAAGTCCCGTCTTCAGTACTAAAGCCTTTATCGAAAGATAAAGGCTTTTTTTATTCCAGAATAACATAGATGAACAAGATTTTTTTGAGTTTAATTCTAAATGGATTCTAATTTTTGGTTGTACTATATTTTTACTAAAAAAATATAATTTCCTTTTTCTCTCATATTTTATAAGCAGTATGTTTAAAGAAACTTCTTTTTTACTAGAAGTAGAATAGAGTTCTTTTATTTCTGAAACATTGTCGTATGAAACTATCCATTTAATATTTTCAATTGCCTTTATTTAATCGCTTACTTTTTTATGATTCTTATCTTCATAATGATTCATTTAAAGAGTACTTGCTTTTAAGTAATTTGGTGGAACAAAATAAAGCGGCACATTTGCAGTTTTAATCTCATTTTGAGTTTTATTAATTTGATAGCATCTTTTTTATAAAGACGTATGTTCTTTTTATAATATTTTCTATTAAATAACTACCATTTTATTTAATTCCTCTCATTAAATCTGCATTAATAATTCCTGAATGACTTTCTCTATTCTTCTACTGTTAGTTCAGTGTTTTTAATTAATTCGCAGAGTTCTTTTTTGGATAGGAATAATTTATGGAATCCACTTAAATCTTAACTAAAACCCTTTGTTTAATTATGGGATTGATGGTTAAATCATCCCAATTCTCACGAAATAGTTTATGTGCATCAGCAGAGCAAGATATTTTTGGGCGGTCAGAGGCTTTAACTTTTCGAGTATAGGTAAGGGCTATTTCACTAATATTGGTTTTGAGTTTTTCTATCATGAAAGGAATATGATGGGTAATTCAAATTTAGTTTACGCACAATAAGAATTAATTGAAAACTTTAATAAATAAAGTTAGTCCTTATGAAAAACAAGTTCAAACCTTACACATTTAAAGTAAAAACCTTGCGTATTTAAGGCGAAAACCTCAATTAAAATTCTTTTTCTCAGTTAGATTTACTATTCAAAAAAATAGTCACAATTATGAATTGGAAGGTATTGTTTTTAACAAAGTTATTTTTAGTGTTAACTATAACTGCTTATTCTCAATCTTTTGAGAATAGCACTAATGTTGTTGATAAATCTAAATTTGAAAATATAGATAATATATCAAATGAAGGATTCAGTATACCTCTTTATGATATTAACTCTGAAGGATTATCATTGCCTATTTTTTTAACCTATAATACAGAAGGCATTAAAAATAATGAAGTGCCTTCTAATGTTGGATTGAGTTGGAACTTAAATGTTGGAGGTATGATATCAAGAGAATTACATGGTGTTCCAGATGAATTTGAAGGAATTTCTCAAATAAATTCACAATCAACTAATAATACTATAAAGGGATGGTTTCATGATGATTGGGTCATGGAGGGTTATTCAGGGAATTATGTAAATAGTGATCTTCCCAATCCTGATGTTATTCTTGGTCATACACTTTCGACATTTCATGATAACTCTCCTGATTTATATAATATGCATATTTCTAATGGTGATAATTTGCAGTTTACGTTTAAAAAGAATTTTAATGATATTCAAAGCCAAGTATCAACATTTACATTGGAATCTAAAATTTTATCAAGAAGTTCAAATTTTTTAATCGAACCAAATTATACAAATCTTGCAGATGAATCTTGCTCAGGATGTAATGCTTATGGTGTGACAAGTGATTTAGGAATTGAGTATAATTTTGAAAAAGGACCAATAAGTGAAGTGCCTTTTAAATATGATGATAATATAGGTGGGCCTTTAAGTAGTATTGGGCATTATGGAACTAGAGATTTTTATTTGAAATCGATTAAGTCTAAAAAAACTACCGAAACAATAAATATAAGTTATTTGTCACCTAATAGTTTGAGTCAGTTTGAATTAACCGCAGGGTTGAAAATTGGTGGAGGATCTGCAGCTGACGGCGAAACATATTGGGAAGATATAATAGTAAGAGAAAGAAATAGAATCAATATTGATGAAATAACAACAAGTAAGGAGACTATAAAATTTGAGTATATTAATTATCAATATACTGTTTCTGGACCTATCTATGATAATCAAATAAATCCAAGTTTTAATCAGACTGTTCAATTAGTAGACAAGATTTTAGTTTATGACTATGATAACAATTTAGTCATGGGGTATAAGTTTAACTACCTTTATTTGCAAGGATCTGATTCTAAACCAATTTTAGATAAAATTTCACGAATTGCTAATGATGGAATCACGATTAAACTACATAGGAATTTTAGTTACCATCAAGATAATTATTTAAGCAATACACTTTCTCCTAGACAAGATAGTTATGGGTATTCTAATGAGGCTTATACTAACGAGCAGTTTGATACTTATGGATATCGTAATATAACACCTATTAATTATGAATATGAAAGACTAGAAAATGGAAATTCTCAACCGACAATATATGGTGTTTCTGGAGCAGATTTCACACCAAGCTTAAATGCTTTGAAATCTGGTATGTTGAATTCTATAATTACTCCATCGGGCGGTAAAACTGAAATAGACTATGTAATTAATAAATCTTCGACGAATTATTATGGGGGTTTATTGGTGAGTTCGATTAAAAAAACAAATAATAGTGGTGTAAAGTTGTTAGAAGACCGTTTTAATTATGATGATGCAAATGGATTTGGCGTACCTATTTACAATGGGAATAATGATTGGAAGAATTTATACAAGAAAGCTATAATTAACCCAGATATTAATGGTTTTTACTATAATATATCGAATAGAGCTTATGAATTTGAAGATACCGATTTACAGGTAAGTGTTCAAAATAATTTAAATCACTTTCAAGATTTTGGAAGTTTTTATAAAAAAATCACTACTAAACGGATTGATGTAACCCTAGTAAATGAGGTCTCTAATGGGTATTCTGTAGACCATTACAAACCAGATTATAGTTATAGAATAAGAGGAAGGATCCCTTATAGAAAAGAAATTTATAATGATCAGGACATCATGGTCCAAGAACAAGTTTTTGACTATGAATTAATTATCAAAGATGAAATTAAAACAATAGATTTAGATAATAATCACATTAACAAAAATTGTTCTGGAGGGATTAGCGATATAAGAGTAGTTGAAGACCCCTTGTATGGCGATATTTGTCTTAAAGGACATCGATACATACTTAAATCAGATTATATATATATAACAGAATATATATTAAGGTCTGTTGAAGATAAAAGCTATAATAGTGATGCCACATCTAGTGAAGCAAGAAGAGAATATAATTATCTTGATGATAATTTAATTACAATTGATTCTAAAAAAGTAAAATCAATAGAAAATTTCTATAATGGGAGTTCTACTTATTTTGATAAAACTGATTTTCTATATTTGGATGAGCTATCAAATATCCCATCCCAATTCGATAATCTTCTTGATTATTCAAACCCAGTTATTCAAAGTGTTCAATGGAAAGTTAATAGTAGCGATTTAATACTTAAATCAGCAACTATTAATCAATATTATTCTGATGGAAAATTAGATAAAGTGTATTTGACTCAAGGGCAAGAGTCGGGAGTTCTCCTCAATGAGTTAAGTTATACAAATCCATATTATGATTCATCAAATAATTTTATCACAGTTGGTATGCTTAATAACAGTTTTCATTATGATTCTGTAACAGGCAAAATTATATCAAAAATCAATTATACTAATGGTATAAATGAATACTATCAAAGAACTAGTGATTATAATTCAAATTATGTTGATGCAGTCTTAAGTTTCAATGATAATTCTATTACAGATCCAAATGGATTATTTGTTAGGTTAAGTTTTGAAGATCTATCAGCCTCGGGAACTCAATATTTCAATAACGCATTTTCGGGAAATAATATTTATGTTAATAATAGTCTTAATATAGGAAATTATGGAGCTGGATATACAATATCCTATTGGGAATATATATCAGGAAAATGGACTTATAGAGAGCAAGAACATAGTGGAGGAAACGTCACCATAAACAAAACCGCAGGTGCCCTAGGGATAGATGAAGTCAGAGTATATCCAAAAAATGGAGTTATAGAATCCATGAACTTTAAGCCTTCAGTTGGATTATTGAGTATGATTAGTCAAACAAATAATGTGATCAAAAACCACTATGATGAATTTAGCAGACTAATATATCAAACAGATCAGAACTCTGATGTAGTTAATGAGGTTAAATATAATTTAATAAACGAATAAAAAATAAGATGATGAAAACACTCTTAAGCACCATATTTATCCTTTTGTCAATTTCTTGTTTTGCTCAAGTCACTCCGACCGAAAACTATGTTCATTCAATTAAGTATACAGAAAGTGTTAATATAAATAATGTACAAAACAATAATGCTTCAAAGATTGAAACTGTAACGTATTACGATCATATTAATAGAAAACAACAGGAAATTATTATTAATGGAAACAATATCCAAACAGATATAGTTCAGCAGTTTGAATATGATGGTTATGGCAAGCTGTTATATAATTATCTCCCATATGCACATTCAAATAATAATGGAAGTTTTATTCCGGGTGCAACAAATAATATTTATACTTTTTATAATACTAAAAAGTATGAAAATACCGCCAATCCATATTCTTTTCAGAAAATTGAAAATTCACCTAGGAGTAGAGCCCAGGAAATAGCTTTTCCTGGTAATGATTGGGAAATTACATTAGGTCATACGGTTAAACACGAGTATTCAAAAAATAGCGCAAATGATTATATTAAGAATTATGGAGTCGCATTTATTAGTAATAATAAAGAGACACCAGAATTAGTAGACTATGGTATTTACGCTTTAGGAGAGTTGGAAAAATATATTCTAAAAGATGAAAATTGGTCTGTTGGTCAACCGTATCAAAATGACCATACAACAGAAGTTTTTACAGATAAGTTTGGTCGAGATGTATTAAAACGCAATTTTGAAAAAGGTAAGTGGTTTGACACCTATTACATATATGATGATTTTGGGAATTTAACATATGTATTGCCACCTAAATTTAGTTCTTATTATAATGCGGATCAAGCATACCTTCAATCTGATAATGCCTATTTTGAAAATATAACGTCATTTTATGATTCCAAACCACTCGATTATGAAAATGAAATATCCATAAATTTTAATAATGGAATCCTTTATTTTAATTTTTATGAATATGGAGTTCCAGAAGTCCCTTTTGATGATGGAATGGTTTTACAACTTAATTTTAATCCTCCTCTACCGAATATGACTTTAGGTGATATTATGGTAGACGAAAATGGAAAAGGACAATGGGAAGTTGGAGCCGAAGCCTATATACAAAATGGGAATCTCTATTTTAATTCTGTTGACATAGATGTGTATGAAGCTGAAGCAGAATTTCAAATAAATTTGTCAAACTATCAAACAAGTCCAACAAATAACATAAATGAACTTAATGAGTTGGGCTATCAATATATTTACGATCATAGAAATCGAGTTGTAGGAAAGAAAAACCCAGGTATGGATTGGGAATACATTGTATATGATAAGCAAGACAGACCTGTTTTAGTACAAGATGGAAAGATGAGAACAGAAAACAAATGGTTATTCACCAAGTATGATCAGCTTAACAGACCAATTTATGCGGGTTTCTTGAATACAAGCAACTCAAGATCTACATTACAAAACGATGTGAACTTATCTTCAGTCCAGAGTGAGACTCGGGTTGGTTTATCGATTATGATAGCAGGAACTTCTGTTTATTATAGTAATGTTGCTTATCCTACAGTAAATATTTCAGAGTTGTTAAATATAAATTATTATGATGATTATAATTGGGATGTAAGTTCGCTTACTAATCCTAATATAGTTCAAGGACAACAAGTATTGGGTAACCCTAAAGGTTTTTTAACAGGAAATAAAGTGCGAGTTCTTGATGAAAGTAGTTGGGTTACAAATGTGTCTTACTATGATTATAAGAAAAGAATTGTTTTCGTGGGCTCCAAGAACGATTATTTTAATTCTTTAGATAAGACAGAAATAGAATTAGATTTCACAGGACAACAGATAAAAACCTTAAGAGAGCATGTGAAAGGCACAAATCCAGTTTTGAGTATTGAAAATAATTTCATTTATGATGATTGGAATAGGTTAGTCAGTCAAAAACAAAAAATCAATAATGGCTCAGAAGAACTAATAAGAAAAAACCATTATGATGAATTAGGTAGATTAATTAAAAAAGATATAGGTAACTCCGAAACTCAACCTTTACAGGAAATTGATTATGAGTTTAACATTAGAGGGTGGCTTAAATCGATCAATGATTCTTCACACCTGTCAGATGATTTATTCACTTTTGGTATTAATTATCAAAACCCTGAATCACCATCTTCATCATCAACTTATAACAAACCTCAATACAATGGAAATATTAGTCATATTATGTGGATGACCGATAACAATGATAATGGGTTAAGGCATTATAGTTATGAATTCGACGCACTTAATAGGTTTAAAAAAGCCTATTTTGGAGAGAACCACAAGGTCAATAATAAGTACAATGAATATGTCTATAATTACGATCGTAATGGAAACATTGAGAAATTATATAGATCAATGCAAAACCCTAATAATACAAATTATGGAATTGGAATTGATTTTTTAAACTATTCCTATGTTGGAAATCGACTTGATGAAGTAAGAGATAATTATAACCCATCTAGTTCCAATGGAATGGAAGGTTTTAAAGATGGTAATTTAAATGGTTTAGATTTTGAATATGATGTTAATGGCAATATGACCAAAGACAACAATAAAGGTATCAGTTTAATTCAATATAACTATTTGAACTTACCTAATGCAATATATGTTTCGAGCAGTTCAGGAAACAATGGCACAATAAGGTATGTTTATGATGCTACTGGGAAAAAACTTAGTAAAGAGATTGTAAATAATACACCTGAAGGTATTCAGATAAGTTCGATAGATTACGTAAATGAATTTATTTATGAGACAGATAGTACTGGAGAAAAACTTAAGTTTTTTAATCATTCAGAAGGTTACGTAGAAGTTTTTGGAGTAGGTGATGTTGAGTATAACTACTTTTATCAGTACAAGGATCATTTAGGTAACAATAGGTTAACTTTTTCTGATTTAAATGATGATAATAATGTAACAGGCGCAACAACAGAGGTGTTTTATGATGATTTTGAAACTTCTAACGGTTGGGATAGTCAAGGTGCTTTATATGGTGCGTCTTTAACTTATGGTGGTGAACACACAAAGTCTGGAAATGTAGCAGGTAAGTTAAGCAGTACTTCAAGTGTTGGTATTTATGTTCACAGTAATTTATGGATTCCTATAAGCAATTCTCAAACTACAGATTATATTATTTCAGGATGGGTTTATTCAAACGGCCCAGGTGCTCGTTTTCTTCTTTTCATGAATGAGGATCAAGAAACAGGATATTATACTTTGGTAGAATCTACTGAAACTAATAATATCACTGATAAATGGATTTATTTGGAAAAAAGAGTTTCTGTACCCGCTAATATTGATAAATTGAATTTTCGAGTGGATTTAAGCTATGGAAATCCGGGTACTGTATGGTTTGATAATGCAAGTATTAGAAGAGTTAGTAATATTAATGAGATTGAGATTGTTGAGGAAAACAATTACTACCCTTTTGGACTAAATCAAAAAGGTTATAATGACATAGTAAGTGCTAACACGAATTCAATAGGCAGTAAATTTAAGTTCAATAGCGCAGAGTTAGAAAAATCTCTTGGTGTAAATCTTTACGAGATGGATTTACGTCAATATGATCCCTCTATAGCGCGATGGACTTCTATTGATCCAGTTTTGCATTATTCTATGAGTAGTTATACAGCTTTTGATAATAATCCTGTGTATTGGTCTGACCCTAGTGGTGCTGATTCTTATGACTATGACTATGATATTGAATCAAATTCTGGTGATTTTGAAATGAGCGGTGATTATAGACCGCCTAACAAGCATATCTATGATATAGGAACTGTCTGGCTTGATGATGATGGTTTGTGGATTTGGGATGGAACAAATTGGGTTGGTCAAGGCAGTACCAAATTATCTTATTCAGGAGAGTATGATAGTGAAATCTCTGGTTTAGATGATGGTACTGGTAATAAAGAGGGTGCAACTTACTACGATTTAGGCTCAGTAGTTATAGATACAGCTAACAGATTGAAGGAAGAAGGTCCAGGAGATTGGGCACAGCATTTGGACAAAGATAATTTTGAGGGAGGTGATCCAGGAGACCCTAAATGTAGTTTGTATTGTGGTGATGTTTTTAAAGAAATGCATGTAGATTTTGTAGAACTTAGTAATTTAAGAACTGGCGAGAGACCAGGCACTTGGTGGCTCTATGGCTTGAAAGGCTTAAAGGATAAAGGCCCTGTTCCTGGGTTTAAAAAAATAACTGATTTAAACAACTTAAAACCAGGAGATTTATTAATTTTACATCCAGATGCTAGATCAAGTGGTTTTGGTCATGCAGCAATTTTTATCTCAAAAGGCACTAATGGGTGGAATGTAATTAATGCCGGACATGATATTGTTAAAGTTACAGAAGATCACCCTACATTTATTGCTTTTAGAGATTCAGGTAATATTGCAGTTTGGCGCTATGTAGGCGAATACTAATTAAAAGATATAATATATGAAGACTAATGCCCCTATTTTTCTTTTAGTGTGTTTTAAACTTATACTGTTCAATAGTTGTAAGGATAATAATCAAGAAAAATTAAAGACATCTGATGTTGTTTCTAATCAGCAAGAAATTAAGACAAAATCTGTTCAAGAACATTGTCATGTAGATTATGGCGAATTATCAAAGTTTGTTTATGATACTAAAAAAGATGTGAACCTTTTTGAAAACGTTCAATATGATGATTCTGAGAATTATTTTTTTACAAATGCAGATAAGTTTGTAGATGAAGCATTAGCCTTAATTACTTGTAAAAATATATCAAAAAATCAAAAGCGTCTTACGTTTCAATTGATGAACGGCTTAGGTTATGAGAAGTACTTCAATTTTATTGATGACTGTTATGGTCTTTATAAAAGTGGACAAATATCCGCGTCTAATTTTGAATATATTTTATTTAATAATTGGAGAAAAAGACATTATGTGGCAAAGTATCACAAAAATGAGAAAATAGTTGTTTTGCTTAATAAAATTTTAAATGATAAAGTTCTATTAGAAAAAAGCCCATTATTAAAAAAGAGAGTTGAAGATGCCTTGTCTGGAGAATATTGGAAAGAAAGAAAAGCGTTCTACACTTCAGATGCCATTATGGATGAAAAAGCTCTTAAAGGTTGGTGATATTGTTTTAAAGAACCTTAAAATTGATTACAGTATCCAAAATGTTAGAGGTTTCTTTGTGCAATAATAATTCCTTATCAACACTTAGTTTTGTAACTACAGATTGAAGACGATGATTGAGATTTCTAGTTATTGTGTTTCTATGAGTTCTTCAGCATATTTTGAGCAAGACACCTTTGGTCGCTCTGATGCTCTGACTTTGCGTTTATAGTTGAAAGAGATTTCACTAATGTTTGTTTTGAATTTGCCTGTCATATATGCTTAATGACAGATTATTTAAGCTTTGTTTACGCACAATGGTACAAAGAGTATAGAAACCTTAATCCAGAATTTCAGACATCCAACTTTTTATTATTAGTATATTTTCTTTATCTAATAAAGTTCCTTTATTTGGAAACGTATGAACTCCAACGATGATTCTTTTACCTTCATGCTCAACCCAAATGGGTGAGCCACTATTACCCTTTTCAGTATAAAAATTATGATAAAAATGTTTATCGCCTATTTTTTGCACTTCTCCAATCTGGTAAATCATTAAATCGCCAAAATATTTACCATCATTATTGCCATCTGCTGGATATCCTGCAACATGTATTGTATCTCCTTTTTTTAATATATAGTTTTCGTCTAAAACGAATATCTTACGATTAATGTTTTTCATTTTTTCTGTTAGATAGATATCGGGAATATAAACAAGAGCAAAATCCCACTTAATTCTTTTTTTCCATCTTTTTGAAAAACTAAATTTATTTGGAGTCCTCTTGACTTCTTTAAACTTCTTTCTTCCATTAATTATTAATGAGTCAAGAGGTTTAGTTTCTTTATACATTCCTGGAATAACTTTTAGCCAATCTATTCTTGAAAAGAAATCTGTATGTACATTGTGTCCAGCGGTAAGTATGAGGTTTTTATCAATAAAAAAACTAGTTGAACTAGGTGAGTAGTCACCTCGAAATGTTATGACGTTTCGATTTCTATAAGCTTCTTGCCAGTTAATTACATTAAATGGTTCAGCATTAGTATTTGTAATTGTGTCAAAAACTTTTGTTTCAGGATAGGTCTGTCCTAAGCAAATGTAAAACATAGCAGTAACAGTAAGAAAGGTTATAATATTTGATTTCATCATTAAAGATATTAAGTTAGTTCTTTAAGCATTTCAATTGTCTCCTAATAATCATATAGCTATTGGATATTTCTTTTCTATTTATACAACTCAAATAGGGTAGACTTTGAGTCTTGATAAATTTTTTATGTTAAATTTTAATAACTAGTTTTTTTCGTGTCAAAAAAATAAACTTAGAGAAGGTTGTTTTTTAGAAACTAAATATCGATTGTCTAATCATTATCTGCTTGCGAAGAACTAGCTGTACTATTGTCAGCTTTTCCTGCAGATATATTTAAGCCTATACCAAGCCAAGGTTTTCTGTTATAGATCCATTGCGTTTTGTTATCAGATGATTGTAAACGATCCCATCCTAGATAAGCTCCGAGATTAACATTTTCTGCTAAATTAAAGAGTACTCCAAAAGTATATGTAAATGCCGTGGGTGATAATGTTTCTATATCTGCAAAATCCGTTCCTTGGGTTCCTAATAAGCTATTATCACTATTTAAATCGACTTTTGTTATTGAAATACCTAAAGACAAATCAATATACATATGCTCTTTCTTTTTTAAACCGAAACGAGCAATTACATTAGCACCTAAAGAAATATTTGAGTTAAACTCAAAAGAATCATCATTTTTCCTTAATCTAATTGGTACTGTATAGCCACCATATTTGAATCCTCTAAAACGATTGTAAAGAACTTTAGTAAATTTTTCAAAATCATCCTTTGGCATACTGAAAATTTTCGTCTTTTCTGTTACTTCATTAGTATTGTAAAGAGCTTGAAATGGAGTATATTTGCCTTCTTCTGTTGGATTAGATTCTTTGTTTTTTTTAAATTCCTTACTCTCTCTAAAATTCAAATATTTAAAATACACCTTTTTGTCTTTAATATCTAAGATTCTAATTTGATGACCTGACTTAATCTGAATATTCTCGCCCTTTAAGGCTTTTCCATCTACTTTAATACTATCTTCATTAATGCTAATTTGATCTTCAGTAAAAAAATAGTTATTTCCTATTTTTAAATCTTGTGCATTGGTTTTGATGAAAAAGCAAATAGACATAACTAATAAAAAACACTTCGATATTTTGGATTTCATAATTAACATGATTTAGTTGATATCTCTAAATTAGTTACTTAAACTAAACAGTTTTCAGGTATATTTACTTTATTTTATAAACCCGTGATTATACGTTGATTAGAAGCATTAAACTTTGATTTTCGATAAAATACAGTAAAGTTGTTACATATAAGGCTCTGAATTTAGTAAGGATTATTTTTTGCTTTTAAAGGAGGTATTAAGTTTTAATAAAAAAAGTAATACACTATTTTTTAAAAATTAATTACAGAATCCAAAGCATCATCAACATCCTTATGAATAAAGTTTGATTGGTAATTAATAGTCGTTGTAATTGAAGAGTGTCGATACAGTTTTTGAAGCATTTTTACAGGAATTTTATCATCTGAAATATTTCCAAAACTATGACGAGCAATATGCATTGTGATTTTTTTATCTATCTCTGCTTTATTTGCAATATTCTTAAGGTGCTTATTGAACTTTAAAATTGCAGCATTGGTTTTTCTAAAGACTTGATAAGGTTCTTTGATGTTAATTGACTTCATTTCTGGAAAAATAAAATCATAGTTAGACGTTTTTTGATTTCTGTATTGTTCTAATATTGGTAATATTTTATCAGGTAATTTAATTGAAAGGAGTTTTTCGTTTTTATTCATTCTGTAATGAAGACGGTTGTCGATAATGTTATTCCACTTAATCCCTAAAACATCAGAGACACGCATTCCTGCAAAGTAAAAACTAAATAGCCAGGCATTGAGGGCATGACGTTGTGCTTTTGTAAGATTATCTAATTTCTCTAGTCTTTGTATTTCTTCAATAGTAAGCCCGATTTTTTCAGTTTCTGGAAATTTAATGCGAATCTTTTGTGCTCCAAAAGGATAATACTTATGTTCTATAATACCTTGTTTAATGGCCTTGTTATATAATGTTCGTATAACCACAAGGTTATTCATAATAGAACGTTGCGAAAGTTTATGTTTAGATTTTAGATGTGATATAAATCGTCTTAGTAAAAGCTCGTCTATTTCTTTAAAAAGAATGTTTTCAGAATTCATAAAAGAGATAAGATGATTAACACGCACTCTATCTGAACCTAACCTAGAAAGCTTCTCTTGCTTTTGTAAATCATTTAAAAATTCTCTGGCTACCTCATTAAAGCTTTTATTCGTTAAAGGGGAGACAACTTCTTGTTTAATATGATTTGCAGATGAATCTTTTTTGTTCGTTTCTAAATCAATAAGTGTATTGTTTGCCTCGGATAATTTAGTAAGAAGGAGGTTGTTTAAGCGAACTGAATTAGGATGTGACTTTCTTACTTGTTTGTTTTTTTCATCCCAATATTTTATATCAATGTAATAACCTGTATAAATGTAATTCGTTTTTCTATCTTTTGTGATACGAATAGCTAAAGGACATAAGCCTTCTTTATTTGGTTTCTTACGAATAACTATCTTTAAACTTGAGGACATGATAAATTTTTTAATAATTCAAAAATAAGGATTTGGTACAATATAGGTACAACAAATAGTGGTTTTTGTTGTGTTTAAATGTATTTATTTGAAATGAATTGTTTTTAAATAGTTGATTATCAGTTATCTTAAATATAATTGAATATAGAGCTAGTTGGACTTAAGATCCAATGTCCATTAGGACGTACGGGTTCAAGTCCCGTCTTCAGTACTAAAGCCTTTATCGAAAGATAAAGGCTTTTTTTATTTTCTAACTAATCGTAATAGGTTGCTTTCAGGCTTCTTTTTAAAACAAAAAAGGAATTCTATATTTTGGATTGGTTTTCTTAAGATGTTGAAATAAGACTCGTTAAAGGTAAATCTCGTTTTTAGTACCAAAACCTTTATTGAAAGATAGAGGAAACGAGTTCGCATAAAAAAAGATCTGATTTTTATCAGACCTTTTTTAGATATTAAAATAACTGCTAATTAATTATCCTTTTTCAAGTTGTTAGCAGCATCGTTTAGTGCTTTGGTACCTTCTTCTTTAGCTTTATCAGTTGCGTTTTTTACAGCATCTTTAGCATCGTCTACGGCATTTTCAGCACCTTCTTTTACTTTATCTGCACCATCTTTGATTGCATCTCCTGCTTCATGTAAAACATCTTCAGCGTCTTCTTTTACAGCATTTGCACTATCTTTAATAGCATCTCCAGTTGTTTCGGCAGCATCTTTTACAGCGTCCTCTACTTTTTCAGTAGTGTTTTCTACAGCATCACCTGCTTTTTCAGCTTCTTCTTTAGTTTCTCTACATGAGGTAACAGACACAACAAGTGCCAATACTAATGCGATGTTTAAAATTAATTTTTTCATTGTAATAGTTTTAGTGTTAATTGTTAATACACTAAATTTAATAACTTAAATTGAATTTTTAGGTAAAAAATTAACATTTGTTAAGGATTGATGTATTATATACGTATATAGTTACTGATCTGGACGACAGCTCCTTTACTTTTCTTGATGAATTCAGAATTTTTATGACCTATACTCTTACAGTATTCACTTGAAGAAACAAATGAATCTAAGGCTGTTTTTAGTTCATTTTCACTTTTAACCGAAGTGACTCCTGCGTCTTTAATCATCGTATAAGCTTCAGGGAATTTGCTGTGATTTTTACCGATAATTATAGGCACGCCAAAAGTTGCGGGTTCTAAAATATTATGCAAACCTGTTTGTCCCATTGCGCCTCCAACATATGCTATATCTGCATAACTGTAAATTTTAGACAATAAACCTATCGTATCAATCACAAAAACAGAATAGTCACTTAACTGTTTGTTGTCTTTGTCAGAAAACAAAACGGTATCAACATTAAGTTTTGAAACAATAGATTTAATATGATTGCTTTTTATTTCATGTGGGGCAATTATAAATTTTAAATCTTTAGAGGCATACTTGTTTATGTATGGCGCAAGTATAGTTTCATCTTCTGGCCATGAGCTGCCTATAACGATGCAAGTACTATTGTCTTTGAATTCTGAAATAAAATCAAGCTGATTATCTTGTAGTAATTGATTGCTAACACGATCAAATCTAGTATCTCCAGAAATGCTAACCGAATTGTAATGAATCGAATTTAGCAAGGCTTTTGAGTTTTCATTCTGTACAAAAATATGCTCGAAAGCGAATAGAGCCGTTTTTCTTTTGCCTCCATAAAGCTTAAAGTAAGATTGATTTTTTCTGAATAATGCCGAAATTAAGATCGCTCTACCATTTCGACGTTTTAATTCTAAGAGTAAATTAGGCCAAATATCATACTTTACAAATACGGTAAATTCGGGATGCACTAATTCTAGAAATCGTTTAGCATTGGCTTTAGTGTCTAAAGGAAGATAAACAACAACATCTGCTATTTTACTATTTTTTCTAATCTCATAACCCGAAGGGGAAAAAAAAGAGAGTACAATTTTATGTTGCGGGTATTTTTTTCGTAAGACTTCAAAAACAGGGAGACCTTGTTCATATTCCCCTAAAGAAGAACAATGAAACCAAAGTGTTTTATCCGTAGTGTTAATGCTTCTTTCTAAAACAGAAAACGTTTTACTACGACCAACAACACCCAACTTTATCTTGGTATTAAAGTTGGTTAGTAGCTTCAGAATAAATGAAAGTATATGTATTCCTAAATTATACAATATCGAAACGATTAAGTTCATGCTAAAATACTGTTCTTTACAATAATTTCATTGCTTAATGCTAATGAATTTCGTAATTTCGTCTTGTATGAAAAAAATTCAAATGGTTGACCTAAAAGGTCAATATAGTAAAATAAAAGAAGAGGTAGATCGCTCTGTTTTAGAGGTTTTAGATTCTACAGCGTATATAAATGGACCAAAGGTTCATGAATTTCAAAAAAACTTAGAAAATTACTTAGATGTCAAACATGTGATTCCATGTGCTAATGGTACAGACGCATTGCAAATAGCAATGATGGGATTAGGGTTGAAACCTGGTGATGAGGTTATTACTGCAGATTTTACATTTGCAGCAACTGTAGAGGTTATCGCGTTGTTGCAACTCACGCCAGTTTTGGTTGATGTTGATCCTATAACGTTTAATATAGATGTTGAAGCCATTAAGAAGGCGATTACACCAAAAACAAAAGCTATTGTCCCAGTACATCTTTTCGGAATGTGTGCTAATATGGAAGCTATCATGGAAATTGCTAAAGCACATGATTTATATGTCATAGAGGATAATGCTCAAGCTATAGGTGCTACATATACGTATAAAGATGGCAAAAAAGCTAAAGCAGGAACCATTAGTCATGTGGCATCGACATCATTTTTTCCTTCAAAGAATTTAGGATGTTATGGAGATGGTGGTGCGATTTTTACTAATGATGATGATCTAGCACATACGATAAGAGGAATCGTAAATCATGGAATGTACGAACGATATCATCATGATGTTGTTGGTGTAAATTCAAGATTAGATTCCGTTCAAGCGGCCGTTTTAGATATAAAGTTAAAACGCTTAGATGATTATAATAAGGCGAGACTACAGGCGGCAAATGCTTATGATGAAGCTTTTAAGAACCATGCCAATATAATGACACCTTATAGAGAGAATATTGAAAATAGTCATGTCTTTCATCAGTATACTTTACGAATTATAAATAGTGATAGAGATGCTTTAGTGAAACATTTAAATGCTAATGGAATTCCATGTGGTGTCTATTATCCAATTCCACTACATCGCCAAAAAGCGTATCAAGATTCTAGATATAATGAAGCCGATTTCCCTATCACTAACCAATTGGTGAAAGAAGTCATTTCTCTGCCAATGCATACAGAATTAGATAATGAGCAATTAGAATTCATTACATCAACTATTATCAACTTTGTCAATTCTTAAAATGAAAAAAATACTTGTAACTGGAGGATTAGGTTTTATTGGATCTCATACGGTTGTAGAATTACAAAATGAAGGGTTTGATGTTGTTATTATTGATGATTTGTCAAATTCTTCTGTTGATGTATTAGAAGGAATAACTTCTATAACAGGTAAAATTCCACTATTTGAAAAACTAGATTTAAAAGAAAAATCTTCTGTTGAAAGCTTTTTTCAAAACCATAAAGATATTGTAGGTGTTATTCATTTCGCAGCAAGTAAAGCTGTTGGAGAAAGTGTAGAAAAGCCGTTAGATTATTATGAAAACAATTTAAATACACTTATTTATATTCTAAAAGAAGTTCTTAATTTAAATGCTTCTAATTTTATATTTAGTTCGTCCTGTACTGTTTATGGTCAAGCCGAAAAAATGCCAATTACAGAGACTGCTCCTATACAAGCCGCAGAATCTCCTTATGGTAATACCAAACAAATTGGAGAAGAAATTATAAGAGATACTTGTAACGTGAAAAGTGAATTGAATGCTATTGCTTTGCGTTACTTTAATCCTATTGGAGCACATCCAAGTGCGAAAATTGGAGAGTTACCAATTGGTGTTCCTCAAAACTTAGTGCCTTATATTACGCAAACAGCAGCCGGACTAAGAGCGTGTTTATCTGTTTTTGGGAATGATTACCCAACACCCGATGGGACCTGTATTCGTGATTATATTCATGTTGTAGATCTGGCAAAAGCACATGTAATTGCTTTAAAACGCTTAGTAGAAAATAAGAATGCTTCAAATTTTGAAACCTTTAATATTGGAACAGGTGTTGGGAGTTCGGTACTAGAAGTCATTAATTCTTTTGAGAAAGCTTCGGGTCAATCACTAAATTATAAAATTGCTCCAAGACGCGAGGGAGATGTCATTTCAGCTTATGCTCATACCGAAAAAGCAAATACAATATTAGGATGGAAAGCCCAATCAAGCCTTGACGATGCAATGCAGTCTGCTTGGGATTGGGAAAAACATATTAGAAATATATAAACCCACCATAATGAAAAAAGTATTACAATTTATAATCCTTTTACTAACTATTTCAGTAATTGGACAGAACACATATTTGCATTGCGGAAAATTAATTGATACTAAAAACGGTAAAACGTTATCACAAAAAACGATTGTAGTTTCGGGAGATAAAATCATTGCAGTTGAAAATGGATATATTGATGCTAAGACTTCTGAAGATATTGTAATAGATCTAAAAGATAAAACAGTAATGCCAGGACTTATTGATATGCATGTTCATATTGAACAAGAATTTGGTCCTAGAACTAGATTAGAACGTTATATTTTGAATGAAGCCGATATTGCTTTTAATTCTGTAGCTTATGCAGAACGAACATTATTGTCTGGGTTTACAACTGTTAGAGATTTAGGTGGTACAGGTGTAAATATTTCAGTAAAAAACGCAATTGCAGCAAATAAAATAGATGGCCCGCGAATTTTTACTGCTGGTAAAATTATTAGTTCTACAGGAGGCCATGGCGATCATACTAATGGAGCAAAAAAACACCTTCTAGAAGATCCAGGTCCTGAAGATGGTGTTGTAAATAGTGTTGAAGATGCTAAAAAGGCAGTAAGACAACGTTATAAGAATGGAGCAGATTTGATTAAAATTACAGCAACAGGAGGCGTGTTAAGTGTAGCAAAAAGTGGTGATAATCCTCAGTTTACTATAGAAGAAGTTAAAGCTATTTGTGATACTGCTAAAGATTATGGAATGCATGTTGCAGCTCATGCTCATGGTGATGAAGGTATGAAGCGTGCTATTATTGGAGGTGTTAAAACAATTGAACATGGCACATATATGAGTGATGAAACTATGGATTTGATGAAACAGTATAATGCTTTCCTGGTGCCGACAATAACTGCCGGTAAAGAAGTAGAAGAAAAAGCTAAAATAAAAGGCTTCTATCCTGATATAGTAGTCCCAAAGGCATTAGCCGTTGGACCACAAATACAAGGCACTTTTGCAAAGGCTTATAAAAGAGGTGTTGCTATCGCTTTTGGTACAGATGCAGGCGTTTTTAAGCATGGTAATAGTGGGAAAGAGTTTGGATATATGGTAGAAGCAGGTATGCCTGCCATAGAAACGATTCAAAGTGCTACCATTACAAATGCAATGTTGCTTCAGATGGAACAAGAGCTTGGACAAATAAAAGAAGGTTTTATTGCAGATATCATTGCCGTAAATGATGATCCAACTAAAAACATAAAGACGATGGAAAATGTAGTTTTTGTTATGAAAGAAGGAAAAGTTTACAAGAACTAGGTTTAAAATTATAGTTATAAAAAAAGCCTCTTTTGTTTAAAGAGGCTTTTTTTTATTTTAAGCCATTATTTTTTTCTTTTTGGAGAATAGTGTTACGTATAGAAGAACAAACATTCCAAAGGTAACAGACATGTCTGCCACATTAAAAATCCCAGTTCGTAATGTATCATTAATATGTAAGTAAAAGAAATCTGTTACTTTTCCAAAGGCAATGCGATCAAAAACATTAGCTATTCCTCCACCAGCAATACAGCAAAGCGCAATTAGACTTAGTTTGTCTTGAGCCTTGTTGGTCATAATATAGTAGACTAAGTAGCCTAAAACAGCTATAGGTAGCACTAATAAAAATATGAGTTTTAGAGTTGGGTTCATATCACTTCCCATACCTAAAAATGCACCAGTATTATCAACATTCATCATTTGGAAAAAATCACCAATGACATTAATGCGTTCACTTGGGTCAATGTTCGCTCTAACTATAACTTTTGAAATTTGGTCAATAGCGATATTGAACACGATTAGCAAGATAATTCCTGCTGTTCTAGAAATCTTCATAAAATTAAGCGTTTAAGTCTAAGATAGCTGAGGCTGTTTGGGTTTCTCTATTAATTTTTTTAACGAGACCTTGTAATACTTTTCCAGGACCAACTTCTGTAAAGTGAGATGCACCATCAGTAAGCATTTGTTGTACCGATTGTGTCCAACGTACAGGAGCCGTTAATTGAGAGATTAAATTTGCTTTAATTTCATTTTCATCAATTACAGCAGATGCCGTTACATTTTGATATATCGGACATTTAGGTTTGCTAAATAATGTGTTTTCAATAGCTGCAGCTAATTCTTCTCGAGCAGGTTCCATTAAAGGGGAGTGAAATGCGCCACCTACAGGTAATACTAAAGCACGACGAGCACCTTCTTCTTTTAATGTTTCACAGGCTTTATTAATGGCATCAATTTCTCCTGAAATTACTAATTGACCTGGGCAATTATAGTTTGCAGGAACGACAATACCTTCAGTTGTTGCGCATATTTTTTCGACAATAGCATCATCCAATCCTAAAACGGCAGCCATAGTACTTGGTTGTAATTCGCATGCTTTTTGCATGGCTTGAGCACGTTGAGAGACTAATTTTAATCCGTCTTCAAAGTTTAAAGTTCCGTTAGCTACCAATGCAGAGAATTCTCCAAGGGAATGTCCTGCAACCATATCTGGTTTAAAACTATCACCTAAAGTTTTAGCTAGAATAACTGAATGTAAAAAAATAGCTGGTTGTGTGACTTTAGTTTCTTTTAAGTCTTCAGCAGAACCTTCAAACATGATGTCTGTGATATGAAAACCTAAGAGGTCATTTGCTTTTTCAAATAGCTCTTGAGCTAATGGAGAGTTTTCGTATAAATCAAGACCCATTCCTGAGAATTGTGCGCCTTGACCTGGAAATATATATGCATTCATTATAATCAAATTTTATGCGACAAAAATAGGAATAATATCTTAAAATAAAACGTAAGCTAATTAAGTCAAAATAAATTTATAAATGTCCAGTTGCAGCTTCAGCACAACGTTCACCATCCATAGCTGCTGAAACTATTCCGCCAGCATATCCACCACCTTCACCACAAGGAAATAGATTGGTGATTTCAGGATGTGCTAAAGTCTCATTTCTTGGAATATTTACTGGTGATGAGGTTCTAGATTCGACACCAATAATATTGGCTTCAGAGGTATAATAGCCTTCCATTTTTTCTCCAAAAGCCTTAAAACCCTTCCGAAGCGAACCTCCAATTAGTTTTGGTAATAACGAATGTAATGGTGCTGATTTCAATCCAGGTTGATAAGACGTAGGGTTTAAATTAGAAGATAGATTGCCTTCAACGAAATCGGTTAATCGTTGTGCTGGAGCTGTTTGTGTTCTTCCTCCAGCTGTGAATGCTAACCGCTCTAAGTCTTTTTGGTATTCTAGTCCTTTAAGTGCTCCATGATGCTCATATTTATAAAGATCTTTATCGGCATTAATTTCAACCACGATACCAGAATTAGCATATTCATTATCTCGTTTTGAAGGAGACATACCATTTATAACAATTTCACCATTAGCGGTTGCTGCTGGAACAATGAATCCGCCAGGACACATGCAAAAAGAATACACCCCTCTGTTATTCACTTGCTGGACTAAACTATAAGCAGCTGCGGGTAATAATTCGTCTCTTTTTTCACCTTTACAATGGTATTGAATACCATCAATAATAGCTTGCGGATGTTCTACTCGAACTCCCATGGCAAACGATTTTGCTTCTAGCTGAATGTCTTTTTCGTTTAATAAGTAATAGATGTCACGAGCAGAATGACCAGTTGCTAAAATAATTTTTTCAGTGTCTAGTTCATTCCCGTTTTGTAACGTGATTGATTTTATTAGGCTGTTTTTAATATTGAAATCGGTAACTCGTGTTTCAAAATGAACTTCGCCTCCGTATTTTAAAATAGTTTCACGAATATTCGTAACCACTTTTGGAAGTTTATTTGTCCCTATATGTGGATGTGCATCAACTAAAATTTGATCTGTTGCGCCATGGTACACTAAATTTTCAAAGATCTTTCTAACATCTCCACGTTTCAAGCTTCTTGTATATAATTTTCCATCACTATAGGTTCCTGCGCCACCTTCTCCAAAGCAGTAATTAGAATCTTCGTTAACAAAATGGTCTTGGTTAATCGCTTTTAAATCACGACGTCTGTCTTGAACATTTTTTCCGCGCTCAAGAACGATAGGTTTAAAACCGAGTTCAATACATCGTAAAGCAGCATACATTCCTGCAGGTCCAAAACCTATAATATGAATTGGCTTTGCATTAGAGACATCTTTGTAGTCAAATGTATAAGAAGAGTTTTCAGGAACAGGTTCATTGATATAAACTTCGACTTTATAATTTAAAATGATACGTTTCTTGCGCGCATCAACAGATTTACGCAATACTTTTACTGCTGAAATATCTTCTTTTTTAACATGGAGAGCCTGAGACGCTTTATAGACTAAAATATCTGCTTGTCGTTCTTCATGAAGAGTAATGCGTAATTGTAGTTGTTTGATCATGAGATAATATAGTTATTACGATTTAATTTGGGCAATATTTATAGTATTCAGTGAGGATAATTTCATGTAATCTATGAGTGCTATCGTTAATTCTATTAGATAAACTTGAGCAAATAACGATTCTGTCCTCAATAGGAATATTTTCTAGTGCTGTGTTTTTGTATTTTTTTAATAATGTCAAAACACCATAATATTTTGCAGCATAATTAAGAGGTTCAATATTTAAAACATGAGTAAAGTCATTTAAAGCAAGTTCATAGTCATCTTTTATTAAATAAATAATTCCTCTAGATAAATAATAATCGTCGAGTAGAATCTCTTTTTTAATTAATGCATTAAATTGATAATAACAGTCATTAATCTTTCTTAGTTTTCTTTTACTCAATTTTTCTATTCCGAAAACATGTTCTATAATTTGATGCCCATCACTGAGTCTTTGAATGTATTTTAGTTCATCATTTTTACTTTCAAATTCAGATTGATTATTACTTTTTTGTTTTAATGATCCATTTGAATAGTATTCAGAAATGATACCGTTTAGAGTTCCATTTTTATAATAACCTTTACGCTTTATTTTTTCGTTTGGAAAATATTCAACGAATTCTCCATTTTTTTTACCTTCTACATATTTAATTGTAGATTTTCTGTTACCATTGCTATAATAATTGGTTTGAATTCCAGCTAGAGAGTTATTGATAAAATTTCTCAGATTAGAGAGGCTCCCATCTCTATAATAATATTTAACAAGTCCTTGAACTTTACCGTCTTTTATAAAACCCTCTTCTTTTTTTATGCCATTAAAATAGTAATTAATATAAGGGCCATTATAAGGTTTGTTTTTATAATACCAAGAACTATAATCAGTAGTCATCTTTCGTGTTGTAGGAATTCCTTTTAAACTATCCAATCTATTAATATATCTATTGGTTAAAATATATGTGAGACTATCAGTATTATAAAAGCCGAGATGTTTAATTCTATTTTTATTCGTAATGTAGCTGACAGAATGAATCTCTGATTTATCAATAAAGAAATTTTTACCGTGCACCTTTGTTTCAACTAGAATACTGTCAATAATAAATCTATTAGAGTGCTGAGCATTGACAAGAAATGATAATGTTAGCACTAAAATGGCTATAAGGTTTTTAAGCAATTTTTTCTTATTATTTTCTCTCATAGGTTAAAAACGTAAATGAGAACTTATGTTTTTCATCTATAGAATGTTCCTTTCTATGTATTTCTTTCCAAATAGAGATATCTATTTCTGGAAAAAAAGTATCTGCATTTTCAAAACTGTGATGTACACGAGTGATTTCGATTTTATCAACTAAAGCCATCGATTGTTTATAGATTTCTCCACCACCAATAATAAATGGTTGTTTGTCATGACGAGCAGCATCAAGTGCATCTTCCATATTATTAACAACGATCACACCATCAGGAGCCTTATAGCTGCCCTGTCTTGTAATCACAATATGTGTGCGATTTGGTAGTGGCTTAGGGAAACTTTCAAACGTTTTACGCCCCATGATAATGTGATGGCCATTTGTTAATGATTTAAACCGTTTAAGGTCATCACTTAAATGCCAGATGAGGTCATTATCTTTTCCTATAGCATTGTTTTCTCCAGCAGCTACAATAATAGTTAACTCAGATTTTTTTTTTTGATTTGAAGACGAATTTTCTAAAGAGGCATTGTATGCTTGCGATTTAGCAATTTCGGTTTCTTCCTTTAAAAATTGCTGCTTTAGTTTTTCGATACGTTCTTGTTGTTTCGCAACTAATACTTCGCGTTGTTGATCTTCCCAGTCTTTTCCCATAAACTTATGAGTAATAAAAACACTTACGGTATGATATATAAAAAAACATAACCATAATACTATTGCAATAACAAACCATTCGAGTCCAGCAATTTTAAAATCTTTTCCAATCCCTAAAACCGTATTGGCTACTATTAAAAATACAGCGCCAATTAAAAATACAATAAAATGAATATACACACGCTTTTTTTGTTTAATGCGTTTTTCTGCATATTTAATTAATGCTAATTGTGCTGCATCTATTTGAGGAATCTGCTTTTTTTTTCCAAACATAAATCAAAAATTTATAAATGTAAAGTTAGTCTTTTTAACGCGAAAAAAACACTTTCAATTTGAAAGCACTCTTGAGTTATTTGATACGTTTTAAACTTTATTGAAAGTAAATGGTCATTAATAAACGAAAAGGAACATCAACAGGTTTGCCATCAATAGTGCCAGGTTTTTTAAACTTCGGAAGGCGTTTAGCTAGCCTTATAGCTTCAATTGCAATAGCTTTGTGGTTTGCTTTTGCATTTACTTGTTCTATTTTTCCTTTTTTGTTGATAATAAAATCTAACTGAAATTTTGTAGACTGTTCTAGAGGGAAGACGCGATCAGCCATTTCATAATCGAAATTCAACTTTATGAAGTCTATGATTTTTTTAGACGTACATCGCTTAGCATTTTCATAGTTAAAACCTTCATTGCAACTTCTGAAAATCGGATACACAGCAGTACTTTTGTCAATAATAGTATTGGTTTTATTTAGGTGTTTAGATGCAGTCATTTCAACTTTGAGCGGTAAAGCATAAGGCACTTTTACGGGTTTACCGTCTAGCATGCCTGGTGTCATTTGAGGTATCATTTTGATAACTCTAACAGCTTCCTTTTCTATAGAAGGATGTGGTCCTTTAGCCTTAACATCAACAACATTACCTTGTTTGTTAATTTTGAAAATAACAGAAATGGAAATCATACCTGGGTTTAAATTTGCATTTTTATCAAGTATGGTATTGAAATTGGATTGTATCAATTGACCAACTTTTTCAGACATACATTTTTTTTTATCCAAATTAGTAGTTCTATTTTCACAGTCCTTATAAATTGGAATGCTTTCTGTTGCTGTAAGAGATACAGATTCTTCTTCACTCTCTATAGGAATAGGTAATGTTATTTCTTGTGCAAATAGAGATAGACTCAAAAAGAATATTGTGATAGAAAATAAATGTTTCATATAAATTATACGGCAACAATGCCTTTAATATGTGGATGTGGGTTATAATCTTCTAGCGTGAAATCTTCAAATTTAAAATCGAAGATATCTTTTACGTCAGGATTCAATTTCATTTTAGGTAATGGTCTAATATCTCTAGATAATTGTAATTCTAATTGCTCAAAATGATTGCTGTATATATGTGCGTCACCAAAGGTGTGAATAAACTCTCCAGCTTCGTAACCACATACTTGTGCCATCATCATAGTGAATAGTGCATAAGAACCAATATTAAAAGGGACACCTAAAAAGATGTCGGCGCTTCGTTGGTATAGCTGGCAAGATAACTTTCCGTTAGCCACATAAAATTGAAAAAAAGCATGACAAGGCGGTAAGGCAGCTTTACCATTAGCTACATTTTCACTAAATGATTTTGAGGTATCAGGTAGTACAGAAGGGTTCCAGGCAGAGACCAACATACGACGACTGTTAGGATTGTTTTTTAGTGTGTGAATGACATCTTTAATCTGATCAATATCATCGCTGTTCCAGTTACGCCATTGATGACCATACACAGGACCTAAATCGCCATTATCATCTGCCCATTCATTCCAGATACGAACACCATTTTCAGTTAAATAATTGATATTTGTGTCACCATTTAAGAACCAGAGTAATTCATAAATTATAGACTTTAAATGTAGTTTTTTAGTCGTTATCATTGGGAACCCTTCACTTAAATCAAAACGCATTTGATATCCAAATACACTTTTGGTTCCTGTCCCTGTTCGATCTCCTTTTTCGTTTCCTTGTTCTAAGACGTGCTTTACTAAGTCGTGGTATTGTTTCATATTCATTTTCCGTAGTAACGGAAATAGCTTTAAGTTGTGCTTCTATTTTCAGGAAATAAAAATAAAAATAAGGGTTGAATCATAACGATTTCAACCCTTTATAATATTAAAAGTTATTAACTATTATTTTATGTGTTGAAGATCATAAAATAGAATAGAGGTTTGATCTTAGCCTATAATCATTCCTGCTATAGTTGCCGAAATTAATGACGCTAACGTTCCACCAATTAAAGCTTTCATACCAAACTTAGATAGTTGTTTACGTTGTCCAGGAGCTATTGAACCAATACCTCCAATTTGAATACCGATAGACGCAAAATTAGCGAAACCACATAGCATATATGTTGCCATGATAATAGATTTCTCATATTTTAAATGTGTCGCATTTGCAGCATTTTTAAGATCTGCTAATTGGATGTAACCTATAAATTCGCTTGCTGCTAACTTAATACCAAGAAGTTGTCCCATTAGGGCCATGTCTTCTTTAGCAATTCCAATAAGCCACATTAATGGCGCAAAAATATAGCCTAATATAAATTCTAACGATAATGAATCATAAGGCGTATTTCTATCAATAATTTCATTGAGCGATGTAAAATGCCAATCAATGTTTAATGATTCAATAGTAAATCCGTCAAACCCGGCAATACCTCCTAAAATTCCATTAAACATAGCAATGAATGCTACAAAGACTAATAGCATAGCGCCAACATTTACCGCCAGTTTTAAACCTTCTGTTGTTCCATTAGCGATTGCTTCTAGGATATTCGAACCTATTTTTTCTTGAGAAACATTGACATCGGTATTTATCTTTTCAGTTTGAGGAAATAATATTTTAGAAATCACAATAGCACCTGGTGCTGCCATTACAGAAGCCGCTAATAAATGCTTTGCGTAGAACAATTGCAGCTCTTTATCATCACCTCCTAAGAATCCGATATAAGCCGCAAGAACAGCTCCAGCAACAGTTGCCATACCTCCAATCATAACAAGTAGTATTTCAGACTTGTTCATTTTTTCTAAATATGCTTTAATCAATAAAGGCGCTTCAGTTTGTCCTAGAAAAATATTACCAGCAACACTTAAACTTTCAGCACCAGAAATACCTAAAACTTTCGTTAAAAGCCATCCCATAGCTTTTACTACTTTTTGAATTAAACCTAAATAGAATAGTACTGATGTTAATGCCGAAAAGAAGATAATAGTAGGCAATACTTGAAAGGCGAAAATAAACCCGAAAGACTCTACATTAAGCATCCCTCCAAATAAAAACTCACTACCAGCTTGAGTAAACCCTAGCAAGTCAATAAATCTTTGACCAACCCATTCAAAGATTGTTTTAACAAATCCAACTTTTAAGACTCCTATAGCTATTATAAGTTGAATTGCGAGACCAATTCCAACAGTTTTCCAATTAACAGCTTTACGGTTACTACTAAATAAAAAGGCAATAAAAATAAGTGTTACCATTCCTAGAATACCTCTCCAAAGACTATTCATAGAAAAGCCTTGACTTGGTATAATCTCATCGGTATTTGTTGCTGTAGGAAGAACAGCTTCTTCTATTAATTTGTGCGCTTTAAATTTATAAGTTGTGTTTCTTTCTGAAAACACGAGTGTAGAATCTGTAAGCTCTTGAATTTTATATCTTCTAATAGTATCATTAGGTGTTGTGTAATAAAACACCAATAAGTTGTTTTGGTAAATATAATCACCAGAAGCTTGTAGGCTGTCTTTTGCGTTTAGAGTATAATTGAATTCACCAGAATCTAAATTTAGTGCATCAGAATCTGTGATTTCAAATAGCGTTAATCCATTTTCATTTTGTATAGTATCGAATTGCCATTTTTTTTCTAAGTCTTGACCAAAAGTTGCTGTGATTCCAAAAAAAATAGCTACAATAGCTAGTATAAAATGTTTCATATGAAAGGGGTTAGCGTTTAGATATTTCGTCTCGTATTTTAGCTGCTTTTTCGTAATCTTCGTTAGCTACAGCTTCTTCTAGTAGTGTATGTAATTCTTGAAGTGATTTATCCATATAATTATCTTGTATGCTAGCTTCAATTTCTTCAACTACCATATCGTCAACAAGAATAGAATCTTGATCTTCATTCTCTTTTTTAGGATTTACTTTTAAATAAATCCCAGCTTTGTCTAATATGTTTTTATAAGTAAAAATAGGTGCTTTAAAACGAAGAGCCAATGCAATAGCGTCACTAGTTCTGGCATCTATAATTTCTTCAATTTTATCGCGTTCGCAAATTAAACTCGAATAGAAAACACCATCAACTAATTTATGAATAATCACTTGCTTAACTATGATGTCAAATCTGTCAGCGAAGTTTTTAAATAAATCGTGGGTAAGTGGTCTTGGAGGTCTAATTTCTTTTTCTAAAGCAATAGCTATAGATTGCGCTTCAAAAGCACCGATTACAATAGGTAATTTTCGATCACCATCAACCTCATTAAGAATTAAAGCATACGCGCCATTTTGGGTTTGGCTGTAAGAAATTCCTTTTATGTTTAATTTAACTAAACTCATAACTTATAAAACGCAAAGAACTGTTTTAATTAGGACTTTACCAAACTGCAAAATGCAGATTGATATAAAGAACCAAATCAAAACAGCTCTTTTTCAAAACACAATTTAAAAAAAAATTAAGCGTTTTGAGCTTTAAATGCCTTTAATTTTTCGATGAGTGTAGGCACAACTTCAAAAGCATCACCAACGATACCGTAATCAGCAGCTTTAAAGAAAGGAGCTTCTGGGTCTGTATTGATAACTACTTTTACTTTTGAAGAATTGATACCAGCCAAATGCTGAATAGCACCCGAAATACCAATGGCAATATATAAGTTAGATGCTACAGGTTTTCCTGTTTGACCTACGTGTTCACTATGAGGTCTCCATCCTAAATCTGATACGGGTTTAGAACATGCTGTTGCTGCACCAAGAACTTCAGCTAATTCTTCTATCATTCCCCAGTTTTCAGGACCTTTAAGTCCGCGTCCTCCAGATACTACTATTTCTGCATCAGCAATTGTAACCTTATCAGTAGCTCTGTCTACAGATTGCACTGTAACTCCTGAGTTCGGAATTGAAGGAGAAAAATCCTCTGATGAAGCATTTCCGCTAGATTCTACTAATCCAAATGCGTTTTTTGATACACCAATAATTTTTGTGTCTGTATCAATAGTTGTCATATTAAACGCTTTATTCGTAAATGCTGTTCGCTTTACTGTAAAAGGCGCTATGCTTGAAGGCGCTTCAACAACGTTAGAGGCATAGCCTGCTTCTAAACCAATTGCTAAAATAGGTGCTATATATTTACTATCAGCACTCGAACTAATTACAACAACTTTAGCATCTTCTTGCTTTGCGGCTTGTTCAATAGCACTTGCATATGAGTTCGCATTGAATTTATCTAAATCACCATTGCTAATGTTTAGTACTTTATCAACGCCATATGTTCCTAATTCTGAAACATCCACTGTATTAATGGTTACTGCCGTTACTGTAGTACCCATTTGGTCTGCAACAGCTTTTGCGTATGAAGCAGCTTCGAAAGCTGTTTTCTTAAATTTTCCTTGTTCTGATTCTGTATATACTAAAACTGACATGTTTTTTCTTTTAAAGTGGGTTGATTAAATTACTTTTGCTTCGTTATGAAGTAAACTAATTAATTGATCAATATTATCTGCATCAACTAAAGTTACTGCGCCTTTTGGAGCAGGTTTTTCGAATTTAACCGAAGTTGTTTCGATAATAGTATTTGTTGATTCTAAAACAGTTAGTGGCTTTTTACGTGCCATCATAATTCCTCTCATGTTTGGGATACGAAGATCACTTTCTTCAACTAACCCTTTTTGTCCACCAATTACTAAAGGTAAGCTAGTAGAAACCGTTTCTTTCCCACCATCAATTTCACGTATTGCTGTAGCATTTGTTCCGTCAACTTCAAGGTTAATGCAATTAGTTACAAAGTTTGCATTGATTAATGCAGCAAGCATACCTGGTACCATACCACCATTATAATCGATAGATTCACGTCCAGCAATAACCAAATCGTAACCACCATCGTTTACAACATTTGCTAATTCTTTTGCGACTTGAAAACCGTCTTTAGCTTCAGTATTTACTCTAATAGCTGCATCTGCGCCAATAGCTAAAGCTTTACGCAGTGTAGGTTCTGTTTCTGGACCACCAACATTAACAACAGTAACGTTAGCATTTTGTTTTTCTTTGAACCACATGGCACGCGTTAAACCAAACTCATCATTTGGATTAATCACAAATTGCACACCATTTGTGTCAAATTTAGTATCATTTTCAGTGAAGTTAATCTTTGAAGTCGTATCAGGAACATGACTAATACATACTAATATTTTCATATCAAATTATTTATTTTGAGTGTATATTTTTTCTAAAGGACGAAGATAATTATAATAATTTGAATTTTACTATGCGTGCATAGTAAAATTTTCGAAAATTTGAAATTTATAGAGTTAGATTGTGAAATTCTCAGAAATTCTTTTCTAAATCATGAATTATTCAATTTTTTAAGACCTAAATTTATGAAGCGTTATTCGTTTCTGAAGAAAAAAACATAAAAAGTTGCTTGAATAGTTAATAGCGTGGGTTTGATTGTGTTTTTCAACGTCAATTTTATGTTATTTTATTATCAATAATTATTACTTTTGCTATTCGTTAAAAAACTAACACATGAAGACAATTCAATTTAGAGAAGCAATTTGTGAAGCCATGAGCGAAGAAATGCGTAGAGATGAAAGCATTTACTTAATGGGCGAAGAAGTAGCTGAATATAATGGTGCTTACAAAGCTTCAAAAGGAATGTTAGATGAATTTGGTGCTAAACGTGTGATTGACACACCAATTGCTGAACTCGGTTTTGCAGGGATAGCCATTGGATCTACTATGACAGGAAATCGTCCTATAGTAGAATATATGACATTTAATTTTTCTTTAGTTGGGATTGATCAAATTATAAATAACGCTGCGAAAATTAGACAAATGTCTGGCGGGCAATTTAAATGTCCGATTGTTTTTCGTGGGCCTACAGCTTCTGCAGGTCAATTAGCAGCGACGCACTCTCAAGCATTTGAGAGCTGGTTTGCTAATACACCTGGTTTAAAAGTGGTTGTGCCTTCAAATGTTTATGATGCTAAAGGGCTATTGAAATCTGCAATTCGTGATGACGATCCTGTAATTTTTATGGAGAGTGAACAAATGTATGGCGATAAAGGCGAAGTGCCTGAAGGCGAATATACTATTCCAATAGGTGTTGCTGATATAAAACGAGAAGGAACAGATGTGACTATTGTGTCTTTTGGGAAAATCATTAAAGAAGCTTATAAAGCTGCAGATGAATTAGAAAAAGAAGGGGTTTCGTGTGAAATTATCGATTTACGCACTGTTCGTCCTTTAGATAAAGAAACGGTTTTGACCTCGGTAAAGAAAACGAATAGATTAATTATTTTGGAAGAAGCATGGCCTTTTGGTAATGTGTCAACAGAAATTACTTATATCGTTCAATCTGAAGCGTTCGATTATTTAGACGCTCCAATTGTGAAAATTAATACTGCAGATACACCTGCACCTTACTCGCCTGTTTTATTAGAGCAGTGGTTACCAAATAAAGATGAGGTAATCAAAGCAGTTAAAAAAGTGATGTATAAATAAATCGCGTTTTTTTGCGTTATCTAAACTTCATTAGCACGATTGTTGATGAAGTTTTTTTGCTTATGAATGTTTATAAAGAACATTTTATAAGTAATTACTATTTCAATTGAAAAGAATTAAACCCTAATTAACAGAGAATTGCGAATACTTATTGTAATGAAAAAAAAGCTCCTTATTTTATTTTTGTTCTTCGGAATGTCATTTCTATTTGCTCAAACGAAAGTGAGCGGTTATGTCTATGACGAAGCTAACGAACCTGTTGCATTTGCTAATGTGTTATTTAAAGGTTCTACCGAAGGTACTATTACGAATGAAGATGGTCGGTTTTATTTAGAATCTGATAACACTTGGAATACCGTTATTGTTTCTTTTTTAGGGTATGAACTCAAAGAGATTAAACTCGATAAAAAAGTCAACTATGATTTAAAGTTTATTTTGAAAGAAGAGGCGGCTGCACTTAATGAAGTAGTTATCGTTGCAGGGAAACAATCTAAAAAAGCATCTGAAAATCCAGCAATTGGAATTTTAAATAAAATCTGGGAACGTAAGCGCCAAAATGGTTTACGCCAGTTTAAACAATATAAATACGATAAATACGAAAAAGTAGAGTTTGATTTAAATACCATTGATAGTTCACTTATAAAAAGCAAGTTGTTTAGAGGAATGGAATTTGTTTTTGAAGAAGTAGATACCTCAAATATTACAGGTAAAACTTATTTGCCCATTTTTATCAACGAAGCAGTAAGTGAAGTCTATGGAGATAACCTTCTTAAGGAAGAGAAAGAAGAATTGAAAGGGAATAAAAATTCAGGCTTTAGTAACAATCAAATTATTATCGATTTTATTGATGATTTGTATGCCGATTTTGATATCTATGATAACTATCTTAAATTTTTTGATAAGAGTTTTGTAAGCCCGCTATCACGTACTGGAGTACAAACGTATAATTATGTCTTATCTGACAGTGCATTTATAGATAATAAATGGTGTTATAATATTATTTATTACCCAAGACGAAAAAATGAATTGACTTTTAAAGGTGATTTTTGGGTTAATGATTCAACATATGCTATTAAGGACATCAACTTACAAGCGTCTAAAAGCGCAAATATAAACTGGGTAAAAGAAATATATATTGAGCAAGAGTTTGACGTTTTAAATGATTCGGTATTCTTGATTAAACGTGATTATATGTTGTCGGATTTTGCACTTAATAAAAAGGAAAAATCACGAGGTGTTTATGGAAAGCGAACTACGCTTTATGATAATTATATTTTTGATGAAGCTAAAGACGAAAAGTTTTATGAAGAGGAAGTTTATAATTATAATGAAGATGCTTATAATCGTGATGATAAATTTTGGGAAGACAACCGAATGGAATCTCTAAATAAAGACGAAAAAGGCGTTTATAAAATGTTAGACACGCTTAAAACTGTTAAAAAGTTTAAACGCTTGTATAATATTGGAAGTATTCTAGCATCTGGTTATATTGAAGTGCCAAGCCTTAACCTTGATATTGGTCCTGTGTTTTCAATATTAGGATTTAATGAAGTTGAAGGGACACGTATTCGTGGAGGAGGAAGAACCTATTTTGGACCCAATGATCTATGGCGAGTTGAAGGATTTTTGGCTTATGGGTTTAAGGACGATAAATTTAAATATGGTATTTCTGGTAAATGGTTAATTGATAAAAGACGACGTATTATCATATCTGGTGGAAATAGGCGAGACGTAGAGCAAATAGGAGCAAATCTTACAGCGTCTACAGACGTACTTGGCCGAAGTTTAGCATCCTCTGCAGTTGTTGGGACAAGTACTAATGATAAGCTGACTAATATAAATTTAACAACCTTAGCTTTAGAAATTGAACCCAGTAAAAACTTGGTGATAAGAACAAGCGGAACCTATAAAACTCTAGAATCGGCATCACCAACCTTTAGTTTAGATTATAACGACTTAGAATCTTCTACCGGCATTTCTTCAGAAGTTAAACAGTTTGAAGCAGCAGTATCATTATCCTATTTTCCAAAACGGAAAATGACAGGGTTTGGTGTAGAGCGACGTACTGCCAACGACGGTTTTGCGAGCTTATTTGCTCAAGTTACAAAAGGAGATAAGAATTTATTTAATAGTGATTTTAATTATACTAAGGTTCAATTCTCTTATATACAACCTTGGCAAGTTGGAGGCTTTGGAAGATTAACAACAACGATTGAAGCGGGTAAAACTTTTGGTGAAGTTCCATTGGCTTTATTAAGTGTTGTACCAGGGAATCAATCGTATTTTTCTATTTATAATACGTTTCCACAACTTGATTTTTATGAGTTTGTAACTGATACATATACTTCTTTACATTTAGAGCATAATTTTAATGGTCGCATATTTTCTCGTATTCCATTTTTGAAAAAATATAATCTAAGGGCTATCATTGGTCTTAGAGGTGTTTGGGGAGATTTATCAAATGAAAATATAGCATTAAATACAACAGGGAGTCTAATCGAAACACCTTTAGTTTCTCCAAGTGAAGACATTTATTATGAATACAGTTTTGGAGTGGGCAATATCTTTAAAATACTTAGAATAGATTTTAATTTTAGAGGAAATTATTTGAATACTCCAGATGCTAGATCTTTTGGTGTTACCGGTAGTTTTGGGTTTAACTTCTAAATCATTTTTTGACAAAGAATGTATCAAGCTCTAAATATTTTTCTTTTAACATACTTAATGCAAAAGCTCCAGCAGATGCACTAAAGACAGAGAAATCTAAAGCGCCTTTTATTCCTGTTGAAAGCGTCATTGATAAAGCAAAAGCTAATAAGAGAAACCCACTTAGCTTAGCAAATAATGTTGTTTTAAATCCGATTAAAATAAAAATTGAAAATACAATTTCTAATGCAGTTGCAATGATACCAACTGTTGGTATCATTGCACTAGGAATCCAGGGATTTATAAGTTGGGTATACTCTAAAAAGCTGTTCCAGTTTCCCCAAGCTGAAATGTTCTCATTCCAGAGACCAAACCTATCAGCAACTGCTGATAAAAAGCCAAGTGAAAGTGCTAATCTTAATAAGAGTTTAATTACGTTATTGTTCATTTTATAGCATTATTAATTGTTAACTTGATAATTACCAGGTGTAAATTCAAATGTTTTCATTAATCGGTTCCAAGTATTAATCTGAGTGATTGTTAGAGTTATATAACAAATTTCTTCTTTAGAAAAGAAACTTGATAAAGAATTGTATATAGTGTCAGGTATAGGTTTTTGGTCTAATTTTGTAAGTGCCTCTGTAAAATAAAGTGCAGCTCTTTCTTTTTCTGAAAAATAAGGTGTGTCTTCCCAGATACATAACGAGGATAAACGCAATTCTGTCTCACCAGTATGTTTTAATTCTTTATAATGCATATCGACACAATAGGCACATCCGTTTTTTTGAGATGCTCTTAATCTGATAAGTTCCAATAAGGATTTGTTTAATGATGAATTTGTAATAAAATCTTCAATAGTTCTCAAATGTTCAAACATTCCTTTAGGAATATCTTGATATGTAATTCGTTCCATGATTTTTGTTTTTAATTATGGAGTAAAATTATGAGATATAGATGTATTAAAACTTAAGGTATCTTAAGAAATAAAATTAATGCCGATTTCTTCTGAGTTCACTCAAATATTCGGGAGTTATTTCTAAATAGGAGGCGATCATGTATTGAGGGACACGTTGTGCGAAGGCTGATAAATGTTCTACAAAAAAAGTATAGCGCTCTTTGCTTTTCATTTGAAGAAACAAATCACTTTTTCTTAGGTTGGCTATAAGCATGTTTTCGGCTATAATTCGAAACAAACGTTCTAGTTTTGGGTGTTCAATATAAAGTGTTTCAAGAGTTGTTTTAGATAAGGATAGTACAGTAATATCTTCGACAGCTTGCAGATATTGAGTAGATGGTGTTTCTTTAATAAAACTTTCCATATTGGTTACCCACCAATTATCTATGGCAAACAGTGTGATTTTTTCATGCCCTTTAGAGTCTATATAGAATAAACGAACAATCCCTTTTAAAATAAAGTAATTGTGTCGGCAAATCATGTTTTCTTTTAAAAGAAATTCTTTTTTTTGAAAGGTTTTCTCTTCAAGTTTTGAGTAAATAGCATCGATTTCTTCATCATTAAAATCTACATATCTATTAAAATAACTTTTGATTTGCGCTTTCATTTTGCCCAATTGGTTTTGAAAAACAAATTTAAAGAAAATGATTGTAGATTTTAATGATTGTTAGTTAAACCGTATAAAAGGATAACTAAATATACTGAATTATGTATTACATGTTTTATCTATCACATCCCATACAGCTTCTTGAAAATCTATATTGTTTAAATATGATGACGAATATACAGCCATAGGACCTGCCATTTTTCCTTTTTTTGAAATCCACAATGTTCCATTAGTAGATTGATCAAAATCTAATATTTTTAAATATCGTTTAGAAGCATCAACTAAAGTTCCAGACATTCCCATTAAAGGACCTATTTTTTTCATCAAGGGCATCATCATTTTTCTCATAACCCATGATTGATGTCTTGCGAAATTTGTACTTGGTGTTGCTCCAGGAGAAATACTATTGATAATCATATCATGAGGTAATTTCCTGGCTAATGAACTCGTCCATAAACTAACACTTAATTTTGCTAATGCATAAGTCTTCATTGGAGAGTGATTTACTTCTGTTGAAGGAAACATTAAAGAACTTATCATTTTGTTAGTTTCTCCATTGAATTTTTCTTGAACGATGGTATCTAATTTTGGTAATGACATCATAGGGACATCTCCTCTTGCAGCTTCAGAACCAGCAGTGACAATTTTAGCATCTTTAGATAGTAAATTATGCCTAAGTAATCCCATTGTTAGTATATGGTGTCCCAATAGAGCAGAAGCGAAAGTGAGTTCCATACCATCATTGTTTTTTTCTAAAGTACCTGAACTCATACAAGCATTGAGTATTAATAAATTAATATTTTGATTTTGATTTATGAGTTTTTGTAAAGCTTTTTGTGATGAGTTTTTATCTGCAACATCTATCGCTAAAACACTATAAATATTATCAAATCCTTCACTTTGTAACTTTTCTGCAGTTAGATTTCCTTTTTCAATTGTTCTACAGGCTAGAATTATTTTCTTATACCCTAAGAAACTTAATTGTCTTACAGTTTCTAAACCAATTCCGGAGTTTGCACCTGTAACGAGTGCAACTTGTTTGTATGTATTCATAATATTAAAATCTATTTAATTTGTTGTCTCCAATCTTTTCTAAATTTGAATTAGGATATAATTCATTGATATCAAAATCATCAAAAACAAAATCTTTTACTATCAATTGATGGAGATGTCTTTTGTCTTTTTTACTTGGTTCATTTAGAAAAACGGTTTGTTTATGTGGAATTAAAACACCATCAATATTTTTATAGTCATCAAATTTTATGGAGCCATAGAATGCTTTATAGCCAGGGATTTTAAGATAGTTGTCTCTTAAAGAATACACAGCATATTCTAAAAGTTGTGTGTTTTTATTTATCCATAAGAGGTATTGGTCATGCTCCATGTGTGGTTTTGGGTCTTTCCAAGTCACAAAAATTAAATCGTATGAGATGTCATTAAACTCCTTTTCGCCTGCATAAGATATAATGGGCGCATTTTTTAATCGATCTAACATTTCAAAGAAATATTGGTATGCAGAAAGCCCAAATATGATTCGTTTATTATCTTCAACAAATTCAATATCTTTATATTCCTTTTTCTCATAGTATTGCCAACTTTGTAAACCAGCTGTTGTATTTTGCATTTTTCCATTTAAAAATTCAACTTGACTATCAAATGTGTTTATTGCATATTTAAATTTCAATTTTGATTTAGCTTCTGGCCATGGTTTTCCCATTTTTCCCATGAGCCCTTTCCAGGTATCATCTGCAGTAAAAGAGTAGGTGTCGTGATTTTCTAATTTTGAAAATCCATGTTTATCCCAAGTGGTTTTTAATAGACGCTTGCCTTTGGTTTCGTTGCTACTATTTATACCTTCTTTTTTGATTATTCGGGTTCGCATATCTGCCATGCAACCTAGTAATAAAAAAGAACAGATTGCTAAAATTGTTAAATGAGAGTGTGTTTTCATGTCTTTGAATGTACTGATCTATCTAGTTAATAATTAAATTTTTTATATTTTAATAAAGTCTAATGCGTGTTTTAAATTATTTCTTAAAACAGAAATGTCATTATCTAATCTAGATAATAGAAAACCTCCATACAACTGGGCGTGAATAAACTTAGCCATTTCTATAGATGCTATATCAGTCCTAAATTCACCTATACTTTGCCCTTCTTCAATACAGTTTTTAAATATTTGAAGTAGTTTATTAAGTTGTTTTTGAGTGGCATCTCTTAAATTTTCATTATTTCCAGCGCATTCAACAGAAAATTTTTGAATTAAACATTCTGATTTGAATTCATTTTTATGTGCTATATCTGTGATGAGTATTGAAAATAATTCAAAACGTTTTAAAGGACTTTTAACCTTTGGATCTTTAAGGATGCTACTGTAAAATTTGACCGAGTTATTACCATAATATTCTAGTACATGCTCCGCAAATTTTTCTTTACTTTTAAAATTATAGTAAAATGAACTTCTAGGATAATTTGATTCCTTTAGAATTTCTTCAGTTCCTGTATTGTAATATCCAACAGTTTTAAATAAGTCTTGTCCAACTTTAATAACGTCTTCTTTATTGTGTTTTTTCATTTAACTGTACTAATCAGTACAAATTTATAAAATAAATGACTACTTCAAAATTTTAAAGATGAAATTAATAGACTTTAACATATAAGTTGAAATTCTGTTTTTTTTGTGTGGGTAAAACACTGTGCATTAGCTAGTTTTAATCTGCTAATGTTTTGATATAAAACCCTTGTTCTTTAACTAAATCAATAACTTCACCTTCAGATAGGTTTTTTTTGGTTTCAATTCTAAGTACATTATCAATGTCTTCGAGATCAATAGACCATTTTAAAATACCTGAGTGTTTGTTAAATATAGATTTTAAGGATTTTACTTTTTTCTTTGATTTAATATCTGTTCGAAATATTAGTAAGTCCATATTATTCTAATTCTGGTTTTGATGTAGGTTCTTGAGTTAGATCTGTTTGACGCTCTATATAACTTTTATAATGTTTATCACCTTCCTCTTTCCAAAATTGATCGTAGTGCTTCCATTTAGAGAAATCTGTTTTTGAATCACTTCTACATTTCTTATTTGATTTTTTTGATGAGCTTTTACTACCACTACTACAACCTCCAAGAAGTAATTTGAGAAGTATAAAAAGTCCAACTGCTTGCCAATAGGAAAGTGCTGGAAGTCCGAAAATTAATGGCATGAGCCAATTCCAAAGCCACATAATGACAAAACCAAATAAAATGGCTAGTCCTGTGATCGCAATGGCGCCAAAAACTATTATCGCGAATATTTCTAAAGGGGATTTTTTTCTGAATTTATGAGTGAAAAAATTTGTCATGAGATGTTATTTTTAGGTATGTTAATTTCTAATTCTATAGTGTTGTATAGTATTCCAATAGCGCGATGTCTTCTAGACATTAGTGTGCCTTCGGGAATACCTGTTTCGGTTGAAATCTCTTTGTATGAGTAGCCTTCAAAATCTACGGCGATTATGATGTCACGATATGCTGGTTTTAACTTCTGAATGCAGTTTTTTAATACACGTATCTTTTCCTCGGAAGTAAAATCGTCTACCGATTGTTGAAATACTTCGGCTAGCTCTAATGTATCATCGTCAAGATCTAAAGCATCTGCTTTTTTACTGGTTCTCATGATATCAATAATTTTATTTTTTATGGATCGATACACAAAACCAGCTACATTATTTATTGGTGCATATCTGTCTGCACCCGAAAATAATTTTAGGGCAACATCTTGGATAATATCTTCAGCATCTCTATTGGCTGTGTCACTAATTTTAGTGTTCACATAAATCTTAAGAGACTGATATTCTCTTCCAAAAAAATCCTTAAGCTTTTTACTGTTTTCTGATTCCAATGTTTATTTAAAACCTTTTTAGGAAGGCTCTTTATTTTTAAAGACGATGCTTTTTGGTTTCATTGCATTTTTATCCTGAAAAATTACAAAGTTTATGATAGACTATTCCTTTTTTATTGTTAAAACCAAACAATACACTATCTTTGCAGGCCAAAAAATAAGAAGCATTCTATTTTTATAGAATTTAAAAAATAAATAAAATGACAGCAACAGGAAAATTAACCTTTGATGTATTGATTGAAATCCCTAAAGGGAGTCGCAATAAGTATGAATATGATTTTGAATTAAATAAAATACGTTTTGATCGTATGTTGTTTTCTTCTATGATGTATCCAGGAGATTATGGGTTTATTCCAGAAACTTTGGCATTAGATGGAGATCCTTTAGATGTCTTGGTAATGGGTACAGAACCAACATTTCCAATGTGTGTTATGGAAGTTAAACCAATTGGTGTATTCCATATGGCAGATGAAAAAGGACCTGACGAAAAGTTAATTTGTGTGCCAGTTACAGATCCAATTTGGAATACATATAATGATATTGAAGATTTAAACCCGCATAGAATAAAAGAAATTACACACTTCTTTCAAGTCTATAAAGACTTAGAAAAGAAGAAAGTAGATGTTGGTGGTTGGGGTAATGCTGAAGAAGCTTATGATATTCTTAATAAATGTGTAGATCGCTACGAAAATAGTGAACATAAAACTAACGGAAACTTTACTATATAGTAGTAAAGTCTTTTGCTTATAAACAGTTAACCTCTCTATGAAAATAGAGAGGTTTTTTATTTCTCTTCGATTTTATTACTTTAGCAATCGTTAAAAACTAACCAAACTATAAAATAATATGGAAGAACTAATGATTTACATGCCAATAGCTTTGGCGATTTTAGGGTTAATTTACATGCTTGTAAAGAAATCTTGGGTTATGAAACAAGACGCTGGAGACGGTAAAATGAAAGAAATTTCAGATCACATCTACGAAGGGGCATTAGCATTTTTAAATGCTGAGTATCGGTTACTTGCCATTTTTGTAGTTATTGTAGCAGCTTTGTTAACTGTCGTGTCTTTTGTAGTGCCAACAACTCACTGGTTAATTGTAATCGCTTTTGTTTTTGGAGCTGTGTTTTCTGCTTTCGCTGGTAACATCGGAATGAAAATAGCAACTAAAACAAACGTTAGAACAACTCAAGCAGCTCGTACAAGTTTACCAAACGCACTTAAAATTTCTTTTGGAGGTGGAACTGTAATGGGACTTGGTGTAGCTGGTTTGGCTGTACTAGGCTTAACAGCATTCTTTATATTCTTCTTTTGGTTCTTTATGGGAAGCGAATGGACAACTACAATGGATATGACTATTGTATTAGAAACATTGGCTGGTTTTTCTTTAGGTGCTGAATCTATTGCTCTTTTTGCAAGAGTAGGTGGTGGAATTTATACCAAAGCTGCCGATGTAGGCGCTGATTTAGTAGGAAAAGTTGAGGCAGGTATTCCTGAAGATGATCCTCGTAATCCTGCTACAATTGCAGATAATGTTGGTGATAATGTTGGTGATGTTGCTGGTATGGGAGCCGATTTATTTGGGTCTTATGTTGCAACAGTATTAGCAGCAATGGTTTTAGGTAATTATATTATTAAAGATATGGGAGGTTCTATCTCTGACGCATTTGGAGGTATTGGTCCAATTTTATTACCAATGGCAATTGCAGGTGTAGGAATTATTATTTCTGTCATCGGTACAATGTTGGTGAAAATAAAAAGTAATGATGCTAAAGAATCTCAAGTCATGGGTGCTTTAAATATAGGAAACTGGACATCTATTGTTTTAGTCGCAGTGGCATGCTTCGGATTAGTAACTTGGATGTTACCAGAAACAATGCAAATGTCATTTTTTGGTGAAGCTGAAGATGGTGGGAATTTAATGAAGAGCATTAGCTCGATGCGTGTTTTTTATGCAACTTTAGTTGGATTATTTGTTGGAGCAGTGATTTCTTCTGTAACTGAATATTATACTGGATTAGGAAAAAGCCCAATCTTAAAAATAGTACAGCAATCTTCTACTGGAGCAGGAACAAATATTATAGCAGGTCTAGCAACAGGAATGATATCTACATTTCCTTCAGTATTATTATTTGCTGGAGCAATTTGGGCATCGTATGCATTTGCTGGATTTTACGGTGTTGCTTTAGCAGCCTCTGCAATGATGGCAACTACAGCAATGCAGTTAGCAATTGATGCATTTGGACCAATATCTGATAATGCAGGTGGTATTGCTGAAATGAGTGAGCAAGAACCAATCGTTAGAGAGCGTACAGATATTTTAGATTCTGTTGGTAATACAACAGCAGCAACAGGGAAAGGATTTGCTATCGCTTCTGCTGCATTAACGTCTTTAGCATTGTTTGCAGCTTATGTAACATTTACTGGAATTGATGGGATTAATATCTTTAAAGCACCAGTACTAGCTATGTTATTTGTTGGTGGTATGGTGCCTGTAGTGTTTTCTGCTTTAGCAATGAATGCTGTGGGAAAAGCAGCTATGGAAATGGTTGAGGAAGTAAGACGTCAGTTTAGAGATATTCCTGGGATTATGGAAGGTAAAGGGAAACCAGAATACGATAAATGTGTCGCAATTTCTACAAAAGCGTCTTTAAAAGAAATGATGTTGCCTGGTCTATTAACAATAGGATTTCCATTAGTAATTGCTTTTGTCCCAATGTTATTTGGTATGGATAAGATGATGATTGCTGAAATGCTTGGTGGTTATATGGCTGGTGTTACAGTTTCAGGTGTATTATGGGCTATCTTTCAAAATAATGCTGGTGGAGCTTGGGATAATGCTAAAAAATCTTTTGAGGCTGGTGTAGAGATTAACGGAGAGATGACATACAAAGGTTCTGAAGCTCATAAAGCTGCTGTAACTGGAGATACTGTTGGTGATCCATTTAAAGACACATCAGGACCTTCAATGAATATATTAATTAAATTAACATGTCTTATCGGTTTAGTTATTGCACCAATTTTAGGAGGGCATTCTTCGGAAGAAGGATTAGCGATTGATGAGGTTAAAGTTGAAATGACAATAGATACTAAAGATTTAGCTGATGCTAAAGAAGTGAGTGTTATTAAAGAATAATATTCTAATTGTATATAGATCAAAAAAACCACGTTTATCGTGGTTTTTTTATTTAATAAACAGGTGTTTTTACTCGTTTTTAAGTGCTTTAATTGATGTATTTTTATTTAAATTAATGCAAAAGTCAAATACCATACCACAGCTATTAAAAACAATTGAAGACTTTCAAATTGTGAAATGTAATATGTACCACGAAAGTGTAGTAATTGATTCTAATAGAAAGCCTGTTTATAAACGAATTGATGATGCTATTGTGTTTGATCGTGTAAGCCTTTGTGATGCAAATCATAGAAAAGTGCGTTTAGGATGCGCACACTCAATAGTGAATAGTAACTTTTCGAAAATTTTAGAGAATGCGCAATTATTAATTCCTAAACAATCCAATGAGATTTTAATTTTTAAAAATAAATTTGAAGCTGTAATTGCAAAAATTTATGTTTTAGATCATAAAAAAGGACAAATGGAACATGAGTTGGCCATTTTTGAAATGACATCAAATGGTAAATCAAATGCACAACTTGATTTATCAATGAATGTATTAAAAGCTGAACACAATATATTAATGGATAATATTATTTCTATTAAGTCTGATATTGAGTCATTTATAAGTAAAGTGATTAATAACAGTAATTTATAATACACTTATTTTTTATGATTTTAGTATCTTGAACATCTAATTTACAAGATTAGTGTTTAAGAAAGATCCTTTACAAGTTATTACGTTTCAAAGTTATGGTACAGACACCCATTTTTATATGCGTGGAAGAGCCCTTGAAGACGAAACTATTAATTTAGAACAAAAGGGTTTGTTTGGATTATTTATCAATTCCTGGAAGCGTTTTGAAAGTGACGAAATTAAACACACTGCGCTTAGTATTAAATTATCTAATGGAACTATTTTAAAAGCCATTACAGATGATCATGGTTATTTTAAGATTGATGAACAAGTAGAAGGCTTAGAGGCATTAGTTAATGCTGATGGTTGGCTTAATTTTGAAGTGTCTTATAATGATGTTAAGATTAAACGACGTATTCAAAACTCAAATCGATTTCCTGGAGAATTACTCATTCCATCAATGCAAGCCGATTACGGTGTTATAAGTGATATTGATGATACTATCATTCATACAGGAGTTGTATCAACGTTAAAATGGAAAGTATTATTTAACAGCGTTTTTAAAAGTGCAGCGAGTAGGATTCCTTTAGAAGGAGCCGCCGAATTTTACCATAAATTACATCGAGGAGTCTCAGGTGAAAATGCAAATCCTATTTTTTATGTTAGTCATAGTCCATGGAATTTGTATCGCTATCTCGAATATTTTTTAAAGCAAAACGCATTTCCCAAAGGACCAATTTTATTACGAAGTTTTAAGACTATTTTTAAAAAGAAATCTCATGGAGATCAACCTCAAAAGCAAAAGGAGATTTTGAATATTCTAAAAGCTTATCCGAAATTGAAATTTATTTTAATTGGAGATAGTGGTGAACATGATGCAGATATTTATATTGAAATTGCTAATGCTATTCCAAATCAAGTTGCAGCAATATATTTAAGAAGTGTAAAACATAAAAAGAAAATGTTACGTGTTAAATCACTTTTTGAAAATTATAATCAAACACCAGTCTTATTGGTAGAAAGTAGTGCTCAAGCTATTAAGCATGCTAAGGAAAATGGATTTATTGAGTAATGTGTTAATTCTATATTAAATCAAGTTAACGTCAGCTATTATTTCTAAAACTCCAGCTTTAGGTTGCAGATACAATTCTCGCATGGCACCTTCAAGTTCTTCTTGTTTTTCAACACGTTTACCCCAAGCTCCACAAGATTGTGCAAATTCAGAAAAATTAGGGTTAGATAACGATGTTTTCCATACATCAAATTCGCCAGCACGTTGTTCTTTAGATATTTTTCCAAGCTCGTGATTATTAATGATAATCAATTTAACAGGCATATTATATTTAACTAACGTTGTGATTTCAGCTAAATATTGACAAACGCCTCCATCTCCAGCAATAGCAATTACAGGTCTTGTTGTTCCAACTGCTGCCCAAGCACCAATGGCTGCAGGTAATGCAAACCCTATTGAGCCTAAATATCCAGACATTAAAAAATCTTGATTTGTAGGCTCGAAATAGCGACCAAAAGAATAAGCATTATTTCCCACATCAACACACATTACTGCGTTTTCTGGTGTAAGTTTATTCATGGTTTCAAAAATAGCAATAGAGCTAATGCCATGATCTGAAGTTTCTAATAAACGTTTTTGCTTTTCAGCTTTCCAAATGCTCCAGCGCTCGGCTATTTCATTACGTTGATCATCAGTATTAATTTGTTTCTTTAATTCTGATTTGAAGATGTCTAAGGTTCTTGATATTTCTCCCCAAACGGCAACTTCAACTTGATGAAATTTACTTAAAGCTAGTGGGTCAAAATCTACTTGGATAATAGGTTTTTTTGGTGTAATTCCTGTATGATTAGAGAATGATGCACCAAAAACAATTAATAAATCAGCTTCATTCATAAACCATGACGCTATTGGTGTGCCACTTCGCCCTAAAACGCCTCCGCCAAGAGGATGATTGTCTGCAATTAATCCTTTTCCTTTAAAAGTTGTTACCACAGCAGCGTTTAAACTTTCAGCAAATTGAACAACCGCTTTTTTGTGTTCGCGAGCACCATGTCCCATAACAATTACTGGTCGTTTCGCTTTCTTTATTAAATTTATTGCTTCTGTAACAGCTTCTTTTGGTGGCGCTATTTCTAAAGAGGTTATTCTATTTTTTGGTCCTTTTGCTTTAGTATGAGGGTTTACTTTCTTCTCTTGTACTTCGTCAGGGAATGTTAAATGAGAGACATCGCGTTTTAAAATAGCGTGCTTTATGGCTAGCGACATAAGTTCGGCATGACGACTATCACTCTGCACACGTTGGTTAAATTCGGCAACGGTATTAAACCCTTGAACTAAATCGACTTCTTGAAAGTTTCCTGTACCTACAACTTGCGTTTTTACTTGACCTGTTAAAGCTAAAATTGGAGCGCGATCTACTTTAGCATCCCAAAGGCCAGTATACATATTGGTTGCTCCTGGGCCGGCAATAGAAAAACATGCGGCAGGTTTACCTGTGAGTTTTCCATATGCCGAAGCAGCAAAAGCGGCTGCACCTTCATGGCGAATACCATAAAAATTAAGAGCTCCTTTTTCTTCTTGACGTCTCATGGCATCAGCAAAACCAAGATTAGAATGACCTACCATACCAAAAACTTTATTCACGCCCCAATTTACCATGGTTTCTACCATAATATCAGACACTGTAGTTTCATGAGGTGCTTCTTCTTTTACGCCAACATAAATAGCATTGTTTTCTTCTTTTATTGGAAATGTATCAATACCATCATCAAAGCCACCTGGTGGCTTTCCAGAACATGGGTCAAAATCCCAGCCATGCCATGGACAACGTAACAGCCCATTTTCTATCGAACCTTCTCCTAAGGGACCTCCTTGGTGTGGGCAGCGATTATCAAGAGCTGAAAATTTCCCTTTGTAATGTGTTAAACAAATGCTTTTATGATTTGCAGTAACTGTTTTTACACGTCCTTCTGGAAGGTCTTTTTTGTTACTTAAAACTTTATGCCAAACTACTTTTTTTTCCATCAGTTACGTTTTAATAATTTAGAAACTACTTTTTCTATGGTTAAACCTTGTGCAATAATTGAGAAGACCACTACTACGTATGTTGCATATAAAATAATATCTTTTACATCTCCTTCTGGAAGTGATAGTGCTAGTGCAATTGAAATTCCTCCTCGCAGCCCAGCCCAGGTTAATATTATGGTTTCATTTTTATTTGCTCGATGTGATTTTTTTAATAGGAAATTTGATAATATGATTGTGATGTATCTTGATAGAAGAACTAATATAATAGAAATAATACCCAGTAATAAATGATAAGCATTAAAATCTAATGTAATTGTTACAATACCCATAAGAACAAATAGAACTGCATTAAAAATTTCGTCTAAGACCTTCCAAAAGATATTCATATGATTTTTTAAATCTTTAGAAATAACTTTTGCATGCAAACTCTGTCCAATTATAAGTCCAGCAACAACCATAGCAATAGCTCCTGATATATGAAGTATATTGGATAATATATAACCGCCCATTACAATTGCTAAAGAAATATGTACAGCTATGACTGCTTCTTTGTTTACACTTTTAATGCATTTTTTTCCTAAATGTCCCAAGAGGAACCCCATTAAGAATCCACCTCCTGCTTCTTTGCCAAATTCAGAAGTGATATGCGAAAAATCGAATTCGTGCATCATTGTAGCCAATGAAAGTACAGATAAAAAAACAACGATACCTACACCATCATTGAACAAAGATTCGCCAACAATTTTGATTTCCATATGTTTAGGAACTCCAGCTTTTTTTAATAACGCTAATACAGCTACTGGATCTGTAGGTGAAATTAGTGCGCCAAAAACTAAACTATATAAATAACTAATATTTAATCCTATAAGTGAAGCTACATAATAAAAGGTTGTAGCAATAATAAAGGTTGATATCAAAACACCAAATGTTGCATAAATAAAAACGATGATTTTCTCTTTTAATAACCCTTTTAAATTAACATTAATAGCTCCTGAAAAGAGTAAAATACCTAAAAGAAAATCGAATAAAATGGTTTTAAAATCTATGCTTTTTGCAAAATCTGTAACCTGATGAAAATAAGTTTGATCAATAAAGTAACTAGCTGCAAACAAAAGCGATACTGCAATAGAAAGAATCATTACACCTATAGTGTTAGGCAGTTTTAAAAACTTCGCGTTTAAATAGCTTAAAAATGCAGCTAAGGCAATAATACCTACAAATAGTTCAAGCATCATTTATCGAGTTTAAATATAGATTAATAGCCACTTGACAAAAATCAATTATAGAATCTTCATCAGACTCACTTATAGGTATTGCAAAACCTTGCCAACCATTAGTATAGTATGTTTCTTTGTTAATATTTTTTGGTAATTCTAGGTTTATAGGCTTATGATTATTATAGCCACTTATATAAAAATAAAAGTCATCAATTAATGAATCTGGAATAGCCATACCGATGCCAATGGAAAGCTTTTTATTAATGTTGACAAATGCTCCAGTATCAAAATGGTGAGGCCAAATTCGAATGGGCGATATATAGTTGTTGGACGTTAATACCTTTGAAATTACATGTTGTGCTAGGTCTCTTTTTTTTATTAACTGATTTAGATCGTTTTGACTTGTTAATTTGAAACGAAATGTATCAGAGATTTTTTTATACGGAAGGTCATAATGCATGAGGTATGAATATACCTTTTCAATATGATTATCTATACTCATAAGTGCGATCCAATCAATAACTTCTTTATGCGTTACATTATTCAGAAACAAATGTTCTTTGTTGCCATCACTATGTATCCATTCTAAAGAAAAATGTTCATAATTTAAACCTAGTTTGTCTCCATTAATAAAAGGATGAGTTTCTAATGTACGATTAATCCATCCTAAATTAGTGTGACTATCATCATCTTCTTTAGTAATAAAGCTAATTGCTGAAGTGGCTAAATACTGTGCCGCTATGTGCATGGTTTCTTCCATAATTTAGTGTATAACTCCCGCGTAATTAATTCCTGTTAGTTTGTGCATATCGATATCAAATGTTGATAAGTCATTAGGATTAAATTTTGTAATATTATCATAACCACAAGCTCGAGCAACAACCTTAATAAGGCTGTTAGTAGCATCAAAATAGTTGTGTAATTGTTTTGCTGAAGATTGAATTATAAGTCGACTTCTAAGCGATTCTTTTTGGGTTGCTATACCTACAGGGCAATTATTGGTTCCACATGCTCGCATGCCTAAACAGCCAATGGCTTGTAATGCAGAATTAGAAACGGCAATGGCATCTGCACCAAGCATTAGTGCCTTTGCGAAATCTTCAGCAACGCGTAAACCTCCAGTAATAACTAATGTGATATTTGTAGCTCCAACCTTGTCCAAATATTTTCTGGCTCTTGCTAAAGCAGGAATTGTTGGGACATTAATATGGTCTCTTAAAATAGTAGGTGCAGAACCAGTTCCGCCGCCACGACCATCAAGTATAATGTAATCTACTCCTGCATCTAATGCAAATTGTATGTCTTTTTCTATATGACTGGCTGCAATTTTAAAACCAATAGGAATACCTCCTGTAAGTTCTCTTACTTTATTACCAAAATTTTTGAAGTCTTGAACAGTATGAAAATTTGGATTTGCAGCTGGAGAAATTGCAGTTTCCCCTTCTTTTAGTGCTCTTACTTTAGCGATTTCTTTACTTACTTTGTTTCCGGGTAAATGACCACCAGTTCCAGTTTTTGCTCCTTGACCTCCTTTAAAGTGAAAGGCTTGTACGTTATTTAACTTATCCCAAGAGAATCCGAATTGAGCTGATGCTAATTCATAAAAGTATTTAGAATTACTTTGTTGCTCTTCTGGTAACATACCACCTTCTCCAGAACAAATTCCAGTTCCAGCCATTTCGGCTCCTTTGGCCAATGCAATCTTTGCTTCTCGAGACAATGCGCCAAAACTCATATCGCTAACAAAAAGCGGCATGTCTAATATTAAAGGTTTTTTAGCATTTGGACCAATACAAACTTTAGTAGTAACGTCTTCATGATCTAATAATGGCCGTGTTGCTAATTGAGCTGGTAGAAATTGAATGTCATTCCATTTAGGTAATGTATTTCGGTCAACTCCCATTGAGGCAGAAAACCCATGATGACCAATGTTTTTAAGCCCGTTTTTCGCTAATTCTTTTATATAGCCAGTATAAGGTTCGGTGTCTTCAGGATGTGTATCTGCATAAGTACCTAAATAGTCCTCACGATTAAATGGTTGTGGGTGATCTATTTCAAATGCAATAATTTCATTTTCATCTACTAAAAGGGAATCTCCTTCAGTGTATTCCTGAAATTTATGGAGTACTTCTTTGTTATTATATTCAGAAACTCCAGTATCTATTCTATAATCCCAACCATGAACACCACAAATAAGATTATGCCCATCAATATAACCATCAGACATTAACGCTCCTCTATGAAGGCATCTTCCGTAAAGTACAGAAATCCCTGTTTGATGTTTTATGATTACTAAATCTGTGTTTTTAACTAACGCATATGTAGGTTGCTTATCTTGAAGTTGGGAAATTTTAGCGATTTCAATTTTGTTTTTTGTCATGTGGTTCATTGCTTATATTCTGTAAGTTACAAACTTTGAACTTAAAACAATAGGACAAATTACAACCATATAAAGAATATATGATTATTGTATAGGTCTGCAAACCAAAAAACCTTAACACGGGTTTTTTTTTTAAAAAAAACTAAAAAGGGCTAGAAGAGAAATTTAAAATAAGCCATTAATTTGAGCGTTAATTTTATTGATGATACCACCAAGATCTTCAGGATTAGCAACAAAATCTAAATTATCAACATCAATAATTAATAAATTTCCTTTATTGTAACCATGAATCCAAGCTTCGTAACGTTCATTTAATCGACTTAAATAATCGATACTGATCGTGTTTTCGTAGTCACGACCTCTTTTATGAATTTGAGCAACTAAATTAGGAATAGAGCTTCGTAGATAGATTAATAAATCAGGACCTTCAACAAAACCTTCCATTAAATCAAAAAGAGAACGGTAGTTTTCAAAATCACGATTGGTCATTAAGCCCATAGCGTGAAGGTTAGGTGCAAAAATATGAGCATCTTCATAAATCGTTCTGTCTTGAATAATATCTTTACCACTTTGTCTAATTTGACCTACTTGGCGAAATCGACTATTTAAGAAATACACTTGTAAATTAAAACTCCAACGTTCCATCTGATTATAAAAATCATCTAGGTAAGGATTGTCTACAACATCTTCTAATTGAGGTTCCCAATTAAAATGTTTTGCTAGTAACTTTGTGAGTGTGGTTTTACCAGCACCAATATTTCCTGCGACTGCAACGTGCATATTTATTTGATTTTTAGTTGGTATTTATGAAGTTTTTCAAGATCGTAAATATACAAGGTTTCATTGGTTAGTAAAAACTGATTTATTAACAATTGAGGTGTTTTCAATAAAAGAATTTTCTCGCTTTTTTTAGATTTATAAACCAAAAATGTTTTCGTTTTAAGAATAATATTTGAATGATGTATTGCAAGAGCCGTATAGCCTTTATTTTCGATTTTTGAAATTAAACTCCCAAAGTACGTGTATTGGTATAAATATTTTTCAGTAAGCATCCAACAGTAATTATAGTCACTCTTTAAATCAATCACATGAGATTGGATCGGTACTGTAGTGGCTCTAATGGTATTGTTTTTATAGTCGTATAATTCTAATTGCTGAAGGTCTTGATTAAAAATCCAAAGCGTGTTATCATAACCTGTAGAAATATGAGAGACATTTTTATAGGGTTGAATCGTATTGAAATCAATTTTAAAAATTTCAGCAAGGCGGTTGTCAAGGATGATAGCGGTATTAAAATTTTGATAAAAAAGATTGATTTTTAATGGGTTAAAGGCATTTGCAGTAGTAGGCTCTCCTAATTGCACATTACTGTAATTAACCGATGGCTTGTCTTTTGGTTTTTTATAAAGAATGGTGTTAATCGTGTAATAAATCGTTTCAAAGTTATCTATAGCAATAATTTGATCGGCTTTTAATGCTGTTGAATCTATCGCAATTACATCAATTTGAGTTTGAGCAAATACAAAAGCTGTAAAGAATAGAAATAGATATCGAATAAAAGGCATGATAAATTAATTGAATTTAAAAGTACAAAAATTGAACTACTATTAAGCGACTTAATCTTTTAAACGATTAAAAATAGAGATTATGTTTTAGTAGACAAGTTTATAGCCAAAACCTCTGACATTTATAATTTGAATAGAGGTGTCTTTTTGAAGTTTCTTTCTCAGCTTTGTAATAAAAACATCCATACTGCGCGCAGAAAAGAAGTCGTCGTTTCCCCAAAGCTTATTAAGTATAATAGAACGTTCAAGGACTTGGTTTTTGTTTTTTATTAAATGAAATAATAAATGCGATTCTCTATGTGTGAGCTGTTCAGAAATATCACAAAATGACAATTGTTGTTTAGGGAAATCAAAACTGTAGGCTCCAATTTGTATGATATCTGAAGTTTTTTGAAGCTGACTTCGCTGAAGTAAATTATTTATTCTAACAATTAACTCCTCCATACTAAACGGTTTTTTAAGATAATCGTTACCACCTATAGAAAAACCTTCAACGACATCTTGTGTTTGTGACTTTGCAGTTAAAAAAATAATAGGAATGGTATCGTCAATGGCTCTAATTTCTTTTGCTAAAGTGAAGCCATCCTTTTTTGGCATCATTACATCTAAAACTAAAATCTCTGGAGATTCCGATATGTATTTTTCAAATGCTTTTTCGCCATTATCGCATAAAATGACTTCAAAATCTCGTGTTTCAAGACTTTCTTTTATAATCTGTCCTAGAGCTGCTTCGTCTTCAGCTAATACTAATTTTATATTATCAGCCATTTGGAAGTATGATTTTAAAAGTGGTTAAATTCTTATTTAAGGTTAATGTTATAGAACCATTGTGTTGGTCAACTATAGATTTTGTGTAATATAAGCCAATGCCAAAACCTTTAACATCGTGAGTGTTCCCTTTAGGGACACGATAGAATTTTTCAAAAACACGTTCTTTATTTGCTTTAATTAAAGTGTTGCCATTATCTGATATGAGAATTTCGAATGCATTTTGCTTCGGGATTAAATCGATAGAAATTATATTCCCACCATATTTTACAGCATTATCTAAGATATTATTTATGGCATTTTCAAAATGAAATACATCGACGTTGCCTAAAAGACTTTCAAGCTTAAAACTGCTGTTGAATTGTTTCTCTGGAAATTGAATTTTATAGCGATTGGTTAGAGTTGTAAGCAATTCTACAAGGTCTATAGATTCTTTGTTGAGCTCTAAACTATCACTATCTAAAGTCGCTGTTTCTAGTAATTTTTCGACCATAATATTAAGCTTACTCAATTGCTCAGAAGACATGTTAATATACTTTTTGGTTTTCTCTTTGTCTTCAATAACATTAAAACTATTAATACTTTCTAGAGCAACAGCTATGGTTGCAATTGGTGTTTTAAACTCGTGTGTAATATTGCTTATTAAATCGTTCTTAATTTCTGCTAGTTTTTTTTGATGCTTTATAATTTTTAGTAAATAAAATAGGCAACTAATAACAGCTAAAATTAAAAGGGTAGAAATTAAAATACCACCTAAAATACGTTTTAGAATAAATTGAGTTTCATTAGTGAAGCTAATTCCTAGCGTACTTTCTTTTGGTAAAAATGTGGATTTAGATGTTGTTTTTAAAATTCTATTTTCCTTAAAAATAGAATCACTTATAGATTTGAGAAGGTATGGTGAAAATTTTCTATTTGCTTTTCCTTCATTAAAATATAATTTATAATCAATGGATAAACTTTTTCTTTCAAACTCAAGCTTAACTAAGCTATCAACTTCTTTTAAATTTAGAGTGTCATTACTTATCGAGACCACAACTTTAGACGTTAATAATTCAAATTCTTTAAAATCAGTAGTCCTATTTATACCTTTAAAACTATCAATTTTTAGCTTAAATTGATCGATAGACATTGGTTGATGTTCCTTGTCATGTTTCTTTTCCATCGAATCTACCTTAAAACCTCTAACGACAGTTATACCATCAGTAAAATTAATATCTAAAGAATCTAGATTTTTAAATTCTTTATTTGATTCATCAATATTATTTAAAAAATGCTCTAGTTCACCTCCTTTTGCAAAAGCATTTTTTTGCTGATCGCCTTCAAGAAATATCCCAAATGTGGTACGTTCGGCTAAAGCGGTGTAATAATCATCAACTGCTTTATCCAAACTTATTTGCACTTCATTAATAAGCTGTTGCTTATTGGATTGGTAGTTTTTGTAATTCCAATAGACCTGTATACCTATGGTTGCTCCAATTACCGTGATAATGGTGTATAAAATCCATCTGTATCTTTTGCCGTTCATATTTCAAAAGTAAATGTTAAAAGGTTTAAATACTAATCGGTTAACACACGTTAACACTGGTTAACTTAAAAACAAAATAAGTCTTGAGATATTTGTAGAACATTAATCATAAAAAAACTAACAGATGAAAAATTTAATTAGTTGCTTAATCTTATTGATTTCTTTTATTGGATTTAGTCAATCTAAAACTGAAAAAGAAGCTTTTAAAATAACAAAAATTGAAGCTATTGGTATTGAAGTAACTATAGACTCAGTAGAAGAACTAGAGTCTGTTTTTAAAGTTGAAGATGTTGAGGAATTATTTAGCTTGAGCGAAGCTGATGGTACTATAACCTTTACTTTAAACTGCGATTTTGATGCGAGTAAGAATAATTTGAAAGGCTCGATGACTTACACTGTAAAAGGAGAAGTTAACGAAAAAGCAGAATTTTTAAAGAACATAAAAAAAGCAAAAGCGATAGCGTTAAAATTTTATAATTTCAAAAACAGAATATAATGACAACACTTATTAGAATAATAGTTTTAGCATTAACAACAGTATTAATATCTACTACTGTTGTTGGTGCTCAAGAATTTCAAGGCCAAGCGACATATAAGTCGAAACGTAAAATAGATATTAAATTAGATAGTTCGCAAGTCAACTCAGGAATGCACGAACAAATGATGGAGATGTTAAAAAAACAGTTTGAAAAAACGTATATCTTATCATTTAATAAAGAAGCCTCTATTTATAAAGAAGAAGAATCATTAGCTGCGCCTCAACCTCAAGGGATGCAAGTGGTAATGGTAGGTTCTGGAGGAGCTGATGTGCTTTATAAAAACATAAAAGAAAAACGTTTTACCAATCAAAATGAATCGTTTAGTAAAGTTTTTTTAATTAAAGATACCTTAGTAGCTCATGAATGGAAATTAGAATCTGAAACCAAAAATATTGGTAATTATACATGTTTTAAAGCAACAATGACACGAGAAATTGAAGCTATTGAAAGTAGGATTAGTTTTAATGGGGATAAAGATTTGAGTGAAAATGAAACCGAAAACCCTAAAATGAAAGAGATTACAATTACGGCTTGGTATACACCACAAATTCCAGTAAGTGTAGGTCCAGGAAATTATCACGGACTTCCAGGTTTAATACTTGAAGTTAATGATGGTAGTGAAACCGTTATTTGTAGTAAGATTGTTATCAATCCTGAAAACGCATCTAAAATTGTAGAGCCTAAAAAAGGAAAAGTACTTACTCAAGACGCTTATGATAAAATTATGGAAAAGAAACTGAAAGATATGGAAGAGCGTTTTAGATCAAACAGAAGTGATAGCGATGGAGAGAGTTTTGAGATTAGAATTGGAGGGTGATATTTTAAGGAAATTTTAACTTTTCACAATTTTACTATTTGTGAGTTTTGAAGTCTAAATAGAGCATAAAGCCTTAATTTTACTATTTAGGACAAAGACTTTAAAAACCATGAAACAATTTATTATTAAAATTTCCGTAGCATTTATTCTTGTATTTAATAGTTCTGTTACTGCTCAAGACTTTCAAGGACAAGCTATTTACCAAACCAAAACAACAATCGATATGAGTAATTTTGGTGGAGGTCAAATGAGTGATCAACAAAAAAAGATGATTGCCGATCGTATGAAAAGCATGTTGGAGAAAACATATGTATTAAATTTTAATCGTAGTGAATCTACATATAAAGAAGAAGAGAAATTGGAAGCTCCAGGAGCTGGAGGTAGTCCTTTTAGAGGTATGATGAGTAGTTTTACTGGTGGTCCACAGTATAAAAATATTAAAGAATCATTATTGTTACAAGAGCAGGAGTTCTTTGGAAAGCAATTTTTAGTGCAAGACTCATTACCAAAATTAGAATGGAAATTAGGAAGTGAGACCAAGCAAATTGGTCAGTATACATGTTTCAAAGCAACGACAACAAAAAAGGTTGATGAAATGGATTTCATGAGTATGCGAAGAAAAGATAGAGATAAAGATCAAAACAAAGACAGTGAAAAGAAAACAGGAGAAGAAATTGCAGATACTACAAAATCTGAATCTAAAGACCCATTTGATGATGTAGAAGTTCCAAAATTTGTGATTGTTACAGCATGGTATACGCCTCAAATACCTGTGAGTACAGGTCCAGGAGAATATCATGGCTTGCCAGGTTTAATATTAGAAGTTACTGCAGATAGAACCGTAATGTTATGCACTAAAATAGTAATGAATCCTAAAGAAAAAGAACCTATTGAGAAACCCGAAAAAGGCGAGGTTGTCACTCGTGATGCGTATAACAAAATCATGAAAGATAAAATTCAAGAAATGAGAGAAATGTATGGAGGGCGAGGTCAAGGACGAGGAGGTCGAAGACATTAAATAAAACAATCAATAATTAAGGTTTCAGTTTTTCCGAAGAAAAAAAACATAAAACAAAAATCAATCAAATGAAGCATTCAAATCTAAATCGTTAATTCACTAAAGTGTTTTATAATTTGGGTGTTAAATCTCATCATAGTATACAATAAAATCAGCAGATGAAAAATATAATTATAGTAGCGTTACTTTTTGTAACAACCATTTGTAGTGCTCAAATTTCAGTTAGAGGTGTTATAAAAGATAGTATTGGAAGCCCTTTAGAATTGGCCAATGTTATTGCAATCAATAAAGCAACCAAAGCCATGGCTTCTTATGCAATTACTAATGATAAAGGGCTATTTAAATTAGATTTAGAAAAGAATACCACATATAGTATTCAGGTTAGTTATATTGGAATGAAGACCATTTCAGAGGAAATGTCCACCCAAGACATTAGTATAACAAAAGACTATACGCTTAAGGTTGATAATGCACTTGCAGCTGTAGAACTTACTTATGAAATGCCTGTAACCATAAAAGGGGATACATTAGTTTATAATGCAGACTCCTTTAAAGATGGAACTGAACGCAAGCTTGAAGATGTATTAAAAAAACTACCAGGCGTAGAAATCAATGATGATGGTCAAATAGAAGTTGAAGGAAAAGTGGTGTCTAAAGTTATGGTTGATGGTAAGGATTTTTTTGATGGAGATTCTAAATTAGCCACAAAAAATATTCCAGCAAATGCTGTAGATAAAGTACAAGTTCTTAAAAATTATTCAAATGTAGGACAGCTAAGTGGTGTTACCAATAACCAAGATAATATTGCTATTAATATTAAACTAAAAGAAGGGAAAAAGAATTTCTGGTTTGGTGATATTACTGCTGGTGGAGGTGTTTCAGATGACGACGGATTGTATATTGTACAACCTAAACTATTTTATTACAGTCCTAAATACAGTATAAACTTAATAGGGGATCTTAATAATATAGGCGAAGTTGCTTTTACGCGTCGTGATTTTTTTAATTTTTCAGGCGGATTTAATGCACCTAGCCAACAGAGTGGTACGAATTTAAATTTAGGGAATAATAACCTTGGGTTTTTAACACTTCAAAATAATCAGGCGCAAAAAATTGAAACTAAATTTGGAGCAGCAAACTTTAGTTATTCTCCTAAAAAGACTTTAGATATTAATGGATTTGCCATTTTTACTAGTTCTAGAATTGGATTACAGGAAAATCGCTCTGTACGTTATACAGATTCTGATTTAGGAATTCCCGATGAAGATACTCAGAGTAAAACAGAACAAAAAAGTGATCTAGCGCTTTTTAAATTAAAAACAAAATACAAGCCTAATGCTAGTAATCAATTAGATTATGCAATCATAGGTAGGACCTCAAAAGAATCTCAAGATCAAAATTTTACCTCGTCAATTGTTGGAGATGTATTGCAAGACGAAGCCAATAGTCCTTACAGCATTAAGCAAGAATTAAATTATTATTACACCTTAAATGATAAGAACATTTTTGCACTAGAAGCGCAGCATTTAATTCAAGATGAAGACCCTTTTTATAATGCATTATTAGAAAACGATCCAGCCAATAATGAAGATGCAGATCCGCAAAATAGAGATCCGTTTGATAATACAGCTGCAGGTTTAGGTTTTGATAGCACATTAAATAATTATAATGTTGCTCAAGAGAAACGTATCAAATCAAATCAACTCGATGCGAAATTAGATTATTGGAATGTACTTAATAAAAAGAGTAATATTAATTTGACGCTCGGAACCATTTTAAGCCGACAAGATTTTGATAGCAATATATTTCAATTTTTAGATGATGGAACCGTATTTGATTCGACACCGGTTTTGACTGATGTTTCCGACGTGAATGATACAAAGTATAACTTTAGTGATTTGTACCTAGGTGTGCATTATAGGTTAAAGAGCGGAATGTTTACTTTTACTCCAGGTTTTTCTACACATGCTTATAGTTCAAAAAACACACAATTAGGTACTGAGTTTAAAGATAATTTCTTTAGAGTGTTACCAGATTTAAATGTACGTTTAGAACTTAAAAAGAGTGAGAATTTAAATTTAAACTATCGTATGCAAACTGAGTTTACCGATGTCACTCAATTAGCAAGAGGTTTAGTGATGAATAATTATGATTCTTATTTTTCGGGGAATCAAGCATTAAAAAATGGAGCATCTCATAATGTGAATCTTACCTATTTTAGTTTTAATATGTTTAATTATACCAATGTGTTTGCAAACTTGAGCTATAGTAAGCGTATCGATCAAATTAGAACCTTATCTAATTTTGAAAATGTAATTAGAACGAGTTCGCCTTTTAATTCTGGGTTTGCCGATGAGACGTTTAATGCTTCTGGTCGTTTTCAAAGAAATTTTAAAAAGATAAGAGCAACAATAAGAGGTAATTTCACCTATTCAAAATTTAATCAAATTATACAAGGTGAGCAATCTTTAAATGAAAGCTATAATCAAAACTATCGTGCACAGTTACGTACTAATTTTAAAAAAGCACCAAATGTAGAAGTGTCGTATCGTTATGGGATAAATAATAATAAACAAGGTGGTACAAATACAACGTTCTTTACACATGCGCCAACGGTTGAATTCGATGCGTATTTATGGAAAGCGGTGACATTTAGAACCGATTTTACCTATAACGAAACACGAGATAAGCAACAAACATTAAACAGTAATAAGTTATGGAATGCGTCTTTGGCATACCGAAAAAATAAGGACGCTAAGTTTGAATACGAATTAAAAGCGACCAACTTATTAAATACACAATCGCAGTTTAATAATAGTAATGGGAATTTCTCTGTGAGTACGACAGAATATTTTATACAACCACGGTTTTTAACCTTTAGAGTGATTTATTCATTGTAATATTTGGGCGTTACCTTAAGGTCAGGCTTTCAAGGCTCGCTCTCTTCAAGGAGCTTAAACAAACCTTTCAATCCTTAACGCAAAACAGAAAAGCCTTCTCAACTGAGAAGACTTTTCTGTTTTTTTAATTGTCTCTTAAGACATGAATGCTTCCTGTTATACTGTGAGGGTTACCATCGTAATCTTCATAGTCGCCGCTAAAGTTAATGTCAATGTATTCTCCGGGATTACCAAACGTTGTAAGATTAAAAAGAATGTTATTATTGCTTGTGTCGGAAATATCTGTGCATTCTGAAATAGTAAAGCCAGAATTATCACCAGTTTGCCCATTCCATTCATAATAATCATATTCGCCTAAGTAAGGCGCGTCATTTAAAAGACCAAAAAAGTAGAAACAATTGATGTCATTTTGACTATAGATGTTTAATGAATCTGAATCAAGATTTGGACCTGCGATAGTAAGGTCTGTTTCAAAAGGCGCAAAAAAGATTTGAGTTGAATCATTATCAATAGTGTATTGAATAAACTCTAAAACAGTATTACAAGCAGTAATTGTACCTATATTGGTTAAAGGTGTTGTGAATGTATAATTAATACTATCTGTGGTTTGTAAGTTTCCATAATCATTACCTGTAATAGAGAATGTATTTTCAGTATCACAACGGATTAAATTAATTTCAAATTCACCATTTTCTACAGCGTCAACAAATACTTGATTGCCGTATTCCAAATGAACATAACCGTCTGCAACAGGATTGCCATTACAGTCATTAAATAAACCTGTGACTGTTTCAGAAATAATATCAGAGTTATCAGTAATAGTAATGCTAATACTAGAGTCAGCTATAAAAGGACCAATAGTATCAGTATACAATGAGCTTTGACCGCAAACATCATAATTGTAAACATTTACTTCTAGTGTTTCATTACTTGGTATTATACCGCAAGTTTCGCCATTTTCATTAGTGTATCCATTACCAGTACCATAATTTGTGCTTGTTAAAGACACTTGCACATTGGCTATTGGGTTACCATCACTATCATTTACAGTTACACAAAGGTTAACGTATTCTGTAGGAATATCACAATTCCAAAACGAAAAATGAGATACGGTTCCAATATAGGTGTCTCCAACTAAAGTTGCTTGACCTTGCTCAACCCAATACCCATTAATTTCATCAAAATACCATAGTGGTATTGTGCTTGGTGCATTAGTCATAAGACTCGCATCGAGAGGTACTGTGATTTCTGCGGTAGAGCCTTCAGCTAAATTTAAATCTTCACCATTGTCACCACGTAATTCTATCGCTAGCATTCCAAAGGTTTGAAGCATGCGTTCTTCATTTTGAGCATTGGCAGCATAAAGCATTCCAGGCATTTGATCTTGCGTATTTTCATTGGCTGGGTCTAAGTGGTGCATAATCACATTCACATTTCCAGAATAATCAGAACCATCTGGTTTAATATAATCGCCTTCAAGCGCAACAGAAGCATTATTAGGTAAACTAATGGTTTCTTGCATTCCGCTAGATGTTGTGCCAACTATAGTTTCTGGTAACATCATGATGCGTACTTTGTTGGTGCCGCTACTTGGAGTTACAGCTCTAGAAGCGTGTATGTATCCAGTTTTTTCAGCTTTAATATATCCAAAACGTTCATTAACGGTAGCGTCATTAATAATAAATACACCATTGCTGTCTGTCATTGCTATAGTATTACCAATACTAATGGTTACATTTTCAATAGGCGTATTGTTGGTGTCTACAACAGTTCCTAAAAAGGTTCTTGATATTTCGTTTCCGAAATTTTGAGCAAAAGCTGCCGGATCTGGATTTAGATTTTGATTTTGAGTTGTGCTCGGGCTGTCATCAGTTTCACAGGAGAAACATAATAGTAAGCTTAAAACGATGACAATAGATTTTAAAAATAGTTGAAATGATTTCATAACATTGTTTTTGTTAATGAAACAGTTTAAAACATTAAACTCCTAACTGCTTAGTAATCATTTAGGTGTTAAAATTGTAGGAAGGCTGCGTGCTTTCTTGAAGTTTTTAAAAAATCAATTACTTTTTATACGTCGTTTGCTTTACAAAACGCTTTGCATCATTTTGGATTAAATGATTGTCTTTGTTAAAGTTTTTGTGGTAAGAGAAAAGGATTGTAGAGGTTAATTGGGTTATTGGTTAGATATTATAAAACAAAAAACCTCTAAATATTAAATTTAGAGGTTAATGTTTTGAAGGTGTTTTTAAAGTCTATAAGCCAAAAGCAGTTTTTACTTTATCTACATAATCTAGTTTTTCCCAAGTAAATAGCTCTACATCTAATGTGATTGGTTTTCCGTTTGGTTGCTCAAAAGTTTTGACTACTTTTTCTGATTGTCGTCCCATATGACCATAAGCAGCAGTTTCGCTATACATTGGTTGACGTAGTTTTAAGCGCTCTTCAATAGCTGCTGGTCGCATATCAAAGACCTTAGAGATCTTTTCTGCAATCTCACCATCTGTGATATTAAATGGGCAAGTGCCATAAGTATCAACAAAAATGGATGTAGGTTCAACAACGCCAATAGCATAACTTACTTGTACTAATATTTCATCACAAATACCAGCTGCAACCATGTTTTTTGCAATATGTCTTGTCGCATAAGCGGCACTTCTATCAACTTTACTCGGATCTTTTCCAGAGAAAGCTCCACCACCATGTGCGCCTTTTCCGCCATAAGTATCAACTATGATTTTACGACCTGTTAATCCAGTATCACCATGAGGTCCACCAATTACAAATTTACCTGTTGGGTTGATGTGATAAGTAATGTCGTTATTAAATAATACTTGAATGTGTTGAGGTAATTTGGCAACGACTCTTGGTATTAAAACGTCAATGATATCTTTCCTAATTTGTGCTAGCATCTTATCATCAGGACCAAAATCATCATGTTGGGTAGATACTACAATTGCATCAATACGTTGCGGAATATTATCATCACTATATTCAATGGTTACTTGACTTTTAGAATCAGGACGTAAATAGGTAATGTCTTTATTTTCACGTCTTAAATCGGCAAGTTCTTTTAAAATTCTATGTGATAAATCTAAGGCAAGAGGCATTAAATTGTCTGTTTCACGAGTAGCATAACCAAACATCATTCCTTGGTCTCCAGCGCCTTGTTCATCTTTGCTGTCTCTGTCTACGCCACGATTAATATCTTCAGACTGTTCGTGAATTGCAGAAAATACACCGCATGAGTTTCCATCAAACATATATTCGCTTTTAGTGTACCCAATTTTGTTGATGGTATCACGAGCTATCTTCTGTACATCTAAATAGGTGTTTGATTTTACTTCACCAGCAAGTACAACTTGGCCTGTGGTTACTAAGGTTTCACATGCTACCTTCGACTCTTTGTCAAATGCTAAAAAATGATCAATTAAAGCATCGCTAATTTGATCTGCTACTTTATCTGGATGTCCTTCAGATACACTTTCCGAAGTAAATAAATATGCCATATAATCCCTTTAAATATTATTTTATTGAAAAATTATTGAGATTGCTTGGTCGCTAGAGAAGTTGAAAACTAACTGCTTTAGCATTTTTGTTTCTGCTGAAAACCTATTCAGCGTCAGAGGTTGCAATCAGAACAAAATTTTCCTCTTTTTATTAGGTACAAAAGTACGTATAATATTGAAACTAGAAAAAAGAAGCTACAAAAGAAAAACCTTTAGCATAATTGCTAAAGGTTTTCTAAGGTTAATAAAATTAATCAATCATTTTAAGTGTTTGTGTAATTTTAAATCAGGAGACGTTTTCGTGAGTTTGTAGGTTCTTAATTGGCTAAATCCACTACCATTAAATAATCCTTTTCCAGTATCGCCATAACACCCAAAAGACCAATTACTAAAGTACCCCATGCGTCAGCAATACCATAAACAGAAGTGGCACCAATAGCGTCGTCTATCTCAATAAACTTAATAGAAAACACCACGATAATCTCGCCAACTAAACCTTTAGCATGTAGACCAGATCATCAACCTTGCCATATTGGCCTATGCGTTTAAAAACAATATCATCACATCAAGAAGATGCTGAACGTTTCTTTAGTATTTCAACTAAAGCATTTTTAGAGGATAAAGAGGGGTGTCTTATTGGGTTAAAAACAATAGAAGTTGAATGGGTATTCAAAACAGGAGAACGACCAGAATTAAGAGAAATTGAAGGCACAGAAAAACAATGGGATTGTAATTTAGTATTGTTGGCTTTAGGGTTTGCTGGAGCTGAGAAAATCTTGGTAGAACAATTTGGATTAGAAATGGACTTTAGAACTAATATTAAAGCATCAACTGCAGATTATAAGACTAGTGTTAAAGGTGTTTTTGCAGCAGGAGATATGCGTCGTGGACAGTCATTGATTGTTTGGGCAATTTCTGAAGGTCGTGAAACTGTATATCATATAGATTCGTATTTAAAGGGAGCCTCAAATTTGCCATTAAAATCTGATGGTGATTTACCGAGAATATAAAAATCAACGCTTTTGGCTGTCATATTTTTATATATTTAATAATCTGAAAATCAATTAATTAAATGTATTAAGATAGTATTGGGTTTAGCTTAGAGAATTTATTAGTTATCTCTAAAGTTGGTTAAACAAGTACATTAGATTTAGCAAATCAATTTTGCAAAGGCCATACTATGAGCGAATTAAATAAATACAGTAAAACAGTTACTCAAGATCCAACACAACCAGCTGCTCAGGCAATGCTGCATGCTATTGGATTAACTAAAGAGGATTTCTATAAGCCAATTATTGGGATTGCAAGTACAGGTTATGAAGGGAACCCGTGTAATATGCACCTTAATGACTTAGCAAAATTAGTCAAAGAAGGAACTGAAAATAATGATGTTATAGGCTTGATTTTTAATACCATTGGAGTTAGTGATGGGATTTCTATGGGAACACCAGGTATGCGTTACTCATTGCCTTCTAGAGACATTATTGCCGATTCTATGGAAACTGTAGTGCAAGCTATGAGTTATGACGGATTGGTTACTGTAGTGGGCTGTGATAAGAATATGCCTGGTGCTTTAATGGCAATGATTAGATTAAATAGACCAAGTATTTTAGTTTATGGTGGCACAATAGATTCAGGTTGCCATAATGGGAAAAAACTAGATGTTGTTTCTGCTTTTGAGGCTTGGGGAAGTAAGGTTGCTGGTACAATGACCGAAAGTGAATATCAAAATATTGTCGAAAAAGCATGCCCAGGAGCTGGTGCTTGTGGAGGAATGTATACAGCAAATACAATGGCTTCGGCAATTGAAGCATTGGGTATGACATTGCCTTTTAATTCTTCAAATCCTGCATTGAGTGATGAAAAGAAAAAAGAAGCAGTAAAAGCAGGTGAAGCTTTGCGATTATTATTAGAGAAAGATATTAAACCTTTAGATATTATTACGCGAAAATCATTAGAAAATGCGGTGAGATTAGTCACTATTTTAGGAGGTTCTACTAATGCAGTGTTACATTTTTTAGCAATTGCGAGAGCTGCTCAAATTGAGTTTACATTAAAAGATTTTCAAGATATAAGTGATAATACACCTTTTTTAGCAGATTTAAAACCTAGTGGAAAATACCTAATGGAAGATGTTCATAGTGTTGGTGGAATTCCTGCAGTACTAAAATATCTACTTAAAAACGGACTTATACATGGAGATTGTTTAACAGTAACAGGGAAAACAATTGCAGAAAATCTATTAGATGTTAATGATTTAACAGAAAGTCAGGACGTTATTAAACCAATTGAAGATCCTATTAAATCTTCAGGGCACTTAAGAATGCTTTATGGGAATTTAGCAACCGAAGGATCTGTTGCTAAAATTACAGGAAAAGAAGGCTTGCGTTTTCGAGGGAAAGCAAAAGTGTTTGAAGGTGAATATGCAGCAAATGATGGAATTCGTGATGGTGAAGTTGAAAAAGGTGATGTTGTTGTAATTCGTTATGAAGGCCCAAAAGGAGGTCCAGGAATGCCAGAAATGCTAAAGCCAACTGCTGCTATTATGGGAGCAGGTTTAGGTAAAGATGTTGCCTTAATTACTGATGGACGATTCTCTGGAGGAACACATGGTTTTGTAGTTGGTCATATTACACCTGAAGCTCAGGAAGGCGGAACTATTGCTGTTGTTAAAAATGGAGATATAATTACTATTGATGCTGAAACAAATGCCATATCAGTTGAGGTTTCCGAAGAAGAATTACAAAAAAGAAGACAAGAATGGAAAGCACCAGATTTAAAATTTGAACGTGGTGTGTTATATAAATATGTAAAAACAGTATCATCAGCCTCTAAAGGATGTGTAACTGATGAGTTCTAATTAATAGCGAAGTGCAGATGAAAGAAACAGAAACGATACAAATTGTAAGAAAAGAGACCGCTACTACAGAACGTATTTCTGGTAGCGAGGCTGTTATAAAGTGTCTATTAGCTGAAGGTGTAGATATCCTTTATGGTTATCCTGGAGGTGCTATTATGCCAGTTTATGATGAACTATATAAGTATCAAGATAAAATTCATCATGTTTTAACACGTCATGAGCAAGGAGCAACACATGCAGCACAAGGTTATGCTAGAATTTCAGGAAAAGTAGGAGTTGCTATAGCAACTTCTGGGCCAGGAGCAACTAATTTAATAACTGGTATTGCAGATGCTCAAATAGATTCTACGCCAATGGTGTGTATTACTGGTCAAGTGGGTTCGCAGTTGTTGGGAAGTGATGCTTTTCAGGAAACAGATATCGTTGGTATTTCTACACCAGTTACGAAATGGAATCATCAAATTACAAAAGCCTCTGAGATTCCAGAGGTGCTTGCCAAAGCCTTTTATATTGCAAAAAGTGGACGGCCAGGACCAGTTTTAATTGATATTACTAAAGATGCTCAGTTTGAAGAATTTGATTTTAAATATGAAAAATGTAAAGGAATAAGAAGTTATAAGCCAGTTCCAGAAACAGATAAAAATTCACTTAAGGCAGCTGCAGAACTTATAAACAAAGCTAAGAAACCATTAATAATTTGGGGACAAGGAATTATTTTAAGTGAAGCTGAAGAAGCATTTAAAGCTGTTATTGAAAAAGCAGGAATACCTGCTGCTTGGACTATTTTAGGTGTTTCTGCAATTCCAACATCACACCCATTAAATGTTGGTATGGTTGGTATGCATGGTAATTATGCGCCAAACGTATTAACAAATGAATGCGATGTACTAATTGCTATAGGCATGCGATTTGATGATCGTGTTACTGGGAATTTGGAAAGCTATGCAAAGCAAGCTAAAGTGATTCATTTTGAAATTGATCCAGCCGAAATAGATAAAAATGTAAAAACTGATGTTGCTGTATTGGGAGATGCAAAATCAAGCTTAAAGGCATTATTGCCATTATTAAATGCAAACTCGCATAATGATTGGCATCACAAATTTAAAGCACTATATGAAATAGAATTTGAAAAAGTAATTAAAAATGATTTGCATCCTACAAAAGAAAGCTTAACCATGGGAGAAGTATTGAAAGAAATTAATATACATACCAAAGGAGAAGCTGCAATTGTAAGTGATGTTGGTCAACATCAGATGGTTGCATGTCGTTATGCTAATTTTAATACTACAAAAAGTAATATCACATCTGGAGGTTTAGGAACCATGGGATTTGCTTTGCCAGCTGCAATAGGAGCAAAAATGGCAGCGCCAGAACGCGAGGTTGTCATGATTGCTGGAGATGGTGGTTATCAAATGACAATTCAAGAATTGGGTACGATCTTTCAGCAAAAAGTACCTGTAAAAATTGTAGTGTTAAATAATGAGTTTCTCGGTATGGTGCGTCAATGGCAGCAATTATTTTTTGATAAGCGCTATGCATCAACAGAAATGGTGAATCCAGATTTTGTAGCTATTGCAAAAGGTTACCATATTGATGCAAAAAAAGTGACTAAAAGAGAGGATTTAAAAAATGCTGTTAAAGAAATGATAGATTGTAAAGGCCCTTATTTTTTAGAAGTTCGTGTAGAAAAAGAAGGCAATGTGTTTCCAATGATTCCAACAGGAGCAAGTGTTTCAGATATAAGATTAGAATAGGATGAGTACAGAAAAAAATATATATACAGTTACTATTTATACTGAAAATAATATTGGCTTATTAAATAGAATTTCAGCAATATTTCAAAGACGACATATTAATATTGAAAGTATAAATTCTTCAGTTTCAGAAATTGAAAATGTTTCTAAATGGACACTTGTAGTAAAGCTCCATGTCGACAGTATGAAAAGAATTATTGGTCAAATCGAAAAGCAAGTTGAAGTTATAAAAGCTTACTACCATACAGACGAAGAAACAATTTATCAAGAGTCTTGTTTGTTTAAAATCAAATCAGATTTATTATTTGATGAACGTCAAATTCAGAATATAATCAAAGAAAGTAATGCTAGAATTGTTACTGTAAATAAAGTCTTTTTTGTTTTAGAAAAATCTGGAAGAAAAGAAGAGATAGAATTATTATATAGAGAATTAAGTGTCTTTGGTATAATGCAATTCACACGTTCAGGACGTGTAGCAGTAACAAAAAATGAAATGAAAATATCAACAATGCTCAAGGCGTAACAATTAAAAATAGAAAGAATGTCAAATTATTTTAACACACTATCATTAAGAAATCAATTAGACCAATTAGGGAAATGTCGTTTTATGGATGTTTCAGAGTTTAAAGATGGTGTAAATGCTTTAAAAGATAAGAAAATCGTTATTGTTGGTTGTGGTGCGCAAGGTTTAAATCAAGGGTTGAATATGCGCGATTCAGGATTGGATATTTCATATACTTTGAGATCAATTGCAATTGATGAAAAACGAGATTCATATAGAAATGCGACTTCAAATGGATTTGATGTTGGAACGTATAAAGAATTAATTCCTACAGCGGATTTGGTATTAAACTTAACGCCAGATAAACAACATACTAATGTTGTGAAAGCCATTATGCCGTTAATGAGAAAAGGGGCAACATTAAGTTATTCTCATGGGTTTAATATTGTAGAAGAAGGACTAAAAATCCGTAAGGATATCACTGTAATTATGGTAGCACCAAAATGCCCTGGAACTGAAGTTCGCGAAGAATATAAACGTGGATTTGGTGTTCCAACATTAATTTCTGTACACCCAGAAAATGATCCGGAAAATAAAGGCTGGTCACAAGCAAAGGCTTATGCTGTTGCAACTGGAGGGCATAAAGCAGGCGTTTTAGAATCATCATTTGTGGCTGAAGTAAAATCTGATTTAATGGGAGAACAAACGATTCTTTGCGGTTTATTACAAACAGGAGCTATTTTATCGTTTGATAAAATGGTAGAGCAAGGTATCGAACCTAATTATGCGGCCAAATTAATTCAGTTTGGTTGGGAAACAATTACCGAAGCGTTAAAGCATGGTGGAATTACGAATATGATGGATCGATTATCAAACCCCTCAAAAATAAAAGCTTATCAATTATCTGAAGAATTGAAAAATATCATGCAGCCACTATTTGAAAAACATATGGATGATATAATATCTGGTCATTTCTCTAAAACCATGATGGAAGATTGGAAAAATGAAGATGTTAATTTGTTGAAATGGAGAGCAGCGACTGGAGAAACAGCATTTGAAAAAACAACAGTAGCAACAGACTATATTAGCGAACAAGAATATTTTGATAATGGAGTATTGTTGGTAGCATTTGTAAAGTCTGGTGTTGAGTTAGCATTTGAAACGATGGTAAGTGCTGGTATAATCGAAGATTCTGCTTATTATGAATCCTTACACGAATTGCCCCTTATAGCGAATACTATAGCGAGAAAGAAACTGTTTGAAATGAACCGTGTTATTTCTGATACAGCAGAATATGGGTGTTACTTATTTGATCATGCTTGTAAACCATTATTGGCCGATTTTATGAAAACAGTAGACACATCAATCATTGGGAAATCGTTTTCTAAATCTAATGCTGTTGATAATGTTGAATTGATAGCTATAAATGATGCGATACGAAATCATCCTATCGAAGCCGTTGGGAAACGGTTACGTGAGGCTATGACTGCTATGAAAATAATTAAAACGGATGCTAAAGTAGAGACTTCAGTTTTAGTCTAATATGGAAATTCAAACCACATATAAACCCACATTAAAAGCTGTGGAAACAGCGGCAAATAAATTAAAAGGCATTGCTTCGGTAACACCTTTAATTAAAAATGTTCAGTATTCTAAGCAGTTTAATGCAAATATTTATTTTAAACGCGAAGATTTACAGCAAGTACGTTCTTATAAAATACGAGGTGCTTATAATAAGATATCGTCTTTAGATGCTGTTCAAATTGAAAATGAAATTGTATGTGCAAGTGCAGGGAATCATGCACAAGGTGTTGCTATTTCTTGTAAGTTATTAAAAATTAAAGGCACAATTTTTATGCCTTCACCTACGCCAAACCAAAAGGTAGAACAAGTTAAAATGTTTGGTGAAGACTATATTCATGTGGTTTTAATTGGCGATACTTTTGATGATGCTTATCATGCAGCGATGCAAGAATGCGAACGATTAAATAAAACTTTTATTCATCCTTTTGATGATAAAAAAATAATTGAAGGTCAAGCAACAGTTGGTTTAGAAATTATAGACCAAGCAAAACAACATCCAATTCATTATATTTTTGTGCCAGTTGGAGGTGGTGGTTTATCTGCGGGATTATCCTCGGTATTTAAAGTGTTGTCGCCTCTAACTAAAATAATAGGAGTTGAGCCAAAAGGCGCGCCTTCAATGTCTACATCTATTAAAAATAACAGGAATACAGCATTACGATATATCGAAAATTTTGTTGATGGTGCAGCTGTAAAACGTGTTGGAGATTTGAATTTTGAAATCTGTAAAGAAACATTGCATGATGTTCTTTTAGTACATGAAGGAAAAGTATGCCAAACCATTTTAGATCTCTATAATAAAGAAGCGATCGTTGTTGAGCCTGCTGGTGCTCTAAGTATTGCCGCTTTAGAACAATATGCTGAAGATATAAAAGAAAAGAATGTAGTGTGTGTTGTTAGTGGTAGTAACAATGATATCACGCGTACGCCAGAAATTAAAGAACGTGCGCTGTTGTATGCAAATCTTAAGCATTATTTTATAATAAAGTTTCCGCAGCGAGCGGGTGCATTACGCGAATTTGTAGCTGAAATTTTAGGACCTACAGACGATATTACTCATTTTGAATACACAAAAAAAGTTAATAGAGAAAACGATGTCGCTGTAGTTGGATTAGAATTAAAACACCCTAGCCATTTGTCGCCTTTAATTACAAAAATGAAGCTCCATAATTTCTATGGTGATTATTTAAATGATAAACCTGATTTATTTCAATTTTTGGTGTAGGTTTTTTTGAAATTTAACAGCGAATACTATTAACCTTTAATAACAGTTCTGTTTTGATAATTCAATTGTTAGGTTAGTATTTTAATAGACGGGGTTTTCTTTACTGAGAAAGAATCAAAATGAGAGTGTGTAAAATATAATAATCATCAATAAGTTTTTTATTTTTGAAACCTAGATTAATATTAATGAGTTTCCTTTTAGAATAGCTTTGTTATAGCCGGTTTTAATAGGAAATAAACACTAATTTTTTATGAAAATTGCAATTATTGGAGCAGGTAATTTAGGATTGTCTATTGCTAAAGGTTTGTTGTCTAACAATATTATAACCTCATTGTATTTAACTAAAAGACATATCAATACACTTGAGAGTTTAATCACGAATAAACAAGTTATTATTACTTCCAATAATATTGAAGCGATTACGAATTCGGATGTGCTTATTTTTGCAGTCCAACCTAATCATCTTACTGCGGTATTGCGTAAAAACAAGGCGTATATTACTCCAGAACATACTGTGATTTCAACTATAACAGGGTTTTCAATTGAAAAAATTGAAGCTATTATTAGTGATAAGCATGCAGTTATTAGAGCCATGCCAAATACTGCGATAGCTGTTGGGAAGTCTATGACTTGTATTTGTAGTAACGAAAAAGCGCAATTAAAACTAAATACAGCTCGTAAGATTTTTGATGCTTTAGGGACAACTTTAATTATCCCAGAAAAACAAATGCAAGCTGCAACAGTAGTTTGTGCTAGTGGAGTTGCTTTTTGGATGCGTTTAATTCGTGCAACAACACAAGCAGCGATACAATTGGGTTTCGATGCCCAAGAAGCACAAAAACTTGCCATGCATACTTGTGAAGGTGCAGCAAGCTTATTAATTACTACGGGAAATCATCCAGAACAAGAAATAGATAAAGTTACTACACCTAAAGGTTGTACAATCGAAGGTTTAAACGAAATGGAGCATAAAGGGTTAAGTTCGTCTTTAATTCAGGGTATGATCGCTTCTTTCGATAAAATAAATGGAATTAAAGAACGAACTTAGTAAATGGTTTTCAAAATAGATTGTATTAAAAACCTAAATGAGATTCTTACTAAAAAGAGATTAGTTGTTCTGCTATAGCCAGTTTTTGATTTATATTGAATTTACAGCTTGGAACTTGCTTACCATCTCTTAAGGTTGTATCAAAAAATTGTGTGCTATTATCGGACATTTTATTGAAATTTATTTTTCTATTGTCTTACGAATTTATACTTTGGATATATGTTTTAATTCCTGCGTATTAATATTTTACGATGTTTAGTGTGTTTTTTAAGGTTTAAAAACTGATAATCAAGACTATAACTGTTTTTTGCTAGATGGCTAAAGATCAAAAAGATAATTTATTTTTACTAGTCAAATCCTTGACTAAATCTGAGAAGCGTCAATTTAAATTGTATGTTGGACGATTAGATGTGAATCAAGATTCTAAATTCTTGAATCTTTTTAATGTTTTAGATAAAACCTCTGTTTATGATGAAACCGCAATTTTGAAAACGGGAATTGTAAGAAAACAGCAATTAGCAAATGTTAAAGCACATTTGTATAAGCAGATTTTGATTAGCTTGAAATTGAATCCTTCACATCAAAATATTCGTTCGCAAATTAGAGAGCAGCTAGATTTTGCTTCTATTTTATATCATAAGGGCTTGTATAGACAAAGTCTAAAAATTCTTGATAAGTCTAAAGAAATTGCAATTTTGAATGAAGAAAAAAATCTTGCATATGAAATTGTAGAACTTGAAAAAATTATCGAATCTCAGTATATAACAAGAAGTATTGGTAGAAGGGCAGATGAGTTAACCATCCAAGCAAAAGAACTTAGTTCTCTTAACGTGATCGCTAGTAAACTCTCAAATTTATCACTTAAGCTCTATAGTATTATTTTAAAAACTGGTTATGTAAAAAATGAATCTGAAAGTGAGCAGGTTACGGTGTATTTTAAAAGCCGACTTCCAGAATATGATATTAAAAACTTAGGATTTCGAGAAAAATTGTGGCTTAATAATGTGTATTTATGGTATAGTTTCTTGCTTCAAGATTTTAAAAATTGTTATAAATATGCTTCAAAATGGGTTGATTTATTTTATCAACATCCTGAAATGGTAAAACTTAATCCTGTTTTTTTTCTTAAAGGAAATAATTACCTCTTAGAAACGCTGTTTTTTATTGGTAATAAAAGCAAGTTTCAGGATACGCTTTTGAAATTTCAGAATGTAATTGCTAAAAAAAGCTTTCCGAAGGATGAAAATGTAGAAGCATTAACTTTTCTTTATCTAAACCTCAATTCGATTAATTTATATTTCATTGATGGGAGTTTTGATGATGGAGTAAAAATTATTCCGAAGATAGAAAAAGAACTAAACGCCTTTAAAAATAGATTAGACGAACATCATACAATGATTTTTTATTACAAATTTGCCAGTTTGCATTTTGGAGTAGGAAATAATAAAGAATGCATTTCCTATTTAGATAAAATTATTTCTAATAAGTCATTGTTGATGCGAGAAGACTTACAATGCTTTGCTCGAGTTCTTAATTTGGTAGCTCATTATGAAGCAGGTTTAGATTATCATATCGAAACTTTATTGAGAAATACCTATAAGTATTTACTTAAAATAAATGATCTATATGAAGTTCAAAAAGAGATGATCAAATTCATTAGAAGCTTGCAAGATATTTACCCACAAGACATTAAAAAGGCTTTTAAAGAGTTGCTTAAAACCTTAAAAACGTATGAAGACCATCCTTACGAGCGTCGCGCATTTTTATATTTAGATATTATTTCTTGGTTAGAAAGTAAAATCCAAAATGTGCCTGTTGGTCAGGTTGTCAGGGGGAAATATCTAAAAATGAATAGCTAGATTCATTAGCATAACATGTTTTTTTTAAAAAAGAATTTCAAAAAAAATAAAAATAAATTTGGAATTGTAATTTTTCTGTTGCAATATTTGTGCTCACAAAGTTCAATAACTTACTGAAATGTTATCAAGAAAGGCGGAGGGATTAGACCCGATGAAGCCTTAGCAACCCTTAAGCAATTAAGAAGGTGCTAAATTCTACTTAAAAGCGTGATTCATTTATCACGAATTTGGATAGATAACTCAAACGTAATTACTCATCTGTAATCACGTATTTTCTTATAACATTTTTCTATTAAGTACGCTTTTTAAGCGCATTTGACTTTTGGTTTAATTTATTTATTAATTCAAAAATTAGAAAAATGAGTACACAAAAATTTGCAACAAAAGCATTGCATGCAGGACACGATGTTAATCAAAATGGAGGAACACGTGCCGTTCCAATTTATCAATCTACAGCTTATGTCTTTGATGATTCAGATGATGCAGCTGGACGATTTAATCTTTCCGTTCCAGGGTTTATATATACCCGTTTAAACAATCCTACAAACGATATTCTCGAGCAGCGAATTGCAGCTCTTGAAAGTGGTATTGCAGCAGTTGCAACTGCTTCTGGTACTGCAGCTATTTCAACAACACTCTTAACACTTTTAAAGGCTGGGGATCATATTGTGGCTTCTAATAGTCTATATGGTGGGACTTATAATTTATTAAGTGTAACCTTACCTAGACACGGAATTACGACAACATTTGTAGATCCTTCTAATCCTGAAAATTTTAAAAAAGCAGCTCAAGAAAATACGAGAACATTTTTCGTAGAATCTTTAGGGAATCCTAAACTTGATGTTTTAGATATAGAAGCAATTTCTAAGCAAGCTAAATCACATAAAGTGCCACTTATTGTTGATAATACAGTGGCGACCCCTTATTTATTAAATCCAATTGCATATGGAGCAAACATCGTGATCCACTCATTAACAAAATATATCAACGGAAATGGAACATCTCTTGGAGGTATTATTGTTGATGCAGGAACGTTTGATTGGACCAATGGTAAATTTCCAGAATTTAATGAGCCTTCAGCTGGATATCATGGTTTAGTTTATAGTGAGGCTATTGGAGCAGCAGCGTTTATTACGAAAATTAGAATAGAAGGTCTTCGTGATTATGGCGGAGCATTGAGCCCATTTAATGCATTTCAAATTATTCAAGGCCTTGAAACTTTAGAGTTGCGCATCAAAAAACATAGTGAAAATGCACTAGAATTAGCAAAATGGTTACAAGAACAACCAGAAGTAAATTGGGTTAACTATCCTGGATTAGAAACAAGTAAATACAAATATTTAGCGAAAAAATATTTGCCAAAAGGGCAAAGTGGTATTGTGACCTTTGGAGTTGAAGGTGGCTATGAATCTGCTAAGAAAATAGCAGATGCTACAAAGCTATTTTCGCTTTTGGCGAATATTGGAGATACTAAATCTTTAATTATTCATCCTGCAAGTACAACACATCAACAATTGAGTAATGAAGCTCAGGAAGCTACAGGTGTTACGAAAGATTTGATTCGTTTATCTGTTGGTATTGAAAATGTAGACGATTTAAAGGCCGATTTAAAAGAAGCTTTTGATGTGGTTAAAAAAACAATTTTTGCATAGCGCATCTTAACTAGTGTTCAAATAGATGCTACGCATAATTTTTATGTGTGGTATCTATAACTATTAAAACTTTTAAAATGACGTCATTAAAACACCTAACAATTTTAAATTTTAATCTTACTTCTGGAGTATCTCAAAATATTCGATTGTCCTATCAACTCTTTGGTAAACCACTGCATGAAGCACCAATTGTTTTAGTAAATCATGCATTGACAGGGAATTCTAATGTTTGTGGAAAAACAGGTTGGTGGAATGATTTAATTGGTGAGAATAAATGTATTGATACCAATCAGTTTACCATTTTGGCATTCAATATCCCTGGAAATGGATTTGATGCTATTGATGAGCATCTTATTAAAAATTATAAAGACTTTACTGCGTGTAATATTGCCGAACTCTTTGCTGAAGGTTTAAAGCAACTTAAAATTAACCAGCTTTTTGCAGTTATAGGAGGATCTATTGGAGGAGGAATTGCTTGGGAACTTGCAGCTTTAAAGCCCAATTTAATTGAGCATTTAATTCCTGTGGCTAGCGATTGGAAATCTACAGATTGGTTAATTGCCAATTGCCATATACAAGATTCAATTTTAAACCATTCTATTACACCTTTAGTAGATGCAAGAATGCATGCAATGACTTTGTATAGAACTCCAGAATCCTTTACTAATAAATTTCAACGAACAGAACTGTCTAAAGCACATTTTAATGTTGAAAGTTGGCTAGATCATCATGGAAAAGCATTAAACCAACGATTTCATTTATCTGCATATAAATTGATGAATCAAATTTTAAAAACTATAGATATTACTAAAAACAGAGGAACGTTTAGTGAAGTTGTAAGTGCTATAAATTCTAATATTCATATTGTTACGATTCCTAGTGATCTTTTTTTTAAATCAGAGGAAAACTGGGATACTTATGTTGATTTAAAATTAATGAAACACGAGGTAGGCATTTCAGAAATAAAATCTATTCATGGTCATGATGCCTTTTTAATAGAATATGAGCAATTAAAAAAAATATTAAACCCAATTTTTAAAATAAACAAACGTACTAAAAATGAAAAAGATACATATAGTCATATTCGGAATAGGTAATGTTGGCAGTACATTGATTGGTCAGATAAATAAAGCGAGAACGCAATTTAAAAAACAAGAAGCAATCGATTTAAGAATTCCAATTGTCGCAAATTCAAAATTAGTATTCTTTGAAGATAAAACAGTTTCTAATTCTTGGGAAAGTGATTTTAGTACATTTTCTGTTCCATATAAAATTGAAGATGTTCTAAACTATATACAAGAAAAAAAATATGAGAATCTCATTGTTGTTGATGCAACTGCTAGTTCTAGTTTTGTTCAGCATTATGTAAAGTTTGTCAAAGCTGGGTTTCATATTGTTTCAGCTAACAAAATTGCGAACACTTTAGAATTAGATTTCTATGAAGATTTACGTCAAAACCTAAAGAAGTATAACAAGAAATTTTTATATGAAACCAATGTAGGTGCAGGACTACCAGTCATTGAAACTGTGAAAAACATTTATAATTCTGGGGATGAAGTTCAAAAAATAAGAGGTGTATTTTCTGGATCACTTAGTTATGTTTTTAATCGATTTTCATCAGAAAAGGAACTGTTTTCTAAAGTACTCTCTAGAGCTTCAAAATTAGGATTGACAGAACCAGATGCTCGTGAAGATCTTTCGGGGAATGACGTTGCAAGAAAATTATTGATTTTGGCTCGAGAGTTAAATTTGAAGGTGGAATTTCAGAATGTAAATATCGAATCTTTAGTGCCTAAGCAACTTAATGGAAAGACAACTTTGCATCAATTTAAATCGCGAATAAAAGAGTTAGATCAACCCTTTCAAAAGCGAAAATCAAGTTTGCCAAAAGAATCTGTATTACGATATGTAGGCGAGTTAGATGTTGCAAATGAAACTTTAGAAGTGAAGCTCATTTCCGAAGACAAGAATTCGGTATTAGGCCAGCTTAAGGGGGCAGATTCTATTTTTGAAATATTTACTAAATCTTATGGAGAACAGCCATTGGTGATTCAAGGTGCAGGAGCAGGAAAAGAAGTAACAGCAAGAGGATTGTTATCTGATATTATTAAACTTTCAAACCACTTAAATTAAGAAATGAACAATAAAAATTTTGAAACTGAAGCTATTAGAACACAAACAGAACGATCATTGTTTCTGGAGCATTCTACACCATTATATCTTACATCTAGTTTCGTTTTTGAAGATGCTGAAGATATGAGAGCGTCTTTTTCTGAAGAAAAACAGCGCAATATTTATAGTCGATTTACAAATCCAAATACCTCTGAGTTTGTAGAAAAAATTTGTAAAATGGAAGGAGCCATAGCTGGTCATGCATTCGCAACAGGAATGTCTGCTGTGTTTTCAACCTTTGCCGCATTACTAAATACAGGAGATCATATTGTATCTGCGCGAAGTGTTTTTGGCTCAACACATACATTGTTTACTAAGTTTTTTCCAAAATGGAATATTCAAACTAGCTATTTTAATGTTAATGATTTAGATGCTATTGAAGATTTAATTCAACCAAATACAAAAATTCTATATGCTGAAAGCCCAACAAATCCTGCTGTCGATATTCTTGATTTGGAACGTTTAGGTCAAATTGCAAAACAGCATAATATAATATTAGTCATTGATAATTGTTTTGCGACTCCATATTTGCAAAATCCAATTGACTTTGGTGCCGATTTAGTGATTCATTCGGCTACAAAATTAATTGATGGTCAAGGTCGTGTTTTAGGAGGTGTTACCGTTGGACAAGCAGATTTAATTAGAGAGATTTATTTGTTTTCGAGAAATACAGGTCCAGCGTTATCTCCATTTAATGCTTGGGTATTGTCTAAAAGTTTGGAAACCCTAGCGGTTCGAGTAGACAAGCATTGCGAGAATGCTTTAAACGTTGCTGAGTTTTTAGAAGCTCATCCAAAAATTAGCATGGTAAAATACCCGTTTTTAAGTTCGCATCCGCAATATGACATAGCAAAAAAGCAAATGAAACTAGGAGGTAATGTAGTCGCTTTTGAAATCAAAGGTGGTATAGTAGCTGGGCGACAGTTTTTAGATAATATTCAGTTGTGCTCATTATCTGCTAATTTAGGTGATACGAGAACTATAGTAACACACCCAGCATCGACAACTCACGCTAAACTTACAAAAGAAGAGAGATTAGAAGTTGGTGTTACTGATGGTTTAGTAAGAATTTCGGTTGGATTAGAAACGATTGAAGATGTGATTAATGATTTAAGACAAGCTTTATAATAATTATGAGCACAATTCAAGAAGAAATATCAAAACGAATTTTAGTGCTCGATGGAGCTATGGGTACTATGTTGCAACGCTATAAATTTTCGGAAGAAGATTTTAGAGGTGAACGCTTCAAGGATTATCCTACGTCATTAAAAGGAAATAACGATTTATTGTCCTTAACACAGCCTCTCGCTATTGCCGAGATTCATAAGCTCTATTTTGAAGCAGGAGCCGATATTGTGGAAACCAATACCTTTTCAGGTACTACGATTGCCATGGCAGACTACAACATGGAAGATTTGGTATATGAACTTAATTACCAATCAGCTAGAATAGCAAAGGATGTTGCATTACAATTTACTTATGAAAACCCTGAAAAACCTCGTTTTGTAGCAGGAAGTATTGGACCAACAAATAAAACGGCAAGTATGTCTCCTAATGTTAATAAACCAGAATACAGGGCGATAACATTTGAAGAACTACGAGTAGCTTATAAACTACAAGTTGAAGCTTTGGTAGATGGAGGTGTCGATATGCTTTTAGTAGAAACAATCTTTGACACGCTTAATGCTAAAGCAGCTCTGTTTGCTATTGAGGAAGTTAAAGAAGAACGCCAAATAGATATTCCAATTATGGTCTCTGGAACAATTACAGATGCTTCAGGACGAACACTATCTGGACAAACTGTGGAGGCCTTTTTAACATCCATATCTCATATTCCTTTGTTGAGTGTTGGGTTTAATTGTGCATTAGGAGCTGAACAACTTAAACCATATTTACAACGATTATCACGAGAGACAACGTTTTATACCTCTGCGCATCCAAATGCAGGTTTACCAAATGCATTTGGTGAGTACGATCAATCTGCACAACAAATGCAAATGTTAATAGAAGATTACCTTCAAGATGGGTTAATAAATATTATTGGTGGTTGCTGTGGAACAAACCCAGACCATATTAAAGCCATTGCCGAAGTTGCAAAAAAATACCAGCCAAGAGTAACTAAACTACACGTGTAATGAGAGACAGTGACTGTAAAAAATATCTTACCTTATCTGGTCTTGAACCTTTAGTGGTTACCCCAGAAAGTAATTTTATAAATATTGGAGAGCGTACTAATGTTACCGGGTCTCGAAAGTTCTTAAGATTAATTAAAGAAGATAATTACGATGAAGCGTTAAGTGTTGCAAGAGATCAAGTTGAAGGAGGTGCACAGATTCTCGATGTCAATATGGATGAAGGGATGCTTGATGGAAAGTATGCGATGATCAAATTTTTAAACCTCATTGCTTCAGAGCCAGATATTGCTCGTATTCCGCTAATGATTGATAGTTCTAAATGGGAAATTATAGAAGCTGGGTTACAAGTTGCTCAGGGAAAATGTGTCGTCAATTCTATTAGTTTAAAAGAAGGTGAAGATGAATTCATCCGACAGGCTAAGCTTGTAAGGCGCTATGGCGCAGCTGTTATCGTTATGGCATTCGATGAACTTGGTCAAGCAGATACATATCAAAAACGAATTGATATTTGCAAACGTTCTTATCATATTTTAGTTAATGAAGTTAAGTTTCCACCACAAGACATCATTTTTGATCCTAATATTTTTCCTGTGGCTACAGGAATGGATGAACATCGCTTAAATGCTTTAGATTTTTTTAAGGCGACAAAATGGATTCGTGAAAACTTACCTTATGCTAATGTTTCAGGAGGTGTGAGTAATGTGTCGTTTTCATTTAGAGGAAATACGGCGGTTCGAGAAGCCATTAACGCTGCTTTTTTATATCACGCGATTCAATATGGAATGAATTTAGGAATCGTTAATCCAACACTATTAGAGGTTTATGATGAGATTCCGAAGGATCTATTACAGCTTGTTGAAGCTGTTCTTTTTGATAGAAGCGATAATGCAACCGAGCGATTACTTGACTTTGCGGAAACCGTAAAAGGCAATAAAAAAGAAGATGCAACCAAAATTTTAGAGTGGAGAAATACACCACTACAAGAACGAATCACACATAGTCTTGTTAAAGGGATTGATGTATTTATCATAGCGGATGTTGAAGAAGCACGATTGACTTCAGCTAAGCCTATTGACGTTATTGAAGGGCATTTGATGACAGGAATGAATGTCGTTGGAGATCTCTTTGGAAGCGGGAAAATGTTCTTGCCTCAAGTAATTAAATCTGCTCGTGTCATGAAAAAAGCGGTTGCCTATTTGCAACCATTTATTGAAGCAGAAAAAGATGGGAAACAAGAATTTGCAGGTAAAATTTTAATGGCAACTGTAAAAGGTGATGTTCACGATATTGGTAAAAATATAGTGAGTGTTGTTTTAGGTTGTAATAACTATGAAATTATCGATCTAGGTGTGATGGTTTCACCAGAGAAAATTATTGATGTTGCTCTTAATGAGAATGTTGATATTATTGGTTTAAGTGGTTTAATAACACCATCATTAGATGAAATGGTATACCTCTCTAAAGCTATGAAAAAGGAGAATTTAAATATGCCATTAATCATTGGTGGTGCCACCACTTCAAAAGCACACACTTCGGTTAAAATTGCACCGCATTACAATCATACAGTTGTTCATGTTAATGATGCTTCTAGAGCAGTTACTGTGGTTGGTAATTTGTTGCAAAAAAATAATAAGGTTTATAAAAAGCAAATCCGTCAAGAGTATGACGCATTCCGTGAGCAGTTTTTATCAAGAGGGAAACGTAAAGAGTTTATTTCAATTGAAGCGTCACGAAACAATAAATTTCAAATTGATTGGAAGGCTACTAACATAGCGAAACCTAAACATTTAGGGGTTCAAATCTTAGATGATTTTGATATAATGACATTAGAAGCTTATATCGATTGGAGTCCGTTTTTTAGAAGTTGGGATTTACATGGAAAGTTTCCTGATATTCTTAGAGATGCTGTTGTTGGTAAACAAGCAACAGATGTATTTAAAGACGCTCAAGATTTACTCAAACGTGTTTTTGATGAAAAACTATTAAAAGCCAAAGCTGTTTTTGGATTGTTTTATGCAAATTCAGTAAACGACGATGATATTGAAGTTTATGATGAAAAAGGAAATATTGAGGCTACATTCTTAACACTTCGACAGCAACTAAAAAAAAGAAATGGTATTCCAAGTTACGCCTTGAGTGATTTTATTGCCCCTAAAGATTCTGGAAAACAAGATTATATAGGAGCTTTTTGCGTGACTACAGGTTTTGGAACACAAGAATTAGCACAACAGTTTGAAGCCGATAATGATGATTATAATTCTATTATGATTAAAGCCTTAGCTGATCGTTTGGCTGAAGCCTTTGCAGAGTTTTTACATGAAAAAGTGAGAACCACATATTGGAATTATGCTAAAGATGAAAATTTAACCAATTCTGAATTGATTAAAGACGGTTATAAAGGGATTCGTCCAGCTCCTGGTTATCCAGCATGTCCAGACCATTTAGAGAAAAAAACAATTTGGAACCTTTTAAACGTTGAAGATAATATTGGTGTTAAGTTAACAGAGAATTTAGCGATGTGGCCTGCTGCAAGTGTCAGTGGTTATTATTTTGGACATCCAGAAGCTAAGTATTTTGGATTAGGAAAAATCACTGAAGATCAATTGCAAGATTATGCAAAACGTAGGCATATTAGTGAAAACGATGCTAGAAAATGGTTAAATCCAAATCTCGCAGAAACTTAACAATTTCTTTGAAATTAGCTAATAGTTTAGAAAACCTAAAGCAATATTCTTGTAATGAATTTAATCGTAACAGAATTATGAAAAAGTATAAAGTAGAATTAAGATTTGCTTTACAATTACTGTTGTTAATGACAGCGTCTTTGTTAGCAGCAAATTTTATATGAACACCATGATATGAAAGTAACAGAGCACATTAAAAAAGCGAACGGAACGACCCAGTTTTCATTTGAAATTTTACCGCCTTTAAAAGGGCAACATATTCAATCTATATTTGATAATATAGATCCATTAATGGAATTCAAACCACCATTTATCGATGTCACTTACCATCGAGAAGAATATATTTTTAAAGATGTTGGTGGTGGGTTATTAAAAAAACAAATTGTAAAAAAACGACCAGGAACGGTTGGGATTTGTGCTGCAATACAAAACAAATATAGTGTAGATGCAATACCACATATTTTGTGTGGTGGATTTACAAAAGAAGATACCGAGAATTTTTTAATCGATCTTGATTTTTTAGGTATTGATAATGTTATGGCGCTTCGTGGTGATGCTGTTAAGACAGAGACTTATTTTAAGCCAGAAAAAGAGGGACATCACTATGCAAGTGAATTGGTAAGTCAAATTACGGATTTAAATAAAGGTTTGTATTTAGATGAAGAGCTTCAAAATTGCTCTGAAACTAATTTTTGTACAGGTGTTGGAGCTTATCCTGAAAAACACACCGAAGCGCCAAATTTGGATAGTGATATCCATTTTTTGAAAAAGAAAATTAAAAATGGAGCAGCCTATATTGTAACACAGATGTTTTTTGATAATGAGAAGTATTTTAAATTTGTTGATAAATGTCGAAACGAAGGGATTACTGTGCCTATTATTCCGGGATTGAAACCAATAGCAACCAAGAAACAGTTAAATTTAATACCGCATCGTTTTCATGTAGATTTACCTGAAGATTTAATTGTAGAAATAGTAAAATGTAAGGATAATAGTCAGGTAAGACAAGTTGGTGTAGAGTGGTGTATACAACAATCTAAAGCATTACAAAAAGCAGGGATTCCTGTGCTTCATTATTATTCTATGGGAAAAAGTGACAATATAAAAGCAGTTGCGTCACAGGTGTTTTAAATATTCTGTTATTTTTGCCCCATAATTAAATTTAATGAAGCATTTCATTGCCTGTGTTTTTTGCGTATTTACTATTTTGGGATATACTCAAGACAAAAATCCTAGCTTATTTACTCTAGATGTTAATGTATTTTCTGGATCGATTCTTCAGCATAATCCTGATATTTCACATCTAATTACAGACCACCCTTCAGGGCTTATATTAAGCTATAATAAAAAAACGTATGGTTTTGAAGATTGGGAAAGTCGATACAATTATCCAGATTGGGGGTTTTCTTTCGTATACCAGGATCTGAAAAATCAAACTCTGGGAGAAAATTATGGATTATATGCACATTATAATTTCTACTTTTTCAAGCGGAATTTAAATTTTAGAATTGGTCAAGGTGTAGCGTATACAACCAATCCTTATGATAAGGTTACCAATTTTAGAAATAGCGCTTATGGATCAGATTTGTTGAGTTCAACCTATTTGATGTTCAATTATAAAAAAGAAAATATAGTTAAGGGCTTTGGTATTCAAGCCGGTATTTCACTTGTGCATTACTCTAATGCAAATTTTAGAGCGCCAAATACGTCTACCAATACGTTAGCTTTCAATATAGGAACTAATTATTTATTTGATTATGCTAATGAACCTGATTATATTCCTTCTTCCGAAGAGAAAAAATATAAAGAAAAAATAAAATATAATTTCGCTTTTAGAAGTGGTGTTAATGAAAGTGATATTATTGGTATTGGCCAATATCCATTTTATATCGTATCGGCTTATGTAGATAAACGCTTAAACCGAAAGAGTGCAATACAGTTGGGGACAGATGTGTTTTTTTCTAAGTTTTTAGAAGAATTAATTTATTTTTATTCTGTAGCTTTTCCGGAGTTAAATGTAAAAGGAAATGAAGATTGGAAACGTGTAGGGATCTTTGTTGGGCATGAACTATTTATCAATAAAATGTCTGTTATTACACAATTGGGATATTATGTGTATTATCCTTATGATTTTGAAGGGCAAGTTTATAATAGAATTGGGTTAAAACGCTATTTTGGCGATAAAATATTTGGAGCTATTACGCTTAAATCTCATGGCGCAAAAGCCGAAGCAGTAGAATTTGGAATTGGTATAAGATTATGAGAAAACTACTTTACATAGTATTTGCAATTGTATTAGTATCCTGCAATGGAGAGAATGTGCCAGATTGTTTTCAAAATTCAGGAGATATTATTGAAAAAGATTTTGATCTCGAAGTGTTTTCTGAAATCAAGGTTTTTCCGCGTATAGAGTTAGTTCTAAAGGAGGCTTCTGTTCAAAAAGTAACCGTTCAAACAGGTGAGTATTTAATGAATGATATTGAGGTTAGGGTAGAAAATGGCAAACTTCATTTGTACAACAATAACGCTTGCAATATTACTAGAGATTACGGTATTACTAAGGTGTTTGTAAGTGCTCCAAATATTACTGAAATTAGAAATGGTTCAGGATTGCCCGTAAGAAGTGATGGTGTTTTAAGTTATAATAGTTTAGAATTGATTTCCGAAGATTTTAACGAAGAGGATGAAGTTAATACAGATGGTGATTTTATTTTAGAAATAGATTGTAATAATTTTAAAGTTGTTGTAAATAATCTATCTACCTGTTATATATCGGGTGAAGCAAATTCTGTTTCTGTTAGGTTCTTCTCGGGTGATGCACGATTTGAAGGACGATATTTAATTGCTCAGGATGTGGATGTTTTTCACCGAAGCAGTAATGATATGATTATAAATGCCCAGCATTCTTTAACTGGAGAAATACGAAGTACAGGTGATATTATTGTGGTTAATACACCAGTAATAGTTGATGTTGAACAATTTTATACTGGACAACTTATTTTTGAATAATTTACTCTGAAGTTAGCGTTCTAAACAAACTTTCTAAACTCGCATTTTTTTGATTGAGCTGAAGGATTTTTAATTCATTATCATGAGCAAAATCGAAAACGTAAGAACGCATGTCTTTAGTTGTAGAAAATGTGATTTCGTAGATGAAATCATGTGTGTTTTTAACCGTTTTGGCATTCGGGAGTTTTAATAAAAAAGCATCTTCTACACGATAATCAAATTCAACTATAACTGTTTGCTCTGTCTCATTACGCAAATCTTTAAGTTTCTTATCAGCTACAATTTGTCCTTTGTTAATTATAATTACACGATCGCAAATAGCTTCAACTTCTTGCATAATATGAGTAGAAAGAAATACCGTTTTGTCTTTGCCTATATTTTTAATTAAATGTCTTATATCTACTAACTGATTTGGGTCTAATCCTGTAGTAGGTTCATCTAAAATTAAAACCGATGGATTGTGAAGTAATGCATTAGCAAGCCCAACTCTTTGACGGTATCCTTTTGAAAGTTGTCCAATTTTTTTTTGAGCTTCAGGGCTTAAGCCAGTTAAATCTATGACATCATTTATTCTAGATTTTGGTGTATTGTATATACGAGCGTTAAAAGCAAGATATTCTTTAACATACATGTCTAAATACAATGGATTGTGTTCGGGTAAATAACCTACATTGTTTTGCACGTCTTGTTTATTTGTTTCAACATTAAAATCATTAACTTTTGCAACACCTTCAGACGCATTAATGTAAGTGGTTAAGATTTTCATAAGCGTAGATTTTCCAGCACCATTAGGGCCAAGAAATCCTACAATTTCTCCTTTGTTAACAGAAAAAGAAATATTATTTAAGGCTTTCTGTTCCCCATAGATTTTAGAAATGTTTTCAACTTCAATAGACATAAATTAATTTATTTTACTCAAAAATAGTAATAATTACTAATGGCTTGCTTTAAATTATGAATTCTTTAAAACTGAAACGTGAAACCTAAAAAAATGTTATAACAATTTTGATTTTCTAAAATAATAATTACATTAGCACTTCAATTCATGATTATGAACACATTAAATCATACATATTTTAATTGGTTTTATTTCTTTTTTAGCAAAAAGGGAGAGGCATGATATGTATAATTTATTACAAATAAATTTAATATGAGTCTCGATGAAAATCGGGACTTTTTTTATATGATAAAATCTGTAGCTATACAAGGAATTAAAGGGTCATTTCATCATATTGTGTCACAGCAATTTTTTGATAAGCCTGTATCTATCAATGAATGTTTGACATTTGATGGTGTGGTTGAATGTGTTTTAAATCAACAAAATGATGCCGCAATTATGGCTATTGAGAATTCTATTGCAGGTTCTATTATCCCAAACTATGCGCTAATTGATAATCATGGTTTACATATTGTTGGCGAGTATTATTTAGATATTCAACATCATTTAATGGCATTACCAAACCAAACCATTAATGATATTAAGGAAGTGTATTCACATCCAATGGCATTATTGCAGTGTAAAACATTTTTAAAACAATATCCTCATATTAAATTAATTGAAGATAAAGATACAGCCGAGGTTGCACAACGTATTCAGAAGCATCAAATTAAAAATGTGGCTGCGATTGCATCGCGTTTAGCTGCTAAATTATTTGATTTAAATATTATCTCGGAAAGTATACAAACGATTAAGCATAATGAAACACGCTTTTTTATTGTTAAGACAAAAAATTCTGAAATACCTATAGTAGAAATCAATAAAGCTTCTGTAAAATTTGAATTAGACCATAAAAGAGGAAGTTTAGCGACTATTTTAAACGTATTAAGTGATTGTAAGTTAAATTTAACAAAGATACAATCACTCCCGAAAATTGAAACACCTTGGAAATATGCTTTTTTTGTCGATTTAACTTTTGAATCCTATTCAAATTATGACAAAGCAAAATCTATAATGAAAATTATGGCTCAAGATTTCAAAGTATTAGGAGAATATAAAAATGCAAGATTATGATTCAGATTGCTGACCGATTAAAAGATGTTGAGGAATATTACTTTTCTAAAAAACTAAGAGAAGTAAGCCTATTAAAAGCTCAAGGAAAACCAATTATAAATTTAGGAATTGGTAGTCCTGATTTAAATCCGCCAGAACGCGTGCTTAATGCTTTGGTTGAAACTTTTAATGAAGAAGCTGCTCATAAGTACCAAAGTTATCAAGGTATACTCGAATTAAGAGAAGCGATTACAGGATTTTATAAAACCCATTTTAGTGTCCCTTTAAGCCCTTTAACAGAAGTGCTTCCACTTATGGGAAGTAAAGAAGGAATTTTGCATATTTCAATGGCTTTTTTAAATGAAGGGGATGAAGTTTTAATCCCTAATCCTGGTTATCCAACATATAAATCGGTTACTAATTTGGTTGGTGCTACTCCTGTGTTTTATGATTTAACAGAAGACAATGACTGGTTTCCAGATCTTATTGAATTAGAGAAGAGAGGTTTGGATAAGGTGAAATTAATGTGGGTAAACTATCCACACATGCCTACAGGAGCGCAAGCAACTAATAAGTTATTTGAAGACCTAATTACGTTTGCAAAACGCAATGGTATTTTAATTGTTAATGATAATCCGTACAGTTTTATTTTGAACAAATACCCAAGAAGTATTTTAAAATATAATGGAGCTTCCGAAGTATGTTTAGAATTAAATTCGCTAAGTAAAACCTTTAATATGGCAGGTTGGCGTGTAGGTATGCTACTTGGTAAAAGTGAATTTATAAATGCAGTCTTACGAGTGAAAAGTAATATGGATTCTGGTATGTTTTTGGGGATACAAAAAGGAGCAATTGAAGCTTTGAACTGTTCTGACATGTGGTATTCAAGTTTAAATAATGTGTATGAGTATCGTCGAAAGATTGTATGGGAAATTGCAGAAGCCCTCAATTGTACTTATGATAAAAATGCAGCTGGATTATTTGTTTGGGCAAAATTACCAGAGTATCTAGATGCAGAGGAATATATTGATTTGATACTCAAAGAAAAATCAATTTTTATTACACCAGGAACCATTTTTGGTAGCAACGGAAGTAGGTATATAAGAATATCATTATGTGCTTCTGAAGAAGCATTAGAAGAAGCATTAGAGCGATTGAAATAAAAACAATGAATAAAATTTATATCATAGGAGTTGGGTTAATAGGAGGGAGTTTAGCTTTAGACATTAAGTCTAACTATAACAATGCTAAAATTTTCGGAATTGACTCTAATCAGAACCATCTTGAAGAAGCTTTAAAACTCAATATAATTGATGAAAAAGCAAGCTATCAAGATTTGATTGAAGCAGATTTGGTTGTGCTTTCTATTCCGGTTGATAAAGCGATTGTTGAGTTGCCAAAAATTTTAGATCTTATCGCAGACCATACTTTGGTTATTGATGTAGGTTCTACAAAATTTCCAGTTTGCAATGCTGTTGAGCATCATAAAAACCGACATAATTTTTTGGCAACACATCCAATAGCTGGTACTGAGTTTTCTGGACCAAAAGCAGCTATAAAAGATTTGTTTCTGAAGAAAACAAATATCATCTGTGAGATTGAAAAAACAATGTTTAAGCTTCAAGAGAAAGCTTTGCAATTATTTTCAGACTTAGGGATGCGTATTCGATATATGAATCCTGAAGCTCATGATAAACATATTGCTTATGTATCACATTTATCACATATAAGTTCATTTATGCTTGGTAAGACTGTTATTGAAAAAGAAAAAAATGAACGCGATATTTTTGATATGGCAGGTAGTGGTTTTGAGAGTACTGTGCGCTTAGCGAAGAGTTCTCCCGAAATGTGGACTCCTATTTTTAAACAAAATAGAGTCAATGTTATTGAAACCCTTGATGAATATATCAACAATTTAAAACAGTTTAAAACTTTGATGGAGTCTAATAATTTTGATGAGATTTATAACGAGATGAAAAGTACAAATCATATCAAAGACATATTAAAAGGAATTGCTTAATAGAAAATTATGGAGAATAAAAAAGAAATGAGAACATGGTTAGATGATTTGGGATTAAATCATCCATTAGTTATCGCTGGACCATGTAGTGCAGAAACAGAAGATCAAGTATTAAAAATAGCACATGAGCTTAAAAATACTGATGTTAATTATTATAGAGCAGGAATATGGAAACCTAGAACACGTCCTGGTAATTTTGAAGGTGTTGGTGCTTTAGGTCTTAAATGGTTACAAAAAGTAAAAGCAGAAACTGGATTGAAAACGGCAACGGAAGTTGCGAATAGAAATCATGTAGAACTCGCTTTAGAGCATGATATCGATTTATTATGGATTGGTGCGCGTTCAACTGTGAGTCCGTTTATTGTTCAAGAAATTGCAGATGCTTTAAAAGGAACTGATAAAATTGTATTGGTGAAAAATCCAGTAAACCCAGATTTACCTTTGTGGTTAGGGGCTATTGAGCGTTTAGCGTCTTCAGATATTAAAAATTTAGGAGTAATTCATAGAGGGTTTTCAACTTATGAGAAATCTAAATACCGAAACAATCCAGAATGGCAGATTGCTATCGAATTGCAAACTAAATTTCCTGACTTACCTTTAATTAGTGATCCATCGCATATTACAGGAAAAAGAGATATGATTTTTGATGTCTCTCAAACAGCTTTAGATCTTAATTTTGATGGATTGATGATAGAAACACATATAGATCCTGATAATGCTTGGAGTGATGCTGCTCAACAAGTGACTCCTAATAGATTGGTTCAAATTATGGAGGACTTAAGAATTAGAAAAGAATCTGATCCAGAAGCGGCATATAATACAGAACTCAATAATTTAAGAGCTCAGATTGATGTTGTAGATAATCAAATTATAGAGCTAATGGGTAAACGAATGAAGGTTGCAGATGGAATTGGTGCTTTGAAAAAACAAAAGAACGTTGCTGTTTTACAAAGCAAACGCTGGAATGAGATTTTGGGAAAAATGGTACTTGAAGGCGATGAAAAAGGTCTAAGTGAGGAGTTTATCTTACGTATGTTTAAAGCGATTCATCAGGAATCGATTAATCATCAAGAAAAAATTATTAACGGATAAATTTAAGGCCTCACAATTTGTGAGGCTTTTTTATTTGCTTAACCGCATTCCTTTTTTTATTAAATAGTAACCTCCTGATAATACAATAATCAATGAGCTTATGCCTATAAGAGTTAATGGTTCTAGGTGCTTGAAATCGAGATCGATAACATGTCTGGAGATGCCAATTAAAGCGACTAGCAATACGATTTCGACATGAACAACATCTTCTTTTAAGTACATTTTTACTGTATGAACTAATTCGATGCCAATTAAAACGAGCATAAAGCTTCCAAATATTTTATGCAAATGAGTTAAAATGTTGTTAGGAGAAAAGGAATCTTGATATTGAGATAGTATTCCACCAAATAGTAAACTAATAAATATGATAGTCGAATACAATACTACGGCTAAGAGTGAGAATAATAGAATGAGAATAATCGCTCTTTCAATATGTTCTACTATTCTAATGAGTTGATTTTTATTCATTATTTAACGGTTTGTGAATTTTTAAATTCAAGCTTGTTAAGTACTGTTTGTTTGAAGTTAATCATGATTTTTGCATGATCATTGTATTGTTTAATTGTAAGAATAGGTTTTGATTCCATATTAATTTCACGAACTAATGAATGAACTCTTTCTACCATCTCACCATAAGTGTAGTCTGAGTCTTTATCATCTAAACGGGACATTTTATATGTGTACTTAGATATAATATGACCATATTGTTCTTCAACTTCATTGCTTAATTTTAAATCAAGTACATTATTGTAAAACCAAATATGGAGATTTGAAAATTCTTGAGTGCTAAATAAAGCTACTTTATTGTTTCTTCTTTCTATTTGTTTTTGAGATAAGCTTTGTGAATTTACAGTCATAAATGATAATACACAGATTCCGATTAAAATTGATTTGATAGTTTTCATAATATTTTCGTTTTAATTATACCCCAAAAGTACTGTGGGTATATGTTTTAAAATGAAAAATAAAAGTGAAGTGACCTAAAAGGGAAGTGAAATAACCTTATGCTAATGTGTTGTAAAATGAATTATGAGTTTATCCAATTTTTCACCTCATTTGATTTAGCTTTACTTACAATAATACGATCTTCATAAGGTGGATTGATATTTATAATGAGTTTACTATTGAAGTAAAATTTCATATTGACAATAGCCTCTCTATTCAATATGAATTGCCTATTAACTCGGTGAAAATTACTGGGATTTAATTCAAGCTCTATATCCTCTAGTTTTTTGTTTATTATATAAGTTTGGTTATCAAATGTAGTCGCTTTTACGATTCCAATATCAATATAAAAATAGGCGATGTCTGTTATTTTTATTGGTAATAATTCATCCCTTTTTTGAACTAGATACGTAGATTTATAATTAGTTGTTTTTGTTTGTAACATCTCTAACAAACTATCAATATCGTTAGTCGCCTTTTTTGTTGTCTTATAAGAGGTTTTGAATTTATCAATAGCTTCAGATAATTCTTCTTTACTAATAGGTTTTAATATATAATCAATGCTATTAACTTTAAATGCTTGAATAGCATATTGATCATATGCAGTAGTGAAAATTATAGGCGTTTTAATATCTATTTGTTTAAAGATTTCAAACGCTATACCATCTGCGAGGTGTATATCCATAAAAATTAAACTAGCTCCATATGCTTCAGTAAAATAGGCGATAGCAGATTTCACGGAATCCAAAACTTTAATGACCTCAATTTCAGGGTCTATGCTGTTTAATAAGTAGGCAAGGTTTTCGCTTGCTGCAATTTCATCTTCTACTATGACGACTTTCATGATGTATTAATTTAAAGGTAGTTTTACTCTAAACATATTGTTAGCGTTACTAATTTTAATTTGTTTCTCTTTTAATAGCTTGAACCTTTTGTCAATATTTGCTAACCCTTGGCCAGTGCTATCTATAAAAGTTGATCTTGGCTGTATTTTATTTTCTATGATTAACTCACCGTTTTCGACATAAATAGTTACTTCTAATGGGTTTTCTTTAGAAATCTCATTATGCTTAATCGCGTTTTCAACTAATAATTGAAGCGTCAATGTTGGGATATCTTGATTTAAGTAAACATCTTCAATATGTATTTCAATACTAAAACGGTCTCTATATCTTGTTTTAATTAAATAAATATAACTGTTTAAAAATTTTAGTTCTTCACGCAGTGATACTAAGTCTTGTTGCCCACTTTGTAAAATATAACGATACATATAAGACAGTTTGTTTACAAAAGTTGTAGCCTGTTCGTTTTCTCTAACTAAAGAGTTTAAAGAGTTTAAAGAATTAAATAGGAAATGTGGGTTAATTTGATTTTTTAAAGCCGATAATTCGTTTTGTAAGCTTTGTCGTTTGAGTAGCTCTTTTTCAGCAATATCTTCTTGATGAATAATTTGAAACCTCAAGATCTTTGATATAAAAATAAGGATGATGAGTATGATAAAGTACACAAAATATAGCAAGCCTTTATCTGATGAATTCATAAGCTCATTAGTGACTTTTTGATGAATAAAAATAAAGCTTAAAACGGTTGTGAAAAATAATATAACATTGGTTAAAATAATTAAAACGGTGTTTAATAATTTACCATAATTGAAATATCGATGTTTCCAATTTGTGTTAAATTGAAGTGCTATCCAGCTGTAAATAAATAAAATTAAAATTCGTATTACAATGTCTATAATTGTAGCAGACGTAAAAGAGGTGCCTAGATTATCAACAACATCGTATAATTCTAATACTCGCGGTAAGTTAATTAATGCAGATACCAGTAGAGCGATTGCAAATATAGTAGACTGTTTTACATTTTTAATGTTCAAAACTAGAGTGCGTATTAATATTTTATGAATTGGTAAATTAGTCAAAATATGTTATTTAATGGTATTTAAAACTGAATAAAAGAGGCTGTCCAACCCTGTAAGACAGCCTCAAAATGTATTCGCTATTAATCAATCAGGGTTTATCTGTTTTTACGATTTTGGTTTTGAGATTATTACTCGTTTATTTAATTAACTCCTTTGTTAGCTTTTTAGAAAAGTCTTTAGATGTTTTTTCTAAGTCTTTTGGATTATCTATTACAGTAATGATTATTGATAATTGAATGCTTTCAGGTTGTGATAAGTCATATACAATTGTTTCTAAAACATAATCTTTGCTAGTGAAAGTTGTCGTTTTTGGCTCAACATCAATATAAACGGTTTTATAATGTCTGTGAAATCCTCTATAATATCTATTAAAGTAATATGCTGGATACATGTTTTGATAATATATGGTACTTTCATTTGTTATAGTTTTGGTGTATTCGTTTGTGTCTTTTAATACCGTTTTTAATACGATGTCAACCCCCGAACTTCTGAGTTCGTCTTTAAAAAGCTTTAGTTGTTCATTTGTACGCATGTCATTAAAGTTAATTACAGGAAACATTTTATGACTCTCAAAAGAGTTGTATCCTTTATTTGATAATTGTTCGACAATGTCTTTTTCAAATGTTGTTCTTATCATATTGCTTTCACTTTCAGTTAAAACCATAATGTTTTTATTTCCTATTTGAGATGTTTTAATATCCTTCCATGAATCTGTAACTTTAACTGATGAGCATCCTGTCAATAGGATTGATAGTGCTAACAAACCGATTACTTTACTAATTGTTTTCATGATTTCTTGTGTTATGTGTTAGGGATTATTTTTTTAAATGAAAAGTTGTTTTTCATCATCATTTTGATAAATAGGTTTTAAAATAAAAGACTTTCTTGTACTGTTATTTTTGATTTTTAAAAGTTCTATAATGTGTTTGAATTGTTTTTTAAAAGTTGATTTGAGTAATTTCATAATGCTATGTCTTTAAGTGATTTCTTACGTAAATGTAGCTTTATAAAGTGTTTGTGAAGTCTCATTATTAAGTGAGATGTCTTTAATTAAGAGTGAAGTGTCTATATGAGCAAGGTGAAATTTTGTAACTTTGTTTTTAACCTTATTTATTATTGAATTATGAAATTATTTTCTTTGGAGCTAAAATGTTTGTTTTGTGCAATGGTATTTCTATTTCTTGGATGCGGTCCAAAGATTGGTCAATCTGGCTTTTTGGATAATTATGATAATTTAAAAGAAGGTGAAGTAAACCAAACCATGTTATCATATGTCAATCCTAATTTCGAAAAAGGGAAATACAAGAAATTTATGATTGATGATATTGTAACAAAGTTTGGTGAAAAAGCAAAAGGGAATAAAGTAGATCAAGAGAAATTAAACGAATTAACAGGTTTTTTTAAGGCTGAAATCATCAAAAAACTAAGTGCCAATTACACTATTGTTGATCAGCCTGGAGATGATGTTGCTCGAATTCAAATAGCAATAACTGAAATTATTCCAGGGAAATTATTTTCAAATATTTTCCCTATAAGTGTAGCGGTTAACACAGCAACAGGAAGAGGTAAAGGAGGTGCTTCTTTAGAAATGAAAGTTGTAGACTCTCAAACGAGTGAGGTGCTTGGTCAGGCAATAGATAACCGAAAGAATAGAAGTTATATTAAAACGTTTAGTAAGTATGGTAATGCTAGAGGTGTTATGACGTATTGGGCAGGTTTACTTAAAGGTAGAATAGATGCTTTTAAAGGCAATGTAAATTAAGAATGTAAAATATTAAGACTTTATAAATTACTAAATAAAAAACCCTTTACAATTCAGTAAAGGGTTTTTTATTTAGTAAAAAGAATTACCAGTCTCGTCGTCTTTTATTGGTGTCCTTTTCATTTCTTTCGTCTCTATCATCACGTCGTTCTCTGCTATCTTCACGACGCTCTCTATTGTCTTCGGCAAGCTCTCTTTTGGTAGCTTCAATGTCTTGTTCCATTGTATTTACGAAATCTAAAATATGCTTTTTATTAATGAGTGTAGCATCTATGTTGTCAAATGAAAACCTATAATTTTTTAATATTTTCAATATTGATGCTTGTTGCTCAGTTCTTGCTATTTGTTGTTCAAAGTCTCTAATATCATCACGTCTATCTCGTTTGTCGTCTCTCTTATTAGCTTGGTCACGCGCCATATCTTTTTTGTCATCGTGTCTATCAAAGCGTCCTTTTTTTGAGTCGTCTTTGTTGTCACGTATTTCACGTCTATCAGAGCGTATCTCAGACGAACTTTGTGCAATCTCTTTTCTGGCTTTTTTTGCTTTCTCACTACTTTGTCCAACTTCTCTTACCATATCAGAAATAATATTAGCTTTTAGTTCATTAACTTTATTAGAATCCTTGATGTCAAAAGCACTATTAAACACACTTAATTTAGCAATAAAAGCTTGCAATTCTTTTGTGTCACGTTCTAGGTCTTTCTTCCCTTCCTGTATTTGTTTCGTGTTCTGTATGGCTTCTTTTACGTTTTGAGCATTAGTGTTTATACTAAAGCAAATAGTAAGAATTAAAAATTGAATTGAATGTTTCATTTTTTTTAATATTAAGATGATTAATTGTTTGATATACTGTAGACAACTTCGTAAGTTGTATTTCCTTCAATTGTAATATTCTTTTTGTAGAACACGTTATTATATTGGTATAAAACCTTACCATCAATAATAATTTCTTCAGAGTCTTTATGGATTTCATTTAATACGACTCCAACAGGTGGTTGAGATACTTCGTAGTTTCCTTCGTTTTCTGTTGAACTAATTGTAGATTCAATATAGTATATGCCTGAATGATAAAAATAAACCGATGGTCCTATAACAATTCTAGTATAACCTACGGGTAATACAGTAATTCTAAATCCTCGAGGGGGCATAACTACAATGTATTGATCGCCATACAGAGTATAATATATTCCTGAATAATAGTAGTATGATAATCCTCCATAAACCAGTCTTACATGGTGTATAGGTAAGGTTCTTATAACGCGTCTATATCTAGGGTATCTGTAATGAGGACTTCTTCGTATTGGTTGAGTTCTGTATCTATCATTATGTCTATTGTGATTAGAACTTACTCTATCATTGGTATGTGTCCTTTCCGTTTTTACACTTCTGTTTTTTGTAGTACTTCTTTTTTGCCCCATTATTTCGTTAGGGAATAAAAAGAGGCACAGTAATAAGCTAATCCCTAATGTGTTTTGTAATGTATTCATCATTGTAAATTTTAGCATTGTTTCAAGCAATATCGCATGATTCTTCAACAAAAGTATTTATGAAATGAGCTTTTAAAATGAAAATAGAGGTGAAACGACTAAAAGCTAAAGTGAAGTGTCTTTTATAGATATTAAAGTTTCATGTTGCCTATTCAGTTCTTGATTTTCACTCAGTGAAACGTCACTTTTACTCATTGTTTGTTTTAGCTTACTGCCATTTTAATTAGGTTTGATAAAGCAACCAAAACAAACACAACCAATGAAATCACTATTATTTTTATTTGTAGCACTAATTACTTTGTCGTCTTTTGGACAACATCATATTAAAGGACATATTTCAGATGTAAATGGAGCATTGCCGTTTGTGAATATTATAGTTAAACACACAACAAAAGGAGCGTTTACAGATGATCAGGGTAACTTTTCTATTAAAGCAAAGTCAACAGATACATTACAAGTGTCTTATTTAGGATATAAAACCAAAACTGTTTTGGCTGGAAAGCAAACAACTCTAAAAATTGTTCTGGAGGATTATGAAGCATTGGAAACCGTTATGCTATTTGCTTCTAAAAGCAGAACAATACATTGTGGTACAACTTGTCATTTTACTTGTATTCATGAAAGAGAAAGTCCTTCAGGTGTTTCTGAACTTTATCCAAACCCATCCAGAGAGGGTGTGTTTTACTTAAAAACAATTCAAGAATTTTCTGAAGTCAATATTTTAGTTGCAGATCTAACAGGACGTATTATTTTAAATGAAATGTACAAAAAAATCAATTCGAGTATTATTGTCGATTTGTCAAATCAACCCTCAGGAATGTATATCATAAATATAGCTTCTAACGGTAAGCTAATTGCTTCTAAAAAAGCAATTAGAATTTAGATTATGACTCATAAAATTTGAAAAGTAAATTAAAAGGCTATTTTTGCTAGCGAAAGAAAATACTTTCACCAACAACAAGATTAAATACTTATGATTAAAAAAATTACGTGCCTATTAATGATGGTTGGTCTCTCGTTTATAGTTAATGCACAAAGTATTGGGCCAATTTCAATTACACATGGACAAGAAATAAAAGCTGACAAAGAAAAAATTGTTAGAATTGCTGGTGAAGCTAATGGTAAGATTTACACCTTAGCAACTAGAAAAAAAGGATTCTATATTAAGGTTTTTAAATCTGATGATATGTCGTTGATTTCAACCAATGAAATCGAAATGAAAGATTTTAAAGACAAAGAACCGGTATTTGAGGAAATAGCTGTTTTAGATGGCAAGGTTTTTATTCTTGGTAGTGTTTACGATAAAAAGGCAAAGGTTGCTAATTTATTGGCCGTTGAAATTTCCGAAGATGGAAAATTAACAAGCAATAGAAAAAAAATATTTTCTACTAAAGTGACTAAAAAACGTGAAAGAGGAGCTTTTTATATAAAAGAATCTCCTGGTCGTGACCGACTTCTAATTTTGCATGCTGCATTATTTGATAAGGAAGAAGTTATTCAATATGAAGTAAAACTTATTGATAACAACCTTGATATTATTACAGAGTATATCGAAAAAGTGCCATTTAATGATAGAAAAGATTTAGAGTTTGATATTGTTGATTTTGATGTTAATTATAACGATGATATTTTTATTGTAATTAATGAAAGTTATAGAGATAGAAAAACAAAAACGAATAACGAAAAATTTCAAGTTCATGCTTTTAAATCAGCTAACGGATTTAAAAAAGAAGTAATTGATATCGCCTTTACAAATAAGGAAATTATTAATTGTGAAATGCTAGCAGATGAAAATGGTAAGATTAGATTGGTTGGATTTTATTCAAGTGTACGAAAAAACGGTAAAGCTAATAAAGAGCTTAAAGGGGTCTATGCATCTGTTGTAGATGTAAATACAAAATCAGTAGATCAATTAAAATTTAATGAGTTTGATTATGATACTAAAGTTAAATTGATTGGTGAGCGCAGAGCGAAAAAAGGGAAAGATGTTAAGCCGCTTTATATGACTCATAGCTTGATTCAAAAAGAAGATGGAGGACTTATTTTGTTGTCAGAATATCAATTGGTAATTGTTGGTAAAAGTTCAGGTATTGGTCCTTTGCAATTTACTCCAGTAACTTATATTAATAATGAGATTATTGTAACGTCAATAAATCCTGATGGTTCAATAGGTTGGTCAAATGTGATTCCTAAAAAACAAAAAGCAGCATATACAACACTATCAATTGGTTTTGCAGCATTTTCTGGTAATTCTAATTTTACTGTTAGTGCAAGTGTTAGTGTGCCAATTGGAGTTTTAGGGAAAGGCCCTGAATATTTAAGTGCTATGCCAATTTATGAGAATGGGCAATTGACAGTATTATTCAATGATAATCCTAAGAATTACGGTGTTACAGATATTGAAGATATTAAATGGTTAGGGAATTATAATAAAGCTGTTCCTGCAGCTGTTATGTTTGATGATAATGGGAAAATGACACGTGTAGATCAAGACGATGTTGTAAAGCATCAATTGGTTTTAAGACCAAGAGTGTTTTTTAGAAAGTCTAATAATGAATATATCATTTATTCTTCTCGAAAGTCTCAAGATAAATTGGGACGTATGTCAATAAACTAATATGTTTTATTCTTATAGAAATAAAAAAAGACCATCAACCGATGGTCTTTTTTTATTGGTAAATGCTAAATAATTAGCATCTTTGCCGTAATGACAGGACTCGTTTATAAATCTACAGGAAGCTGGTATACAGTTAAAACAGATCTTGGTACTGTTTATCAGTGTCGAATCAAAGGTAAATTTCGTTTAAAAGGAATTAAAAGTACCAATCCAATTGCTGTTGGTGATATTGTAGATTTTGAGCTAGAAACTAATAACGATGATGTTACTGGTGTAATTCATAAGATTCATGATCGCAACAATTATATTGTTCGTAAATCGGTTAACTTATCTAAGCAAACACATATTATCGCCTCCAATATCGATCAAGTATTTTTATTGATTACGATTGACAATCCGCCAACATTTACAAGTTTTATTGATCGTTTTTTAGCCACTGCAGAAGCCTATTCGATTAAAACCATTTTGCTATTTAATAAAGTTGATGTCTATAATGATGAAACTTTAGACGAAGTTCGATATTTAGCTCATGTTTATAGAAAGATAGGTTATGAATGTATTGGGATTTCTGCAGAAACAGGAAAAAATGTAGACAAAGTAAAAGCACTCATGATTGGAAAAGTGAGTATGTTTGCTGGTCATTCAGGTGTAGGTAAATCGACATTAGTTAATATCATAGAGCCTAATTTGGATTTAAAAACAAAAGCTATTTCTACACAACATAGTCAAGGGCAGCATACAACAACTTTTGCCGAAATGTTCGATTTAAGCTTTGACGCTAAAATAATTGATACACCAGGGATTAAAGGGTTTGGTGTTGTTAATATGGATAAAGAAGAAGTTGGCGATTATTTTCCAGAATTTTTTGAATTGAAACAAGATTGCAAATTTAATAATTGTCTCCATGTTGAAGAGCCTAAGTGTGCAGTAAAAGCGGCCTTAGATAATGATGAAATCTCTTATTCTAGATATCGAAGTTATCTTCAAATTCTAGAAGGTGAAGATGAACATTACCGAACCGATAATTGGGATAATCAATAGTTATGAAAGCGATTATTCAGCGTGTGTCAAAGGCTTCAGTAGCGATTGAAGGACAAAAAATTGCTAATATCAATTCAGGAGTATTAGTGCTTCTGGGCATTGTAAATGATGATACACAAGACGATATTAAATGGCTATCCAATAAAATCACCAATCTTCGTATTTTTTCTGATGATAATGGTGTCATGAATGAGTCTTTACTACAAACTCAAGGTGATGCTATTGTTGTGAGTCAGTTTACGCTTCATGCCAATACAAAAAAAGGAAATAGACCAAGTTATATTCAAGCTGCAAAACCAGACGTGGCGATCCCTTTATACAAGGATTTTGTTACACAACTCGAACAAGATTTAGGTAAAACAATCCAAACAGGACAGTTTGGTGCAGATATGAAAGTAGAGTTACTAAATGATGGTCCAGTAACCATTATAATTGATACAAAAGATAGAAAATAATGGCATCAATTTTTGGTCATGGTTTGGTTGCTTATACGACTGCAAAAATTATAGATTCTAAAACTAGTAAATTATTATTGTTTTTAGCAATAGGGTCTTCTATACTCCCAGATCTTGATATATTGGCTTTTAAATTTGGAATTCCATATCTACATCCTTTTGGTCATAGAGGGTTTTCACATTCTATAATGTTTGCTTTGATTTGGAGTGGTTTGTTATCTTTTTTCTTCGGAAAAACAAGGAAACTCGTTTTTATGATTGTTTTGTTTGTATCAACATTTTCACATGGTGTTTTAGATGCTCTGACTACAGGAGGAGAAGGTGTTGGTTTTTTTATTCCTTTTGAGAATTCAAGACATTTTTTTTCATATCGAATAATAAAAGTATCACCAATTGGTATCGAAAAGTTTTTTTCAGAATGGGGAATCCAAGTTATTTTAAGTGAACTCAAATATATAGCTGTGCCTTGTGCTGTTATTTTATTGTCACTATTTGTATTAAAAAAGAGAAGAAAAATAGTATAATTTTTTTAATTTTTTATAGGCGCTATTTAGAGTAAAAAATCTATATTTGATTTGGCTTTTTAAAACATACAAAATAATGACTTTTAGATTATTAACAACCGCTGTATTTATGTTGTTTACTACACTAGCTATTGCTCAAAAAGACGATGTCTTTGATTCATCCACTATTCCTTTAGATTTAAAAATAAAAGCTAACGCCGTTGTTAGGTATGATAACGTGAATATTGAAGTAAAAGCATATGATAAATTTGTCTACACAAATAAGCGTATTGTTACTGTTTTTAATGCACAAGGAAATTCGAAATTGGATGCTGTAGCGCATTATGATGATAATATTAATATTGGCAAACTTGAAGTAAGAATTTATAATGCTAACGGAAAGGAAATAAAAAAAATAAGAAAGAATGATTTTCAGGATGTTAGTGCTGTTAGTGGAGGGACACTATATTCTGATAGCCGTGTAAAGTATCTAGACTATACACCAATTAGTTACCCGTACACGATGCTTTTTGAAACAGAGATTGTTTATAATTCAACAGCATTTTTACCGAAATGGCAACCAATTAATGGGTTTTACTGTAGTACTGAGTTTGCAGAATATAATATTCTAAATGAGTCAGGTATTGATATAAAACTAAAATCATCAAATTTTGAAAATTATGCAATTGAAACACTTAGTGATTTTCATTTTAAGGCAAAACACTTAAAAGCATTAAAGCGTGAAGCGTATAGTCCTTCATTTAAAACTTTTGCACCGCATTTAAAAGCAGCCTTAACTGAGTTTGATATGGAAGGGGTTAAAGGGGTTAATAATACTTGGGAAGATTTTGGAAAATGGATGTATGATGAATTGCTTTCAGGAACGGAGGCTTTACCTTCCGAAGTTGTAAGTGAAGTTAAAGAACTTACTAAAACATCCACAACAGATATAGAAAAAGCCAAAATTGTATATGAGTATATGCAAAATAAAACACGTTATATTAGTGTTCAAGTTGGTATTGGAGGATGGAAACCTATGTTAGCTGGTGATGTGGATAGGCTAGGTTATGCAGATTGTAAAGGTTTATCTAATTATACTAAAGCATTGTTAGATGAGGTTGGTGTAACAGCACATTATGCTGTTATTTATGGAGACAGAAACCTTGTTAGTATTGATGCAGAATTTTCGGCAACTGAGGGGAATCATGTCGTTTTGTGTATTCCAAATGAAGAAGAGAATGTGTGGTTAGAATGTACAAGTCAAACCAATCCGTTTGGATTTATTGCAAGTTTTACTGATGATAGAGATGCTTTGCTTATAACTCCCGAAGGCGGAAAAATTGTGCATACAACAACGTATCCTACCGAAGATAATTTGCAAGCAACAAAGGCTACTATTAGTCTTGCTAATGATGGTTCTATTTCCGCAGATGTTACCATAAAAACGTATGGATATCAATATGCGCTTCATGAAGGTGTTCAAAATAAACCTTTAAGAGAACAGCAATTAGACTTAAAAGAATACTGGGATTATATTAATAATTTATCTATAGAAAAGGTGACTTATAATAATGATAAGGATACTGTGGTATTCACAGAAAAAGCAAAAGTGTCTTCATCAAGTTATGCTACAAAAAGTGGTAAGCGATTTTTATTTCAACCCAATGCATTTAATAGGGTTACTAGAATTCCTACCAGATACAAAAACCGAACATTAGATTTTGAGATCGAAAGAGGATTTACAGATAAAGATGAATTTAGTATAAAAATAGATCCTTCATTAGCTATTGAAGCACTTCCTAATGACGTGACAATATCAAATCAATATGGAAGCTATAATTTTTCAATAGAAAAAATTACAGAAAACGAGTTATTATATAAACGAACCTACATTTTAAATAAAGGCTATTATCCAAAAGAGGACTATAAAGCATTTCGAGACTTTATATCTGAAATTGTAAAGCATGATAAAACTAAAATTGTATTTATTTCAAAAACCTAACCATGAAAACCAGACTAACATTATTACTAGTATTAATTTCTTTTTCTATTCAAAGTCAAAACTATAAGTTTGGAAAAGTGTCTAAAGAAGAATTATCTCAAACAGTAGATTTAAAAGATTCAACTATAGGGGCAACAATTTTGTATAGAAAACATCATGTACAATTTGAATACAGAGAAAGCAAAAACGGTTTTGTCCAAATTGTAGAAGTTCATCAACGTATTAAAATCCTTAATAAAAAAGGCTTGGATTGGGCTACTAATAAAATACGATTATATAATAGGTCAGCTACTAATAGTGAGAGGTTACAAACCTTAAAAGGCTATACGTTTAATCTAGTTGATGGAGATATCATTAAAGATAAGCTTAAAAAAGATGGTATTTTTGATGAAATAGCTAATAAATATTGGAGATATAAATCATTTACAATGCCTAATGTTAAGGTTGGGAGTGTAATTGAATTTAATTATGAAATTGTTTCTCCATATCGACAAATAGATGAAATAGATATTCAGTATAGTATACCGATCAATGTCTTTGATTTAAAGGTGAGTACGCCAGAATATTATGTATACAATAAACTATTAAATCCAAGAGCATCGTATATACCAAAGTTAGATGTTTCAACAAAGAGTCTTACAACGCCTATAATTTATAATGCAGATGTTGTTTCGGCACATTTAAAAGATGTTCCGGCACTTATAGAAGAACCATTAGTTAATAATATAGATAACTATAGAGCTAAACTTATCATGGAGTTGAGTATGACAAGATTGCCAAGATCAAACTTAGAGTACTATTCTACAACTTGGAATAAAGTCACTCAGCGTATTTATAAAAATCCTAATTTTGGAGGGCAATTAGATAAATCATCATATTATAAAGATGATATTGATGCATTGTTAGCTGGTACTACAGATCCCATTGAGAAATCTTTTTTAATTTTTAATTACATAAAATCTAAAATTAAATGGAATGAATATTACGGGTATACTAGTGATATAGGCGTTCGTAAAGCGTATAAAACGGGTGTTGGAAATGTAGCAGACATTAACCTGATGATGATTTCCATGTTGCGTTATGCTGGAGTTAAAGCAAACCCTGTTTTGGTGAGCACAAAAAACAATGGGATACCTTTGTTTCCGACGCAACAAGGGTTTAATTATGTGATTTGTATGATAGAAAGTGAAGGCTTTAATGTGCTTATTGATGGTACAGCACGTTATAGCTCGTTTAATATATTGCCAACACGAGTTTTAAATTGGCAAGGACGTGTTATAAGAGAGAATGGAAGTTCTACCTGGATTAATTTAGCACCTTCATCAACGTCATCAGATGCAACTTCATTAAATGTGAAGATTAATGCAGATCTCACAATTGATGGTAAAGTACGTCAGCAAAAAACAAATTATGCTGCGATGAGCTACAGAAATAGATATGCTAGTCTAAGTGCAGACGGAAAAATTAAAAACTTAGAGCGTAATAAAGGGGAAATAGAAATAAGTAATCTAAATATTGAAAATGAATTAGATTATACAAAACCTTTAAAGTTAACTTATGAGTATTCGCTGTCTGATGGAATTGAAGATATAGGAGGGAATTTGTATTTTTCACCGATGCTATTTTTAGCATCTGAGGAAAATCCTTTCAAACAAGAAAAAAGAAATTACCCTATAGATTTAACTTATCCATTTTCAGATAAATACATGATTAATATTATGATCCCTGAAGGTTATGCAGTTGAATCATTGCCTAAAAGTGAAAAAATACAATTTAATTCTCAAGCTGGTGAGTTTACGTATTTAGCAAAAGAGAATGGTAGCTTTTTACAGTTAACAGTGATACTAAATTTAAATTCACCTATTATTTTAGCTCAAGATTATGAACCGTTCAAAAGTTTTTACACTAGAGTTATTGAAAAACAATCTGAAAAAATTGTCTTAAAAAAGATTTAAAGATGAATATAGAAAACGCACAGAAAGCTGTTGATGTTTGGATTAAAGAACACGGTGTACGCTATTTTAACGAACTTACCAATATGGCGCAACTTACTGAAGAAGTTGGTGAAGTAGCTCGAATTATTGCTAGACGTTATGGAGAGCAAAGTGAAAAAGAAAGTGATAAAGATAAAGATCTTGGAGAGGAATTAGCTGATGTAGTTTTTGTAGTTTTGTGTCTTGCAAACCAAACAGGAATAGATTTGCAAAGTGCTTTCGATAAAAAATTAGATAAAAAAACTATACGAGATCACGATAGACATCATAATAATGATAAACTAAAATAATTATTCCTATTGTAGAAGGAGTTTTTTATGACGATAGCGCTTCATAAGTCGACAATACATAAAACATCAGAAATTACTATTACAGGCTCAAAAAGTGAATCTAATAGATTACTATTAATACAGGCCTTATATCCAGAATTACATATTAGTAATGTTTCTAATTCTGATGATAGTATAGTAATGTCTAAAGCATTATTGTCATCGTCTGATAGCATAGATGTGCACCATGCAGGTACAGCGATGCGCTTTTTAACAGCCTATTTTGCAAGTCAGGAGGGAATTGATATTACGCTTACAGGCTCTAACCGTATGAAAGAGCGACCAATAGCGATTTTAGTTGAAGCTTTAAACCAATTAGGAGCTAATATTTCTTATTTAGAAACTCAAGGATGTCCGCCTTTAAGAATTAAAGGCGCTAAACTTTTAAAACATAAAGTTACTTTAAAAGCGAATGTTAGTAGTCAATACATTTCTGCATTGTTGCTTATTGCATCGAAATTAGAGAATGGATTAGAATTAACTTTGGACGGTAAAATCACATCTGTTCCATACATAAATATGACGCTTAATTTATTAGATCTAGTTGGAATAGAAACGAAATTTGAAGGTCAAATTATTACTGTTAAAGCAAAACAAGATAAGTTGAAGTCTAATTGTTTGACAGTGGAATCAGATTGGTCTTCAGCATCTTATTTTTATAGCATTGTTGCATTAAGCCCTATAAATTCTGAGATTAAATTATCGTCTTATCAAAAAGAGTCTTTACAAGGGGATTCAGTTCTGGTAGATATTTATAAGTCGTTTGGAGTAGAAACAATTTTTAATAAGAATTCAATAACACTCAAAAAGATTAAAAACCTTGAAAAGGATTTTTTAGAATTTCAACTTAATAATTCACCAGACATTGCTCAAACGATAGCTGTTACTTGCCTAGGTTTAGGTGTGACGTGTTGTCTTACAGGATTACATACTCTAAAAATTAAAGAGACAGATAGATTGGTAGCACTTCAAAATGAGCTTCAAAAATTTGGTGCTAAAGTTGATATCACCAACGATTCTCTCAAGCTAAACAGTAGGTCTAAAATTAAAGAAAATATAGTAATTGCCACTTATAAAGATCATAGAATGGCAATGGCTTTTGCGCCATTAGCTTTGAAAACTAACTTAAGTATTGAAGAATATATGGTGGTTTCTAAATCATATCCTACGTTTTGGGATGATTTAGAAAAGATAGGTTTTAAGTTTTCTAAATAAATACAACGTTTTACTTGACAACGCCTATCTTGAGATTGTATATTTGCAACCTTATAAAATAAACTCATATGATATGAGCCATAATAATTTTAGTAATAATCACTAAAATACGTCACGGTAAATTTCATTTGAAAATTAAAATTAATAAAGAGAACAGATGAAATTATCACACTTCAATTTTGAACTACCAGAAGAATTATTAGCTGAGCGTCCTTCAGATATTAGAGACGAATCAAGGTTAATGGTTTTGGATAGAAAAAATCAAACTATCGAGCATAAATTATTTAAAGATATCATCGATTATTTTGATGAAGGTGATGTGATGATTTTAAATAACACTAAAGTGTTTCCTGCACGTTTATATGGTAATAAAGAAAAAACTGGTGCTAGAATCGAAGTGTTCTTATTAAGAGAATTAAATGAAGAGCAACGTCTTTGGGATGTTTTAGTTGATCCAGCTCGTAAAATTAGAATAGGTAATAAATTATATTTTGGTGATGATGAAACACTTGTTGCCGAAGTAATAGATAACACAACCTCTAGAGGTAGAACCTTACGTTTTTTATACGATGGTTCTTATGGAGAATTTAGAAGGAAGTTGACACAGCTTGGAGAAACGCCACTTCCAAAATACATTAAAAGAGATGTGGAGCCAGATGATGAAGAACGCTACCAAACTATTTTTGCTAAAAATGAAGGTGCAGTAGCTGCTCCAACAGCAGGTTTACACTTTTCTAAGCACTTGTTAAAGCGATTAGAAATAAAAGGTATCGAATTACCAGAAGTAACTTTACATGTTGGTTTAGGAACTTTTAACCCAGTTGAGGTAGAAGATTTGTCTAAACATAAAATGGATAGTGAAGAAATTTACATTAGACCAGAAGCTGCTGAGGTTATCAATAAAGGAATTATAGAGAAAAGACGTGTGTGTGCCGTAGGTACAACTGCAATGAGAACTATTGAAAGCTCGGTGTCTTCTAACGGGAAGCTAAATGAATATTCTGGATGGACTAATAAATTTATTTTCCCTCCTTATGACTTTAGTATTGCTAATAGTATGATTACAAATTTTCATACACCAAAATCAACATTATTAATGATGGTGTCAGCATTTGCAGGTCATGATTTTATGAAAGAAGCTTACGAAGAAGCTGTTAAAGAAAAATATCGTTTTTATACCTATGGTGATGCGATGTTGATTATTTAATAAAATAATAATTTACAATAAAAGCCTTATCTCTCAATAAGGCTTTTTTTTATTCATTTTTATTATGTTTTTCGGAAGATTAAAGTAGTGAATAATTAAAGTAGAAATTATTTGAATAGGTATTACTACTTTTGCAGAACTTATGGAAACCAAAAAGAAAGACGTACGAGCATTAACAAAAGAACAATTAAGAGATTTTTTTGTTAAAAAAGGTGATAAAGCTTTTCGAGGAAATCAAGTATACGAATGGCTTTGGAGTAAAGGTGCGCACTCTTTTGAAGACATGACTAATATCTCTAAAGATACACGACAAAAATTAGAAGATCACTTTGTGATTAACCATATTAAGGTAGATCAAATGCAGCGTAGTTCTGATGGTACAGTGAAAAATGCTGTACGTCTACATGATGGCCTTGTTGTTGAATCGGTATTAATACCAACAAAAACTAGAACAACTGCATGTGTGTCTAGCCAAGTAGGTTGTAGTTTAGATTGTCGATTTTGCGCAACCTCGCGATTAAAACGCATGCGGAATCTAAATCCTGATGAGATTTTTGATCAAGTTGTAGCTATTGATAATGAAAGCCGTTTGTATTTTGATAGACCATTGAGTAATATTGTGTTCATGGGTATGGGAGAACCGCTAATGAACTATAATAATGTTATCAAAGCAATTGATAAAATTACATCTCCTGAAGGATTGGCAATGTCACCAAAACGGATTACTGTTTCAACTTCAGGTGTTCCTAAGATGATTAAAAAAATGGCTGATGATGAAGTTAAATTTAATTTAGCAGTTTCACTTCATTCTGCAATTAATGAAAAGCGTACATCCATAATGCCATTCAATGCAACGTTTCCTCTAGAGGATCTAAGAGAAGCATTAGAATATTGGTATTCAAAAACTAAAAACAGAATAACTTATGAGTATGTGGTTTGGGATGGAATAAACGATACAAAAAAAGATGTTGACGCACTTATACAATTTTGTAAGTTTGCGCCTAGTAAAGTTAATTTAATAGAATATAATCCCATTGATGATGGTGAGTTTCAGCAAGCGAGTTCTAAAGCTATAGATCTGTATGTGTCTATGTTAGAGGCAAATCATATTACAGTTACAGTAAGGCGATCAAGAGGAAAGGATATTGATGCCGCTTGTGGACAGCTAGCAAATAAAAGTTAAGACAAAAAAAGCGACCTGAAGGTCGCTTTTTTATTTATTATATAAATACAATAAACTACTGTTTTAGAATTTTAATAGTTTGTGTTTTACCTTGAATAGATACTTTAGCTAAGTATATACCGTCAGTTAGACTAGACATGTCAATAGTTTCATTACTATTAGATAATGATTGATTAATTACACGTTGTCCTAAAATATTAAATAAATCTATATTGCTCAATGGCAAATTGGAAGATTCTAAGGTAAGTTTATCTGTATCTTTATTGTAAGCATGAGTAAATGTGTTAGATTCAAAATCATCAACACTTAAAGTTTGTCCAGCTTCAATCGATTCTCCTGGAATTGAATTGTAAGCATAATCTTTAATAATCATGTCTGATGTATCTGAAGCAACTTGAATTCTTGCCCAGCCGTAGAACGTGTCAACGCCAACAACTAAAGTTAATCCAACATATCCATCTAATCCATCACAAAATTGACTACCTGGATAACCACAACTACTATAATTAAAATCTCCTCTTGCTGAGAAAATTCCATTTGTAGCATTAATAAGATCACCAGCTGTTAAATTTGAAGGATAATTATACGGACCAGAGCTAAAACCAACAAAGCCATTTGAATTATACATGGTTGCAGCAGTTCCTGATACAGGTTGCATAAAAGCAAAGTTTGCAGCAGAATTTATTGTAAACAAAAAGTCTCCAGTAAGATCATTATTTAAATCTAGAGCATATGAACTTCCAGGTAATACCGTTTCATCAGAAATATCTGTATAAATAATTTGACCACTAGCATTAGCTGTACCTAATATGGCAGCAGAAAAAGCGCTATATTTTAAAAGTCTATTTGAAATCTTTTTAGAAGTAGTTTTTTTCATATATTTTTGATTTTAAAGATTATAGATAAAAAAACGTTCACCTAAAGTATTAAATTAATACGTCAAACACAAATATATTGGATGAAAAAAAAAGTGTTAAGTAGTGAAGAAAGACTAGTTTTAAGAACTTCAGAAATACCACTTGAAAGTAGCCTTGGATTATTGGCCTATGGTGATATTGCGTTTACAGCATGGAGAGCATTAAAAAAACAATCTAGAAAAGAGGATTCTAATGGGGAAGAATAAATTACTCTTAATAGGTTGGGATGCTGCAGATTGGAAAATTATAGGGCCTTTATTGGCTAAAGGACAAATGCCAGCACTCAAACAAATGATTGATAAAGGTGTCTATGGAAATATGAGCACCATGAACCCGCCATATTCTCCTATGTTATGGTCTAGTGTAGCAACAGGAAAAACACCTGATAAGCATGGAGTGTTAGGTTTTATTGAGCCATTAGAAGATAATAGTGGTGTGCGTCCAGTTACAGTTAATTCTAGAAAAGTAAAGGCTTTATGGAATATTCTACATAACAAAGGTTATAAAAGTAATTTAGTAGGATGGTGGCCAAGTTTTCCTGCTGAACCTATTAATGGTGTTGTAATAACTGATAAATTCCAAAAAGTATCTATAGATCCCAAAAAACAAAAACCGATGGTCAAAGGTACTATTCATCCAAAATCTGTAGAGAAAGATTTTAAGGATTTGAGAATGTTCCCTTATGAAATAACTAGTGAGCATGTTTTACCATTTATTCCACAAGCAGCTCAAATTGACCAGAAAAAAAATAAAGGATTAACACCTATTGCAAAAATTATTTCTGAAAATGTATCAATTCATAACGCTACAACTAAACTATTAAGAACTACCGAATGGGATTTTATGGCTGTGTATTATGATTTAATTGATCATTTTTGCCATTCATATATGAAATTTCACCCACCAAAACTTAATGGTATTCATGAGGATCAATATGAAATATATAAAGATGCTGTTGTAGGTGCTTATCGTTTTCAAGATATGATGCTTGAGAGGACTTTAGAATTAGTTGATGATGAGACAACAGTAATTGTAATGTCTGATCATGGTTTTGAGTCTGGTGATAAGCGATTATTAGTTATGCCAAAAGTTCAAGCAGCAGCAGCAATGGATCATAGGCAATTTGGAATGTTTGTTGCTATGGGCCCAAACATTAAAACTAACGAAAAAGTTTATGGTCTAGGGTTAATTGATATTGCACCAACAATTTTACACCATTTCAATCTGCCAGTTGGAGAAGATATGGATGGAAAGGTCGCTTTAGATATTTTCAAAAAGAATAGCGATGTAAAATACATTAAAAGCTGGGAAGATGTTAAAGGAGATTTCGCGGAAATAGAGAAGGGTAATAATGTTGACTCTTTTACAGATCAAGAAACTATGGAGCAACTCATTGAATTGGGCTACATAGAAAAACCAGATGAGAAAATAGAAACCTCTGTTAGAAAAACAAAATGTGATTTAAAGCATAATTTAGCTAGAGTTTATATGGGCAAAAAAAACCATGAAAAAGCTAAAGAAATATTATTAGAACTTATTCAAGAAAAAGATCCAATAGATACAAGTGCATACTATATGGATTTGGTAGGTTTAAGCCTAGAAAGAAAAGAATATGATCTTGCGCAATCTTATTTAGATACACTGAAAAATTTAAAAACAGATGTTAAATATGCACTATTCTTTTCTGAAGCTGCGATATTGACAGGTAATGGAAAAGTGGTTAAAGCTTTAGAAGTTCTTGAAAAAGCAAGAGATGATAATAGGCAAAACAATTCAGAAATATGGTATAGAATAGGTGTGATAAATCATAGTTTGGGAAAGTTTTTAGAGGCTCAAATAGCTTATGATAAAGCCATTGAGATTGAGCCTGATAAAGCGAAGTTTCATACTGCATTAGCAGAAAATTTAATTGAGGTTAGTGAATTTGAAGACGCTGTAGAATCTGCTTTAACAAGTATTGAATTGGTTAAATATTATTCAAAAGCACACTATGTTTTAGGAAGGGCATTAGATAAACTTGGAGATTTTGAAAATGCTAAAATAGCTTATGAAACGGCGTCTAGATTAACTCCGCGAACATTTCACCGTGCAGAAAAAGCACTTGAAAATCTAGAAGGTAAATTAAGTGAAACCATGCAATTAGTTGATAAAAAATCTGATACGTATAAAGAAGATCAAATAATAGTAGTTTCTGGTCTCCCTCGTTCTGGTACGTCATTGATGATGCAAATGTTAAACAAAGGCGGTGTTAAGATTTTAACTGATAGTAATAGAAAAGCCGATGAATCTAATCCTAAAGGATACTATGAGTATGATCCTGTCATGTCAATACATAAAGATAATTCTTGGTTAGTAAACGCTAAAGATAAATCGGTGAAAGTGGTTGCTCCGTTACTTAAATTTTTAGACTCTCAATACCGATATAAAGTGATATTTATGAATCGAGATTTAAATGAGATTATTAAATCTCAACAAATTATGATTGGAAAGAATCCTAATGATTTACCAATAAAACTTTTTGAAGCATATAAAAAACAATTTGAGAAAGTAGAACTATGGAAAAATAAAGAACCTGGAGTTGAAATAATCTATGTAGATTACAAAGATGTTTTAAATAATACAGAAGCAACGATAGAAAAAGTAATGTCGTTTTTAGGCTTAACTTTAGACCATCATAAAATGGCATCTTGTGTTGATCAAAAACTATACAGAAACAAATCGTAAAATTTAGTATTAAATTTTAACGAATTATTATTAGTATTTTATTGCTATAACTACTTAATTAGTAGTTTTGTAATATACTTGCAAATATAAACTGGCCTAATTGAAGATTACCGAACAAATAAAACAACCTATAGCGTATGAAATGGAACTTTTTGAACAAAAGTTTCTATTGTCAATGGCTAGTAAAGTTGCCTTATTAAATCGTATTACACATTATATTGTTAACCGAAAAGGAAAACAAATGCGACCAATGTTTGTGTTTTTGGTAGCTAAAATGGTAGATAACGGTCAAGTAAGTGAACGTACGTATAGAGGTGCTGCTGTTATAGAGTTAATTCATACAGCGACTCTAGTTCATGATGATGTTGTCGATGATAGTAATCGACGACGAGGCTTTTTTTCTGTAAATGCTTTATGGAAAAATAAAATTGCTGTGCTTATAGGTGATTATTTATTGTCTAAAGGTTTATTGCTTTCTATTGATAATAACGATTTCGATCTGCTTAAGATTATATCTGTTGCCGTAAGAGAGATGAGTGAAGGCGAATTACTTCAGATAGAAAAAGCACGACAATTAGATATTACAGAAGATATATACTATGATATCATTAGACAAAAAACGGCTACACTTATTGCAGCTTGTTGTAGTCTTGGGGCTGCTTCAGTAAAACCTAATACTATAGATGTAGAATCTATGCGGAAATTTGGAGAGCTTATCGGTATGGCATTTCAAATTAAAGATGATTTATTTGATTATGGTGCAGAGGCTATTGGGAAACCAACAGGTATAGATATTAAAGAGCAAAAAATGACACTCCCCTTAATACATGTTCTAAATAACTGTACAAAAAAAGAAAAATCTTGGCTAATCAATTCTGTCAAGAAGCATAATAAAGATAAAAAGCGGGTTAAAGAGGTGATTGCTTTTGTGAAAGCTAATAATGGTTTAGATTATGCAATCAATAAAATGAAAGCATTTCAGGTTGAAGCATTACAAATTTTAGATACCTATCCAGAATCCGAATATAAATCTGCACTACGATTAATGGTGAATTATGTCATTGATAGAAAAAAATAACACAAAACACTTAAAATTAGAGTTTTAAATATTTTTTTTCATCTTTAGGCAACCTTTTTTGCTAAATGCGCGTCTTTATAAATAGAAGACCAAACGAAAGCTACTTTGAAAGTCATTCAATTGCATCATAAAAACAATACATCGCTTATAAAAAAAGCAGCTAAAGGCAAACGCGATGCTCAGCATACGCTGTTTGAAATTCATGCGCCAAAAATGCTAAGCGTTTGTAGGTATTATATAAAGGATATGCAAGATGCAGAATCGGTGATGTTAAATGGCTTTTTTAAAGCGTTTATAAATCTTAAAAATTTTAAAAATGAAGGCAGTTTTGAAGGTTGGTTAAGACGAATAATGGTCAGAGAATCTATTTCTTTTTTAAGACAAAAAAAACATGTAGAATTCTCAGTTGAGAATGAGTATTACCATCAAGAACACTATAATAATATAGAATCTCAGATCGAAGTTGCTCAAATTCAGCAAATCATTGATGAGCTTCCTGAAGGTTATAAAATGGTATTCGTTATGTATGCTATTGAAGGTTATAAGCATAAGGAAATTGCCGAAATACTAAATATTTCGCAAGGGACTTCAAAATCGCAATTATTTAAAGCAAGGCAAATGCTTCAGAAAAAAATTAAAGACATAAATACGACAAGTTATGGCTCCAATTAAGTTTGACAACACAATAAAAGATAAATTAGAAAAACGTGCATTGCAACCATCAAATGATGCTTGGGATAAGCTTTCTAATAGATTAGAGGATCACGATAAAAAGAATTCTAGAGGATTGTTCCTGTATATTGGTTTAGCGGCAAGTATTGTAGGTGTTTTATTTGTAACAGCTATGTTTTTTAAATCCTCGGAACATAAAACAGTTGTTCCTAATGTTGTAGAGACTGAAATAGAACAATCGCAACATAATACTAAAGAAACGATTAAAATTCCTGAGAGTAGTGAAGCTGTAGTATCAACTTCAAATCAAGAAAACAGTCAAATTAAACAAGAGCAAGTAATGACGCCATTTCAAAGTGCATTGCCATTAGAAAACAAACAAAAAACTGCAGCTAATTCAAAAGAGAAGAACGAACAATTAGTAAACAACAATGACCTCTTTAAAGATTTTAAAAATCAAGAAGTTGTGGCTGTCTCTAACAAGAAGAACAATAGAGAAGTAGTTGTTTTAAATGAGTTAAATTTCGAAGACACTAAAGTAATTGAAGTTGTAAATCAAATTAAAAAACTAGAGCTTGAAGGTGAAACTATAACAGATACTGAGATAGATAACCTTTTAAAAAAAGCGCAAAAAGAAATTTTAAGAGACCACATGTATAATGAAGCTACACGAACAGTTGATGCAGAGGCTTTACTTCAAGACGTTGAAGCTGATCTCGAAACATCGTTTAGAACCAAAGTATTTGAAAGCTTAAAATCAAGTTATAAAACGGTAAAAACTGCAGTTGCCGAGCGTAACAATTAAATAATCATCAATTAAAAACAAACATTATGAACACTATCACAAAGTATGTAGTGCTACTCACCTTATGCTTTATTGTAAGCAATGTGAATGCTCAAGAACAAGAAACAGATACAATTACTAATGAGAAAATTAGTAATAAAATAACAACGTTACAAAACCTAAAGAGTACAATTCAAGAGGAAGAACGCGAATTTTTAAAAAAAGAAGTGGAGTTTATTAATCAACGTCTAGATAAAGGTGAGATTACTAAAGCAGAAGCTGAACAACTCAAAAAAGAAGTTGCAAAAAAACGTGCTTTAAATATTGAAAATCGTTTAGCTATTATTGATAACAAGATTGAGCTTTTGAAGCGAAATGATGCAGATTATAAAGACGATGATAATGAATCTGTAAGTTTTGGGGTTAGTATAGGGAAGTTTACTGGCTTGACATTTAATTCTAAAAATAAACCGAGAAAATATGATAAACGTACCACTAGCGATTTTGTTTTTGCAATAGGTTTTAATAATGCTATTGGGGAAGGACAAAAAATAGGAGATGACTATACGTTTTTAAGTTCAGGTTTTGTTGAGTTAGGACATGCGTGGAAAACACGATTATTTGAAAATTCAAATGCGGTTCGTTTAAAATATGGGTTTTCTTTTCAATGGAATAAGCTAACACCTAAAAATGATAAATATTTTGTTCAAAATGGAAATACAACGACATTAGAAATTTTTCCTAGTGAATTAAAAGAATCGGAATTTAGAATCACAAACCTTGTGTTTCCTCTTCATTTCGAATTTGGACCTTCTAAAAAAATAGAGCATAAAGACTATTTTAGATATAGTACATCAAATCATTTTAAAGTTGGGATTGGAGGTTATGCAGGTTTTAATATTGGAACGCAACAAAAGTTGAGATTTAAAGAAGATGGAGATCGTGTTAAAGAAAAGATTAGACGGAGTTATAATGCGTCGCCTTTTGTATATGGTTTAAGTGCTTATGTCGGTTATGGTAGTTTAGGGATTTATGCCAAATATGATTTAAGTCCTGTATTTAAAGATCAGACGGTTGATCAACATAACCTTTCAATGGGATTTAGATTTGATTTGGATTAGTCTGTTTATATGCCTAATTAAAAAGCTTCATTTACTTTAGTAGTGGAGCTTTTTTGTTACCTAATAATACCCTAAATTTGAATCCTATAATTATGTCGTAAATTGATATCAAAATCCTCCATAGAACAAGTATTTGAAACCGCTCGCGTAGAAGAAGTGATTGGTGATTTTGTACAACTCAAAAAATCAGGAAGTAATTTTAAAGGCTTGAGTCCGTTTAGTGATGAACGCTCTCCTAGTTTCATGGTGTCTCCTGTAAAGCAGATTTGGAAAGATTTTTCCAGTGGAAAAGGCGGTAATGCAGTCACGTTTTTGATGGAGCATGAACACTTCACCTATCCTGAAGCTATAAAATATCTTGCTAAAAAGTATAATATTGAAATTGAAGAAACCGAACAAACCGACGAGCAAAAGCAAGAAGCTAATGAACGTGAAAGTTTGTATCTAGTTAATGAGTTTGCTAAAGATTACTTTGAACGCACTATGTTTAAAACCGACCAAGGTCAAGCTATTGGTTTAAGTTATTTTAAAGAAAGAGGGTTTACAAATGAAACTATAAAGCAATTCAATTTAGGATATTCTCTTGACGAGTGGCAAGCTTTTACAGATGATGCTTTAAAAAAAGGATATCAATTAGAGTTTTTAGAGAAAACAGGACTAACCATTGTTAAATCTGAAAAAAGGTTTGACCGTTTTAAAGGTCGTGTTATGTTTCCTATTCACAGTATGAGTGGGCGTATTTTAGGCTTTGGTGGCCGCATTTTAAAAATTGATAAAAAAGCAGCAAAATACCTGAATTCTCCAGAGAGTGAAGTGTATCATAAAAGTAAAATTCTCTACGGAATTTACCATGCTAAACAGTCTATAGCTAAAGAGGATAATTGTTATTTGGTTGAAGGATATACAGATGTAATTCAATTTTATCAAACCGGAATTAAAAATGTAGTAGCGTCTTCTGGAACAGCATTAACACCTGAGCAAATTAGACTTGTTAATCGGCTAACAAATAATATAACAGTACTTTTTGATGGTGACGCAGCAGGAATTAGAGCATCACTTCGCGGGATAGATTTGATTCTAGAGCAAGGAATGAATGTTAAGGTCTGTAGCTTTCCTGAGGGTGAAGATCCTGATAGCTTTGCAAAGCAAAATACGCTTGAAGAGTTGACAACTTACCTCAATGAAAGTTCTAAAGATTTTATTCAATTTAAGGCTTCTTTGTTAATTAAAGATGCTAATAATGATCCCATAAAAAAAGCTGAAACGATTAGAGATATCGTGAATAGTATTTCTAAAATTCCTGATCAAATTAAAAAAGAGATTTATATTCAAGAGTGTTCTCGTATTATGGATATAAGTGAAGAGGTACTGTTTACTACACTTGCCCAAATTGATAAAAAGGATGTTCAGGAAACAAATAAAAGTTTTAAGTCACAGCAAAAAGCATTTGAGATTGTAAAACCAGAAGCTAAGGCACCAAAAATTGATTTACAATATGAATTAGAGCGAAAGATAATCGAGATTTTATTGCTCTATGGGACTGAGAATGAAAATTTTGAAGACTTAATTTTAAAAGAAACTGATGATGGAGAGCTTCAATTAGAACCTGTTGTCCATAAAGCTAGAGTTTTTGAGAAAATATATCTCGATTTGCAAGAAGATGAGATGCAGTTTTCTAATGCTAATTTTAAATTACTGTATTATGCAATTATAGATACACTTCATCAGGATCCAGAATTTTCTACAAAGAATTTTGTTAATAGACTTGATCAGGAGTTAGCAAATGATGTTACAACTATCTTGATGAATGATGAACGTTATAGTTTGCATGATTGGGAGCGTAATCAGATTATTCCAAAAGAAAAAAAGCATACAGTTGCTCAATTAGTTACGCAAACTATTTTAACATTACGATGTTATCTAATTGATAAAAAGGTTGCTGAATATCAAAATGATACCTTACGAAACGATACAGACTCTAGAAGTATTTTAGAGGACGTAAAAGATTATTTAGGCTTAAAAATGCTACTCTCAAGAAAACTTGGTAAAGTCGTTGGAGGAAAAGTCTAGGTTATATCTAGCTGCTTTCCTTGGTTAACTAAATCAATTAGGTTAGTAACGTTCAGCTTTTTAAATAACCTAGCCTTGTATGTACTTACCGTTTTTTCATTAATATCAAGCTCTTGAGCGATTTCTTTATTCTTTTTACCAGATGATAACAGTTTTAAAACTTCAACCTCTCGAGTTGACAAGCGCTTGTATATTCTAGTTTTAGACTGTTTTGTGTCATTGTAATTAAGATGTTTAGACATTTTATCACTTAAGTAAATTTCACCTTCGTGTGCTAATTTAATGGCTTTAATAATTACATCTATTGACTCAGATTTAGATACATAACCAGAAGCTCCGGCTTTAATTGTGCTTATTGCGTAGATTTCTTCAGGATGATAGCTAAACATGATGATGTTAATGTGGCTATGTTCTTTTTTTATAGCTCTAAGAGCTGTAATTCCATTGAGTTCAGGGAGTTCGATTTCTGAAATAATGACATCAACATCATGACGTCTTACAAATTCAAAAATTTCGACACCACTTCCGACAGTGCCGATAATTTGGATATCTGCATGATTTTTAAACAATAATTGAAATCCAGTAGTTACAATGGGATGGTTGTCAACGACTAGTACCTTGATCATAATACATAATTAATTGGTTGGTTAGTATTGGATACCAGAACTTATTTTAAATAAATTCAAGGATGTGGAGATTTGCGTTGCAAATTTAGTAAAAAAAACAATATAATCAGCATTTTTCAGAAGAAAACTCAATAATTATTTTAATTCTTTAGGAATTTCGCAAATTGGAATAGGTGTCATTTTGTGAGTATTCGAGCGATTATATCTCATAAATATTTGAAACACTTGCTTTTGGCGTCCTTCAAAGTCATGCTCGGTTTTGTCATTATCTTTCATTTGCATTGCCCATTCTAATTCCGGATACGATGCTCCAATTTGGTCTTCATCGCTTCTAGCATCACCAAATAGTCCATCACTTGGTGCTGCATTCATTATAGATTCAGAAACTTTAAGGTATTTTCCTATGACATATACTTCAGATTTCATTAAATCTGCAATTGGACTTAAATCGACACCTCCATCACCATATTTAGTGTAAAAGCCTACACCAAAATCTTCTACTTTATTTCCTGTGCCTGCCACTAAAAGTCCTAAAAGTCCAGCGTGATAATATAAAGTAGTCATTCTTAGTCTTGCTCTTGTATTTGCTAAAGCCATATCTACAGTAGCTTGTTTGCCTTCAAGTATGACTTCGGTTTTAAATTCTTCAAAAACAGGAGTTAAGTCAACTCTGGTGTCTCTTGCATTCGGAAATCGTTGTTTTAATTGGTTAATGTGTTCTTTAGCTCTGCTAACATGGCTTGCAGCTTGATGAATTGGCATTTCAATACAAAGTAATTCTAGTCCTGTTTTAGCACAAAGCGTAGAGGTTACTGCGGAATCTATTCCGCCAGAAATCCCAATTACAAATCCTCTTACTCCTGCATTTATAGCATAATCTTTTAGCCAGTTTACAATATAATCAACAACTTTTTCTGTTTGCATTTTAATGAGTTTTTGTCTAATAATAGTACCTTTGTGTAACAAAAATAACGTAATCGCGTTAGTAATAAAAATTTACTTAGATTAAGTTTTTATAAATAAAATCTATGAAACAAATAGCAATATTCAGCTTTATTCTGCTTGCATTTTTTAGTTGTAAAGATGAAGATACTGTAGAAAATAAAATTTTAAAAATTGAAACTAACGTTATTGTAGAGCGTTTTGATCGTGCATTTGCAAACGCAAAACCAGAAGGGTTAGCTGAATTAAAAACAACATTTCCTTTTCTATTCTCTAAAAGAATTCCAGATTCACTTTGGATTGAACGTATGCAGGATACTAATCAACTCCTTTTGAATAAGGCTACTCATGAAAAATTTGGTGATTTTAAAGATATAACAAATGATCTTCATGCTCTTTTTCAACATTTGAAATATTATAATAAAACTTTCGCTGAACCCAGAGTTGTTACATTAACAAATTTTGTCAAGTATAGAGAAAAACTAGTTGTTACAGATACAGTAGTTGTTATTGCAATTGATAATTATTTAGGGAGTGATCATGAATTTTATTCTGGCATACAAAAGTACTTGTCTAATAATATGAAACCTTCTCAGATCGTTGTAGATTTAGCACAAGCCTATAGTGAGGAACAAATTTTTCAGCTTAAAAGAAGGACATTATTGGATGAAATGATTTTCTTCGGAAAGCAATTGTATTTTAAAGATAAAATGATTCCGTTTAAAACAGATGCTGAGAAAATAGGATATTCTGAAGAGCAGTTTGATTTTGCTAAAGCTAATGAAGATATGGTTTGGACTCATTTTGTAGAACACGAAATGTTATATGATACAAATACTAGTTTGCCAGCACGATTTATTGCTGATGCACCATTTTCTAAATTTTATTTAGAATTAGATGCTCAAACTCCAGGTAGACTTGGGCAATATATAGGCTGGCAAATTGTGAAATCTTACATGAAAAATAATGAGGTCTCTCTTAAAGAGATGCTACAAGAAGACGTCGTTGAAATATTTAATAAATCTAATTATAAACCACCAAAATAATGGCAAATAACTATACCTCTAAAATAGAACTTAACATCGAGCTAGATGATAATAGAGTTCCAGAAAAACTACATTGGACTGCCAAAGATGGCGGGATTACTAATGCCGAAGCAAAAGCAATGATGCTTACCGTATGGGATGCTAAAGCCAAAGAAACTTTACGCATTGATCTTTGGACAAAAGATATGCCTGTTGATGAAATGAAACAATTTTTTCATCAAACACTAGTCGAAATGAGCAATACATTTCACAGAGCAACTCAGGATGAAAAGATGACAGCTACTATGAAAGATTTCTGTGATTATTTTGCCGAAAAGTTAGAACTCAAAAAAAAGTAAATATTTAATCATTGGCTATGGATTCTCTAAAATCGTAGTCTCTTATAGTTGCTATTTTTGTTAAGCTGTTAATTCAATAGAGAATGATATTAGTTAGGCTTCAACTGTCGAAGAAAACTAATGTTTTTTTATGTAAATTGGCATATGCGAAAAATACTATTTGGAGTTGTTATTACATTAATTGTTTTGTTCACTTTTAAATATTGTGGAGAGAAAAAAGAAGATGGGATTATACTTCAAGAGCATACAGCACTTATAAAAGAACAAGTGAAAAATGTAGGTAAATTAGTAGTTACAGAAGGGCATTTTAGTGAAGTCTATACTTATAAAAACTCCAAAACCGTTTTTGGTGATTTGCTTGAAGCTGAAAAACGGGCTATTGTAATTGTAAATGCCGACGTAACTATTGGTTATGATTTAAGTCAAATAGAATATGAGATTGATGAGTTGACTAAAACTTTACGTATTGTAAGTATTCCAAAAGAAGAGATAAAAATTAGTCCAGATTTTGAATATTATGATATTCAAGCCGATTTTTTCAATCAATTTGAAGCTAAAGATTATAATGCTATTAAAGACACGGTACGAGAATCATTGATGAAAAAAATTGAAGCTTCAGATTTAAAATCGAATGCGCAAAATAGATTGATTAGCGAGCTTGCCAAATTTTATATCCTTACAAGTTCACTAGGATGGACACTGCAGTATAATGAGAGTCCTATAAAATCTTCAGAAGAATTACTAAAAATAAAGTTATAGTTTATTTTTAACAGTTATCCAGCCTCCGCCATTAATAGCATCAATATTGTTTAAGACTAAAAATTTTGCAGCTTTAGCAGAGCGCACACCGCTTTTACAACAAACAATAATTGGTTTTTTTAGTTTTTTGATGTCATCAACATGATGAATTAGAACATCAAGAGGAATATGGATTGAGTTTTCTATATGACCATTATCCCGTTCGCGTTGTGTCCTAACATCGAGAACAATAGCTCCATTTTTTAAATAGCGTTCTACTTGTCTTTTTTTAACACCAAAAATGAATTCTAAAAGTCCCATACATTATACTTATTTTGTAATTAATTCTAACCCATTTTCTATTAAATGAGCTATTTTGGGTTTCCTGTGTTTTAAATCTTCTAAGTGACTTAAAATAGTTTGACTTATTTGGTAGTCGTTATTTGTTGCTAATTCATACAACTCTAATGTTAAAAGCCAATCAGAATTATGATGTTTAAATAACGTATCAAAAATAGTTTTTATAGCCTCTTCATTATAAGAGATGTCTCTAAGTTGATTTACTTTTTTATAAAGAGATTCTAATTGTAACGTAGTATTGTCTTTTTGTTTTTGAGTGGTTTTAGTTTCTGAAACATGATATAGATTGTCAAAGGATCTATAATCTGCAGCTCCGGCAAAAGCTGAAACAATTGATGATCCAACGGCTAATTTAAATGTACCTTGATTTGGAGAAAATAAAACGTTGTCTTTGTACTGAACAGTGCAATCTTCAAACTCAATGAGGATTAATTTTCCAAAAACATTCCGTATTCCCGTAACATTTAAACCTTCAATGGTAATGCCACTTTCATATTCAATAGAAATGCGTTTTCCATCGTAAAAATTATAGGCTTTTAAATCCCTAGGTCGCATATCTTCAATAGCTAAGCTAATGCCTTTGAGTTTTCCAATAGGAGAACTGAAGCCATTTAGATTAGCATTTTTTCCATGACCTATAAGTTCCTTTTCTCGATTAGCTAAAGCAGTAGGGCCTTCAGTTTTAAAGAAAACAATATTGTTGTCTTCATCTGTTATCATTTCAGTAAAAACACCAGAAATTTGCAAACCAGTATTTAGCTCAATACTTCCAATTTTTTTTGAGTCGATTAATTTTTGTAACCCTCTAAATCCGCCTTTTCTCAAAGCCATTGTGCTAGAGAATTCCTCTAAAACTTCCATTAAGTATGCGAAATCAGGAGTGACAAAAAGTTGTGGTTGCGGTTTCGTGATGTCAAATTCTATCTCGGCTGCATGAATACTATATAAACGTTTTTCAACTTTATTTGTCATACACCATTTGCTTTCTCCAATTGATGATAATAGGCCAGCACCATAAATTTTCGGATTATCAATAGTGCCAATTAATCCGTATTCTACAGACCACCAATGTAAGTTTCTGATTTTTGCCATTTCTGAAAGTGGGACTTTTTTATTTTGAAGCTCATTTACTAAAGCTTCAGCGTCTTCTATTTTTTTATGGGTAGAATGCGTGGCTTCTTTTAAAATTGAAAGTGATCTTACTGCTTCATACATGTCATTATCATGAGAAGACAAAATTGCTTTTGCTCCAATTTCACCAAACCGTCTTAAATATTCGGCATAATCTGGATTTGCAATAATTGGAGCATGACCTGCGGCTTCGTGAATAATATCTGGCGCAGGTGTGTATTCAATATGTTCTAATTGTCTTATGTCTGAGGCAATTACTAATACTTTATAAGCTTGAAATTCCATAAAAGCATTTGGAGGAATAAAGCCATCAACAGCCACTGCAGCCCATCCAATATTTTTTAAAATTCGATTCATACCATACATGTTTGGTATGGTGTTAATAGAAATTCCAGTCAGATCTAACCCTTTCAAATAAGAGTGATGAGCAACCTTGCTTAAATAAGATATATTTTTACGCATCACATAACGCCAAACTGCTTGATTAATTGGAGAATAATCATCATAGTTTTGTGGTTTTATAAACTGCTTTAAATGTGGTGGAAGTCTATCGATTAGTGGATTATTTTCTATTTCTGTATTCATAAAACGTTTAGATGGTTTTGGCTATAAAACCTTACAAAGTTATGAATTTAAAAAATGCTTTTAAATCTAGGCTGTCTCAATATATTTAGTTTAAATTGAATATGTATCTTAGTGCCAATGAAACAAAAAACACGTAAAGACGAAATTATAACTACAGCGGCAGAGCTCTTTAAAGAAAAAGGATACAGCGCTGTAACTATGCGCGATTTGGCAACAGCTATGGGGATAAAAGCGGCTAGTCTTTATAATCATATCAATTCTAAACAAGAGATTCTAAAAGGCATTATTATTTCTATTGCTGAAGCATTTACAAATGGAATGGAAGGTATTATTAATTCTGAAGCAACAAGTATAAATAAATTGAAGCATATTGTTGAGCTACATGTTAATATTACTGCTAATAATACCAACGGAATGGCGTCTTTAAATAATGATTGGATGCATCTCGAAGATCAATTAGATTATTATCTAAAACTTAGAAATGAGTATGAGGCTAATTTCTTAGCAATTATAGAACAAGGTGTTTTGGATTCAGAAATTAAGAATAGTAATCCAGAAGTGATTATGTTTTCTATGTTATCTACTTTGCGATCTCTCTATCTATGGATACCTAAAAAAGAAGATCTTAACGCAAACGATTTAGCGAATAGCTTAAGTGAGGTTCTCATTTACGGAATTAACGACTAATTAAGAATTATATTTTGTATCTTTGTTCATTAAACTAACAATTGTTAGTTTGGTATTTAAAGAACACATATGGCTCAATTTTATAAATTAAAAATTCAAGATATATATAAAGAAACTAGTGATTGTTCGGTAATTACTTTTCATGTGCCTAAAGAACTTGAGAGTCAATTTGAGTTTAGGCAAGGACAACATCTTACTTTAAAAGCCGATATTAATGGCGAAGATGTTCGTCGCTCATATTCATTATGTTCAAGTCCTATAGATAAACAATGGAAAGTAGCTGTTAAACTAATTCCCGGAGGAAAGTTCTCTACTTATGTAAATGATCACTTAAAATCAGGAGATGACATTGAAGTTATGGCTCCAAGCGGAACATTTGGTGTGTCTGTTAAGCCTGAAGAAGCAAAAAACTATTTGTTTTTTGCCGCAGGAAGTGGTGTTACTCCTGTATTGTCAATGATTAAAACACATCTTTACACCGAGCCAAATGCAACATGTAAACTTTTTTATGTTAATAAAACTGCAAAATCCATTATCTTTAAAGAAGAACTAGAACAGCTTAGAAATACCTTTTTTGGAAGATTAGAAATCTATTATTTCTTAACCAAAGAACGTAGAGATATTGAGTTGTTTAATGGACGATTTGATGATGATAAAATGAAGGTGCTAACAAAAACATTTATCGATGTTCCTGATACTAGTGAAGTTTTTCTTTGCGGTCCAGAAAAAATGGTGAATTATGTAAGTGACTATTTAGTAAATGCTGGTTTACCTAAAAATTTAGTGCATTATGAATTGTTTGTTACAGGGCTTTCAGAAGAAGATATTAAAAGAGCAGAGCGTTTGTCAAAACAAAACGTTGAAGGTGTTGAAGTTACTGTTTTAGATGGAGGTAAAGAGTTCTTATTCACAATGACTAAAGCTTATGATAATATTTTAGATGCTGCTTTAGGAGCTGGAGCCGATTTGCCATTTGCTTGTAAAGGAGGTGTTTGTAGTACCTGTAAATGTAAAGTTGTTGAAGGTGCGGTGGAAATGAAAATTAATTACGCCTTAGACGAAAAAGAAGTCTCGCAACAATTAGTATTAAGTTGTCAAGCAGTTCCAACAACTGAAAAAGTAGTCGTTGATTTCGACGTATAAATGATTTGTTATTCCTGAGAAGGTAAGAATACAAAATATATAGAAAAATAAAAATAAGTTCCATTTGCTAAAGGTTATAAGCCAATAGCTAAAAGCTTAAGAAAATGAGTGAAGAGCAAATTAGAAGTTTAGAAAAACAATTCGATGAACGTATCTTAAGAGATGAAAAAATCGAACCTAAAGATTGGATGCCTGAAAAGTATCGTAAAACACATATTAGACAAATGTCGCAACATGCGCATTCTGAAATTGTTGGTATGCTTCCTGAGGGAAACTGGATAAGTAGAGCACCTTCTTTAAGACGAAAAGTCGCTTTGCTTGCTAAGGTACAAGATGAAGCAGGGCATGGCTTATACTTATATAGTGCCTGTGAAACTTTAGGCGTTTCTAGAGACGAATTGTATGATCAATTACATACAGGGAAAGCAAAATACTCAAGTATTTTTAATTATCCTACAGTAACTTGGGCAGATATGGGAGCTATAGGCTGGCTGGTTGATGGCGCAGCAATTATTAATCAAGTGCCATTGTGTAATACCTCTTATGGTCCTTATGCAAGAGCCATGATTCGTGTTTGTAAAGAAGAAAGTTTTCATCAACGACAAGGTTTCGAAATCATGCTGAAATTAGCTAACGGTTCACCGGAACAAAAAGAAATGGCACAAGATGCGCTAAATCGTTGGTGGTGGCCAAGTTTAATGATGTTAGGTCCTACAGATGATAAATCGGTACACACAGAACAATCTATGAAATGGAAATTGAAACGTAAAACTAATGATGAATTACGTCAGCAATTTATTGATCAAACTGTTCCTCAAGCTAATATTCTAGGATTATCAATTCCTGATTCAGATTTAAAATGGAATGAAGAGCGTCAAAGTTATGATTTTGGCGAGATTGATTGGGACGAGTTTTGGCAAGTTGTTAAAGGTCATGGCCCAATGAATAAAGAGCGTATGAAAGCAAGAGTAGGTGCCTGGGAACGTGGTGAATGGGTTCGCGATGCAGCTATGGCACACGCTGAAAAAAAAGAAGAAAGAAAAGAAAAACAAGCAGTCTAAAATAGAAGTGAGGTTAATAGTTGTGAGGTGTTAGATAACGTATTCACTTCTCAATACTCACTTCTCAATACTAAAAAATATGTCTAATAAAAAAAACTGGCCACTTTGGGAAATCTTCGTAAGAAGTAAAAACGGATTAGAACACAGGCACTTCGGAAGTCTCCATGCTACAGATGCAGAAATGGCTTTAGAAAATGCGCGTGATGTCTATACAAGACGTAACGAAGGTGTTAGTATTTGGGTTGTAGAGTCAAAACATATTACAGCATCAAATCCTGAACATAATGGTGAATTATTTGAGCCTGCTCAAGATAAAGTGTATCGTCACCCAACATTTTATGATTTACCAGACGAAGTAAAACATATGTAATTTGAGCTGTGCTCAAATAATAATTCTCGTGAGAACGGGAAACTTATGAAATTAAATGTTTAACTAAAAAACAGTTCCACTTTCGTGGAAAGTAAGCATGAAAGAAAATTTATATAAATATATACTTGGTATCGCTGATAATTCTTTAATTCTAGGACAACGCTTAGGGGAACTTTGTGGTCATGGACCTAGTTTAGAAACGGATATTGCTTGCACTAATATTTCGTTAGATTTATTCGGACAAGTACGAAGTTATTTTCAATATGCTGCAAAAATAGCAGGAGATGATAGAACAGAAGATGATATCGCAATGCTTCGCAAAGAACGTGAATATTTTAATCTACTGTTAGTAGAACAACCAAACGCAAACTTCGCTTATACCATAGGGCGTCAGTTTTTATTTGACGTGTATCATTTAGCATTTCTTTCCGAATTGCAAAAAAGTGCAGATTTAACACTTTCGGCTATTGCAAATAAATGTGTTAAAGAAGTGAGTTATCATGAACGTTTTTCTTCAGATTGGATTAAACGTTTAGGTGATGGAACAAAAGAGAGTCATCAAAAAATGCAAGATGCTATAAACGATTTGTGGACGTATACAGACGAATTATTTCATCAAACAGAAGCTGATATAACAATGGTTTCTGAAGGTATAGGTGTTGATGTTACTAAACTAAAAGAGGGTTACTACAAAAGAGTGAATGAAATTTTAGAAGCAGCAACGCTTGAGACTCCCGAATCAAAATATTTTCAAAAAGGAGGGAAAAAGGGTATGCATACCGAACATTTAGGATTTATATTAAGCAATTTACAATATATGCAACGCACGTATCCAAATATGAAATGGTAATTAATTAACAATATCACATCGAGTGTTATAGAACTGTAAATGTGCTTTCATTGATAGGGAATAACAAAGTTAGCGAGAAGATTCAAAAATGGTAACAGAAAAACAACATATAGACGATATCTTAATTCCAATTCTGGAGAAAGTTTCAGATCCTGAAATTCCAGTATTATCAATCATGGATATGGGAGTTGTGCGCTCTGCAGTTATTATAAATGACATTGTAAAAGTAGAAATAACACCAACATATAGTGGCTGCCCAGCAATGGATGTTATTGGTGATGATATAAAAAGCGCCTTAAAAGATGCTGGATATAATTCTGAAATAGAATTAATCTTGCATCCAGCTTGGACAACCGATTGGATAACGCCAAGAGGACGACAAGCATTAGAAGATTACGGTATAGCTGCGCCATTAGAAGCAGAAGAAGATAAAGGTGTTTTGTTAGAAGGAAAACGTTTGGTGAAATGTACCAATTGTGGTTCTCAAAATACACGATTAGTAAGTCAGTTTGGGTCAACAGCATGCAAAGCACAATTTCAATGTGAAGATTGCCAAGAACCATTCGACTATTTTAAATGTTTAAAATAAGTATAGCGTTACCCAAAGGGTCGCGCTTTCACTACTCGCTTCCTGATTGTAATCATCAGGAGAGCTTAAACAGACCGTTCAATCGCTAACGCAAAAATGGTCTAAAATAGAATAAGTAACCTACTATAGGTTGACAGAAAATTTGAATTTTTGGTTCGTTTTGTTTCAAAATAAAATGGACATTAAAAAATAAATAAGGTATGAGCAATAATTCAATTCTATTAAAAATTGAAAATAAAGTAGCGTACATTACGCTCAACAGGCCAGAAGTCTTTAATAGCTTTAATCGTGAAATGGCTTTAAGTCTTCAATCTATTTTGGATGACTGTGAATCTAATGATAATGTTAGAGCAATCGTTCTTACAGGAAGCGGAAAAGCATTTTGCGCCGGACAAGATTTAAAAGAAGTGACGTCTCCAGAATTGAATCCTGGATTTAAGAAAATCCTTGAAGAGCATTATAACCCAATCATTACAAGAATACGTGCTATAAAAAAACCAATAATAGGTGCTATAAATGGTGTGGCAGCAGGAGCAGGAGCAAATATTGCTTTGGCTTGTGATATTGTTGTTGCACACGAAAAAGTAAGTTTTATTCAGGCTTTTAGTTTAATAGGTTTAGTGCCTGATAGTGCCGGAACTTTCTTTTTGCCACGTCTTATTGGTTTTCAAAAAGCATTAGCTCTAGCGATGTTAGGCGATAAAATTGGAGCTGAAGAAGCCGAACGTTTAGGTATGATTTATAAGCTTATCCCTTTAGAAAATTTTGAAGGCGATGTTAATAAATTGGCTTTAAAGTTAGCCAATATGCCAACCAAAGCTTTAGGTATGATTAAAGAATTGTTTAATACATCTATGACTAATACGCTAGAACAACAATTAGCACTGGAGTCTAAATTGCAAATCGAAGCAGCACAAAGTGAAGATTATGCAGAAGGTGTTGCTGCATTTATAGAAAAGCGTAAACCAGAATTTAAAGGAAACTAATTAACGATTTAAGATTGTTGATTTTTGAATTAAATAAAGAATACAAATGAAACCAAATCAATTAGAAGAAAGACTTACACAATTCTCGATTGATGTAATTTTGTTATGTGAAAAAATAAATAAATCATTTGCTTCTGAGCATTTAGCAAAACAACTGATCCGCTCTGCAACTTCTTCTGCTTTAAATTATGGTGAAGCTAGAAGTGGAGAGTCAACAAGAGATTTTCTTCATAAAATGAAAATCTGTTTAAAAGAGCTAAGAGAATCTTTTATTAATTTAAAAATAATGAAAGGTGCTAATTTGATTACTAACTTAGAATTGTTAGAAAAACTATCAAATGAAAATAATGAGTTAATTTCAATATTTGTAGTAAGTATAAAAACTGCATCAAATAAGTTAAAATCTTAAAATAGATGTCGAGTAAAGATATGAGTGAAAATCCACAATCCGCAATCAATAATCCACAATCAAAAATAAATAGAGTTGGAGTAATAGGTTCAGGAACCATGGGAAGCGGTATAGCACAAGTTGCTGCCACTGCTGGTTGTCAAGTTAAATTATATGATACTAATCAAGCGGCTTTAGATAAAGCAAAAGCTGCTTTAGAAAAAATATTAGCACGTCTTATTGTAAAAGGGCGCATCGATTCCGAAGAGAAAACGAGAATCCAGTCTAATATTTCTTATGTAAATAACTTAAAGGCTTTATCAGATTCAAATCTTACTATTGAAGCGATTATAGAAAATCTAGATATCAAACAAAAGGTCTTTTCAGAATTAGAAAGTTATGTGGTAGATGATTGTATCATCGCATCTAATACGTCTAGTTTATCAATAGCATCAATAGCTGCGTCATTAGAAAAGCCAGAGCGTTGTATTGGAATTCACTTTTTTAATCCAGCACCTTTAATGAAATTGGTTGAGGTGATTCCTGCAATTCAAACATCTAAAGAAGTCTTAGAGAAATCAGTCGAAATTATTTCAAATTGGAAAAAAGTAGTGGCTGTTGCAAAAGATACACCTGGTTTTATTGTGAATCGTGTGGCTAGACCATTTTATGGCGAATCACTACGTATATATGAAGAAGGGATTGCCGATTTTGCAACCATCGATTGGAGTTTAAAAACATTGGGTGGTTTTAGAATGGGACCATTTGAATTGATGGATTTTATTGGAAACGATGTTAATTACACTGTAACAGAAACCGTATTTACAGCCTTTTATTTTGACCCTAGATATAAACCAGCATTTACTCAAAAACGTTTTTCAGAAGCAGGCTATTTAGGAAGAAAATCAGGAAAAGGCTATTATGATTATTCAGAAAATGCTGTAAAACCAGTTCCAAAAGAGGATGCTATTTTAGCACAGCAAATATTCGATAGAGTATTAGTAATGCTTATTAACGAAGCTGCAGATGCTCTGTTTTTAAATGTTGCGACAGCAGAAGATATAGATAATGCGATGACTAAAGGCGTAAACTATCCTAAAGGTTTATTGGCTTGGGCAGATGAAAAAGGTATCGATTGGTGTGTATCTAAATTAGATGAGCTATATAACGAATATCACGAAGATCGTTACCGTTGTAGTCCGTTATTACGTAAGATGAATAAAGAAAACAAAATGTTCTTTTAATGAAAGGAGAGCAGGTTCCATACAAGATGTTAAGTCAAGATGCATACAGCCAATGGTTGGGTATTGAGATTTTAGAATGTGAAATAGGTCGCTGTAAAGTTGCCATGACCATTAGAAAGGAAATGCTTAATAGCATGAACAAAGCTCATGGAGGTATTAGTTATTCATTAGCAGATACAGCTTTTGGTTTTGCAGCAAATACGCACGGTAAATATGCGGTGTCTATTGAAACCAGCATTAATCATATTGAAGCGTTAAATGAAGGTGATTATTTGGTAGCAGAATCGGTGATAGAAAAAGTAAACAATAGATTAGGTTTTAATATTATTGAAGTCAAACGAGGAGAAGAATTAGTTGCACTATTTAAAGGTGTTGTATATAGAACCCAAAAAGATTGGGAAGAGTAAAACACGAATTTGAATTCGAAGATGGACTTGAAATAGAAGTTTCAATTTTCGATTTCAATTTTAATTTCAATTTCAAAAAATGAAAGAAGCATATATCATTGATGGTGTTCGTACACCAATAGGAAATTATAAAGGAACATTATCTGCTGTGCGTACAGACGATTTAGGAGCATTAGTGATTTCAGAAGTTGTAAAACGAAATCCTAATATTCCAAAAGAAGCTTATGATGATGTCATTATGGGGTGTGCTAATCAAGCAGGAGAAGATAATCGTAATGTAGCACGTATGTCATCACTTTTAGCAGGATTGCCATTTACAGTTCCAGGTGAAACGGTTAACCGTTTATGTAGCTCTGGACTATCAGCAATAATTCATGCTAATCGCGCAATTAAAGCAGGAGACGGCGATGTGTTTATTTCTGGAGGTGTTGAGAATATGACGCGTGGACCATACGTTATGGCTAAACCTTCAACAGCATTTGGAGGTGATTCTAAACTATATGATTCAACTTTTGGATGGCGTTTTATTAACCCGAAAATGCAAAAATTGTATGGTACTGATGGTATGGGAATGACCGCAGAAAACCTTGTAGAAAAATATAACATCTCTCGTGAAGATCAAGATAAGTTTTCGTATTGGAGTCAGATGAAAGCAACTAAAGCACAAGAGAATGGTAGGCTTGCTAAAGAAATTGTTACGGTTGAGATTCCTCAGCGTAAAAAAGATGCAATTCAATTTTCAAAAGATGAGTTCGTCAAACCAACAACTTCATTAGAAGTTTTAGGAAAATTAAGAGCAGCCTTTAAAAAAGAAGGTGGTAGTGTCACAGCAGGAAATGCTTCAGGATTAAACGATGGAGCAGCAGCAACCATAATTGCTTCAGAAGATGCAGTAAAAAAATACAATCTAAAGCCCTTAGCTAGAATTGTTAGTTCTGCTGTAGTTGGTGTAGAACCACGAATTATGGGAATTGGTCCAGTGCAAGCGTCTAATAAAGCTTTAGAAAAGGCTGGTTTAACTATGGACGACATGGATGTTATTGAACTTAATGAAGCTTTTGCAGCACAAGCCTTAGCATGTACTAGAGCTTGGGGATTAGCAGATGACGATCCAAGATTAAATCCAAATGGTGGTTCTATTGCTATTGGTCATCCATTAGGAGTGACAGGAGCAAGAATTACGTATTCTGCGGCTTTAGAATTGCAAGAACAAAATAAAAAATATGCATTAATTACCATGTGTATTGGTGTTGGGCAAGGATATGCAGCAATTATTGAAAGAGTATAAGAAACGAAAATACTAATAAATTATAAGGTGAAAATAGTAATCATAGGCGGAAACGGAACCATTGGTAGAAAAGTGACTGAAAGACTGAAAGAAAAGCATGAAGTAATTATTGCTGGAAGAAGTTCTGGTGATGTGACTGTTGATTTTTCTGATTCAAATTCAATAAAGAATATGTTTGAATCAATAGGGAAGGTTGATGCCATAGTTTCAATAGCAGGAGATGCTAAATGGGATAAGTTTGAAAACCTTACTGAAGATGATTTCTATATTGGAATTAGAAGTAAGTTGATGGGGCAAGTTAATGTGGTTCGTATTGGAAAGGATTATCTAAATGAAAAAGGCTCAATAACCTTGTCTACTGGGATCTTAGCTGATGATCCAGTTGATATGACTACGAGTGCAGCAATGGTTAATGGAGGGATTCACTCTTTTGTAAAAGCAGTGGCTTTAGAACTTGAAAATGGACTTAGAATTAATACGATTAGTTCTGATTTAGTTGAAGATGCTTATGAGAAATATAAAAATTATTTTCCAGGAAATACACCAGTACCAATGCGCAAAATTGTAGATGGTTATGTGAAATGTGTTGAAGGAAAAATTACAGGAAGAATAATAAGAATAATGGCATAAATAGTTATTATGAATAAAATACAACATTACGTTCAAGGACATTGGACAACAGGAAAAGAAGAAGGAGTACCAATTCATGATGCGGTTACTGGTGAAGCATTTGCTAGTATTGCAATTGAAGGTTTAGATATTCCAGAAATCCTAAATTATGGAAGAACAAAAGGAAGTGAACAACTTCGAAAGATGACCTTCCAAGAGCGTGGAAACATGCTTAAAAAGTTAGCTTTTTATCTTACAAAAAGGAAAGCCGATTTTTACGAACTAAGTTATAGAACTGGAGCGACCAAAGTTGACAGTTGGATTGATATTGAAGGTGGTTTTGGTAACTTATTTGCCAATGCATCATTAAGAAAATTGTTTCCAAATCAACCTTATCATGTCGAAGGCGATGCGATTGATTTGTCTCGTGGTGGACGCTTTATGGCGCATCATATTATGGTGCCTAAAAAAGGTGTCGCTGTGCATATTAATGCGTTTAACTTTCCAGTTTGGGGAATGTTAGAGAAGTGTGCAGTAAACTGGATGGCAGGAGTTCCTGCTGTAGTTCTACCAGCACCTTCATCATCGTATTTAGCAGAGGCAGTAGCGCGAGAAATTATAGCTTCAGGGATTTTACCTGAAGGTGCTTTACAAATCATAAATGGAACAGTTCGTAATATTTTAGATACTGTAGAGTCTCAAGATGTTGTCACCTTTACAGGTTCGGCAGCTATAGGACGTTTATTAAAAGCACATCCTAGATTAATTCAAGAATCAGTACCATTTACGATGGAAGCCGATTCTCTTAATGCTTCTATTTTAGGAGAGGATGCTGTTCCTGGAACAGCAGAATTTGATTTATTTGTTAAAGAAGTTCGAAAAGAAATGACCGCTAAAGCCGGTCAAAAATGTACAGCGATTAGACGTATTATCGTTCCTGAAAATTTAGTTGAAGATGTTCAAATTTCGTTAGGAAAAGCTTTAGATAAAGTAACTATTGGTGACCCAAGATTAAAAGAAGTTAGAATGGGATCTCTAATTAGCCATCAGCAAGTGCAGGCTGTTAGAGATTCAGTAAGTGATTTGTCTAAAGAGGCACAAATTGTTTATGGTGATTTAGATAAGATAGAAACTATAGGAGCCGATGCTAAGAAAGGTGCTTTTATCAGTCCTATTTTATTGAGAGCTGATCATCCTTTTCAAAATACAGTGATTCATGAACGTGAAGCTTTTGGTCCTGTAAGTACTATTATGCCTTATAAAAACTTGGATGAGGCGATCACATTAGCACAAATGGGTAAAGGCTCATTAGTCTCTTCAATAGCTACTAATGATGATAAAATCGCTAAAGATTATGTGATTAATGCAGCAAGTCATCACGGAAGAATATTAGTACTCAATCGCGAAAGTGCTAAGGAAAGTACAGGTCATGGTTCGCCATTACCATATTTAGTACATGGAGGTCCAGGAAGAGCTGGAGGAGGAGAAGAAATGGGAGGCATGCGAGGTATTAAACATTATTTGCAACGTACAGCCATTCAAGGCTCACCAACAACAATAACAGAAATTACAGGGATTTATCAGCAAAACGCAAAATATAAAGAAGCTGAGCAACATCCATTTAAATACCATTGGGAAGACATTCAGCCAGGAATGTCTCTTAAAACACATAAACGTACATTCACAGATACCGATATTATCAATTTCGCTAATCTGACTTGGGATCATTTTTATGCACATACAGATATCACATCGTTAGATGGAAGTATTTTTGAAAAAAGAACAGCTCATGGCTATTTTATTATTTCTGCAGCAGCTGGATTATTCGTGTATCCAAACAAAGGACCAGTAGCGGCGAATTACGGATTAGAAGAATGTAGATTCCTACGTCCTTTATATCATAATGATACTGTTTATGTTAGATTAACCTGTAAACAAAAAGTAGATCGTGATGTGGCTTCTGCTGAGCATCCTAGCGGAATTGTAAAATGGTATGTTGAAGTTTTTGATGCCGAAGACGAACTCGTAGCAATCGCAACGATTTTAACAATGGTTCAAAAGAAACAAGAAACTCTAGTCGAAATGACTGAAGATAAAATTCAAGAATGTTTAGCTAAGCTTACCGAAGAGGTAAAACCAAAATGGGGAATTATGACGCCTCAACATATGATTGAGCATTTAGAGTTTACTTATAAAATCGCAACTGGAGAAATTCAAGATTTCGAAGTATCTACACCAGAAAAAATCTTAGAGAAAGTGCATAATAGCTTATATAATTATCGACCATTCCCAAAAGGGTCAGATTTCCCATTACTACCAAAAGGAGAATTAGCTGATTTAGAACATGAGAACCTAGCAGTTGCTATTGAAAAGTTTAATACGGAAAGAGAAGCTTACTTAAATTATTTTAAAGAAAATCCTGAAGCTAAATTAAACAATATGGTTTTTGGTGAATTAAATAGGTATGAATGGTATTTATTAGAACGAAAGCACTTAAATCATCATTTTGAACAATTTGGATTATTATAAATTATGACACAACCATACGTTAAACAAACTATAGAAAACGAAGTAGGATATATTGAATTTTTTCATCCTGCTCATAACTCTTTGCCTGGAGATATATTAGCTAAACTTGCACAAACAATTACTGACGCTGGAGAAAATGAAGCGATAAAAGTAATCGTTTTAAAAAGTGGAGGAGACAGAACGTTTTGTGCTGGAGCAAGTTTTAAAGAATTGATTAATATTAATGATGCAGCAACAGGGAAAGTTTTCTTTTCTGGATTTGCTAATGTGATTAATGCCATGCGAAAATGCCCAAAATTTATTATTGGACGTATTCAAGGAAAAACCGTTGGTGGCGGTGTTGGACTTGCTGCCTCGACCGATTATTGTATGGGAACAAAATTCGCAGCAATTAAATTAAGTGAATTAAATATTGGTATCGGACCTTTTGTTGTTGGACCTGCTATTGAACGTAAAATGGGTTTAAGCGCGATGTCGCAAATCGCCATAGATGCGAATTCATTTTATCCAGCAGAATGGGCAAAACAAAAAGGTTTGTTTACGCAAGTATATGAAAGTACAGAAGAGCTTGATGAAGCTGTAAAAATAACAGCAGAACATTTATGTACTTATAATACTGAAGCTATGCTAGAAATGAAGAAAGTATTCTGGAAAGGAACTGATGATTGGGACGAGTTATTAGCTGAACGTGCACAAACTAGCGGGAGATTAGTGCTTTCAGAGTTTACAAAAGAGAAATTAAAAGGCTTTAAATAAAAATGATTTACAGTTTTAAAGGATACACACCAGTAGTACACGAAAGTAGTTTTGTGCATCCATTGGCTGCGGTAACAGGGAATGTCATTATTGGTAAAAACTGCTATATAGGACCAGGAGCTGCAATACGTGGTGATTGGGGACAAATTATATTAGAAGATGGTGTTAATGTACAGGAGAATTGTACGGTGCACATGTTTCCTGGAAAATCTATTACCCTAAAAGAAAGTGCTCATGTTGGGCATGGTGCCATTATTCATGGTGCTAATTTGGGGAGAAATTGTCTCATAGGAATGAATACGGTTATTATGGATGATGCTGAAATAGGAGATGAAAGTATTATTGGCGCTATGTCATTTGTAAAAGCTGAAACTATTATTCCAAAACGAAGCTTGGTAGTTGGAAATCCAGCAAAAGTGATAAAGGAAGTGAGTGATGATCTGATTGCATGGAAAACGAAAGGGACACAGTTATATCAGCAATTGCCTGCAGACTGCCATGAAAGTTTAAAAGAAGTAGAACCGTTAAGAGAGGTTCCAGAAACTATGAGAGTTCAAGAAGACGTTTATAAAACGCTTCGTGATTTTATGAAGAAGTAAATTCTATATCTAAAACTAAAGAAATGAAAAAATTAATGATATTAGTAGCTCTATTTTTTGTTGCGATTGGCGTTGCTCAAAATGAAATATCATATTTAAAATTAGACAGTAGTATTGTATATGTTGATAATTCACAAGGAGCGTATTTTACAGTTACATTTCCTGGGGACAGTATTAAATCGTCTGGAATTGAAAACGCTTATATAATTGGAGATGAATTTGTGCAATTTCTAAAACGTGATTATGATAGAAATAGCTATACTAATAAAGCTAAGCCTGAAAAAGAAATTGAAGTTTTAAAGGCAGCAATGATCTACGAGGTAGATTATTTAGAAGAAGAAATGTTTAATCAAAAATTAGAAATAAAAGAAGAACTCTTTTTAAATGATTATGGTAAAAGATTTCACCTTTGGAGCTATAAGATACCTGAGGTAGCTTTTAAAGATGTAGAGAATAGTATCGAAGCACAAAGAGTATCAAATTATTACTTTTTAAACTGTGTCGTAAATGATTTTATTTCAGGCATTATGATGGTCTCATATAGTAATGAAGATGTTGGGCGAAAAATAGATAAGATTAAAAAAATTTCAAATTCAGTTAATGTTTTTGGCGGTCCAATTGATATAGATGGAACTTATGCTAAAATGGAAGCTGTAGAAGAAAATAAAGCACTAGAGTATGTAAATGAAGCTATTGGATTTAAAGTAGAAATACCAAAATGGGCTAATATCGTTAAATCGGATTTAGATGTTTTTTGGATGGCAACTATGCCAGATATTAATAATGTAAAGAATGCAGTAAGTCTTTCATGGTTTAAAAAAGAGGCGTATAATAATAATTTGGAACATTTCAATAAAGTGTTTATTCTAGACAAAAAAATGGGAGATGAGTTAAATACGGGGACATTTTTAATGAAAAAGGAATTGGATGCCGCAGACAATATTAATGGTATTGCATATAAAATTCAAGCAATGTTTGGAACCTCAATATACGATTGCCAATATGTGACTTTTGAAACGAAAACTCACTTTGTCTTGGCTAAATTTATTGCAACACAAAATACTTATAATTTAAATGTTGAGAAGTTTCATGATTTTGTTACTAATATTAAAATATTAGACTGATCCTGTACATGGAAACTTTAAAAACGAATAAACGCTAGTTAATATAAATGTCAAAAGTTGAATTTAAAATGCCCAAATTGGGTGAGAGTATTACTGAGGCAACCATAATTACATGGTTTAAAAATGTTGGTGATACTATAGAAGAAGATGAAATGCTTGTAGAAGTCGCTACAGATAAAGTAGATTCTGAAGTGCCTTCAAACGTTTCAGGAGTTATCGAAGAGATTTTGTGTCGTGCCAATGATGTCATCAAAATAGGAGAGACCATTGCTATAATTAAAACAGATGGTAAGGTTTCAGTTTCTAAAAAGGAAACTGATAATAAAACAGATCAGAAAAAGGTTAAGCAAACCAAAACATCAAAAAAAGTAAAGCCTAGTCCTGTAGCTGCATCTGGACAATTTAATGTGTCAAATTCTAATACGTTCTTTTCGCCATTAATTATTAAAATCGCAAAAGAACATCACATTAGTTTTGAAGAATTGGCTAGAATTCCTGCAACAGGCCATGACGGTCGCTTACGGAAAAGTGATGTCTTTCAGTATATAGAAGATGGTAGACCATTTAAATTTGCACAATCTGTAGTACAACAAGATCCAACAGCATATCGTATTCCACAGTTAAATTTTGACAAAGGAAAGGGAAAGGTGATAGAAATGGATCGCATGCGTCAGATGATTGCAGATCATATGGTGTATTCAAAGCATACATCACCTCATGTAACGGCTTATGTTGAAGCCGATATGACTAATATGGTGAATTGGCGAAATGCCAACAAACTTGCTTTTCAAGAGAAATATGGAGAACGTTTAACCTTTACACCATTGTTTGTAGAAGCGGTTGCAAAAGCGGTTAAAGATTTTCCTAATATCAATGCCTCAGTAGATGGTAAAAATATTATTGTAAAAGAAGATATCAATATTGGTATGGCTACTGCATTACCTAGCGGGAATTTAATTGTTCCAGTCGTGAGAAATGCTGATACAAAAGATTTAAAAGGCTTGGCTTCTGATGTTAATGCACTAGCTGTTAAAGCTAGAGAGAATAATTTAAAAGCAGATGATATTCAAGGGAGTACATTTACAATTTCTAATGTTGGTACTTTTGGTAGTGTCATGGGAACTCCAATTATTAACCAGCCAGAAGTAGCTATTCTAGCTTTAGGTATTATAAAAAAACGACCAGAAGTTATCACGACTGAAAAAGGAGATGAAATAGCGATTAGAAGTATGATGTACTTATCATTATCATTTGATCACAGAGTTGTTGATGGGTTTTTAGGCGGAAGTTTTGTGCGTCGTGTTGCTGATTATTTTGAGCAATTTGATGTTGATAGAGTGCTATAACTGAATTGTCATTCCGTATTTAGTGTGGAGTCCATCAAGATATTATAAAAAATGAAAATTGATTCCTGTTTTTTCAGGAATAATAAATTATGAATAAAGAGATATTAAAAAAAGGGTTTTCTAACTTGTGTACTGCCAAAGCTATGGCAGAATTATACGAAGCTAATTTCAAACAAGTTTCAAAATATGTACATGCCACATCAAGAGGTCATGAAGCGATTCAAACTGCTTTAGGGATGCAGTTATTACCTCAGGATTACGCATTTCCATATTATAGAGATGATGCGATGTTATTATCATTCGGATTAGAACCTTATGATTTGATGTTGCAATTATTGGCGAAAAAATCTGATCCTTTTTCTGGTGGAAGAACTTATTATTGTCATCCGAGTTTAAAAGATGATGATAAGCCTAAAATCCCACATCAATCTTCTGCGACTGGTATGCAAGCTATTCCTGCAACAGGTGTAGCGATGGGAATGCAGTATAAAGAATTACAAGGAATACCACATAGCGATTCTAGTAAGAGTGAGGTCATAGATCCACCTTTGGTGGTGTGTAGTTTGGGAGATGCCTCAGTAACTGAAGGCGAAATTGCCGAAGCTTTTCAAATGGCTGCCTTAAAACAAATACCAGTTTTGTTTTTAGTACAAGATAATGGTTGGGATATATCAGCTAATGCTGAAGAAACGAGAGCGCAAAATGCTTTTGAATATGCGCAAGGATTTCATGGTTTAGATGCAATTACTATCGATGGAGCCAATTTTATTGAGAGTTATGAAGCCGTTGAAAAAGTCATCATAACCATGCGTAAAGAACGTCGGCCATTTTTAGTTCATGCAAAGGTGCCTTTATTAAATCATCATACATCTGGTGTACGAATGGAATGGTACCGTGATGATTTAGAAGAAGCTAAATCTCGTGATCCTTATCCTGTCTTAAAACAACAATTATTAGATAATGGGTTTTCTTCGGAAAACATTGAAGCTATAGAAATTTCCGCGGAAGCCAAAGTAAAAGCAGATTTTAAAAAGGCATTAAAAGAAGAAGATCCAACGCCTGAAGATTTATTCACGCACGATTTTGCGCCTACACCAATTATAGAAGAACAAGGTGAGCGTACACCTGAAGGTGCAGATAAAGTAGTGATGGTAGATTGTGCGCTTTTTGCTGTTGAAGAATTGATGAGAAAGCATAAAGAATGTTTGCTTTATGGTCAAGATGTAGGAGGACGACTTGGAGGTGTATTCAGGGAAGCTGCAACATTGGCTCAAAAATTTGGGGATGACCGTGTCTTTAATACGCCAATTCAAGAAGCATTTATTGTGGGCTCTACTGTTGGTATGAGTGCGGTTGGATTAAAACCAATTGTTGAGGTTCAGTTTGCAGATTATATTTGGCCTGGACTTAATCAACTATTTACAGAAGTAAGTCGTAGCTGTTATCTTTCTAATGGAAAATGGCCGGTGAGTATGATTCTTCGTGTTCCTATTGGAGCATATGGTAGTGGTGGACCATACCATTCTTCTTCTGTAGAAAGTGTTATTACAAATATTAGAGGTATTAAAATTGCGTATCCAAGTAATGGAGCCGATTTAAAAGGCTTGATGAAAGCAGCGTATTATGATCCAAATCCAGTAGTGATTTTAGAACACAAAGGTTTATATTGGTCAAAAGTACCTGGAACATTAACAGCAACCTCAGTAGAGCCTTCTGAAGATTATGTATTGCCTTTTGGTAAAGCTTGGGTGTTGCAGGAGATTTGGAAGCAAGAAGATGTTGAAACACTTACAATTGTAACTTATGGTATGGGTGTGCATTGGGCTTACAATGCTTCTGGAGAATTAGATATGCGAGATCAAATTGAGATTATCGATTTAAGAACATTGTTTCCGCTTGATGAAGACACAATTATGGCATCAGTTAAAAAAACCGGAAAGTGTTTGGTTGTTACAGAAGAGCCTTCAAATAATAGTTTTGCAAGAGCTTTAGCTGGGAAAATTCAAGAAGAATGTTTCAAATATTTAGATGCACCAGTAATGACTATTGGTAGTGAGAATATGCCAGCAATACCTTTAAACTCAACTTTAGAGCAAACGATGATTCCTTCTACAGAGAAAGTAAAAGATATGATTACGCAATTATTAAACTATTAAAACAATTAATTTTAAATAAATTCTTTGAATGTTGTATATTGAACCTTTAATTCATTAACTAATATCATGAAAAAACAACTTTTATTATTAAGCTTGGCATGTTTTTTATTTGCAGGAAGCCAATTGTCTTTCGCTCAAACAAAAGTTGAGCAACAAAAATTATCTGTAAAAAACACAGCGTCTTCTGTGAAAAAGAATGCAGAGAAGGTCATTAATATGTTGGAGAGAAGCACGAAACTAAATGCTACTCAAAAAACTAGAATATACGATATTTTTGTTGCTGTAGAAAAGAAAATGGATGGTATTAATTCAATTAAAGATCCTGCAGAGAAGAAGGCTAAAAAAGGAAAATTGCAAACATATATTAATCAAAAATTGCAACATGTTTTAACTAATGAGCAATACGATTTATATCTTAAGAAAATAGCGAACTAAGCGTTTTAGTTTATAATAAAAAAGCGACCATAATGGTCGCTTTTTTTGTTATATAGTGTATTCAGAAAGAGGTTTTGTGAACTTTTCAGGGTCGGCAGCTAAATGATATCTTGGGTCGTCAATATCTTCTATAATTACTTCTTTAAATTTAGGACTAGCCTTATGCATTAGCATTTTACAATCTTCACTTAAATGTTTTAGTTTTATAGATTTTCCTTCAGCTTGATACTTTTTGACTAAATTAAAAATAGCTTCTAATGCAGAGTGATCACTCACACGAGATTCTACAAAATCTATTTCTACATTCTGAGGGTCGTTTTTAACATCAAATTTCGCATTAAAATTTTGTATAGAACCAAAGAATAGTGGTCCCCAAATTTCGTAAGTTTTAGTGCCATTTGGTTGAATACGTTTGCGAGCTCTAATCATGGTAGCATTTTTCCATGCAAATACTAGCGCTGAAATAATTACACCAGCAATAACTGCAACTGCAAGATCTTGCCAAACTGTAATGGCGGATACAGCAATTAAAACAATAGCATCTGATAGTGGGATTTTTCTAATAATTCTAAAACTACTCCATGCAAATGTTCCGATAACGACCATAAACATTACACCTATTAAAGCAGCAATAGGAATTTGTTCAATTAATGGCGCTCCAAATAATATGAAACAAAGTAGCGCAATAGCAGCAATGGCTCCAGATAAACGACCACGTCCACCTGAGTCCACATTAATAATAGATTGACCAATCATAGCGCATCCACCCATTCCTCCAAAGAATCCGTTGAGCATATTAGCACCACCTTGTGCTATACACTCTCTATTTCCGTTTCCTCTAGTTTCTGTCAATTCATCTATTAAGTTTAGAGTCATTAATGACTCTATAAGACCAATAGCTGCGAGTATAAATGCTGTTGGTAGAATTGTACTTAAGAAATGACCATCAAGTGTGTTGAATAATCCAAAAATTTGATCTTGAAATGTCGGTAAACCACCTTCTAAGCCTTCTCCTCCTTTTTCAATTATAAAAGACCCAACAGTGCTTACATCTAAACCTCCGAAAATGGTGATGCATGCTACGACTATAATAGCAACTAACGCAGCTGGAACTTTTTTGGTAAGTTTAGGTAAACCAAACATGATTCCCATAGTTAATCCAATAAAAGCCATCATTTTCCAAAAAGCAACATTTAAGAATAAAGCCGAAAACCATTCTAAAGTATTATTGAGGAAAGAAATATCTTTTGGTACAGCATTAGGAAACATTCCTAGCTGAGAAATAAAAATTACAATAGCTAAGCCATTAACAAATCCCATCATTACGGGGTGTGGGATTAATCGAACAAACTTTCCAAGTTTGAAAACTCCTGCTAAAATTTGAATACCACCAACAAATAGTAAGGTAATAAAGAGCCATTGCAGACCTAGATTCTCCATTGGAGTGTCTAAATTAAGTCCAACTTCGTTTCCTTTTTGAATCAAATGAACCATAACGACGGCCATTGCGCCAGTTGCTCCAGAGATCATTCCTGGTCGTCCACCAAAAAGAGCTGTGATAATTCCCATCATAAAAGCTCCATAAAGTCCAACTAAAGGAGGAATACCGGCAACAAACGCAAATGCAACTGCTTCTGGCACTAAAGCTAATGCTACAGTTAATCCCGAAAGAATATCGTTTTTTGGATTTTGGGTAAAGTTTTTTCTAGTTGTTTGACCTAATATCATAATACTTGCGCTTAAAAGTCGGCAAAGGTAAGGTTTTAGAAATGAAGTCTAAAATACTTGGAGATATGAGTATAAAAAAGCATCAATACATTTGTATTGATGCTTTTTTTAATGTGCTTAATTTTATTCCTTAATTTCTGGTGGATATTTCTCCATAACTTTTGAAACAAATTCTTTAATTCGCTCTTCTTTTTTTTCTGTATTTTTTGATAGGTACCCTGTTCCCATTCCTTGCCAGATCAATTCTTTTTTATTGGCATCTATAAGGTCTATAAATAAAGTGCCTTCAGATCTACTAGAAACAGTAGGTTGGCCATTCCATCCCCAAGCACCAGTTCCCCATCTGTAGCCATTCCATCCCCAAGTTCCAACGCCCCAATTATTGTTATAAACATCAACACGTTGTTGGGATTTTGTAAATATACTTACTAGGATATCTGGGTTTTGAGATTTTGTAAAGCCTTTAGCTAATAATTCTGTTTCAATAGCTCTTAAGATTCTTTTTTTGTCTAAATCACTAATTTCAGCTTTGTCGATTCCCGTTTTGAAAAAAGCAAAGGTTTTATAATTATTAAAATCAGCTTTCTTATCATAGTCAGCAGCTGTTTTTACTGAACTACAAGATAAGATCATCAAAGCGATCATCACAATTGGAAATAATTTGAGTAACTTTTTCATGTTTATGCCTGTTTAATGGTTATAACGAGTTTAGTAAATCATCATCGACCATATTTGGGAGTGTTACCTTTAAATTTGGTTCTACTTCCATTGCACGTTTGATAGCAAAAATAGCTTCATCATTTCGTGCCCAACTTCTTCTAGAAATTCCATTGTTGACGTCCCAAAATAACATACGTTTTAATCGAGTCGATGCTTCTTTACTACCATCAATAACCATACCAAAGCCACCATTAATAACTTCTCCCCAGCCTACACCACCACCATTGTGAATGCTTACCCAAGTTGCTCCTCTAAAGCTATCTCCAATAACATTATGAATAGCCATATCTGCTGTAAAGCGCGAACCATCATAAATATTGCTGGTTTCCCTGTAAGGAGAATCTGTTCCTGACACATCATGATGATCTCGACCTAAAACTACAATACCTATATCTCCTTTAGAAATTGCTTTATTAAAAGCTTCGGCAATTTTCATGCGTCCTTCAGCATCTGCATAGAGAATTCGAGCTTTAGAGCCTACTACTAATTTGTTTTCTTGAGCGCCTTTTATCCATTGAATATTATCTGCCATTTGCTGTTGGATTTCTTGAGGAGAATGTTTTTTTATCTCTTCTAGAACTTCACAAGCAATCGCATCAGTTTTTGCTAAATCTTCTTGTTTCCCTGAGGTACAAACCCAACGGAAAGGTCCAAAACCATAATCAAAACACATAGGGCCCATAATGTCTTGAACATAGGATGGGTATTTGAAATCAATCCCATTTTCAGCCATAATATCGGCTCCTGCTCTAGAGGCTTCTAAAAGAAAAGCATTTCCGTAGTCGAAAAAGTAGGTGCCTTTAGCTGTGTGTTTGTTTATAGCTGTTGTATGTCTGCGTAGAGTTTCTTGAACTTTTTCTTTAAACAGTTTAGGATTGCTTGCCATCATATCGTTAGCCTCATCAAAAGGTATGTCAACAGGATAGTAGCCGCCAGCCCAAGGGTTATGAAGTGATGTTTGATCACTTCCTAAGTCGATATGAATGTTTTCTTGATCAAATTTTTCCCAAACTTCTACAATATTGCCTAGGTAGGCAATTGATATGGTTTCTTTTTCTGCTTTAGCTTTATTTACACGACTGACTAGATTATCCAAATTGGTGATTTTTTCATCTATCCAACCTTGATCTAAACGCACTTGAGTGATTTTTGGATTTACTTCAGCACAAACAGTTATGCATCCAGCAATATTACCTGCTTTTGGTTGTGCTCCAGACATTCCTCCTAAACCAGAAGTTACAAAGAGATTTCCTGTAGGGGATTTTTTTATTTTCCTAAATCCGTTGAGGACTGTAATTGTTGTTCCGTGAACAATTCCTTGAGGGCCTATATACATATAGCTTCCAGCAGTCATTTGTCCATATTGAGTTACGCCCAAAGCATTATATTTTTCCCAATCATCAGGCTTAGAGTAGTTAGGTATCATCATGCCATTGGTAACTACAACTCTAGGAGCTTCTTTATGACTAGGGAATAAACCCATTGGATGACCCGAATATATCGTTAATGTTTGCTCGTCTGTCATTTCAGACAAATATTTCATTGTTAATCTATATTGTGCCCAATTTGAAAATACACCACCATTACCTCCATAAGTAATTAACTCATGAGGATGTTGCGCTACAGCATAGTCTAAGTTGTTTTGTATCATTAACATGATTGCTGCAGCCTGTTTAGATTTAGCAGGATATTCATTTATAGGTCTTGCATGTATTTTGTAATCTGGACGCAATCTATACATGTATATTCTTCCGTAGGTATCTAGCTCATTTTTAAATTCAGGTAATAGTGTTTCGTGTTGTGATTTGTCAAAATAACGTAGCGCATTTTTTAAGGCTAATTTTTGTTCTTCCGAAGATAAAATAGCTTTTCGTTTTGGCGCATGGTTTATAGAAAGATCGTAAGGTTTCGATTCTGGTAAAACATTAGGTATCCCTTCTTTTATTTGTTCCTGAAATGATAGTGTTGTTATTGGCATTACTTTTTTTTTAAAGTATTTTTATTAAAACCGTAAGGACAATGTCTACATCCGCTTTCACAACAGTATCCTCTTTTTAAGTGGTATTGTTCTGTGAAGCAACGATAGCCCTCAGTTGTTAAGTAATAATCTCCCTCTTCTAGTGGAATTATCTTCTTCATATTACAAAGATAATGTAAATTGGAAAGATTTTTGATTGTTCAAGGATATGGTTTTAATTTCTAAATATATGGTACCAAAAGGTTATACAGGGATAACTATTTATCCTTTTATTTTTTTAAAATACGACGCTTTAAAAACGGATAGTATTTTAATTAATCATGAGCGTATTCATTTAAGACAACAACGTGAGTTATTGATTATTCCTTTTTATATATTTTATTCTATTGAATTTTTGACACGACTAATCACATTGAGAAATTGGAAAAAAGCGTATAAGAAGATCTCATTTGAAAGCGAAGCATATGATAATGAAAAAGACCTTAACTATCTAAAATCAAGGCCTTTTTTTAGGTTTATAAAGTATATGTAGTTAGTGTTTTAAAATCACTTTTTGAATTTTCTGCTTCCCATTAATCAGTTCTACTGAGACGATATAAGACCCTGCGGAAAGTCTAGTTTTGTTTAAAAGAAATTCTAAGTTATTAATGTTTTTTGAAGTAAGTATAATTCGACCTACGATATCATAAATATTAATAGTGTCGATTAGGTCAATTTCTGAAATTACTTGTATGTATTCACTATTTGGAGCTTTAATTATGATGTTATCATTGCTTTCTAAAGAATTAATGCTTAAAGTTTCATTTGTATATCTTAAAATAAATCTGTCATTATGAATTCCTGAATCAATAGTAAACGAATATGGAGTGTTACGAATATCATGAATAATATTAAGCGCAGTGTCTTCTATATATATGTTTTGGCTTTCGTTCAAGAATAGACCATCTATAGTATTAATTGCTATTGTATGATTCCCTGTTTCACTTATAAGAAGTCCCAAAGGAACTATGTCTTCTTGTGTAAATGGTAGTGATCTTCCTTGAATAGATGCGTTTTTATTTTCTATAAGTGAATAAAAAGCATTGTTTTCTTCACTAAAATCATAACCATCATACAAACGGTCAAAACTATCAGTAGCATTTTCAATATAACCTATTAAAATAGTGTTTGTAATACTATTTGGAGATAATAAGTCTAACCAAATTCGATGTCGTTCAATAGTATTTTCATCATTAGTATTCTCATAATCATTTGTTCTAAAAAATGTATTGTTATTATAATTAGAAAGTATTTGCCTCATGCTATTATTGAATGTGACATTAGTGCCTGATGTAGCACTATGATTCATCATAACAAAGAATGCTTGGCCTGAGCCAATAAATAAATCACTTGTACCTGGCGGATTAGAGCCCGTATTATTATGTTCAATATAATCATTGCTATTATAATTATAAACATAGTTTTCATAAAATGGATCTTGAGTTGTATTTGAATAGGTTGAGTCATGTGGCCAAACATAAACAGTACCATTAATATTGGTGTTTAAATTTGTAAATGCATTTGCGGAAATAGCAGAAGGATATGGGTTTCCTATAAGGTTCCAGTTATCATCTTCATTTGTAGCAGTATTTCCTATTCCAGTATAAGTTCCGCCATTATACCCTCCGTGAAATATTGGTTTTGTGATTACACCATTATTAGGAACGCCACTAAAAATTGCCGTATTATTTGAAATTGGATATGCTGTTGCAGGGATGTTTGTAGGCGTTCCAGCAAGACCTCTAACGATATACCCTGTGGCACTTATCATAGGACCTGTTGCGTTAAACCATTCTCCATGATTCCCAGTACCATTACCAGCTACAGATGGCGTCCAGTCAAAAAGATGATTTGCTGATGGCGATATATCTGTGACTTGAAAATTAGCAACAGGTGAGGACCAATAAATATACTCAGTACTAACAACAGCGCTTTCATCAAAATTAGGAGATCGTTGCATATGAATCTCTCCTATATTAATAGCACTATCATCTATTTGAATTAAGCTAGAACTGCTTTTTAGGTTTAAAATTCCAGTATTTTGAACATTGACCCACTCTTGAATTATTAATTCTGTATTAGTATCAATTTCTAAATATGCATTGGCTTGTAATGTTAGATTTTTTGCTTCGGCTGGCAGAGGAGGTAATGGTATAGGGACTTGAGATTTATCTGCAAGTGGATTATTTGGTACAGTGCCATTATCTGGAATTACTATGCAATTGTTTATGTTTGGTACACCTGCAGGTGTCCAATTATTACCGATATACCAATTGTAATTAACGGAGCCATTCCAAACTTTTTTATTGTGCGTTACAGTAGCTGTATCTGTGCAACTGTTTTGATCAGTAGCTGTATAGATTTGTGTTCCGCTAGGAGCAGCGTAAACTGTATCTGTAAAACCACCAATATATGACGTTGTTAATCCGCTATCAGTGTATAAATCAGTTGTAGGTGACCATGTTATTTGAGGTGTTGCTGGAGCTCCATCTGCAGAGATAATGACATCATCTATTGACCAAGTAAAGACGCCAAATGATTCTCCGGTAAATCTAAATCTTACATATAATGTGGTGTTTCCATCAAGGGCTGAAATATCTAAATTCATTGCAGTTGCTGGAATGTCATTGGATACATTTATAACAGAGTTTTGAATTGTCCAATTCGTGTTGTCTGTGGATGTTTCAGCGTAAACGGAATAAAGGTAAGCTGCGCTCCAGTGATTTAAAGCTTGTCTGTATTCAAATCGTAAATTAGTGCCTCCTGTTATGTCTATTTGAGGAGATGATAAAGTCCATGTCCCTGTGTCAAATGCAGAATTCCAATCTAGGACTGCTTCGTTAGCAGCGCCTCCGGCATTAGCAGAAGTTGCAATTGTCCAAATTGTATTTGCGGTTGCATTTGCAATATTCCAACCTGTAGGTAAACCTGCTCCACTAAAGTTTTCAGTAAATAGATCAACCCTAGTTGATGAAGAACTTCCAGTTGTAGCGACTAACTCGGTGTAATCAAGAGTGCAATCATCAGCGCCTAAGGGATAAATAGTATCAGTAATGCTTAAATTACAGGTGCTTGCACAAGTTACGTCTGCTGCCCAACCACTATATTGAACAGAACCATCACTATCAAAAATAAAGGTTAGTGCACCACTTGGATCGGTAGATGTAAACGGTCCTGGAATTGTATTTCCAGCAAAAGTTCCTAATAAAGGATAAGTTGCATCAGGTCCATCATATACTAAAAGTTCGTCACAACAAGTCTCTAAATTAAAAGCTGTAAAGGTAACTGTAGCCATAGTGCCGATAATATCTGGTGTTAGTGTTGTAACAGAAAATTCATAACTAGAATAGTTGCCAGCCGCGCCACCACTATCATAAAATGTTGTGCCACATACGGTAGGTGGTGTGTAAGGAGCACAAGTTAGATTAGCTACCCAACCGCTATATTGCAAAGAGCTATCACTATCGAAAACAAATGTTAATGCACCAGAAGCATCTGATGAAGTAAAAGGGTCAGGTATTGAATTCCCTGCATAAACCCCAAGAAGGGGATATGTTGCATCAGGGCCGTCATATACATATAATTCATCACAGCAGCCTTCGATATCAAAAGCTGTAAATGTAGCAGTAATAGCATCACCAGGTGTGTCTGGGAAAAATGTGGACGTAATTAGCTCATTAGCTGTATAGTTTCCTGCAGCTCCTCCACTATCATAAAATACAAAACCGCAAGTTAATGTTGATACATTACAAGTTAAATCGGCAGCCCAACCATTACTAGTTGTTGAATTGTTACTGTCGAAAGCAAAAGTTAAAGCGCCACTTGGATCTGAGGATGTAAACGGACCAGGAATTCCTGTGCCTGAAAAGACTCCAAGTAATGGGTATGTAGCATCAGGGCCATCATACACTGTTAATTCATCAAGTCCAGATTCGGTATCAAAAGCTGTAAATGTTGCTGTAACTAAATCACCTATTGTATCAGGGAAAAATGTAGTAGTGAATAATTCATTATTTGAATAATTTCCAGCAGCTCCACCAGTATCATAAAATGTTGTACCACAAATTGGAGGAGGAGGCGTGCTACAGGTTAAATTAGCTTCCCAACCACTATACTGAAGAGAACTATCACTATCAAAAACAAAAGTTAATGCTCCAGAGGGATCAGTTGAAGTAAAAGGTCCAGGGATTGTCGTTCCTGCAAAGGTTCCTAAAAGAGGATATGTGTTATTTGGCCCATTATAAACCGTTAAATCATCGCAGCAATTTTCTATGTTAAAAGCTATGAAAGTTGCGGTAACAACATCACCAGGTGTATCTGGGTAAAACGTATATGTTTGAAGCTCATTTGCTGAGTAATTTCCAGCTGCGCCACCACTATCATAAAAAGTTGAACCACAAGTAGGAGGTGTTGGAGGAGGTGTACAGGTTATGTCTGCTATCCACCCTGTTCCAACATTTGCATCGTTGTCACTAGCAAATTCAAAGGTTAATGCTCCTGTAGGATTTCCTACAATTGTTGAGGTAAATGATGAAGGTAAGCCAGTAATGGTTCCTAAAACAGGAAAGGTATTATTTGGCCCATTATATACTGTTAATATATCTCCTGTATCTGGTATGTCAATGGTTGTAAAATCTACTGTTACTGTTCCACCAGCAAAGTAGGGGTATATAATGGTTGTTTCATCTCCTGCATAATTCCCTGTTGAACCACCACTATCATAATAATGGCTTCCACAAACAGGTAGACTTGAGCAAGTGGTTGTGCCTAATCCTCCGGTTTGTTGGAAATTAATAGTGCCTTGTGCTCCATTGTAATTAGTAATTAATACAACGTAAATTTCTCCTTGCGTAGCACTTAAAATATTCATGGTTTCCGAAGCAGCGGTGCTAAAGCTGCAATCGGTAATGAAATCGGGAGCATATGGATAGAACGTTGGATTTGCTGTATTGTTAGGGCAAGTAGGACAGTCGGTGTATGATATATTAGTGTTTGCATCATTGAGGTCGGTAAAAGGTCCCCAAACTATGAAATCAACATCAATAGGTGTTCCTGCATTATTTTCTTGATCTATAGAGAAAATTAAATCTCCGGGTTGATCAATTTCCATAAAGAAATAACTTGCATTTGGTATTGAACCTAAACAGCCAACTGGAGTAGCGTTTGCTCCACCAAAAACATTATTAAATGTTAGTTGAGTAGTACCAGAACAAAATTGTTCAGCGCTTAGTATATCAGTTCCTTGGGAAAAGGATAAATTTATTGAGGCGCAAAATATAATGAGGTGTGTAATTTTTTTCATATCGTCATGTTCTAGTCTGGTTATTAATTACAAAAAACTAGTAAATTGCCAATCGGTTGTGGTTTGACAGTTTGTGATTGGGTCTACTATTATTGCTTTCCATTTTAAACATTTGCAATTCAAGTCGTTATATTTTAATTTTTGACTTCCAGTAGTGTTTTGAGAGGTGTTTGGAATTTTGAATGTTCTAATTTTAGATCGGTTTGTGCCTTCAAGAGCTTTCCAGCAAGCATTTAATGGTTGAACTTGAAAACTTAATTCTAGATGATCTGTATTAGGAGTTTTATTAAAATCCCATGAGATGATAATATCATTAACACGTTGATTGTTTCCTGTAGCAATTTTTGCTTCTATTGTGAACTTTTGAATACAGTCGTTAGAATTGGAATTAACGACCTGACTAATAGCTGAAGAATATATAAATGCAGTAAATGCTAAAAAAAGTATTTTTTTATTCATAATCTATATTTTTGATTTATCATAAGGCTATCAAGAAATAGCTATGATATTTCGTTAGTGTTATTTAAATATAGATTTGGAGCTTTTGAAGTATCAATGTATAAAAAAAATGAATAATTTTAACATTTTTTTTAATTAATTATTACAATTTTAAATGATATGCTTAATATAGTCAATATTTTTAACTTAAAAATTGATAATCAGCTCTTTGTGAAGCCTGAATATTTGATTCATCCATACATTTCAGGGAATAAATATCGTAAGTTGAAATACAACTTGGTTGAGGCTAAAAAGCTTAAAAACAATACGTTGTTGACTTTTGGAGGCGCGTACTCAAATCATATTGCAGCAGTTGCTTCAGTAGGAAAAGAATATGGTTTTAAGACTATTGGAATTATAAGAGGAGAGGAATTGACTTCTAAAATAGAAACAAATCCTACACTGAGTTTTGCGAAAAATTGTGGAATGCATTTTAAGTTTATTACAAGAGCTGATTATAGAAATAAAGCAACAAATAATTTTATTGATAATTTGAAAAGTGAATTTGAAAATTTTTATCTCATTCCAGAAGGAGGTACGAATGAGTTGGCAGTTAAAGGTTGTGAGGAAATTTTGAATGTAAGCGATAATAATTTTGATTTTATTTGTTGTTCAGTTGGAACAGGAGGTACAATTTCTGGCTTAATAAATTCAGCTTTGCCACATCAAAAAATTCTTGGTTTTCCTGCATTGAAAGGTGATTTTTTACGAGAAGAAATCACTAAATTTGTAACTAATAAAAATTGGGAATTAATTACCGATTATCATTTTGGAGGTTATGCGAAAACTAATGATGAGCTTATTACATTTATCAATGCCTTTAAACAATCTCATAATATTCCGTTAGATCCAATTTATACAGGCAAAATGATATTTGGTATTTACGATTTAATTAAAAAAGGCTATTTCCCAAAACATTCCAAAATATTAGCAATACATACAGGTGGATTGCAGGGTATTAATGGAATGAACGAAAAATTAAAACAACAAAACAGACCTTTAATCGTTTAAGATTTATGAAGAAATTACTTGTTGTACTGCTCATAAGCTTTGTGGCTTTAAGTTGTGGTTCTAAAAAGAAAGTTGTTACAAAAAAGAAAAATAGTAAACCGAAAACCGAGCAAGTTGAGGTTGAGCCTAAAACAACTTCAGAAACAAAAAACACATCAGAGGCGTCTAATGTTCCAAAGCATTCTAATTTAAATTCAACAGAACTTTATATATTAAATTATAAAGCTATCGCTATGGATGAAATGCGTAAGTATAAGATTCCTGCAAGTATTACCTTGGCTCAAGGTATTTTAGAATCTGGTTCTGGAAAAGGGCGACTTTCAGTAGAAGCAAATAATCACTTCGGAATTAAATGTCATGGATGGAAAGGTAAGAAGATTTATCATGATGATGATAGATCTCAAGAATGTTTTAGGAAATATGATTACGCTAAAACATCTTTTGAAGACCATTCAGCATTTTTAACAACGAGAGGGCGGTATTCAAATTTATTTAAGCTCAAACCTAATGATTATAAAGCTTGGGCAAAAGGGCTTAGATCTGCGGGTTATGCAACAGACAAAAAATATCCACAAAAATTAATTAGTTTAATCGAGCGTTATCAATTAGATAAATATGATGATGTGGTTTTGGGTAAAAGGGCTCTTTCTAAAGATCTCCCAGAAAATAACATATCAATAAATCATAAAGTGATTAAAGGAGATACTTTATACTCATTGTCTAGAAAATACAATATGACTGTTGATGAGCTAAAACGAATTAACAGATTAAAAAACAATAACCTTTCATTAGGTCAAATACTTATTATAAAATCAAATTAGTATGTTATATCAACGTAGTAGTGCTTTATTTATTGAAGCTGAAAAGGTTATTCCTGGAGGAGTAAATTCACCTGTACGAGCTTTTAAATCAGTTGGAGGAACGCCTATTTTTGCGAAATCAGCTAAAGGGGCTTATGTCTATGATGAGGATGGTAATCGTTATATTGATTATATAAATTCGTGGGGACCAATGTTACTTGGTCATGCTTATGAGCCTGTTGTAGATGCTGTTGTAGAAAAAGTGAAACAAGGAACTTCCTTTGGAATGCCAACTGAAATTGAAACTAAAATTGCAGGGTTGGCTGTTTCAATGGTGCCAAATGTTGATAAGATTAGATTTGTTAACTCAGGAACGGAAGCATGTATGAGTGCAGTTCGTTTGGCAAGAGGTTATACAGGGAAGGAGAAAATCATAAAATTTGCTGGTTGTTATCATGGTCATAGTGATGCTTTTTTAATAGAGGCGGGTAGTGGAGCTGTAACTTTTGGCAGTCCTAATAGCCCAGGAGTAACTAAGGGTACAGCAAAAGATACATTATTAGCTGTTTATAATGATATTGATAATGTAAGCGCTTTAATTAATGCTAATAAAGGAGAAATTGCATGTGTTATTATTGAGCCTGTTGCAGGAAATATGGGATGTATTCCGCCAAAAAATGATTTCTTGAAGCAATTGAGGAATTTGTGTGATGAGCATGATATTCTTCTTGTTTTTGATGAAGTTATGACAGGTTTTAGACTCGCCAAAGGAGGAGCGCAGGAACTTTACAGGATCAATGCTGATATCATTTGTTTTGGGAAAGTGATTGGTGGAGGTTTGCCAGTTGGCGCATTTGCTGCTCGGAACGAAATTATGAATCATCTTGCACCTTTAGGAAGTGTTTATCAGGCAGGAACATTAAGTGGTAATCCTTTAGCTATGGCTGCAGGATTAGCGATGCTTACATCAATAAATAATGATAATGATTTGTTTGATCGATTAGCAGAAAAGACAGCTTATTTACATAAGGGTTGTGCTGAGGCATTGAATACCTATAATGTAGTACATACTATTAATAGAAAAGGATCTATGATTTCTATTCATTTTGCAAAAGATGAGGTTGTTGATTTTGATAGTGCTGCAAAAGGTAACAATGCTACTTTTAAATCCTTTTTTCATGGGATGCTAAATGAAGGTATTTATATCGCGCCAAGTGCTTTTGAAACATGGTTTATTACAGATGCATTGACTTATGAAGACTTAGATGAAACTATTAGAGCGGTAGAAAGAATTGCTCAAACATTATAACAATAAAAAAGCGACTTGAAAAAGTCGCTTTTTTATTGTAGTGTTATATATTCCTAAAAAGGTTTAGGTAATTAACATATTGTTCTTCTGACAAAATTTCACTTAATGTTTCGTCAAAAACGTTATTTATCTTATCTAAACGGTCAGCATTTGCTTCTACATTGTCGCTGATTTTTTTATAAGCAATACCATAATTTTGGTAAGCTTTATAAACATCTTGCATTTTGTTTTGTTCAAACTTAATTACTTTTCTAAGTTCTTTAGTTTTTGTGTTTGCTTCTGCATTAATTTCTAAAGTGTTTTGTGCAGTTACGTTTTGAGTGCCTAATAGCATTGCTACAGTAAATAGGCAAAGTGTAATTAGTTTTTTCATTGTTTTTGTGTTGTAAATAGTTCTAACAGATTTTAAAATTAAGGATTTTTATCAGAAAAAAAAGCATCGACTCTAAAAATCGATGCTTTCTTAATAAAAACTATCTCAATCAACCAAAATTAGTGTTTCGTTCTTCTTTTTTCCTGTCCTTTATTTTTCATATGTCGCCTACCTTGCATTTTTTTCCATTTTTCAAATTGTTCTGCGGTTAAAATGGATTTTAATTGCTTTTTCATTTCAATCTTATTATCAAGTCGCTCGTTCATCATTTTAACACGTTCTTCTTTTGATGGTTTTTTTGCATCATCACTTGTTTTCTTTTTTTTGTGCTCTTCCATTTTTTGTTTTCTAACAGTTGCTTGCTTAAAAAGAATGTCTTTTACTTGTATTTGCTGTTTTTCTGAAAGGTCTAATGCTAATGTCATTTTTTTTGATTGCAATGTCGCAATGTCTTCAGCAGATAGGTCTTTCATCATTTCCATGTTTCCTTTTCGACCTTCTTTTGAATCTCTGTGTCGTTTGTCTTGAGCTATAGCTTGTAATGAGATGAACGCTATTGCAATTAAAATTATTTTTTTCATAATGTGTTCTGAATTAAGTATATATTACTTTTAAATTGTTAGCTCTTTGACTTCGCATTTTGAATTAGGTTTAAAAGTATATTGTAATTTAACTACTAATTAACAGTTTGTGCTCTTTTAATTAGGTTTAGTGTGGTCTCGTAAAGCGGTTTGGATTCTATTTTACTCTTTAGCCATGCATAAAAACTCATAACAAAGATATCTTCCTGTTTTTCATCAATCCAATCAAATGCATGTTCTACTTTGTGTTTGAAATTGGTTGAAGTTATTTTTTCAGGATATTTAAAATAGAATACAACTAAATTAACAAAAGTGATAACACGCTCTTGGTTAATTTGTTTAAGGTAGTCGAAGTAGGAGCGCTTAAAGCTTAATAATCTAGAATCTACCAAATTTAAATCGCCCAATTCAATGTAGAGAATGATTTCGGCTAAATTCTTTTTAATAACCCATTCTTTACCCGCTTTCTCTATATAGTATTTATCAGTATGGTAAAACTTAGAATAGATGCTTTTAGCGTTTTTGAAATCAGATTTTTGAATATAGAACATGACCAAACCTAGATGAATATCTAATAACGATTCTAAATCGGTATGCTTAGTTTGTTTCACCGATTCTAATAAGTTTATGGCTTGATCTTGATTATTGCTGTAATTGTAATTGAGTGCCGTTAGTAAATAATATTTTAGGTTGAATGTAGAATCATACTTTTTTCTCTGTTGTAGCATGAGCGATTTCATTAGTTCTAAGTAGTGTAATGATGCTTCAAATTTTTTATTTCTAAATAAAGCGTTTGCAATCATATAAACCACTTGAATGTGATATACGAGTTGCTTGTCTTTGGTTTTGTAATCTTTAATTTTTTGATAAGTCTCTATTAAAAAAGGCTCAATTTTTAAATAGTCATTAGTAACAAAGGCAGATAGACTGACAATGGTCATTAATTGATATAATGATTTAAATGATAATAATTTAGTGCTACTAATATTATGTTCTTTTAGAGTGTTGTCGAGTATGGTTTTAAAATCAACCACTTTCCCTTTATACGTGATATCATTTAATGTTTGTCTTATTTTAGCGTACACAAGGTTTAATTCTTCTTCAATGAAATGTTGTTTTTGATTGCTTCGGAAATTTGAAATTAATAGATCAATATCTATTGTAGGGTTTAGATAAGCGTACTGAATTTGGGTATGGTAAATTTCATTAAGAATGGGGAATAACTGGTGCTCTTGTGCTAGACTTTCAGCTTTGTCAAGAATTTGATAAGCAATTTTAGGTTTTTTATGAAAGAGGAATGTTCTCGATGCTAAGATGTATTTTATGATTTGCATGTCTACAGAGTTCTCTTCCTCTAAATTAGTATTGGCAATAAAATCTATAAGCGATTGGTAAAGACGTTTTCTTAGTGCGTGATAGGCTACTTTGTTATCATTACTATAAATGGCCTGGCAAATCGCTTTAGACGGAAGCTCATTTTGTGCTAGAAGTTTAAATAATTGAATGTTTTTAGTGTCATTCCTTTTATTCTTTTTTTCCAAATAACTAATGAAACGTTGTTCATCTTCCGAGGATAAGGTTGAAATTATAGCATTTAAATCTGTCATTTAATCGTCAGTTAATTATTATTTTACTCAATAAAAATAGTAATTAATAATGTAATTATAAAAATTTAGTCGTCAGTATTTAATATAAACAGTGTTTTGTAATTGGGTTAGCTATCGCACATTTGTAGTGTAATCAACAAAACAAAAAAATTATGCAGACAAAACAATTTATTAAAACCACACTATTTGTAGTCGCGATAAGTGCCATAGTAATATTCTCAAAACAAATTCAAAGGGAGATTATTGAAAACTATAATCACTGTGTAGATCAATTAGCAAGTAGAAACATATCTAGTGTAACTCCTTTAGGTTTCTAATCATGAAACTCAAGCAACTAAATATGGCATTTGTCATTACTACAGGAGTTTCGGTAGTTGTATTTATCTATTTGGTATTTCTGGGATATGATGAAATTAAAACCTTAAAAGATGTTATAAAGATTATTGCATCTATCCTATTTCCAATACCTATGTTGTTTTTTGTGCGCTTTGTTTTAATAGAGCATTTTTTACCACAAAACACAGATGAATACAAACTGAAACATCAAAAACCAGCAACTATTTTACTAGTAGTAAGTGTGATTATTGGGGTCGTAAGTATGCAGCTTATAGAATGGTTAACGGGTCAAACTCTAGAAGATCATCTCATTTTTGCACACCTTATTAACTCTACAGCCATTAGTAGCTATGTGCTTAATTACATTTTGTACAATAATTTGAGAGTCAACGGAATTTTAAGTGGTGTATTACTCTCATTAGCTATCCATGTGTTTTTTTTAACCGCTTAATTAAACTGAACTATTAAAATCATCAAAAATTTAAAATTATGAATCCAATTATTCAATCACCGAAACCGAGAACTAATGCGAACAAAAGGGAATTGTTATTTACATTTCAATCCATAATTGTTACAGGTTTATTAGCCTTTACAGCAATCGCTTTTTTCTTTTATTATGATTTATCTATTGTAAAAGGAATCAAAGTTATTTTTGCACCTTTTCTATCTGTTGTGCCTTTATTATTTATTCTTTCTATTCTTAGAGATTTGCGAAAAGGTTTTAAAGAAGGTAATTATAGTAAAGATGAGATGATAAAATTTTGTCTTATTACTGCAGGAATTACAGTAGCATTTACTGGAATTACATTTTTACTCTCTAAAATAGAAGCTTTAGAAATATTATTGGCTGCTATCATGGCTATTTTAAGTGTCGTCTTCTTTTTGAGAAGTAAAATCAAAGATATTTTAGGGATGAGTATCATCACAGGAATTGCTGAAGGAATTATCGTCTATATGATTTTTTTGTTTTGATGATGGGTTGATTACCCAAAACCTTTCAGGCTTTTTTTGAAGTCTGAAAGGTTTTTAAAAAGCTATATATATGAAAACAAAACTCACTAAGTATTTAACAGACTTCTCAAACTTTAGCTTAACCAGACCAATTTCAGATAAAGTACGATTTGTTGAAATAGCAGCTGTAGCACTTACAGGTGTTGGTAAATTTGTGTTTATGGATTATCTCAATTGGCGGTTAGCATTTGTTATTATTGCCATTTTATTATGGTCGCTTTATGTGCGTTACCGTTTTAAAAAAGATAAATTGGTTTTAAAAGATTGGGGTTTTCGTTTCGATAATTTTAAAACCGTATTAAAATTAGTGCTGCCTTTTGCTGTTATAGCTATTGTGTCATTTATTGGTATTGGTTATGTACAAGGAACTCTAAATCCAACCTGGCATATTATACCATTATTAATTACATATCCTATTTGGGGAGCTGTTCAGCAATTCCTAACCATTGGTTTAGTTGCAGGTAATTTAAGGACATTAAAAACTATTAAACTTAGAAAAGTTACTGTTATTCTTTTAACCGCTATCTTGTTTTCAGTTGTACATTATCCGTCTGTTTGGTTAATGATCGGAACATTTATTTTAGCTTTATTTTATGGCTATATTTATCTGAAATCTAAAAATTTATATGTTTTAGGGCTATGTCATGGATGGTTAGGGGCTTTGTTTTATTATACAGTTGTTAATCAAGATCCTTTTGCAGATGTATTTTTAAAATTTTTAAACTAAAATTATGAACTCAAAACTTATAAAAGAGCTACCTGATTTGGTGGAAAATGATGTGATCTCAAAAGAGGTCGCTTCAAAAATTGAACACTATTACCTTTCGCGACAGCAAAACACACCTAATAAATTATTTGCCATTTTTGGTGTTTTGGGTTCACTACTGGTTGGTTTGGGAATTATTCTCATTCTTGCTCATAATTGGGATAATTTTGATAGAATTACAAAAACCATTTTTGCATTTCTCCCATTAATTATTGGTCAATTATTTGTTGCCTTTTCTATTCTGAAGAAAAAAAGTGTCACTTGGAAAGAAGCTTCTGGAACATTTTTGTTTTTTACTATAGGCTCGAGTATTGCACTTGTAAGTCAAATTTATAATATACCTGGCAATTTAAGTGCCTATGTATTAACTTGGATTGTTTTAAGCTTACCGTTGATATATCTACTTAAATCAAATGCGATAGCCATTTTAAATATAGTCTTTGCTACATTTTATGCCTTTGAGTTTGGTTATGGGTATTATACAATAGATCAAACACCGTGGTTGTATCTTGTTATAATGGCTTTAATTATTCCACATTATATCCACTTGTTAAAGCATCATAAAACATCAAATATAACGTCTATTTTTAATTGGCTATTCCCATTAAGTATAACTATTGTGCTTGGCGCTTTTGTTCAAGATGCTTCAGAATTAGGCTTTTTAATGTACCTCTTGCTGTTCAGTGTCTTTTATAATATTGGGAAGATTCCATTTTTTAATACTCAAAAATTGCGAAAAAATGGATATCTCATTTTTGGGTCTCTAGGTATTGTGATTATGTTACTTACGATGAGTTTTGACGGGTTTTGGTACTTAGAAGAATTCTTCTTAAACACTCAAGAGACATATATCTCAATAGTGTTATTTGTTGCTAATTTAGGCATATTACTTTTTGTGTATTCAAGAAAATGGCTAAAAGAGTTTAACTTGTTTCAGTATATATTTATTCTGTTTTCGATACTTTATATTTTGGGATTAAATATTCCAATTGTAGGAACTATTATAGTGAATTGTATTGTGTTTGTTTTAGGAGTAACCACAATTAAAATTGGGGCCGATAAATTTCATTTTGGGATTTTAAACTACGGACTCCTAATCATTACAGCGCTTGTAGTATGTCGGTTTTTTGATACTAATATGAGTTTTGTGATTAGAGGATTATTGTTTGTTGGAGTAGGCTTAGGCTTCTTTTTTACAAATTATATGATGCTTAAAAAACAGAAATCTAATGTTGAATCTTTAAAAAACTAAATCTATGAAAACGAAACATATTTTTATTCTATTTGTTCTTCTAGCGCTTGTGCAACTTTGCATTCCTGCGCAAATGATTTTTAATCGAGAATCGATATTAAAACAGGGAATTGCCTATAAATTTAAAACCGAACCTGTAGACCCTTCAGATCCTTTTAAAGGAAAATATATCTATCTAAATTATGATCTTAGAAACGTAGAAGTAGGAGATAAAGACTGGCACCGAAAACAAGATGTTTATATTTCAATTGCTAATGATAGTTTAGGGTTTGCTAAAGCCGTAACAGCAAGTTTGGAAAAACCTGAATCAGGCGATTTTGTTTTGGCAAAAGCAGATTGGTATAGTGAATCCACAAGTGAATTGCGATTTAGTTTTCCGTTTAATGAATTTTATATGGAAGAAAGTAAAGCCTATGACGCCGAAGTGGCACATAGAGATGCGCAGCGTGATTCGTTACCTAATAATACCTATGCTCTAGTATATATTAAAGACGGTGAAGCGGTCTTAGAGAATGTATTTATCAATGACATTCCAATAGCGACGTTTGTAGAAAACGAGTAATAATGAGTTGGTTGTAAATTTTTCCTATCTTGTTACAACAAAATCTTTTGTATGCCATATTGGTTGTCTATAGTTATTATAATTCTTGCTATTTATATTGCGATTAGTGTCGCCTTGTATTACTTACAAGACTATATGTTGTTTAAGCCTGAAAAGTTGCCTGTTGATTTTCAGTTTGATTATGAAAATCAGGAAACCAAAGAGTATAATCTTGAAACTCGCGATGGCGCTATTATTAATGGGTTGCGTTTTTTCCCAAAGGGTGAAAGTAAAGGCGTTGTATTATATCTCAAGGGAAATTCTAAAAGTATTAAAGGTTGGGGGAAATTTGCTGTAGATTTTACGAGACATGGTTATAATGTAATTATGGTCGATTATCGTGGCTTCGGAAAAAGCACAGGAAGACGCTCTCAAAAAGCCATAAAACGCGATTTGCAATTGGTGTATAATAAACTGAAAGAACAAACTACTGAAGACCGGGTTATTCTCTATGGAAGATCACTAGGTTCTGGTTTTGCAGCAAAGCTAGCGTCAATGAACAATCCCAAAATGCTTGTCCTTGATGCGCCCTATTATAGTTTAACTAAAGTAACGGCACGATATGCACCATTTATGCCATTGTCATTATTGATGAAATATCCGTTGCCAACCTACAAATGGTTAAAATATGTGCAATGTCCTATTCATATTATTCATGGAACACATGATAAGTTAATTCCATTCAAAACGAGTTTGAAATTATCAAAGGTAAACCCTAAACTAACCAAGTTACATACAGTTATTGGTGGAGGACATAAAAACCTTAATAACTTTGAATCTTATCATAGTATGTTAGATGATATTTTAAATAAAGAACCCAAAACCATCGATTTAGAAACCACAAGTATTAATGTCATTCACACCTCAAAACCGACTAAAAAGAAGGCTTAAAAAAGTGCTTACAGTACTTTTGCTTTTATATGTTATGATTGGAGCTTCACTATATTTTTTACAAGAAAAATTGTTGTTTTTACCAACGGTTTTATCTCAAGATTATCAATATGAATTTGATTCCCCTTATGAGGAATTATTTTTAAAACCGGCTCAAGATGTATCTATAAATGCCCTACATTTTAAAACTAAGAATCCTAAAGGTGTTATTCTTTATTTTCATGGAAATGCTGGTGATTTGAGTCGTTGGGGAACAATTGCTGAATATTTCGTCGCTAAAAATTATGATGTGTTTATTATGGATTACCGTACCTATGGAAAAAGTACAGGAAAGCTTAGTGAGCAAGCATTTTATGAAGATGCTCAATATTGTTATGAGTATTTGTTAAAACAGTATTCTGAAAATGAAATCACGCTTTACGGACGTTCTTTAGGTACAGGCATTGCTAATTATTTAGCTTCCAGAAATAGTCCAAAGCAGTTAATTTTAGAAACGCCTTATTTCAGTATATTAGATGTCGCAAAACATCGGTTTCCTATTTTTCCTATTAAAAAATTAATGAAATATGCATTTCCTTCAAATGCATTTATTATTGATGTGAAATGCCCAATAACTATCTTTCATGGAACTCATGATAGCGTAGTGCCTTATGCTTCTGCAGAAAAATTAAAAAATGTGGCGCCATCAGAATTAACAACCTTTATTACTATTGAAGGAGGAGGTCATAATAATTTGATTGAATTTGAGGTTTACAGAAATTCTATTGTTGATATTTTAGGTAACTAGATTTTCCTATTAAAACGAGTTTATAGAGAAAATAAAGAAAAGGACCACCAGATATGGTTGTTAAAATTAAAGCAAAAATAGCAAGCTTCCATCCAATAAAAGGAACTTTGCTAATCTCTAAAAACACATCTGTTCGTTTGGATATATAAAATATTGATAGAATAGATACCCCTATGCAAAACCCAAGTAGTAGATAAGTGTAATCAATTTGTTTTGAAATAAATAGTTGATAGGCTAGACCTATACAAAAGGCAAAACTTCCAGAAATAAACATTCTTAATACCTGTTGTTGATTTTTGTGTTGAGAGCCTAGTTTAAAAGCTTGTGATAAGCAACTCTGACAATAGTTAAAGTTATGGTGAATGCAAGTGTGACACATGCCTCTACGACATTCTTTACATCTTTTTTGAAGAAAAAGATTTGGATGTGTATGGCAATAATATAAAGCTTTTGTGTTTAGGCTGTTCAATAATTCTATTTATAGTGAAATGTAATGATAATAAAAAAAGCTCCAGAATAAACTGAAGCTTTTTTGTTTTTATTAGTGTCTAATATCAATTTTAACCATTAGGGTTTAAAATAGCATCAATACGCTCTAAGGCATCAGCAATGTGAATTCTACTAAGCGCATCAGCACCACGAGAATTACGTAATGACGAACGTAATGTTTTTAATTCGGCTCTTACTACTGCTCTAATATCAGATTGACTAGTATTTACACCTGTCGCTTTTACATAAGGGCTAAATGTTCTTCCGCTTTGGTTTTCAGCTGTCATTAAAAAGGCTAATCTATCAATGTGAGCACGTTGAAGGTTACGTCTGTAAGTGTCAATCTTTTTTCCACTACGTAACTCATTCCAGATCCCTTGACGAAGATTTCTCATCATTTCAATTAACGTGTAAGCTTCATTTCCATTATAAGTTTCTGCTTCGGTTAAACGCTGCATTTTACCTAAACTCATAATATTGTTTAGTGTGCGTACTTGCATACGGCGAACACGCTCAATAGAACCTGAGTATTCGATACGATCAAAGATGTTTTTATTGATTAACCATTCTGGTGTTGTAAATAAATTATCTTGAATAAATTTCATAGCACGCTTTTGGTGATCTTTGTCAACAGAAGTATAAACAGCTCCTGGTTGATCTGCTACTTTATAATGCTCATAAACACCTCCAATATTATTAGAAACGTGCCCCATATAACGGTTAAATTGGGATACAACATGACCATACATCTCTTGTAAGTCATCATAATCTTCTCCAGCTTCTGTAGTCCAATTAATTAAGTTTGGTACAATACGTTTTAAGTTTTTAATTCCGTAATCACTAGCAAGCATCGCATCATCACCTAAGTCTTCTGTTTGAGAACTTGGATCGTGAATATCTCCTACTTGTTGATGACCAAAACGATACATTGGATCGCCAGCATGTTCTTTTATCCAACTGTTAAGAGTTATTTTTTCTTCTTCAGCAGTTTTGTCTAAAATTGGTTTGTAACCCCAAGCAATAGCATATTTATCATAAACACCAATATTAGGCATTAATGCAACGCCTTTGTCTTCTGGTTGAGCAACATAATTAAATCGAGCATAATCCATAATTGAAGGTGCTGTTCCAAATTTCTGAGTGAATTCGGCACTACGTAAATCTTCAACTTTATACGCACAACTACTTCCCATATTATGAGGAAGTCCAAGTGTGTGTCCAACTTCATGAGCAGATACAAAACGTATCAAACGTCCCATAACTTCATCTTTAAATTGAGGACTTTGAGCATCAGGATTGATTGCAGCAGTTTGAACAAAGAACCAACCACGTAGTAAAGACATAACATTGTGATACCAGTTAATGTCACTTTCTATAATTTCTCCAGTTCTTGGGTCACTTACGTGAGGACCATTTGCATTTGGGATAGGAGATGCTAAGTAACGTACTACAGAATAACGAACATCTTCAGGAGTCCATTCTGGATCTTCTTCAATAGATGGTGGATCTTTAGCTATTATAGCATCTTTAAATCCTGCAGCTTCAAAAGCTACTTGCCAGTCTTCAATACCTTGTTTGATATATTTTCTCCATTTTACTGGAGTTGCTCGATCTATATAGTATATAATTTGTTTTTTAGGAACCACTAATTCTCCGCGATTAAACTTAGCAATATCTTCATCTCTAACTTCCAATCTCCAACGATCTAAAAACTCTAAGGTTTTACTTTTATGATCTTCTTGCCCGTAATCAGTTTGGTTACTTGTAAACCATCCAACACGCTCGTCAAAATAACGACGCTTCATTGGAGTGTCAGGCAATAAAATCATTGAGTTGTTAATTTCAATAGAAATACTACCAGTGCTCCAGTTTGAAGGAGGTCTAGATGCAGCATATGTTTTTACATGTCTAGCTTCAATATTTCTTGGGTAACTTTTAATGCCTTCAATAAAAGATTTATCACTTTCTAAACGTGTTACTCTGTACGGTGTTCTTCTAAATTGAGGTAATCCGAGTGATTTAACATCCTTTTCAAATAAAGGTGACGCATCAATTACTATGCTTGTAGAATCTTTACTGTAAGCTTTAATTGGGAATGTATAGAGTACAGGTTCAAAATTAGAGTTTGTAACCGCCTCATTGACAGGAAGAGAATCTGCAGCGAATACATTGTAAGATACAACGCGAAGTACGACTTTCTTTCCTTTTTTCTGCCAACGCAATACTTGTTCGTTTTGTTTTCCTCCACCAAAACCTAATCCGTTTGCGGTTTTCGAAATACGAGTTACCATTAACATTTCTCTATCAAAAAGAGAATCTGGTATTTCATAATAGTACTTGTCATTTAAAGTATGAACTGTGAAAAGCCCTTTATCACTTTTAGCATCTTTTGTGATCACCTTGTTGTAAGGTTTAGGATCATTTTTTCCTGGTTTTTTTCCTGGAGGTTTTGCTAATGCTGTAGCTGATTTTGATTTGCTTGCCTTTTTTGCTGTCGAGCAAGAAACAGCGACAAAGAATACTGAAACTACAAGAAGTAGTTTAATAGAAAAGTGTTTCAATGTGGTTGATTTTTAAATTAATCACCTAAAATAAGGAATCTGTCAATGGCATAAAAAAAGACAGCTTATTTTTAATATTATTTTAACTAATAGTTATTAGTTATATGTAGAGTAAAAAAAAAGCCACTAAAAAGTGGCTTTCATTATTTTTAATTTTATTTATTCTAATGTGTCTAAATACGCTAATAAGACTTCTACGCCTTCATCATGAATAATTGTCGTTCCAATAAGAGGCATTCCGTATTCTGGAATTGTATTTTGAATTCGAGCTTCAATACTATTTTTTCTTTCAAAGATGTTAGATTCATCATATGGTGTTTCATAAGACAATCTTAAAATAGATTGTTCCTCGCAATAACCACCTTCAATATGGCAATGTGCACAATTGATATCAAAATAGGCTCTTGCTCGCCTGTCTAATGATGTACTAGTATCATCCCATTTTGGCAATGAGTTAACTGTAAATACATCTGTTAGGCCATCTAGAAGGTTATTATCAATTAAGCTTTGTAATTGATTGACACCATCAATATCAAAATTAAGCGTTCTTAATTTTGGCCCAATAGGCGTTTTGTTAGTATAGGTTCTATGGCAAGTGAAACAATCAGTTTCTGATGGGATTTCGTAATTAACATTTTGAGTTTCCCCCTCAGTGTTTATCCATGTTACAGGAACAACCGCACCATCGGTATCTAAAACAGCTTCAGTTTGAGCATCATTCCATTTGTAATTTCCGGTTTCCCAAGCGCCATCAGTTTTAATTAAAATTCTAGTTTCTATAATGTTTTTACCTAATGATAAATCGGTTTCATCATTATTGTAATAAAATGTTTTTGCTATTAAAGTATTGTCAGGGAAAATAGGAAGACCATCACCATCATAAGTCATTTTTTCGCCTTGAGGTAAAGCAATCAAACGTTGTTTATGTGCATAATCTGTAAATAGCTTTGTATTTAAATCGTAATAAAAAGCATAAGGAGACGGTTCTAAATCACCAAGGCTCCCAGCAAATAGATTTAATTCTGAAAGTGTTGGTCTAAATTCTGAAATCACATCAGGTGCTAAAGTTGTAAAACTATAAACATCAGTATACATACTTACATTATCTGCGGAACAAATAGTTTGAATGTAAACATCGTAAGTTGTATTGGCATCTAATCCTAAAAGATCAGTCGTTGTGTTTGAAACTGAAATAATGGTTCCGCTGCCTATAGCAAATCCAGAAACACCATACTCAAGGATATATATCGCTGATGAGTTTGCGGTTTCCCAAGTGATGTTTGCGTCATTATTTGTTATAGAATTTGATGAAACACTAGTGACACTATCACAAGCAGCAACGAAATCGTCATCGTTATTACATGCAAATAGAAAGCTAGCGAATACGACTAGGAGTAAGATTTTTTTTAACATTTGGGTTGATATTTCTTATTTATAGCGATTGCAATGTAATAAAAAATATTTTTTAACAAAGTATTAATTCGTTATGAAATTGGTTTTGACTTTTAAACAAGGTTCTTTTTGCGCAAAAGAGATTGCTTTTTAATTATAAACGCCAAAATCGTAAAGCATATCTTAATTAGAAAATATGCCTTACGATTTTGTTTTAATTTCAGATTCAAAGTCATAATGCCTCGATTCTAAAATTATAGGTATTTACAATTATTGCGTTATATGATCTCTACAAATAATCCATCATCATTTTTAAGCACTTTGGCTACCTTTTTAGATGTTAGACCTTTGATAGTTTTATCCCATTTTTTGTTACTTAAACCAGACTGCGATTTTAAGTTGTTTAAATCGATTGGTGAGTTGGATTTTAGGATTTCAAAAACAGTTTTTTCTTCTTCGGTCATCTCCACCTGTTTTCTTTCTGGTCGCATTTGAGGGAAAAATAAAACTTCTTGAATTGATTGGTTATTGGTTAAGAACATAATTAATCGATCCATGCCAATTCCCATCCCAGATGTTGGAGGCATTCCATATTCTAAAGCACGTAAGAAATCATGATCAATAAATTCGGTTGCTTCATCATCACCTTTTTCAGCCAATTTTAATTGGTGTTCAAATCGTTCACGCTGATCTATTGGGTCGTTTAGCTCAGAATACGCATTAGCAATTTCTTTTCCGCAGACCATCAATTCAAAACGCTCAGTTAATTCTGGATTCTCGCGATGCTCTTTACATAAAGGACTCATTTCTTTTGGGTAGTCTGTAATAAATGTTGGCTGAATGTAGTTGCCTTCACATTTCTCACCAAAAATTTCATCAATAAGCTTTCCTTTACCCATGGTTTCATCAACCTCAATGTTCATGTCTTTTGCTGTTTGACGAATCTCATCTTCTGTTTTACCTGTAATATCAAAACCTGTGAAATGTTTGATAGAATCAGCCATAGTTACGCGAGCATAAGGTGCTTTAAAGTTAATGTTGTGTTCTCCAAAAGTTGCTTCGGTAGTTCCATTAACTGCTATTGCACAATGTTCTAAAAGTTGTTCGCAAAAGTCCATCATCCAGTTGTAATCTTTGTAGGATACATAGATTTCCATAGCCGTAAACTCTGGATTATGTGTTCTGTCCATACCTTCATTTCTGAAGTTTTTAGAGAACTCATATACACCATCAAAACCACCAACAATTAATCGTTTTAGATATAGTTCATTAGCAATTCTCATATATAATGGAATGTCTAAGCTATTGTGATGTGTTATAAATGGTCTTGCTGCTGCTCCACCAGGAATAGGTTGTAAAATAGGTGTTTCTACTTCGAAATATCCAGCGTCGTTAAAGAAATTACGCATGGCATTAAAAAGTTTTGTGCGTTTTACAAAAACTTCTTTTACATGCGGATTTACTACTAAATCGGCATAACGTTGCCTGTAGCGCATTTCAGGGTCGTTAAATTCGTCATAGGTATTACCATCACTATCTGTTTTAGGAAGTGGTAAGGGTTTTAAGGCTTTACTTAATAGCTTAAAATCTTTGATATTAATCGTTATTTCGCCAACTTGTGTTGTGAATAATTCCCCTTCAATTCCAATAAAATCACCTAAATCAAGTAGCTTTTTAAAAAGCTCATTATATTTTGATTTATCATCACCTGGACAAATTTCGTCACGGTTAAAATAGACTTGAATACGACCTTCAGAATCTTGAATTTCACCAAAAGAAGCTTTTCCTTGAATCTTTTTTCTCATCAAGCGTCCTGCAATGATAACCTTCTTACCGTCTTCATATTTATCTTTTACCTGTTTGGATGTATGATTTACAGGAAATAAATCTGCGGGATAAGGATTAATGTCTAAGGCTCTTAGTTTTGCGAGTTTCTCGCGTCTTACCAATTCTTGTTCTGAAAGCTGCATGCTAATTCTATTTTTAGATGTGCAAAATTACATTATTTACAAGAATTAACGTAAAAAACCATCAGGTTTTATAAACCTAATGGTCTTGATGAATGTCTATGGTTTTATATTGTTTTTAAAGCTTCTAGGTTTTCAAGTAAATTTTTATTGTCAGGAAATAATTTGATTGCTTTTTTAATGATTTTGATTGCTTTTTTTGAATATCCGTTGATGTCTAATGTATTGGCTAAGCTCATATATGTTCGTGGGTTATCTGGAAATAATTTTGTGTTTAATTTAAAAACTTGAATGGCCTCATCAGTTCTATTGGTAGAATACAAGATGCGACCGTAAGTGTTTAACTCAAACATACTTGTCGTTTTCTCTTTGTAAGCTTTTACTAATTTTGGGCTTTGCTTTTTTAAGCCATTTAAACCATCCTCTTTTAGAATAGTGTTTATTTTAGTTACAATTTGATAATTAGATTCGTAATCATTTGTTGTTATGATTTTTAGAATATCTTTTTCAAAAGTTTCTACCGGGTGCTCAACAATACGGTTAACTTCTTTTCCGTCTTTATAAAAAATAAAAGTTGGTACACGATGAATATTTAAGCCAGCTTCTTCATGATGTGGACTTTTTTTATACATGAATGGTTTTCTGCTTACTGCAATTGCAGTTAATTGCTTTTTAGGGAAATCACAAGCTTCTAAAATTTTATAAAAACGAGGGACTTCCATTTTACTGTCTCCGCACCAAGTTCCCATAAAGAATTTAATTTGATAGTCCTTGAGTTTGATAGAAATAGCTTCTATGACTGTTTTATTAACATTGTAATCTGAATAGTTTTTAGAAAACCACGAGTTGTAATTTTCTCCAGTCAAACCAGATTTGTCAATTTTTCCGAGTAAAAAAGGAGAGTCTCCATCAGCTGTAATTTCAATATTAATGTCTTGTGCTTGTATGGTTATTGAAAACAAGCAAATCATAAGTAGTTTTAAAGAGCTTTTCATAGTGATTATTTTATAGTTTTAGATTGTTTAGCAATAACGTTCCCTTTAATTTGTAGTTTTTTTTGACCATCATCTGCATTAGAAATTACTATAATCGATTTTGAGAATTTTCCAATTCTACTTGTCGCATATTTTATTTCTATAGTTGCAGATTCACCTGGTAAAATGGCCTGTTTTGGATAGGTAGGAACTGTACATCCGCAAGATGTTTTCACTTTTGAAATTACAATAGGTGCTCTTCCTCTATTTTTAAATTTAAATGTTCTGATACCATTGTCATGTTGTTGAATGGTTCCGTAGTCTATGACTTCTTCTTCAAAGGCAAGTACACCAATTTTTTGGTGCTTAGCTTGCTCTTGAGAAAAACTTAAGCTAGTAGATAATAACGCAAATAATAACGTGAAAATTAGAACTAAACTGTTGTTCTTTGATTGATTTTTAATACATGTAAAATGTGTCATGATGAATGTTTTTTTTGATTAATACTATAGCAAACATCATCATAACAATGAAAAAAGTGGATCTATTAGGGGGTTGAAAAGAGTACTAGTACTTAGGTTGAATTTTTTAACTAGTTGTTAAAGAGTGATTTTAATTCGTCTCTAGAGTTAACATTTAGTTTTCTATAAACGTTATTGACATGAGTTTTTACTGTGCTTACACTTACAAAAAGAGCATCGGCAATGTCTTTGTTGGTGTTATCTTCAAGCAAAAAGTTGAGCACATTCTGTTCTTGTTTAGTGAGCTGTTTTTTAGCTTGGGTATGCTGTTTTACTTTTTTCTTTTTTACTGAAAGAAAAAACCAAATGTTTAATATTACTGAAGCTGTTAACAATACAATTATAATGTAAGTCCAATTAAAAGTTGAAGTCTCTTTTGTTGGAGATACAATAAACTTATCTGAATTTAATTCAGCTTCATATTGTTTTGTATAGGTTGAATTTGGATAACGATTTTGAAGACGTTCTAACAATTCAATGTAGTACGAGTTGTCTTTTAAATCTTCGAGATAATACTTATGAAATTGATTTCCTCGATCAGATAGAAATGAATAGATGTACAATTCGGCAAGAGGTTCGTTAAGGTTCTCTCCAAAATTTTGAAGCGTTTTAAACCATTTTCTATTGTTTAATTTCCTATTAGCTTTGCTTCTAAATTCAGAATAAGCAAACTTCATTTCCTCTTTTAAAGAATCTATTTTAATAAAGGCTGCAGTTTGAGGATTGTTTGAAATAATATCACAAAACATCTGAGCATCAAATGATAATGGAAATATAATGGTGTCCTTGCTTTTTGCAATAAATAAAATATCCTTGCTGTCTGTACAGTGGCCTTCAAAATGGTTTGTCCCTTGATTAAAAGCGGTACAATTATCAACATGTAACTTATAGATTTTTTGCTCGATGTCTAATTGATTTCCAGTAAATTGGAAAAAACCATCAGCATCAGTCATAACTTTAGTGATGATTTGTTCGTCATCGATGCCTTCTAAAGCACGATAGTCTTCAATCACAGATAGATACACTTCATTTTGCCAGCGCTCATTATCAATGTGACCATTAAAATTGTGCTGCGCAACAGCATTGTTTCCGAATAAAATAAAAGCGACTATAATTACAAAATATCTCACAGCACTAAACTACTATATTTTCTTTTAATAAGAAATGTGCGCCATCTTATTATTGAGATGTAACAAATAGGTTAAGATTACGTCCTATTAATTACATCATTAATCATCAAAAAATTAAATTATGAGTTTTTGGAGAGTTATTCTCGCTATTATTTTTCCACCCTTATCTGTAATTGGAAAAGGCTGTGGTTCGGTCTTTATTGTTTTCTTACTTTGGATTTGCGGTTGGGTTCCAGGTGTAATTGCAGCACTAGTAATTCTTAATAATCCTGAGAGATAAAACAGTATCTTTGCATTACTAATTCAATATTATTTTAAAAATGAAAAATTTTTTTACACTAATAGCGTGTGCTTTAGTATTAACAAGCTGCCAATTTTCTGAAAACATTTATATTAATGAAGATGGAAGTGGTGAAATGGAATTCTCAATGGATGCTTCCGAAATGATGCAAATGATTGGAGAAATGGGAGAAGGAAGTGGGAATTCAGATATGGATAAAGCCATGGATTCTACGATTGTTTTTAAAGATTTTATAAGAGAAAACCAAGATAGTATTTCAAAATTACCAGCTGAGGATCAGCAAAAAATAAAAGCGCTTGAAGATTTCAAAATGCATATGGTTATGAATCCAGAAACAAAAAAAATGGTTTTTGATTTATCTACCGAATTTCAAAATGCTAATGAGCTCCAAGACATGTTCAATGCAATGAATAGTTTTAGTAATTTACAAGGTAAAGGAGGAGCGGCTTCCAGCCCTTTTTCTTCAATGGGCTCTGGTAGTTCTACTGATGTGAATTATGCTTTCGATGGAACAACTTTTAAAAGATCTGCGAAGATTATAGATAAAGAACAACATCAAAAAGATATTGATAGTTTAGGCGACACGACTATGATGTTTGGATCTTCAAAATATAAAATAAATTATCACTTCCCAAGACCTGTTAAATCATTTTCTAAAGAAGGTGCTCTATATAGCGAAGATAGAAAAGTTGTAACTTTTGAGGTTGGTTTTTTAGCAGTTCTTAAAGATCCAGAATTACTAGATTTTGAAGTTGTCCTTGAAGATAAATAGCATTGAATAAAAATATAAAATTAAAAGATTTAGGCACTAAAGATTTCAAAGAGACTTGGGATTACCAAGAGGTTCTTTTTAAAGGAGTTTTGGATACTAAAATAAAGAATAGGCGCGAAGATGCTGGTTTGGAAACAGATAATTACTTTTTGTTTGTAGAACATCCTCACGTTTATACTCTAGGAAAAAGTGGCGACCTATCTAATTTGCTTTTGTCTAAGACGCAACTCCAACAAAAAGGAGCTACGTTCTATAAAATAAATAGAGGAGGAGATATTACATATCATGGCCCAGGACAAATCGTAGGTTATCCAATTCTTGATTTAGATAATTTCTTTACAGATATTCATAAATACCTTCGTTTTTTAGAAGAAGTTATTATTCTTACATTAGCCGAGTATGGTTTGAAAACAGAGCGTAGTCCAGGAGAAACTGGTGTATGGCTGGATGTAGGCACGCCTTTTGCTCGTAAAATTTGCGCTATGGGAGTTCGTGCCAGCCGATGGGTAACAATGCATGGTTTTGCTTTGAATGTGAATGCCGATTTAGGTTACTTTGATAATATTATTCCTTGCGGAATTCGAGGGAAAGCAGTGAGTTCTCTAAATGTTGAATTAGGTATTGAAACTGTAGACGAAAATGAAGTTAAAGCAAAGTTGCTTAAGCACTTTAAAATCCTTTTTCAAGCCGAGTTTATTTAGTTTAAGAATCTGATTATTTTTAATTACTTAAAGGAAAAGCGAATTGTAACTAACTCTCTTCATTAAAAAAAACTTTATAATAATGCATCTTTTTCTCATCGTCATAACCGCGTTCTAGGTATTCAGCAGAAGCATCAGGTGCATCAACATCTAGTTTAATTTGTATGTTGGTGTCTAGTTTTATTTCGGTTTTAATTTTTTGTTTTTGTTTTTTTAAAACGACTTCAGAAACATCAAATTGGTTTCTGATTACTATATTATGATCACTTTCGTATGTTTTTTTATAATCTTCAAATAATTGAATGGTGTCTTCTTTTTCAAAGACTTCTTCTTTGAAATTTTCAACATTTATAATTTCATTTTCTTTAAAAAAATCAACCGTTTTTGCTAAGAAATTACTTTGCTCTTGTCCACCAAATTGAGGTTGCATTACTTCTTTTGAAAATTCACGGCACATTTCGATATAATTCTTAGTATGTTGATTCGAGTCATCTGGATATTTTATGTTTAAAAAGCTTTTAATCCAATATTGTGAATCATATTGATTGTTATCAACACTTAATACTATCTTACCTTCAGCATCTGCTGCATTAAGAATTAATACGCCTTTATCTACTTTTTTTGTTGCAATTCCCTTTTGAGTTATAATATCATAACTGCCATTTTCTAAATACGTTTGAAAGAAATGGGATTTGTTTTCGATTTTAAAAATCCCAATGGCATCGGTTTGATAGTCTTCATATTGAATATCATGGAATTGGCATACAATTACATCTCCCGTTTTTATTTGTGCAGAATTTGATTGTTCAAATAAATGCATAACAATATGTTTTGATACGTCTACAAAATCGGTGTCATCTTTTAATAATTGTGAGGCATAACTATTTATTTCATTTAACTCGACATTGGCATGGTGATTAAATCGATAAGATTCAGCAAGGCTAGTAAATGGACGTAATAAATAGGGGAGTATTAAATCATAACTTATTTCTTCAAAGTCTATGATTTGCTCAGAGAATGCATTTTTAGTGCTATTAAATTTATTTCCTACTTTGTGAAGAATACATTTAGAAATTGAAGCTTTATTGCGTTTAATCATGATAAAAATTTAGAGTCACAATACTACTAAATTTTAGTCTTAAAAATAGTAAAACGCCAAAGAAAACTTTGTTGCTTCATTGAAGAATGAAGCAACAATAAACTTGTCTTAAATACGTTTTACTACTTGATAAATTCTATCAGATGGCTTTATGTTTTTCCCTCTGTTGTAGTAGTATTATATCTCTAGGTTTATTTTTCTATTGAATCTCATAAATGATAATAGCATTGTTGTCACCTTTAGTGATAACTTCTAGTGCTCTGTCATTGTCTATATTGTCTAATTCTAGTTCAGAATTTGCATATACAGGAAAATTGGAAATTGATTTTGCTTGACTATCAAAAAGGTAGCCTTTTTTAGATTGTAAATCTGTTACTGTGACATATATTTTATCGTTTATATAAAATATTTTAGGCGCAGTGTAATTTCCAAAATCTAATTCGATTGTATTAGATTTAATCGTCAGTTTGTTTTCATTCATAACAACTAAGGTTTTGCTAGTAGTTGCTATTTTGTGTTCGCTATTTGCGTTTAAATTTTTGTGACTAACACTTCCATTTTGATTGATTTCTAAAAGCTCTCCATTAGTGTTAGAGGTTGTGAATTTGTTTTTATATAAGTAGATTTCATTTTCGGAAAAACTAATCTTTTCTTTAACTTTTATTCTTGTTTTTCCAACACGATCTAGAATTTCTAATTCATTTCCATGAGAAAAAACAATATGATCTTTTCTTCCAATTCTAAAATGTTTGGGCTGAGAAGAGAGAACTTTGTTTGTTGATTTGTATTTAAATCCAGTGACAATTTCACCCTTTTTATCATACATTGAAATAGAGGCTCCCTGAGTAATCAGCAGTCTGTAATTTTTCTTTTTGTCATAATCAAAAACAGACACAGGTTGTGTTATTTCGTTATTGAATTTAAGTGGGAATGGGGCGACATCTTTTCCGTTTCTATCTAAGACATATAGTTGTTTTGACGTATTGAAGACGAGTTGTAAGCGGCCGTTTTTGTAACTATCAATTTGGTTTATTTTTCCAATAACTTTCCCGTCAATTTTCTTCTTCCAGAAAACTTTGCCTTGGTTAGAGACTAAGTATATAGTATTAGTTGCATCCTGGACAATAATATCCATTTGTTTGTTGGTGTGGTTTTTAACTAATTGAGGAGAGGTGATTAGCTCAGCGTCTAAGGAAATATTTATGTCTTCATTTACAGAATTATTCGTGCCTTTGTTTTTGTAGGTTTTAAGAACCGCATTAACATGGGCGAAATCTGTTTCGTAGATGTATTGTACGGCAGAAGATTTATAATTAGAAATGTTTAATTTTTTATCGTCAGTAAAATTGCTGTTAAGAATACTGTTAACTTCAACTGAATTTGCATAAATTAACATTGAAGCTTCGTCGCTTAAGTGGCGTTTCAAATGCTTATAGGAATCCTTTTTTGATAAAACAGTGTCGTTTTGAGCGTTTGAGATTATTGATTCTAAAAATGCAATGTCATTAGAGAATATGAAAAAGGTATCTATAGTGATAAAATAGTTTGCTGTTGCTATTGATATTAATGGCGCTAATGAATTTAAAAAAGGTTTAGCATCATCATTAATGGAGTATATATTTACACCTCTATATTCATTATTTAAAACTTGATTTATTTCATTAAAAGTTGAAGAAGGATCTATGGATCGTAATATTAATGCGTCGTTATCTTTTGTTTTTATAAAACCAATCTCAACTATGTTTTGAAAAACAGAGGTTATATTAGTTGAATCTTGAAGCTTGTGTCTTACTAGATTTTGGTTAATTATTTCGTAGTTGTTAAAAGTGATGCTTTTAAAGTGTTGAATATCTGAAGGGATAATAGTTGCAATCTGGTTTTCCTGTGGAATTGTGTTTTTAAATACATTTATTAGGCTTCCTGTAGAATCTAAGGCTTTCGTGATTCCATTGAAAAAGATTGAATTTTGAGAGATGTCACTATCAAGCATTGTGTAATCAGAAAATTTTTGATTTTGTAGCGAAGCATCTGTAAATGCTGTAGGGCTAGATTTTCCGTTTTTATGGTTGATGAAAATAGAAGTCATTTTTCTGTTATCTGAAGTGTTGTAAATGGCTTCTATTTCAGAATTTTCAGTTTTTTGTAATAAAGAATTTTCAGTTTTTTGTAATGTATTTGATATGAAAAGAATGCTATCTGTTATACGGTAGTAAAAACTACTGTTGTTATATAAAAGTTTACTAATGTTTTCTTTGGAGCTGAAAGAGGAATCTATTCTTAAACTTGATATAGCATCTAATGTGTTGGTGTTTTTTGAAAAAGGAATTATAAAACTAAAGTCTAAGCTGTCATTAGTGTTTCTAGATAATGCAATAAGACTTGAATTTTTATTAACGCTAATAAATGGGGTTATTAAAGATTTTAAATTCTCAATTTGAGAATAATTATCAAGTTCTTTAATTAATTGATTGTTTTTTAATCCGTTTTCTAAACCTTCTGAAGAATTTATTTTGATGAGTATTTCAGTATCCTCTGGGACAAGTGAAATTAGATTTAATGTTTTGGGTTTAGAATTTTCGCAATTAAATAATAAGGTAAAACAGAAAAAGACGAGCCAGATTTTTTTCATTTATAAGGTTTTTACAAATATAGAAAGTTACAGTTCTAATTTTAATTGTTCTGGTAATAATCTAAAAGATTTTCGATGGTATTTTGTGATACCATATTTTCTAATGGCCTCACGATGTTCTTTAGTTGGATAGCCTTTATTTTGTTTCCAGTTATACATAGGGAATTCTTCATGAATACGTTCCATATATTTATCTCTATGTGTTTTGGCTAGAACAGATGCTGCTGCAATAGATAGGTATTTACTGTCACCTTTGATAATAGTTTCAAAAGGAATATTCTCATAAGGTTTAAATCTGTTTCCATCAACAATTATAAATTCGGGAGTTTTTTTTAACTGACTAATAGATTTGTGCATTGCTAAAATTGAAGCGTTCAAAATATTGATAATATCAATGTCATTAGGGAAAATGTGATAATAAGATTGTGCTACGGCTTCGTGTTCTATTATAGGTTTAAGGTGTTCTCTTTTCTTTTCTGAAAGTAACTTCGAATCATTTAAGATTGAGTTTTTGAAAGAAAGGGGTAGAATAACTGCTGCAGCGGTTACTGGACCTGCCAAGCAACCTCTTCCAGCTTCGTCAGTACCACATTCTAATTTTAAATTTGAAAAAGAAGATTTAAGTCTCAAGATGTTAAAGTTTGGACAAAGTTAAAATTTTAACGCAACCTATTTAGTGTTTATGTATCTAATTACTAGTAATCATAAGGTTTTACGTGCATAAAACCGATTAATACTTTTTAATTACTTGTTAACATTTTTTTAGTATAAATACTTGTTTATTTAATATATTATTAAGATGTTTGCGCTAGACTAACTCAAATAATTGTTTTATGAAATTAAAGTTAACATGGTTAATGACGCTTTTTATGGCGTTTGTGATGCAACTCTCTTTCGCACAAGAGAAAACGGTCACAGGAACAGTTACAACTGCAGATGATGGATTACCATTGCCTGGAGCATCCGTAATTGTAAAAGGAACTACACGAGGTGTTCAAACAGATTTTGATGGTAATTACTCTATCAAAGCAACTGTTGGAGAAACTTTAGTGTTTTCTTATGTAGGTATGAAAGATACCGAAAGTTTAGTTGGTGCTAGTAATAGTATTAACGTAGCTATGCAAGCCGACAACGCGTTGGAAGAAGTTGTAATTCAAGCTTACAGAACTTCAACAGCCGCGAAATCAAATATTGCTGTTACAACAATTACCTCCAAAACGGTTGAAGGTAGACCAAATGCATCTTTTGCCCAAACTTTACAGGGTCAGGTTGCAGGTCTTAACATTACAACAGGTAATGGCCAGCCAGGTGGAGATAGTGTTATTAATTTAAGAGGTGTATCTTCTTTATCTGGTAATACAGAGCCATTATTTATTATTGATGGTGTTCCAGTAGATGAAGATAACTTTAGAAGTTTGAATCCAAATGACATTGAATCTTTATCAGTATTAAAGGATGCGGGTGCAACAGCTATTTATGGAAATAGAGGTGCAAACGGTGTTGTCCTTATTAAAACAAGAAGAGGTTCATACAATTCTGGTTTGAAAATAAACTATACTGGTACTACTTCGTTCTCAACATTACAGAATCATGATTATGATTTAATGAATTCAAGAGAACAGTTACAATTAGAACAGGATTTTGGATCTGGATTTGGAGCTACGCTTTCAGATGCTGAATTAGCACTTCGTGCTAGCCAAACAAATACAGATTGGTTAGATGTGTTCTTTGGAACAGGTCTTACGCAGAGTCATACACTTAACTTAACTTCAGGTGGTGAGAATATTAACTCATTTACTTCTTTTGGATTTACAGATCAAGAAGGTATCTTGAAGAAAGCAAGTTCACTTAAGCGTTTTAACTTCAGAAGTAATCTTAATGGTAAATCAAGTAACGGGAAATTTAACTACGGAACTTCATTTACATTTAACTACTCTGAATCTAATGAGCCAAACAGTATTGGTTCTGGAGCGATTAACAGAAACTTCGTTTTAGGAGCAAATCAATCAGTTCCTTATATTTCACCTGCATCTTATGTGCCAGGTGGTGGAGGTAACATTCCAGTAGTATTTGCTAATACACCATTATTCTTATTAGATAGAAGAGATACGTATACAAGACGTGAAGATGAAATTAAGATTATTGCAAATGTAAATGCAAGTTATGCACTTACAGATAACTTAACATTCAGAACATCATTTGGTGGAGATTTTACAGACGAACAATTGTTACGTGTTGAATCACCAATCTCATTTAATGCACAGTTATTTGCTGCTACAGGTGATAATACACCAGGTTTTTCTGATCAAGATTCAAGACGATCAGTAGCACTTAACTTCAATAACTCATTAACGTGGAGTAAAGTATTTGCAGAAAAGCACTCTTTAGAGGTGTCTTTATTTACAGAATACTTTAAAGCTCACAGACGTAGTTTTGGATTTAGACAACAAGGTTTCAGTTTAGCAACTTTCTTTCCTGGAGATGGTGCTGCATTTGTTAATGATAATGCAAATGATGATAATTACGTAGATACTGGTAGAGCAACAATTAGAAATGCTGGTTTATTCTCTTACTTTGGATTTGCAGATTATGATTATGATTCTAAATATGGATTCTCAGCGACATTACGTCGTGATGCATCTTACCGTTTCGCAGCGTCGAATCGTTGGGGTACATTCTGGTCTGTAGCAGGACGTTGGAATATTTCTAACGAAGCGTTTATGGAAGATTCTATCTTTAATCAATTAAAATTAAGAGCATCTTATGGTACTACAGGTAACCAAAGAATTGTTGCTGTTGGTGGACAATTTGCATATTTTGCTGCAGCTGATTTAACTCAGGATTTCTTCAATACTGGAGGACAGTACGGAGGAGCAAATGGTTTAAGTGCAGGTCAAATTGGAAACAATGATCTTAAATGGGAAACTATTATACAATCTAACATTGGTTTAGATTTCGCTCTTATTGATAATAGATTAAGAGGTAGTTTTGATGTATATCAAAGAAATACTGAAGATCTATTTATTCAAACGCCAATCGCACCATCTTTAAATGGAGGTGTAACTGCATTAGCTGCTAACGTTGGTGAATTAAAGAATAGTGGATTTGATGTAGAATTACATTATGATGTATTCAAATCAAAAGATGAAGATGGTTTCAATTTAAGTCTTAATGTAGTAGGTAACTACAACAAGCAAGAAATTATTAGCTTAGGAGAAGGAGGAGATCAACCTTTTATTAGAAGAGTAGGTGGTGTTATTGGAGAAATTTATGCTGCACCATATGTAGGTGTTAATCCAGCTAACGGTAACTTATTATTCTTAGATATTGATGGTAACTTAACTGAAGATATTGATACAAATGACCAAAGAGCAACAGGAAAGAATATCTTCCCTGATTATCAAGGTAGTTTTGGATTTGAAGCAGATTATAAGAACTTCTTTTTAACAACACAGTTTAACTATACTATTGGAGTAGATCGTTTTGATTTTGATTTACAAGGATTCTTAGATCCAACTGCAATTGGACAGTTTAGACACTCAAGAGATATCTTAAGAGCTTGGTCACAACCAGGTGATATTACTGATATCCCATCATTAAATGCAACTAATGCTAGTGATGAAGGTTTGTCTGATAGACTTGTTAGAGATTCTGATTATTTAAGATTACGTTTTATCCAGTTTGGATATAATGTTCCAAAGAAAATTTTAGATAAAATTGGTTTCTCATCACTTAGAGCTTATGTAAGTGGAGAAAACTTAGTAACATGGAGTAAGTGGAGAGGATTTGATGCTGAAGCATTAGGTGCTGCTCAAAACGGTTACCCAACACCAAAGACGTATTCTATAGGTATTGAATTCGGATTTTAATAAAAAAAACAAATTAATATGAGAAATATATATAAATTATTATGTGTTTGTTTGGTCTTCACTGTAGTGTCGTGTAACGATGCGATTGAAATAGATCAACCAGGACGATTAAGTGCAGACAACGCATTTCAAACAGTTGCTGACTTAAGAGGTGGTTTGCTAGGAGCTTATAACTTCCTAGATACTACTAGTGACATGGGGTATACGGCTGCCTTTACAGATGAGTCGTTTAGAGGACGTGATAATGGAGGACAAAACTCTAATACACAAAACTTTAATATTAATACTAATAGTGGATATGCTTTTAATATCTGGTCTGGAAATTATGGCGCAATTGGTATGGCTAACAGAATTATTGCTGCTGCAGAAGGTATTGATAGAGCTGAAGATCCAACTGAGTATGATAACATATTAGGTCAATCTTATGCAATTAGAGCGTTTTCACACTTTAAGATCTTAACGTATTTTTCTACAGACTATACAAATGATGCTGCATTAGCAGGACTGTTATTAACAGAGCCTACTGCAGATATTTTTGCAAGTGTTGCGAGATCTACTAACGGAGAATTTTATGATCAAATTAGTGCTGATTTAACAGCTGCATCAAATTTGATAACTGTTGATGAAGGTTTTACTTTCATGGGACAAGATTTCATTACAGCTTTAAGAGCTAGAATGGCAGCATATAGAGGTCAGTATTCTTTAGCAGATGGATTTGCATCTAGTTTATTAGCTAATTATCCAATTGCTAACCAAGCGCAATTCTTTGCAATGTACGATGATACAGATTTTACGGAAGTTATCTTTAGCTTAGAAAGAGCTAGAAATGATTCTTATGATGGTCAAGGTACTGCTGGTGGCGGATGGGCAGGAAGCTTATTTGCTTTTATTGATGCTACTGCAGGAGGAGGACCTTTCATGGAAATTAGTCGTTCTACTTTCAATATGATGAATGGTACTACAGATATTCGTTTACCAAGATCTGTGAATTTAACTGAATCTTTAATTGATCCAGGATATGCTACAAATGACAACTTCTTAAATGATGATGTATTATTAGTATTTAAATATCCAGGTTCAAATGGTCAGCCATTAATGAATGATTTAAAAGAATTCAGATCTGCAGAGATGTTACTTATTAGAGCTGAGGCTGCGGCTGATGCAAATCAATTAGGAAATGCAGCTACATTTGTTAAGCAATTAAGAGATGCTAGATTTGGTTCAGCACAACCACTACCTGTTTACACAGATCAAACAGAAGCATTTGGAGATATCTTAGATGAAAGACGTTTAGAGTTTTTATTTGAAGGTCACAGATGGGTTGATTTAAAACGTTTAGGAGATAGAGGTAATAGAGCTATTGATAGAGATGATAAAGAATGTTCTATATTATCTGGTTGTTCATTACCAAGCAATGATTTCAGATTCACATTACCAATTCCTTTATCTGAAACTTCTGCAAATACATCAGCAGAACAAAATCCAGGCTACTAATAATTAAAAATAATATATTATGAAAAACATAAAATTAATATTAGCTTCTTTATTGGTTATGGCTTTTTTAAGCTGTGACCAAGAGGATGCAAACGTAAATAATATTTATGATGGTTCGCAGATAGGTGTTGGATTTCTTACAACAGCAACTTCAGTAGTCATTCCTGAAGAAGGAGTTACTGCAACTGTAGTGGTTCAATCTACGACTACAGCAACTGAAGCTAGATCATATAATGTTACTGTTGATGATGCTTCAACAGGTTCAAGTGCAGATTATTCAATAGGAACACTTTCAATTCCTGCTGGATCTTATGAAGGTACTATGGATGTTACATTTGGAAACTTTGATAATCTTCCAGAAGCTGTTGCTTTTGAATTAATCTTAAACTTAGATTTACCAGCTGGTGTATCTGTTGTTGGATCAAGTTCTACAAGTTTTAATTATCTTAAAAAATTAATCTGTAATGATTTAACATTAACGATTAATGAAGATGGTTTTGGTTCTGAAAGAGATTGGGATATTAAAGATGCTTCTGGAGCGATAGTTGTTTCTTGTGCAGATTTTGGATGTCCTTTCTCAGATGTTACAGGAGGTGAGCAAAATGTAGCAAATTTCAATTTGCCAGATGGATGCTATACATTTACTATTTACGATTCGTTCGGAGATGGTTTATTTGATGGTAATGTAACAGGAGATTATTCATTAACATGTTCAATTATTACTCATGCTTCAGGTGAGGGTAACTTTGGAGGTTCTGAAACAACTTCGTTCTGTGTGAATCTATAATTTTAAGTTGAACAAAAAATAAACAAAATAAGATGAAAAACATTATAAAGATATCGAGCCTAATATTAGTATTTGCATGCTTCTTTGCTTGTGATGATAACGATGACTTAGGATTTCAACCTACTGAAAATGTAGGGTGGATTCAATTTCCTGGATCAAATCCAGCAGTTATTGAAATTAACACAGAAACACAACCAACTTTTAATGTTGGAATTGATATTCAAGTACCAATAGTAGCTCAAGATTTAACAATTAGCTATACGTTAGTTCCTGTATCTGGATTAAATCCAAATACGATATTTTCTAACAGTGGAACTATTTTAAGTCCTGCAGGTGAATCTAGTTATGCTGGACCAGATAATAATACTGGTAGTAATTATGATTACTTAGCAAACATTGAGTTTAACACTAGTGAAATTCCGTTTATTACAGAATTGATGATATTTGATGTAGTTTTAACAGCTACTAATGATGCAAATATTACTGTTGGATTAGAAGGTGCTGATAAGCCAACTGTTCAAAGAGTAAGTATTTTATGTGCTAACCCAGATTCAATTCCTGCAGATTACTTTATTGGTGATTATGCGATTGCTGATTTAGTTGGTACAATTGGACCAGGGAATGGTACTGAAAACTTTGCTGCTGGAACAGTAACGTTAACAGTTGATCCATTTAATCCTAATGCAAGAATATTTTCTTCAGCTATTTTACCAGCTTTTAATGCTGAAATAGAATCAATATCAATTGTATTTACTGAAAATGATGTAATATCATTAGGAGATGTTGACCCAGGTTTAGCTTGTGGAGCAACAGCACCACCTTATGTATATACTGATGGAGGAGCAACTAATTCATTATGGAGTATTTGTAATTCTGATGACTTTTTAATTGTAAACTACACAGAAGATCCAAACGGTTCTTGTGGAGGACCTTTTGATGCGTCATTTACACTTACAAAACTATAATATAATATAGTATAGTTTACTAAATTTTAAAGCCTGTGATTTTTATCACAGGCTTTTTTTATAATATGTTGTTAAATTCTTTCTGAGCAATTACTATTACTAATAGTTTCTCATATAAAATATTTACTTTTACTCAATATTATAAAGGAATGAAGAAAATTTTTGGAGCATTATTACTATTGCAGTTTTTCTCTTTTTGTGGTTATAGTCAAGTGCTTAAGCCATCTGCTAAATCAAGACAAGTTTTATCTGACTCTTCAAAGTTGTCAAGTAAGAGTACATCAAATAAGGCTATTAAAAATAAAGATGCGAAGATTGAACAGTATCTTATTATAGATTATAAGGGGAATACAACTTTTTTAGATACTTCATTAACTATCTATAAGCAATATAAATTTAATTATCTACGAAAAGATAATTTTGCTTTACTTCCTTTTGCTAATGTTGGTCAAACCTATAACCAATTATCTAAAGACTTTAATAATTATAAGTTACTTCCTGATTTTGGAGCTCGAGCAAGGCATTACAACTATTTTGAAATTAATGATATTAATTACTATGAAGTTCCTACACCTTTAACTGAACTTTTTTTTAAAACGGCTTTTCAACAAGGGCAGATCTTAGATGCTTTTTTTACCGTTAATACTTCCAGACAATTTAATTTTTCTATAGCATATAAAGGAGCGAGATCTTTAGGGAATTATCAACACCAAATAACGAGTACAGGGAATCTTAGATTCACGAGTAATTTTAAGACAAAAAATAAAAAATATTCTGCAAAAGTGCATATAGTAACACAAGATCTCTCTAATGAAGAAAATGGAGGTATAAAAGATGAGGATGTTGCAAATTTTGAATCTGGTGACGAAGATTTTTTGGATAGATCTGTATTTGATCCTAATTTTGAAAATGCTGAAAATATTTTAGTTGGTAAACGATTTTATCTAGACCATAAGTATAATTTAGTTAAATCTGATGATTCTTTGACTAATGCAGTATCTCTAAAGAATATCATTTACTTTGAAGATAAATATTTCCAATTTGACCAAACAACGAGTAATGATTTTTTTGGAGATTCATTTAATGAAACTAATATTCGGGATAGAGTAACACTAGAAAATTTTTATACTAAACTTTTATTAAATTATAAATCTTCAATAATTGGAGATATAAACCTTGGGGTAAGTTTTAATGATATCAATTATGGATATGATAAAATCACTCTACTTGACGATGAGCAAATACCTAACAGAATAAAAGATCAAGTATTTAGTATAGAAGGTAGTTATTTAAAAAATATTGATGATTTTGAGTTTGAGTTTGATTTTGGAGCAAATATTATTGGAGATATAGATGGTAGCTTCTTTATAGCAGATGTCACCTATAATTTAAATAAAGATACAGTAATTAATGGCAAAGTTGCAGTGACTTCAAATAAGCCTAATTATAACCTTTTACTCAATCAAAGTGACTATATCAATTATAATTGGAACAATACTGAGGGTTTCGTTAATCAAAATAACATTGATTTTAAATTAGAATTTAAATCTAAAAAACTTTTAGCTTTATCAGCTCAATATACATCTATTGATAATTATTCTTTTTTTTCGTTTGAAGGAGAATCTAATTTGATTAAGCCAAAACAAATAGAAGAGTCGATTCATATTTTAAAGATAAAAGCAAATAAGGAATTTAAATTCG
>MAAQ01000006.1 GCA_002162685.1 Flavobacteriales bacterium 33_180_T64
TCACATTAATTTTGTTTTTATATTTGCACCCTCATAAATGGCGAGGTAGCTCAGTTGGTTAGAGCGTTGGATTCATAACCCAGAGGTCACGGGATCGTGCCCCGTTCTCGCTACAATAATAAGCTCAATACTAATGTATTGGGCTTTTTTTATACTACAAAAAGAAGCTTAACATTTTATGCTTTAACAAAAAAAAACGCTACTGCCTTGATTTTTAATCAATTAACCGTTAAAGCATTTTTATGTATTGCATTTCATCGGGTATTTTTGCGTTTTACGGATGTTTATTTAAAAAAACAATATATTAGCAGAAATATTAATTAATAATTTTATCACAAACCCCAAATCTGATGAAAAAAATTACATTAGTGTTTGTATTGCTATTACTAGTATCATATAGCACGCAAGCACAAAGCACAAACCTACAAAAAGCGCAAACATACATTGAATCTCGAGGAGAAGTATGTTTTGTTCTTACCGCTCAATCTGAAGCCCAGATCCATGAATTAGCCAGTTTCTTGAAATTTGGTCACAAAGTAAATATGAAAACTTTAGAAGTTGAAGCTTATGCAAATGCTGATAAATTTCAACAATTTTTAGGATACAACTTACCATATGTTATTAATCGAAATGACAATGAATTTTATGAAGAAAATGAATCAAACCTTGATGCTTTAGCTTGGGACGACACATGGAATGCGTATCCACTACATTCTGAATATGTTGCTAAAATGAATTATTACGCAACTACATATCCATCTATTTGTTCATTAGAAACTATTGGAACAACCGTTAATGGCAGACCTCTATTAATGTTAAAAATATCTGATAACGTAAATACAAATGAAGCAGAACCAGAATTCATGTATACATCATCTATGCATGGTAATGAACTAACAGGTTACCCATTAATGATACGATTAATAGATTACCTTCTTACTGGATATGCATCAGATTCTGAAATACAAGGAATTATTGATTCAACCGTAATCTATATTAATCCATTAGCAAATCCTGATGGAGCTTATGATGGAATAAATGACAATGGTATAAATATTGATCTTATAGATGATCCTGTTAGAGAAAATGCTAATGGTCAAGATTTGAATAGAAACTATCCTGATAATCAAGAAGTAGGGCGAATTAATTTGAGCTCAGGAGATAATTCAACAAGTAGATTACATTATAGTGAAACTAATAATGTTTATGAACCTGAAACAATAGCGTTTATGAAATTCGAAGAATCACACAATATTGTATTATCAGCAAATTTCCATGGAGGAACAGAAGTTATGAATTATCCTTATGACAATACAACAATTAAACATGCCGACCATGATTATTATGAAAACATTAGTCAAGAGTGGGTCACAAATATTAGAAATACATCAGCGCCTTCAAACTATTTTAATGTTGAATATGATTTTCCTGAAAACCCAGCTAGTCCTGGCGTAACCCAAGGATCTGTATGGTATATTGTTTATGGAGGTCGCCAAGATTACATGAACTATTTTAGACACTCTAAAGAAATTACTATTGAAATTTCTGATGCTAAAAAAGCGAGTGGATCTTCACTTCCTGCTCACTGGGATTACAATAAACAAGCATTCTTGGATTATATCAAGCAAGTAAATTATGGTTTTCAAGGCATCGTTTCTGATGAATCTGGAAATCCAATTAATACTAAAATTTCAATTACAGGTCATGATGCCTTAAATTCTTATGTGTTTTCTAATGCCGATTTTGGAGATTATTATCGTCTTATTGAAGCAGGAACTTATACAGTAACTTATGAAGCATCAGGTTATACAACTCAAAATATAAGTGTAACCGTTACTGATGGTATACAAACAATTCAAGATATTACTATGGTAGCGTCTACGTCATTACCTACTGCAAGTGATATAACAATACCTGAAAATTCAAGTGCAACTTTAACAGCTACTGGGTCAGGCATATTAAACTGGTATCAAAATATAAATGATGATACTCCTTTATATACTGGAAGTCCTTATAATACACCATTACTTACAAATACAACATCGTATTTTGTTGAAGATGTAATTACTAGAGCAAATGTTGGTTCTACAGATCATTCTGCAAATGGTAGTTTTTTTGCTGGTGGCACAAATGATCGCTATCTAATTTTTAGTACTACTGAAACTGTCAAATTAAAAAAAGTAACTATTAATGCTGAACAAGCTGGAGAAATTGAAGTACAATTACAAGACAGTTCGGGTGCTATGCTAGATTCTCGAGTTATACTTGTAGAGTCTGCTGGTGTACAACAAATTGATTTAGATTTCTTTATTCCTATAGGTACTGATATGAGGTTAGTAAGTGCAGAAATGTCCTCTGGATTTAAATTATACAGAAACAATACTTCTGCTAGTTACCCCTATACATCTGGTCCAATTTCAATTACAGACAATAACATAGGTAATCCAAATTATTACTATTTCTTTTACGATTGGGAAATTGAAGATATTAAAAGCGCTAGAGAAGAAGTTACTGTTACAGTGAGTGGAACGTTAAGCTTAGCTGAGAATACTCTTGATGATACTAAGATATATCCAAATCCATTTAATAATACTGTTCAAATACAATTACCAAGTGCATATAGTAATACTAGTATTGCTATAGAACTATATGATCTTAGTGCTCGTTCTATATTAAAAGTAAATCATCTTTCACCAAATAATGGTCTCATTGAGCTATCTAATTTAAAAAATATCTCAAATGGCACTTATTTCTTAAAAATTATTGACAATAAAACTACCAATGTGATTGTCAAACGATTAATAAAACAATAGCTTATTCTAAATAAGAAAAAAAAAGGTTGAAAATCATAAATTTTCAACCTTTTTAATTTACTGATAATCAACAACATAAAAATTATAAATGCATTTCATCGATTTTATTTGCATTTCATAGAGTTTTCCTGTAGGTTTGTATCATAATTTTAATAGTCCCAAACTAAAATTTAACCGCTTATGAAAACCTCTACCCTTTCGCAAAGAAAGTATGCACTATATATATGTGTACTTTTGATAACAAGCTTATCCTTTGCACAGACACCTGACTTTAATGTTCAGCATCTTCAAGATGATGTTACTAATACTGGTGGCACGAACATATCATTCACCGCTGTATCTTCATTAAATAATGCCGTTGCGTTAGCAAATAATAATAGAAAATCTAATGCAGGTAATAATGGAGGAACAGGGAATCTTGAAGGAGACGATTTAGCAGGAGCTAGAGTACTAACTAATACAAGTACCTTAACCTATTATAGAGAATCTGGATCAGTAGCAACAAATATGAGGTTCAATACCTCTATTTGGGAATATGTCGGAGCTCCAGGTGGAAATAATGAAATGATTGTTAGAGGTCGTTATGCTGTTACTTTAAATGGAACAACTAATAGTACAACTCAAGCATTATCAGGTATTACTAATACAAATGATTGTATTCCTTTTATTACTGGAATAATGAATAATGCTAACACAGATGATGCCGATTCAGGAACTGCTATAGCATATTTAGAAAATGCAACAACGCTTAGAGTACAAAAGGGTTCAAATGCTAATAATGTAACCGTATATATTACACTTGTAGAATTTACAGGTAGCAACTGGACCGTACTACATGGTGATTCTGGGAATGCATCAGCAGACACAGGGTCTTTAACTTTAAGAGATGGCTCGGATGGAACTGGTACAGCAACTGATGTCAGTTCTTGGAATGATGCAATTATATTTAGTCATCATATTGGAGATACGGGAGCTAGTGGAACAAATGATGCCATAGCAGATAACTGGCCAGTAATGGACCCTGGTTCTAATGACCAAACTGTAGATTGGACGTTTGACGCTAATCATGATTCTGCTGGGACAAATAGACATTTTGTTCACGTACTAACAAATACTGGACTAAATGTTACTAGATATCAAAACACATCAAGTACAGCTGGAGAATCAACAATAGATATCTCAAGTGCAAGTTTATCAAATACAAGTGAAGCTCTTATTATTGGATCATCAAGATCTAGTGGTACCGGAATAGCATATGCTCGTGGGTGGAGGAATTATTATTTAAACTCTGCTACTCAAGCAGCACATTGGTCACATAGAAGTGGGAATACAATGGCTCATGAGATTCAAATTGTGGACTTAACTGGATTAAACACACCTGCTGTGGGTCCTGAAATAAACATTCAAGGTCTTGCAACAAATATCTCTGATGGAGATACAACACCTAGTACAGGTGACGACACCGATTTTGGAGATGTCGATATCACTTCAGGAACTAGTGTACATACATTTACAATTCAAAATATAGGAACAACAGATTTAAATTTAACATCAAGTTCACCATACGTAGTAATATCTGGAACAAATGCAGCAGATTTTTCAATTACTGCAACACCAACAACACCAATTGCTTCAAGTAATAGCACCAGTTTTGATATCACATTCAATCCAAGTGCTCTTGGTACAAGAACAGCAACGCTAACAATTGCTAGTAATGATAGTAATGAAAATCCTTATAACTTTGACATTGAAGGAAATGGAATAACAATTACTTATTGTGCTGCTGCAGGTGATGGAGCTGATGGATATTTAGATGTTATAAGACAAGTGGACTTTAATACTATTAGTAACGCCACAATAACAGAAGATAATGCGTATTCAGACTTTACTGGAATATCAACAACTGTTACTCAAAGTTCTTCATACAATCTAGATGTAAATGTTAATACAGGTGGAGCATACACTTACCATGTATTTGCGTGGATTGATTGGAATATTGATGGTGATTTTGATGATTCTGGAGAAACTTATGATCTTGGAAGTGTAAACAATGTAACAAACTCACCGCCTTCAGCATCTCCAATGTCTATTACCATTCCTGCAACCTCAACCGTTGGTTCAACTCGAATGAGAATCGCACATAAATATAATGCAGATCCAACAAGTTGTGAAGTAGGATCTGATGGTGAAGTTGAAGATTATACGATTATAGTAATTGCTGCTGGACCAGCTTCAGAAATTGATCTTGTCGGAAACGCGACTTCTATTTCAGATGATGATACAACACCTTCAGTGACCGATGATACCGATTTTGGTGATGCAGACATCGCTGCAGGAACAGTAATACATACATTTACAATAGAAAATACAGGTGATGCAACACTTAATTTAACAGGAAGTTCACCTTATGTAAGCATCTCTGGAACTCATGCTGCTGATTTTTCAGTAACAGCAAACCCTGCAAGTTCTATTACTGCAAGTGGTAATACGACATTTGACATTACATTTAATCCTAGTGATATTGGAATTAGATCTGCGACACTTACTATTGCTAATGACGATAGTAACGAAGATCCTTATAATTTTGATATCCAAGGAACTGGTACAACTACTCTTGCTGAAATAAATATCTTAGGCAATACAAATACAATTGCCGATGGTGATACTACGCCATCTGTTACTGATGATACTGATTTTGGGAATGTGGATGTAACCAGTGGTGCAGACATAAATACTTTTACTATAGAAAATTTAGGGTCTTTAAACAACTTAAACTTAACTGCAGGTTCTCCATATATTACAATTTCGGGCACACATGCTGCTGATTTTTCAATAACGGCAATCCCAACGACTCCTATTACAGCAGGAGGAAATACAACATTTAATATTACGTTTAATCCAAGTGCACTTGGACTTAGAACCGCAACACTTACTATTGCTAATAACGATAGCGATGAAGCTGTATACAACTTTGATATTCAAGGAACGGGTACAGACATCTGCGGCGGCTATGTAAGTACTTTTCCTTATTCTGAAGATTTTGAAACAGGCTTTGGACAATGGGCTCAAGATGCTGGAGATAATTTTGACTGGTCAAGAACCAATACAACAACTCCAACAGGAAGCACTGGGCCATCAGCTTCACATAGCGGTAGTTATTATATTTTTACAGAAGCTACTTCTAATACGAGTTCAACAGCAAACTTAACAAGTCCTTGTTTTGATTTAACAGGAACAGTTAATCCAAGATTTACGTTCTTTTTCCATATGTATGGAAACTCAACGGATACGACTCCTACAAATTACATGGGAGATCTTACTGTAGAAATTAGTACAGATAGTGGCGTAACATATTCAGCGGTTTTATTTTCAAACTCTGGTTATTCGCACAGGTATACAAACGCATCTTGGACACCTATAAGTGTAGATTTAAGTTCATATATAGGACAAACAGTCAAAATACGCCTAAAAGGAGATGTTCTAACAGATGATAGAAGTGATATGTCAATTGATCTTATTACTGTAACTGATAGAACAGATCCAACGGTAGCTCCAGGTGGAGTTACTTCGGATTTAGCTTTATGGTTGAAAGGAGATGATGGCTTAAGTTATACAGATGGTCAAAGTGTATCGACTTGGGTAGATCAAGGTCGTGGTAGTGATGCTAGAATTCAGGCAACAGGTCAAGAACCAACATATAGAGATAATGTCACTAAGAATGTAAACTTTAACCCAGTTGTTGAATTTGACAACACATTTAGTTCATTCTCTCTTGATGGCGATTTTTCTCATGATGATACAAGTTCAGAATTTTTATCTGGTGATTACGGATATTTCACTGAAGATGTATTCATAGTACTTATTCCAGACGACACACCAATTACAAATTCATTTGGGTTTATGGATGTATTTTGTAGTGACGCTCATCTAGAAACTGGTGCAGCAGATGCAACAGGAATTGGTTTTGGAGATTATACAGGTCGTGTTTCAGATGAAATTATTTGTTATGCTCACGATTCATATACTACTGGTGAAACACCATCAGATGGTTATGCTGTTGCCGAAATAGGAACAGGATCTAGTTATGATAATGTTGGTATTATTAATACACGTAATAATTCGGCAAACACACAACAAGAGTTATACTATAATGCCAATGATATTGAGACGACTCAAAACGATACCGCAGAATACATGAATACTGATGATTCTAGATGGTGGATTGGTCGTAGTGAAGGATGGGAAGCAACCTTAAATGCTAGAGTTGCTGAAGTTATTACTTACAAATCTCGTCAAGCTGATACCGATTTAACTCAAGCAAGAAACAGAATTCAGTCGTATTTAGCAATTAAATATGGTATTACTCTTGGAGTTCAAGGAACATCCCAAGATTATGTAGATACTGATGGTTCTGTTATTTGGGATCAATCTGCGAATGCTGGTTTTAACTATGATATTTCTGGTATTGGTCGTGATGATGCTTCAGAATTAAATCAAAAACAATCTAGAAGTGTAAATAACGATGCTGATGGTAGTGGTCGTACTGAAGGGATCCTTACTATGGGATTATCTGATATCTATGACACAAACAATATAAATCAAGCTTCAAACCCAACAGCCTTAGACAATAAAGAATATCTAGTTTGGGGAAATAATGGTGCAGATTTAGATTTAGCTGCTTCAACTATTACTGTGAATATGAGTGCTGGAATTTCTCCAGCTTTAACAACAGATGTTACATTTACTGGAATGCAACGTATTTGGAAAGTTGTAGAAAACGGAGGAGATATCCCTTCTATGAGGGTAAGAATTCCTCAAGATGCGATTAGAAACATTACACCTCCAGGAAGCTACTATATGTTTATTTCTAATACGAATGTATTTGATCCTACTGCTGATTATAGAGTTATGACTCCAGATGGAAGTGGTAATCTCGAAACAGATTATGATTTTGATGGTACAAAATTTATAACATTTGGATATGCACCTCAAGTTATTGTTGAACGTTCAGTATATTTTGATGGTGCTGTAGATTATATAGATGTAGAAGATGCTTTAAATTTGAATTCAACTGAGTTTACAATTTCTGTATGGATAAAAAGAGATGAAGCTGATACTGGAACAAAATCAATACTTTCTAAAAGAGATGTTGCATTTACTCAAGGTTATGATTTAAGAATTTTAAATAACAATAGAATACAAATGTGGTGGAGAAACGGTTTAAATCAAATTACGCTAGCTCCAACAGCAATACCTAATGATGAATGGCATCATATTGGCGTGATCTATGATGGATCTGAAGTGTCTATATATATTGATGGTGTTCTAAGTATATCTGAAAGCAAAACAGCTCCAGTAGATACTAACGAATCATTCTACATTGCTGCTGCTGGTAAAAATGCACCTATACAACACTTTAGAGGAAATATTGATGAAGTTAGAGTTTGGAATGTTGAACTTTCTTTAGATCAATTAAGATTTATCATGAATCAAGAAATTGAAGATAACGCTGCTTTTGTTTCTGGTAAAGAATTACCTACAACAATCACTAAAAACGACGTTGATACAATCCCTTGGTCTGATTTAGCGGGTTACTACCCAATGTCTACCTATACGTATACAAATACTGAAGATGCTTCTGGTAACGGAAACCAAGGTGCTTTAAGAAATCTAGATACTGTAGACAGACAAACAGCGCCTTTACCATACGAATCGCAAGCTAATGGTGACTGGACAACTGATGCAACATGGTTAAATAATACGGTTCAAACATTACCTAATGCTTTATCTATTGTAAATAATACAACTCCTATTGACTGGAATATTGTTAGAACAGCTCATAATATAACTATTGATACTGAAACCGTATTAGGTAGAGAGCGAAACGTTTTAGGATTATATGTGGATGCTGGTGAATTAACAGTAGATGGTGATAATGCAGATTCTACAGCTGGTAACGGTTTAACTGTATCTCATTATTTAAAACTTGACGGTAAAATTGATTTAGAAGGTCAATCACAATTAATTCAAGGAACTGATAGTGATTTAGATCCAACATCTTCAGGTTCACTTGAGAAAGACCAACAAGGTACAGCAGATGTATATACATATAACTACTGGTCTTCACCTGTAGGTGTAATTAACGCAACAACTAATAACAATTCATTTTCGGTTACTGATATCATGTATGATGATGTCAATCCAGTTAACTTTCTTCCCTCTGGATATGACGGATCGGATGGTGCTACAATTAGCATTGCAGATTACTGGATTTGGAAATTTGCAAACCAACCAGATGATGACTATTCTGCATGGCAACATGTTAGAAGAAATGGTTCAATATCTGCTGGTGAAGGTTACACAATGAAAGGTCCTGGATCTGGTACAATTGTAGATCAACAAAACTATGTTTTCCTTGGAAAGCCTAATAATGGTGATATAAACTTAACGCTTAATGCTGGAAACGATTACTTAGTAGGTAACCCATACCCTTCTGCTATAGATGCTAATCAATTTATAACAGATAACGGCCCAACTATAACTGGAGCAGGTGCTGACCCTTTAATTAGTGGTACACTATATTTCTGGGAACATTGGGGAGGAGGATCTCATGTCTTATCAGAATACCAAGGTGGTTATGCTACTTATAACTTTTCAGGAGGTGTTGCTGCGCCATCATTAGGAACAAATGATCCAGATGTAGCTACAGGAGGAACACCTACAAAAATTCCTTCACGTTACATTCCTGTAAGTCAAGGGTTCTTTGTTGTAGGGGAAAGTACTGGTAACGTAAACTTTAATAATGGTCAACGTGTGTATCAAAAAGAGAGTGTTGGTAATTCTGTATTTGTAAGGTCTAGTAACCCTAATACTACTGCTAATTACGATGCTGAAGAAGTTGATAACCGAATGAAATTTAGAATTGGCTTCAACTCTACAAATACAATTCACAGACAGCTATTATTAACTATTGATGAAACGACTACGACTGGTTACGATTGGGCTTTTGATGCAAAAATTTATGATAATCAAATTGATGATATATATTGGACAATAGAGAATGAAAAGTTCACTATTCAAGGAAGTAACGAAGCTGAACCTGAAAGTGTATATCCAATTGGTATTAAAACAAGTGATGATGGTTTAAATACAATTACTATTGACTACTTAGAGAATGTACCTGATAGTATTGAAATTTATATTCATGATATTGAAAATAATACATACCACAACTTAAGAGAAGGCGATTTCGAATTCTTTATTGCTGCTGGTGAATACTTAGATCGATTTGAATTAACCTTTAGAGATGCTAGTGAAGATGCTCTTAGTGTAAACGATACTGAATTAAAAACAATAGATGTGTTTTACAATAATGAGACGCAAAGCATAGCATTATTTAATCCAAATTTTGTTCAGGTTAAGTCTATAGAATTATATAATATTATTGGTCAAAATATTACAAGAATTGAAAATATTTCAGAACTGGACTATTCTGAATATGAAGTTAAGAACCTAAGTACTGGTACTTACATTATTAAGATAGATACTTTAAGCGGTTTACTATCGAAAAAAGTACTAGTGAAATAGACCCAAATCTACTATGATCTTAACTTAAAATAGCCTCTCTCCTTTTGGATTGAGGCTTTTTTTATTGTAAGGTTGAAATCAAATCCTCTAAAGTCAACTGCTGTTGCTCTCCAGAATTCATGTTTTTAAGGGTATAGGTCTTTGAAGCTATTTCAGATTCTCCCAACAAAACAACAAAAGGGATACAGCGTTTATTCGCATAATTAAATTGCTTGATTGTTTTCTTTTTATCTGGAAATAACTCTGCACTCACACCATTCTCACGAAGTTCTTTTATGGCTTTCATACTTGCCATAGATTCGGATTCTCCAAAATTAATAAACAATACTTTTACAGTGTTCGTAATTGTTTCTGGAAATAAATTTAAATCTTCAAGCACCAAAGCAATTCGGTCAAGACCAAAGCTAATTCCTACACCACTTACATCTTTAAGTCCAAAAATTCCCGTAAGATCATCATAGCGACCTCCACCACCAATCGATCCCATTTTCACTCCTTCTGGTGCAGCGACTTCAAAAATGGCTCCTGTATAATAATTCAGACCACGAGCTAAAGTAACATCCAATTGAAGTATTGCTGTCTTTAATCCTAAAGTCTCAATGCCTTTAGTTATAAACTCTAGTTCTTCAATACCTTTTGTTCCTTCTTCGGAAGTATTTAAAATTGATTTCAATTCGTCTACTTGTGACGCAAAATTTCCTGTTAAGTTAAAAAGTGGTTGTAATTTATCTATTCCAGATTGTGGAATCCCTTTGTTTAACATTTCTTCTTTAACCTTCTCCTCGCCTATTTTATCAAGCTTATCTAAAGCAACTGTAAAATCGATGAGTTTATCTTGTGCTCCTATAACTTCGGCTATTCCTGAAAGAATTTTACGATTATTAATTTTAATGGTCGTTCCTTTTAAACCTAAAGCTGTAAATACAGCATCATATAATTGTATAAACTCTACCTCTTGCCAAAGCGACTTACTTCCAACAACATCAGCATCACACTGATAAAACTCTCTAAAACGACCTTTTTGAGGGCGATCGGCTCTCCAAACGGGTTGAATTTGATACCGTTTAAATGGAAAATCTATCTCATTTTGGTGTTGTACCACGTATCTTGCAAATGGAACAGTTAAGTCATAACGTAAGGCTTTTTCAGAAATGCGTGACGTCATTCTATTTGAATCTTTTGCTTGATATAAATCATCATCAACTTTACTCAAATAATCACCACTATTCAATATTTTAAAAATCAAGCGATCTCCTTCTTCTCCATATTTCCCCATTAATGTGCTTGAGTTTTCAAAACTAGGTGTTTCAATAGGTTGAAACCCGAAAACTTCAAACTGAGATCGTATGGTATTAAAAATATAATTTCGTTTTGAAACCTCTTCAGGATTAAAATCTCTCGTGCCTTTTGGTATGCTTGGTTTTTGTGCCATATTCTTTTTCCGTAGAAACGGAAATCGTTTTTATCCGTTCTTAATTATTCACAAAAATATTATAATTTTTATAGGCATTCGAAAGTTATTTCAATTTTATAGTAACTTTATAGCTGTTTTATAGTCTTATTGTAAAACGCAACCAATATTAAAGTCACTATGTTTTCATTAATTAGAGAAAATATCTACATTGCTTTTGATTCTATTAAAAGTCAATTGCTTCGCACTATCCTTACCGTTTTAATTATAGCTATTGGTATTACTGCCTTGGTAGGAATCTTAAGTGCTGTATCTGCTCTTGAAAACACTATTTCTAGTGATTTTTCATCTATGGGATCAAACACCTTTAATATACAGCGCTACGAATTTAATACCCAACGTCGTGGTGATGATGCTCGAAAAATAAACCCTGTAATTAACTATAGAGAAGTCAAAACATTTAAAGAAGACTATAATTTTCCTTCTACAAAAACATCTATTGCCTTTTTAGGAACTAGATCTGCTGAGATAAAGTATGACAATAAAAAAACAGACCCTGAGGTTCAGGTCTTTGGTGTAAATGAACATTTTATTCAAAACTCAGGATTAGAAGTCGAGCTTGGTAGAGCACTTAATTACTTTGATGTTGAAAACAGTAATAGTGTTTGTGTAATTGGTAGTGACCTTAAAAAGGCGCTACTAGATGATGTAAATCCTATCAATAAAACCATTAGTGTTAGAGGTGCAAAATTTAAGATTATTGGCGTTTTAAAAGAAAAAGGCGCAACATTTGGTAACAATCAAGATTTACGTGTTTTAATGCCACTTCAAAAAGCGCGTACCATTTTTACAAATCCAAATATTAATTATAGCTTAAGCATAAAGACTGATAAAAAAGACATGCTTGAAGGTGCTCAAGACGAAGCGATTGTTTTATTTAGAAACATTAGAGGTTTAAATCCTGTTGAAGAGAATAATTTTGGTTTAGAAAAAAGCGATGATTTAATTAATCGTATTGGCTCTATCACTGGTGTTTTGGAAACAGCGGCCTGGATTATTAGTATTATTACTATTTTTGGTTCGACCATTGCCTTGCTTAATATGATGCTGGTTTCGGTTACAGAGCGTACGCGTGAAATAGGCGTACGAAAAGCATTAGGAGCAAAACGTAGCACTATTGCATTTCAGTTTTTTATTGAAACGATTATTATTGGACAATTAGGCGGACTTTTAGGAATTATCTTAGGGATTTCATTAGGCTATATTTTTGCTGCTGCTGTTGATTTTAAATTTGTTATTCCATGGACAGCAATGATTGCAGCTAGTATTATTACATTTATTGTTGCTGTCATTTCGGGTTCTTATCCTGCAAATAAAGCAGCTAAACTTGATCCTGTAGAGTCCTTACGTTACGAATAAACCACCTAAATTGACACTCACTGAAGATCATATCAAAAGCATCAATAAAGCTTTACATTATATAGAAAAGCATCTTGAGCAAAATTTATCATTAGAGCAAATTTCAAAAGAAGCCCACTATTCGCCTTATCATTTTCATAGAATTTTTAAGACATTCACTAATGAAACGCTCAATAATTATATTGCAAGAAAACGTGTAGAAAAAGCGTCTGCCGCCTTACTTCATAATAGAGCAATTAGCATTTCTGAATTATCAGTGCAATATGGTTTTACGAGTAACTCATCATTTACAAGAGCTTTTAAAAAATTCTATGGGATGAACCCATCCGTTTTCCGAAGTACTAGTAAAGGAAAATATAGCAAGATACGACAAGTGAAAAGCAAGAACGGACAACCGTTTACCACGTTTGAAGATTATGTTTGTCATCTAAATCAAAAACACGATATGGTTATGACATCAAACATCAAAGTAGAAACAATACAAACCATGCATACAGTAGGCATAACATGCATTGGTAAAAATCAACTGGCTCCTACGATACATCGTTTACTAGAATGGGCAGGATTTAAAGGTTTATTAAGAACTCCTAATTTTAAATTAGCAACCATTTTTTATGATAGCTTTAAAATTACTGCTCCCGAAAAAGTACGAATGAGCGCATGTCTATTAGTAAATGAACCTATAAAAACTGATGGAGAAGTATCTGCGCTTACTATAAATCCAGGGCAATATATCATTGGTCATTACGAAATAGGCCTGGATGAATTTCCAATCACTTGGATGAATCTTTTTAAATGGATGAATGATAATGGCTATAAAAAACGTGATGAATTCCCTTTTGAAATCTACCATAATGATTTTAATCTACATCCAGAAAAGAAATGTATTGTAGATTTATATATTCCAGTGAAGTAAGCATTTTAAAAAACTAACATTTCAGAAATTTAAACTAGAACAAACAAAATCGTATTCCTAAATTGAAATCGCTAACTTGAAATCATCATAAATGGAAAGTACGATCACAATTTTAATTTATATTCATGTCTGTTTTGGTGGTCTTGGATTAATCACAGGAGTCGGTAGTATTATTGTTAAAAAAGGAAGCGCTTTACACAAAAAAATGGGAAAGTTATTTTCTATTGGAATGTTAACGAGTTCTCTAATTTCGTTACCCATTTCCTGGATGCCTAATCACAAAAATTTATTTTTATTTTTAATTGGCATATTTACTATATATCTAGTTTTAGCAGGATATAGAGCATTACTATTTAAGACAAAAGTAAAAGCAAACTTGAAAGATCAATTCATCTCAGGCAGTATGCTTTTAGCCTCTTTAATTATGATTGCACTCGGACTATATGGTGCTTTTAATGGTCTATGGTCTTCCAGTATATTATATTTAGTTTGTGGAAGTTTTGGTTTGTTATTAACTATTCAAGATTTTAAATTTTATAACACGCCTAAACCTTCTAAAAATGCTTGGCTAATAATACACTTAGGAAAAATGAATGGTGCATTAATTGCATCTATTACAGCTTTTCTAGTTGCAGGATTAGGATTAGTACATATCATTACATGGATTCTCCCATCTGTACTTGGAACATTTTACATTATATATTGGAAAATAAAAATAAGCCATTAAAACAGAAAAACGTTCATTTTTACTTACTCACCAAGTTCTCAAAATATTGGTATAACTGTCCTTTTGTAATTGTCGCTCCTTCTTGAATGAGCTTAAATTTATCTACACCTTTATCTTCCGAATACTCTTTTTTAGCCGTATAAAACTCAACATTATCAGACATAAGATTATCTTTAAACCAAGCATACCCTTCATTGGTAGTGATATCAATTTCTGGATCTTTTATTTTAAGAGCTATTAAACGCATATGAGTTGCTGTACAATGAAATAAATGCATTTGCTGTGGCGAAATATGCTCTAAGTATACTACTTTTGAGAGTACTCCTTCCCAAATTAAATCACTAAAAACGTCTAATTCTTGTTCTGCAACTTCGGGTGTATTTGTTTTAATCCCTACCCATTCGTCAGCAGTAATTGATTGCGTAGCTAAAAAATTGATGAATTCCTGATGAAGCTCTTCAAATTGTTCTTTTGTAAGTCTAGAATATTTCATATAATATTAAAAAAAAATGCGCTCTTAAAATTAAGAGCGCAAATTTAATAAATTTATCTTTTATTTAGAAGATATAACGCACTCCAAATTGAGCTTGCCATCTCGACAATAAACTCGTGTTATAAACGAATGTTTCGTTTAAATTTTCATTAAACGTATATGTTGGTGTGCTTGTAATAGCATCAACACTTACGCCTATTGGCTGTACATTAGAAGGTTGTTGTGTTAAGCCCCAATCACTATTAAGTAAATTACCAACATTTAAAACATCTAAACTTAGCTGAATGGTATTGGTTTTATCTCCTGAAACTTTAAAATTAAAATCTTGAAGTATTTTTAAATCCCATTTTCCTTTCCAAGGCGCTAATGCACCATAACGTTCTGCATATTGACCTCTTCGATCACTTAAGTAATCATCTTGCTGAATATATCTTTCAAAAGCCTCGGCTTGACCTGCACCAGAAAACTGCATTTGACTAATCTCTGAAGCTGTAGGCACATATAATAAATCATTAATACTAGACCCATCATTATTTATATCGCCACCATAGGTATAGTTAAAACGTCCTCCTTGAGCATATTCAAAAAATGTTGTAATTGTTGTTGACCATTTATCTTTTCCATAAGTCCATTTCTTACTCGCAACACCAATAATTCTATGTGTGTTTCCGTATTTAGAAAATGCCAATTCATCATTGTTTACATTTCCTACAGCTGGATTTCCTGCAAATGCATCACCAGTAATTTCTGCTTCAATAGAGTTAACATCTTTAGCATTTAAATAATTATATGCTAAACTTGTATACAATCCTTCTCCAAACGTTTTTTGTGCTTTAGCAGTAAAATTCCAAATACGTCCTTTATCAGAATTGGTAAACACATAAGCATTATTAGCCAACTTATCATCATCTGTATAAATTATTCTATTATCTACACCTTGTAATTCTCCAGTAGGATCTAATAATCCCCAGTTTTGAACATGAGCTCCATTAATATCTTTGGTATAAGACACATCTCCTGTTAAGGTTAATCCATTTTCAAATCTATAATCGGTTCCTAAATTAGTTCGCCATACTTGTGGGAACTGAAAATCTGGATCTACTAACTGAAAAAAGCCATCATCAGCACCACTCACTTGGTTTCCTAACCAAACAAAAGGTAAACGTCCTGTAAATAATCCTGTTCCTCCTCGTAATTTGAAGGTGTTATCATCTTTTACGTCATAGTTAAATCCAATTCTTGGTGAAATTAACCAATCACTACTTGGCATTACTGTAGAGTCTAGATTTACAATTTCATTAGTATTAGGATTAAAATACTCAATAGTGTTATCTCTAACAGCTCCATTATCGGTATCAATAAACTTTTGAACTAACGCTGACGTATTAAAATATAATGGTTTATCAAAACGAATTCCGTAAGTAAATTTCAATTTATCATTTGCATGCCATTCATCTTGTAGATAAAATGCTAATTGTCCAACGTTTAATTCCGAAAGCTTCCAACCACCATCATTACCTGCTCCATTTGCATTAGAAGTATTAAAAGCATCTTGAGTAGCAGTTAAGTATTGATCTACGACACCACCTGGCTGAGCATTATCAAGAAATGTTTGAACATCTGGATATGGATTAAACAATCCATAATAAGGAAATATACCAAAGTTAAAAGACTCATAATTAACTAAATTAAATGAGTTTTTAAATCTAAATTTCTCAAAAGAGAATCCAATTGTATACGTATGATCACCATTAAAATAATTCATGTTATTTGAAAACTGTAACACTTTTTGGTCTAACTTATTATTGATTGAAAAAGGCTCATGTCCTGCTATAATATAGTTTGATCCAGCCCCATCTTGAATAGTAATTATTGGCGCTGGTCCAGATAACGGATTTCTAAAATCATCAAAATGTGTGTAACCAATTTGGAACTTATTAGATACTTTATCAGATAGTGTCGAATTTAATTCTAATTGAACAGACTGTAATTTATTATTAATTTGATAGCCTGAGTTTTCAAATTGTAAGGTAGATGTACTTGGCCCTCTAAACCCTATTGCTGTTGGATGCGCAGGTTTTTCTTTAGAAGCATTTAAAAAATTATAAATAACTGCAAGTCTATTATTATCATTAATATTCCAATCTAATTTAAAGATTCCTTTTGTAGACTCAGAATTATAAGTAAAGCCTTCATATCGACCTGGATCATAGCCTAAATTTAAAAGTGCATTTTGAACAGCTATTAAATCGTTAACATCTACTACAGATTCATTTACTGCTCCACTACCCGTAAATGGCACAAAACCATTAGAACCTAAATCTGTACGTTCATCTTTTTCAAAATTAGCAAAAAAGAATAATTTATTTTTTACAATCGGTCCACCAATACTTACACCATATTGCTTTTGCTCTAAATCGGCTTTAAAAACATCGTCTCCTTTTATTTTTCCACCTGTAAAATCTTCATTTCTTGAAAAAGCATAAACTGTTCCATGAAACTCATTCGTTCCACTTTTAGTAACTGCATTAACAGCTGCACCAGTAAACCCAGATTGAGTCACATCATAAGGCGCTAAAGATACTTGTATTTGATCAATAGCATCTAGTGATATTGGTTGTGAATCTGTTTGTCCTCCTGGAGTTGCTGCATCTAATCCAAACGGATTATTAAAGATTGCGCCATCTAATGAAAAATTATTAAACTGGTCGTTTCTACCTCCAAAAGAGTTTCCACTAGCAGAAGGTTCTAATCTCGTAAAGTCTGCAGCAGAACGAGAAATAGTAGGCAATGTTGTTAATTGTCGTCTACCAATTGATGTTTCTGCTCCGGTTCTATCTGAACTAAACGTACCTGAAGTAGAGCCTGTAATTACAACAGCATCTAATTGCTCACTATCTGGTATCATTTGAAAATCAATATTTTCAGTATTACCAAGTAGTAAGAATACATCGTTAAAAATTTGTTCCTTATAACCTACATAAGATATTGTTATGGTATAAGGACCACCAACTCTCATGTTAATTATATTATAGCGCCCGTCAAAGTTGGTCGCTGCACCATACTTAGTACCAGTTGGAGTGTGAACTGCAACTACATTTGCTCCAGGTAAAGGCTGCGAACCTTCATCTAGAATAATACCTTTAACGCTAGAAGTTGTAACCTGCGCAAAAGACACAGTAACAAATAATAGCACTAAAGCCGTGAATAGGGATTTCTTCATTTTGAATTTAGTTTTAGTTGTGATTATTAAATCGCAAAAATAACAAAAAAAAAGGCTGTTCATTTGAACAGCCTTAACAATTTATTAACGTTTTATTGTTAATTACATATTTTATGCTTCTGCGATAACTTCAAAGGCTAAATCTATAGACACGGCTCTGTGTAATCTAATCACAGCATCGTATTTCCCTAAACGTTTAACAGATCCACCAGCTACTGAGATGAATTTTTTATCAATCTCGTGACCTGCTTTTTGTAAAGCATTTGCCAGATCGATGTTGTTAACAGATCCAAATAATTTGTCTCCAGTTCCTACTTTAGAAGAAATCTTAATTTCTAAATCTTTAATTGCATCAGCTGATTTCTGAGCTGCTTCAATAATAGATTTTTCTTTGTAAGCTTTTTGCTTCAATGTTTCTGCTAATGATTTTTTAGCAGATGACGTTGCCATTACAGCTTGTCCTTGAGGAATTAAAAAATTTCTACCATAACCGTTCTTAACTGTTACAATATCGTCTTTAAATCCTAAATTATCAACGTCTTGTTTTAATATAAGTTCCATAGTTATTGGTATTTTATTTTAATAAATCTGCTACGTATGGCATTAACGCTAAATGACGCGCTCTCTTTACTGCAACAGATACTTTTCTTTGGTATTTTAATGATGTTCCTGTTAAACGTCTTGGTAAAATTTTACCTTGTTCGTTTACAAAACCTAATAACCAATCTGCATCTTTGTAATCAACATACTTGATCCCAGATTTCTTAAAACGACAGTATTTTTTCGTTTTGCTTGTATCAATGTTTAATGGAGTAAGGTATCTAATCTCTCCATCTTTTTTTCCTTTTGCTTGTTGTTCAATTGAAGACATAATTACGCTTTTTGTTTATCTCTGTTTCTTCTCTTTTCTGCCCAAGCAATCGCATGCTTGTCTAATGTTACTGTTAAGTAACGCATAAAACGCTCATCACGTCTAAACTCTACTTCTAATGGATTAATTACTTCTCCATCTACAGTGTATTCAAATAAGTGATAGAAACCACTCTTTTTGTTTTGAATTGGGTAAGCTAATTTTTTTAAGCCCCAATCTTCTTTGGCTACCATCTTCGCTCCTCTAGAAACAAGAAAATCTTCGTATTTCTTTACTGTTTCCTTTATCTGATCGTCAGACAAAACGGGATTTAAGATGAAAACAGTTTCATAATGATTCATAAAAATATTTTTTATTGTGTTAAAAATGAGTGCAAAAATAACTATTATTTCTGTTTCTGACAACGTTTTTGTATATTAAATTTTAAAGACCAAAATATTGTTAAAGAAATGTTAAAAACAACACTTTACCGATGTTTTTTGGTTTTTATCCGAATTTTTCGTACTATTGTCGATATCTTAACCTAAAATATAATAATGTTATGACTTTAAACTGTGTAGTAGTTGATGATTCTGCGATTCAACGATTATCAATTGTAAAGTTAATTGAGAACCATTCCTCACTTAACCTTATTGCAGAATACAGTAGCGCATTAGAAACTAAAAATGGACTTAACACTCATAAAGTAGATTTAATCTTCTTAGATATTGAGATGCCTGTTCTTAATGGTTTCGAACTGCTTGACGTACTCAACAACAAACCCCAAATTATTTTCGTTACAGGTAAAACTGAATACGCGTTTAAAGCTTTTAATTATGATGCAACCGACTACCTTCAAAAACCTATAACTAGGGAGAGATTTAACCAATCTGTCGAAAAGGCGTTAGAACAACATAAATTAAAGCTAGATTTCAATGAAACTGATGGCGAACACATCTTTGTCAAAAGTAATCTAAAAAAGCGTAAAGTTTACATTAAAGATATAAAATGGATTGAAGCTCTTGGTGACTATGTAAAATTAGTTACTGAAGAAAACAGCTTAGTCGTTTTATCAACAATGAAAGCTTTTGAACACGAATTACCAGAAGGGAAATTTCTAAGAATCCATAAATCGTATATCGTAAACCTAGATAAAGTTGATAGATTTAATAGCAAAAATGTAGAAGTTGGTGCTTATGAGATTCCTTTAAGTAGAAACAAGAAAACCCAACTTGTTGATGCTTTAAACAATATTTAAAAAGACGCTTAAGACTTTTTTAGCTTGAAGATATAACGTTAACCTAACTTAACTCAATAATTATCAACATTTAAAATTACTCTTATTGCCCTAAAATCTTTTACACTTAAGAAGCTATTATTAATTTTAATAATGGCTTCTTTTGTTTTTGATAACGATTGCTTTTGCGGAATCTTAACCAAGATATGTTTTAAATACTGATTACGAATTCTAGCTACAGGCGGAAATTCGGGACCTAATACATGAGTATCAAAAACCGTACGTAAGGATCTTGCGTACCAATCTGCACCAATATTCACACGATTGTAATCCTTATGTTTTAAAGTAATTTTAATCATCCTATAAACTGGCGGATACTTATAAGTATATCGCTCGTCTAACTGCTCATCAAACATTTGCAGATAATTATTTGTAGATACTTGTTGCAAAATTTTATGATATGGATTATACGTTTGAATCAGCACCTTTCCACGTTCTTCTGTTCGTCCTGCTCTACCAGACACTTGAGCCATTAACTGATAGCTACGCTCGTGTGCTCTAAAATCTGGGAAATTAAGCATATTATCAGCATTCATAATACCTACAAGCTTTACATTTCTAAAATCCAAACCTTTGGTTAACATTTGTGTTCCAACCAAAACATCTATTTCACCTTGTTCTAAAGCGGTTATAATTTTCTCATAACCATATTTCCCTCGTGTTGTATCTAGGTCCATACGTGCAATCTTATGATCTGGAAACAATAACTTTGCCTCCTGCTCTACTTGCTCTGTCCCAAAACCCTTGCTATCTAACTCAACACCTCCACATGCATCACAAATTTTTGGCATTATCGTATGGTAACCACAATAATGACAACGCAACTGATTTTTATAGTGATGAAACGTTAAACTCACATCACAATTAGGACATTGCGGTGAATGACCACAGGTATTGCATTCTACTATAGGTGAAAATCCGCGTCGGTTTTGAAACAGAATAATTTGATGCTTATTTTTCAAAGTCTCAGTCATCTCTTCTATCAAGCGATCACTAAAATGGCCTTGCATACGCTTACGTTTATGCTTATCCTTGATATCAACCAACTCAATCTCTGGCATCAAAACATTATTATAACGATAATTCAATTCTACTAATCCGTACTTACCTTGCTTTGCATTGTAATAACTTTCTAAACTTGGTGTTGCAGATCCTAATAATGTTTTACTTTGGAAGATACTCGCTAATACTATTGCTATGTCTCTTGCATGATATCTTGGTGCTGGATCAAACTGTTTATACGAAGATTCATGCTCTTCATCAACGATAATTAATCCTAAATTTTGAAATGGTAATAATACAGAGGAACGTGCACCTAAAACCACCTGAGCTGTTGGCGAATTATTTAATACATTATTCCACACCTCAACACGTTCATGAGATGAATACTTACTATGATACACGGCAACTTTTTCACCAAAATAATTTTGCAATCGTTCAACCAATTGCGTAGTCAAAGCAATTTCAGGCAGCAAATACAAGACTTGCTTTTTCGTTTTGAGCTGTTCTTCAATAAGTTTTACATAAATTTCAGTCTTCCCTGAAGATGTCACACCATGCAATAGCGTAATGTTTTGATTTTCAAATGACTCTGTGATTTCGTGTAAAGCTATTTCTTGATATTCATTTAATCGTTTTGAATTTTCATTATCATCGCCAGAGTACTGAATACGATCAGTTTGAATATGGTATTCTTCAAGAATTTGCTTATCTATTAATGCTTTTATAATCGAGGAAGAGGCTTTACTTTCTAAAGTTAAATCGGATACTTTAACAGGCTTTTTAGTTTGTGCGGAAATTGAAAACAACGTCATTACAACGTCTCTTTGTTTTGGTGCTCTAGCTAAATCCTCCATTAAATTTTGAAGTGCTTTTTCCGAAGAAAACGCTGTATTCAATTTCACATAACGTACTAATTTAGGTTTGTACTTTTCATAAATCTCTTCTTGAACAGAGATAGCATTCTTATCTAATAAACGCTTAATGACTGGAAGTACATTTTTTTTATCCAGAATAGACATTAAATCCTGAATTTTTAAAGACGATTGATGATGTAAAGCTTCGTAAACAACAAACTCATCGTCCTTTAAATCTTCATCATTTACCATCACCTCATCATTTTTACTAATGATAGTTTCACTCTCAAGAATGAACGCACTAGGCAAAGCTGCTCGCATCACTTCTCCTAAAGTACACATATAGTAATCAGAGATCCATTTCCAGTGTTTTAATTGCTGTTTGGTAACAATAGGCGTATCATCTAAAATTTGATGTATGTCCTTCGCTTCATAGACTTGAGGTGCATTGTTATGAATTTCAATAACGAGTGCTGTATAAATTTTTGTCTTCCCAAAAGGAACAGACACACGTATACCTGGTTTTAGAAAATCGGCTTCTGCTTCAGTAACCGTATAGGTAAAGCTCTTTTCTAATGGAATTGGAAGAATGACATTGATGAAATGACCCATGCTCCAAAGGTAATAGTTTACGCAAAAAAACCAGCTTAAAAAGATGGTTTTAATAAGTAAATTATATTTAAAAATCGCTGTTTACAAAAACCCCATTAGTAACCACATATGTTTCATTTATATCATCATCAATAGAGCAACCAGCCAGCATTAAAATTATAATACTCAATTGTCAATTTTGAACAACTTTTTAAGAGCTACTGTATCTGTCTTTTTTTTGGTTTCAGTTTTTTCTTTCTTAATTCTTATTTTTCTAGCAGATTTTCTCTTTGCGGTGATTTTTGTGTCAGGTTGTCTTCTATTTCGAGTTCTAGAGTCTACTGTGAGCAATTTATTGTCTGTTAGCTTCGGAATACTCGCAACACTACCTCCTGCTTTCCTATCTACAAGAGCACGTAAGACTGCTACTTGTGAATCCATTTCACCAAAATATACCTTATCAAATAATACAATTGCCTCATTATAGCGTTCTTGCTCTTCATAAATCAATGCTAACAACATTAGCTCTCGTCTGGTTGATTTTGCATTTTCACTATAAGGATTCACCTCTATACTTTTATTAATATCTGCTTCTGCCTCTTTAAAATTTCCTAAATTATAATGTAATTGCGCACGAGTAAAGTAAGCTAACGCATTTGGAGATAAAGCAACATATTGATTTTGAGATACTAATTCGCTTTCTTTTACATGATCTCTAGCAATTAGCTTTTTGCTTAATTTCTCACTTTCCAAATAGTTAAAATAGGTATCACATGTATAAACCAATTCATATTTCAAAGCTAAAATCAAGTCTTTTCTTGCTATTTGTCCTAAGCGATATTTTTTATTAAGATCTTCTTCTACAATTTGTACATCAATTTGAGTTGCGTATTTTGGAAGTATTTCCTTAAAGCATATGCTATAAATTTTATCTGTTAGTTTACGTCTTAAACTTTCCTGCTCTAAACACTCACACATATCTGCTCTAAAAGCAATTTTATAAGACTGACCATATGTACAATTTACACTTAGAAAGATTATGGATACAAATGTTATAAGTTTCATTTTTAATGTTTTAATGTTATTCTTTTTAGTTTTCATCTTCTTCTTCAGAACCAACAAAATAAGCTTTCATCGTTTTCATACAGTACTTTAAAGCTTTTTTAGATTTATTTAAGTTAATTGTAGCTTTTGCCTTTTTCATAATGCTTCCCTTTCCACTAGACATATCATCCAGAATAGTTGGTAATACTTGCCAAAGGCTATCGATATCTTGTTCTGCACGCTCTACTAAAGCATCTTCAATTTCCGAAGGCACTTCAACACCAACTTGAGTTAAACTATCATACACAAATACTTTATGATACAGCTTAAACGCATTATCTACAAATTGATCGACGCTTTCAATTTTAGATTTTCGTTTTGGCGGTTTTTGTCGTTTAGGTTGTGAGAAACCATATATCGGAATTAAAAAAATAATAAGTATTACGATAGAGATATGACGTTGTAAGTTGTGAATTGCTTTCATAAGAAATAGATTAATAGTTTCTATCTCAAAGAAACATTAGACTTTTCACATTTACTACCTACAATTTATATCTGCGCACTTTGGGTTTATTTTCGCGAAAATAATATTGCCTTTACTAATATTTGAGTTAAATTTAACAAGCTATTAATCAATACAATCACTTTAATGAAGCTTTGTATTCGCTATATATTTATAATATGTTCCTTTATTTGCTTTTCTCAACAGCAAAAGATTGATTCTCTTACTATTGAATTGCAAGAACATTCCGAAGAAAATTTTGATAAACTTAATATCATTATTCAGCTAGCCAATTACTTTCATTTTACGAATCCTGATATGGGTTTAATCAAATCTGATGAAGCTATTAAACTTGCGAGAACACTCAAATTAAAAGACCAAGAAAGTTTAGCATATAAGTACAAAGCATACAATCTAACAGCTTTATCTAAAGATTCGCTTGCAATGAATGCCTATAATAAGGTTATTGAAATTCAAACAGAACTCAAAAACTGGAATGATATAGGACGAGTTACCTATAATAAAGGTCTCCTTTATTTTGGTCAATCGAATTACGAAAAGGCTAATATCTGTAACTACAAAGCTTATGAGATTTTTGAGCGAGAAAAGGATAGTTTTTTAATGGCCGTTGTTCTCAATAGTATTGGTATCAATCAAATGTATAGCTCATTATACCCTGAAGCTATTGATACCTACCTTAAGGCGTCTTCTATTTATGAACTCACAAACAAAACTAATACTATTCGCCATGCAGAAATTTTAACCAATATTGGAATTCTCTATACTAGACTTAAAAAATATGATTTAGCACTTAATTATTATACCAAAAGCCTTGACATAAACAAAACACTAAACGCAGATTATGCAATTGCAAATTTGCAAACCAATATTGGCAATTTATATGATGACATTGAGCAACCCAATAAAGCCATAGAATATTACAAAAATTCTTTGGATATAATGAAGCGGATAAAAAACAAATATGGAATAGCAAGTGCTTTAGCTAATACTGGCATTACATACATTAGCTTAAAAGACTATGAAAAAGCATTAACTTATCTCAATGAAACAAAGGCTCTGTTTGAAGAACTTGATAACACTAATAATTTAGCAATAGTACATCAGAATATTGGCACTGTTTATTTAGAGAGTGCAGAACAAAGTGCAAATAAAAAAGGCAAGCTTATTAAAGCAAAAATGAATTTTGAAAAAGCATTAGCTTATTCAAAAGAGATAAACAGCATAGTGCGTGAAGCTAGCGCACTTGAAAACTTAGCATTAGTCAATTATAAATTAAACGATTATAAATCGGCATACATTAATCAAAATGAAGCCAATACATTAAAAGAGCGTTTTTTGTCTTCGGAAAAAAAAGAAGAAATTGCTAAACTTGAAGCTAAATATGAATATGAAAAGAAAGAAACTGCACTCAATGCAATTCATGATAAAGAACAAGCAATAAAAGAAGCTGAAATAGCCCGACATAAATTAATAAAAAATACATCAATTGCTGGAGGCACTAGTCTAATAATTCTTTCAATTATTGGTTTCTTTTTGTACAAACGCAAACAAGAAGCAAAAGCTAAAGCTAAAGAAGCCCAATTTAATCTAAAAGTTTCTGACACCGAGCTCAAAGCTTTGAGAACCCAAATGAATCCACATTTTATTTTTAATTCACTCAATTCTATTAATGCATACATTGCAAAAAATGACATAGAAAACGCAACCAATTATTTAACCAAGTTTTCAAAATTGATGCGTGAGATTTTAGAAAAATCTACTCAAAAGGAAATTACGATAAATGAAGATATCCAGATATTAAAAACTTATATGGATATTGAAAACAAACGCTCAAATAATAGTTTTAATTATACCATAACAATAGACAATTCTATTGACCCAGAAAACACTTTAATTCCGCCAATGATTCTTCAACCATTTGTAGAGAATAGCATTATTCATGGATTAAGAACTATTGAAAAAAACGGACACATTCATATTACATATAACAAGCAAGACAATATGATGATTTGTAGTGTTGAAGACAATGGTATTGGAAGGGTTAAATCTTCAGAAGCAAAAGAAATTTCAAATAAACGATCGCTAGGTGTGAGCATCACAAAAAGTCGGATAGAAATTCTCAATAAAATTAAGAATACTAAAGGAGACTTCAATATAATTGATCAACCTAATGGAACTAAAGTAGAAGTTAAATTACCACTAACCTTAGCCTTTTAAAATGATTAAAACCCTTATCGTAGATGATGAACAACACTGCATTGATCGTATTAAAAAATTAATCGATGATTATGGTGAAAACCTTCAAATCATAGCAACTTGCAATACGGTTGAAGACGCTTTAAAAACAACTAAAAAATTACGCCCAGATTTGGTTTTTTTAGATATTGAGATTCATGATAAAACTGGTTTTGATTTTTTAGAACACTTAGGAGCTTTTAATTTCAATGTGATCTTTACTACAGCATTTGATAATTATGCAATAAAAGCGTTTAAATATAGTGCTATGGATTATTTACTAAAACCAATCGATAATGATGATTTTATTGGAGCAATTAAAAGATTAGAAAAACGCTTAACTCCTTTAGACACAGAACTACAAATAAAAATGCTTTTAAACAATCTTCAAAAAGAAGATCATAAAAAAATGATTAGAATACCTACTTCAACTGGATTTGAAGTCCTTGAAATCAAAGACATTGTTCATTGCGAAGCCGACACAAGTTATACTCATATTTACACAAAAAACAATAAAATTTTAGTTTCAAAACCAATAAAACATTTTGAAGACCTTTTGAGTGACGCTAATTTTTTTAGAATTCATAACTCGCATCTTGTGAATATTGATCATATAAAAAAATATACCAAAGGAAAAGGTGGGTATGTCACTATGTCTAACAATGCTAATATTGATGTTTCAACCCGAAGAAAAGAAGAGTTTTTAAAACTATTTAAATAAGTTTATTCCACTTTAATCCAATATTGCATACGGTAAATTTCTTACTTGCAATCTATTTACGTGTCTTCATCTAGCTTTATTGTTTACCATTTTACATCTCCCTAAAATACTTTGTGAAGACATAGATAGACTCATTAGAAGCATCATGATGATTAAGTATTGTTTATTCTTCTATTATTTCTTTTTCTTTTTTAAACGTCTAATCGTTGCATTTAGTTCATAACCTAATAACAAAATATTAGCATTTAACCATAAATAAAATAGCAATATTAATAATGCTCCAATAGAGCCGTAGAGTTTATTATACTGTGAAAAATTTTCAATATATATTCCAAATAAATAGGATGTAAGTATAATTAGCAATGTTGTAAACAAGGCTCCAATGGAGAAGAAATTTGACGATTTCCCAGACTTAGTTCCGAAATAATATAAAGTCGCTGTTGCTATATACACCATAAAAACAAAGAATAGATATTTAAAAAACACCACCCAAAACACATTAGCCCCTTTTGATGCATAATCTAGATTCTCAAACTGTTCATACAAAGGCTCGATAACATAAATTTGGAAATACCCAAAAATAGCGACAGTAAGAATTAGCAAAAAAGCTAAAATTAAAGCGACACCTAAAGCATATAGATATTGTTTAAATATATTCCGAGTTAGTTCTTGGTGGTAAGAATTTTCAAATCCAGAAAACACAGCATTAACGCCATTTGCCATTAACAATACTGATACTAAAAATACTGAAGACAACAATCCGCCGCGTTCTGTGCTCTCTATGTTTTCAAAAATGTTGGCGAAGAAAAAATCTGAAGTTTGAGGTGGCAAAAAGGATTCTAAAAAAGACTGGAATTCCATTTTAAATCCGTCAATTGGTAAATACGGAATTAAAATTAGCACAAACAATAAAAATGGAAATATAGCTGTAAAGAAACTAAAAGCAATAGCACTAGCTCTAGAGGTTAGTGCGCCTTTAAAAATCCCGATAGCATATAATTCTAATAAATCATAAAGAGATAATCCTACGAGTCCAGGAAGTTTTACTTTCCGAAGCAAATCTACAATGCGATTTACTATAGGAATTTTACTTAGTATCTCTTTTAAGGATTTTGACATTAAACAGCTTTTAAACTTAAATCCATATTATATACTGAATGTGTTAAAGCACCAGAGGAAATAAAATTAACACCACACTCTGCATATTTTCTAACTGTTTTTTCGTTGATTCCTCCTGATGATTCTGTTAAGCACTGATTTCCAATTAGTGTTACTGCAGTTCGTGTGTCTTCATAGTTAAAATTATCAATCAAGATACGATACACACCTTCTGTTTCTAATATTTCTTTAATTTCATTAAGGTTTCGTGCTTCAACAATAATTTTCAAATCACGATTATTAGCTTTTAAATAGTCTTTCGTTTTATTAATAGCTTTTGTAATTCCTCCAGAGAAATCGATATGATTGTCTTTTAGCATAATCATATCATAAAGCGCAAATCTGTGGTTTTCACCGCCTCCAATTTTTACGGCCCATTTTTCTAAAGCTCTAATCCCAGGTGTTGTTTTTCTAGTATCTAAGATATTGGTCTCTGTACCGTCTAACAAGTCAACAAATTGTCTTGTTTTTGTTGCAATAGCACTCATACGCTGCATTGCATTAAGCACTAAGCGCTCTGCTTTTAAAATAGATTGTGATGCACCTTCTACATAAAACACAATATCTCCATGTTTTACATAACTTCCATCTTCAATAAGCGTCTCCACAGTCATTTTTTCATCAACATAAGCAAAAACTTGCTTTGCAAACTCTACACCAGCAATAACGCCTTCATCCTTTACCAATAATTTCGCTTTCCCTTGTGCCGAATCAGGAATACAAGCCAATGAACTATGATCTCCATCACCAACATCTTCTCGTATAGCATTAGCTATAATTAGTTCTATTTCTTTATTAAACTGCTGTTGTGAAATCATTTTTCAGATATTTAATGTAAAAATAGCAATTGCATCTTAAAAACTTTCAAAAAAGTATAACTTTGAAACATGACTATTAAACTTCTTGCCATTGGCAAAACAGACCATAAAGATTTACAATCGTTAATTGACGATTACCAAAAACGTCTTGGGCATTATATTAAATTTCAGTTTGAGGTTATACCAGATCTTAAAAAAGTAAAAAATCTTAGTGAAAATCAGCAAAAGCAAAAAGAAGGCGAGCTTATTTTAAATAAACTTTCTTCTACTGATGTTCTAATTTTATTGGACGAAAATGGAAAACAATTAGATTCTGTTGAGTTTTCTCAATATTTACAAAAACACATGAACTCTGGCATTAAACAATTGGTATTTGTAATTGGTGGTCCTTATGGATTTTCCCCAGAAGTTTACCAAAAATCTAAAGGAAAACTATCATTTTCAAAAATGACCTTTTCCCATCAAATGATTCGTTTATTTGTGATAGAACAACTCTACAGAGGTTTTACTATTTTAAAAAACGAACCTTATCATCATAGATAAATTTTATTAAATAATAACTTATTTCTTCTTGACCAATGTTAAAATCTCTTCATTACCAGAGCGACTCATTGTAAATGTTAGTGTATCGGCATTAAGGGTGTTTATTTCTACAGCAATCTCTAGTTTACCTTCTGGAGTAGAATATAATAATCCGTCAGAGATTCTATACACTCCTTTTGCATCGTCAGACCCTATTTTAGAATGATATGTCATATCATTTTCAAACTTAAAATAAACATTATTTCCACATTTATCTCTAGAAGTTTCTGTTTCTATCCAACTAGAACACTCCCATTCTCCAATAATTTTCTTAGAGTATTCTGAGTCATTACAAGACATCGCAAATAAAACAAATAATAATATGAGTACTTTTTTCATGGCATTGGGTTTAAATTAAATTACGAATAGATATGATAGCATTAATACCTCATATTTTCTATTAGTCAAATAAAATTAAATTTTGTTACAAACTTCTTTTCTACACGCGTATTTGTCATTTTCTCATTTCAAATTGATCATATAAAAACAGCAGATAAACTGAGCTTAACCTTATCAATAGTTAATATACTTTATAAACTTCTTTTCGTTTTTTTAACTGTCGTTCTAATTCGCTAATTGTTTCTCTCACTGCTATTTCGTGTTTTTTTTCGTTTGATGTTGCGAAAATTCTTGGTCCAGGCAAACTCAGTTCCATGTCGCAAATTTTTCCTTTATCATGACTTTTATCATCTCGTTTAAAACGAACAGTAGCACTAATTAAAAATTCGTATCTATTAAACAACTTGTTTAATTTTTCTTCGACAAAAGCGCTTAGAGTTTCACTTACATCTACATCTACATACTGAAAATTTACGGTCATAATCGTTCTTCTTTTTAGGTTAATTTCTTATATCTAATTTACAAAAATTTAGCTAATTTAATACTGGTCTTCCAAAATTAAATTTCATTACAATTTAATTCCTTGATCATAATGGAATATACAATACCATCAATGTCTGAAGCACAAAAAATATAACAAACGGAACTACTAGATATCCCATAATATCTCTAGATTGCAATTTCACTCCTGATCCCATAACAGGTAAAACTAATAAGATAAAAAATGGCTGAAGCATATTACTCAAACTCTCACCGTAAGCTACAGATAAAGACGCTCTAGATACCATAGCTGTAACCTGTTCTGGAGGTAATCCTACAGCAATTCCTTTAACAGCTTCAATAATACTTGGACCAACAACTGCAAACTCTCCTCCTGCTGATGGAATTGCAAAATTAACAAGACCTCCTGTTAAGTAAGCAAAAAACGGATAGCTATCTATAGTCATCACAGAAATTAAGCCTTCGGCCAATTTTTCGCCAATACCAGTGTAGAGCATAATTCCCATAATACCTGCATAAAATGGATACTGAAATAAAATCCCAGACACATTACTACTTGCTCGTTTCATAGCAATACTATAACGCATAGGTGTTTTGTGTAAAAACAAACCTACCATTAAAAATATAAAAATCATGATATTAAAATTGAGATCAAATCCATTTTTAATAAAATGATAAATAATATAAGTAAAGCCCATAGCTGTTATAATTAAAGGCAATACAAATGTATTATTCAATGTATCAGAAATAGCCTTTATAGGAAGTTTAAAACTCTCAGCTTCATCTTTGATAGAACCTTCTTTTAATTGATTATTTGATTTAAGTAAGTCTTTTAATTCTTTACCATTAGAATGCTTAGGAATAAAAAGTAGAAATAATAATGGTGCTATAACTATAAACAACACTATCATCGCAATATTTAAAGTTGAACCTAAAGTATATGACGTTGGAATTTTTGAAGACAATACACCGGTCTCAATTAAAAAATTATTCTCTGTATTCAACAACAATGGAATTGAACTCGATAAGCCACTTACCCAACCTCCAAAGGAGAAATAAGCACAAGCGATTAAAAACGGATAATTAACTCCTTTAACTCGCATTGCCAATTCTCTTGCCAATACACATGTAATAACAATCCAACCAAAACTAACAAGCGACAATAATGAACCAATAAGAATGACAAAAAAATAGACCTGCTTTGGTGTCTTGATATAAACAGCCAATGCATCAATACCTTTGTTAATTGTTGGTGATAAAGCAATACTAAAACCTGTAATAATAATGAGTACAATTTGCATTCCAAAACTCAACAAATCAAAAAAACCATTATACCATGAGGATATCACTTCTATAGGAGAAGCAGCCATAAAAAAATAAGCCCCTAAAGCAGCTAAAATTGTTAAGAGAATAGCAAAAACAAATGCACTTGGCATATATTTTTGAAAGAGGTCTGTAAATGTTTCGCCAAGTTTGGTAAGCATGGTTGGTTTTCGTTAAAATTTGAAACCCGAATTTAAGCAAAATTATATACTTTTGGTTTTTAAAATAACAACTATGCAACTCGTCTTCGCCACAAACAATAGTAATAAACTTAAGGAAGTCCAATCGCTTATCCCTAATCACATTAGACTACTTAGTTTAAAAGACATAGGCTGCTCTGAGGATGTTCCAGAAACCCAACTCACCATTAAAGGTAATGCGATTCAAAAGGTAGAATACATTAAATCTCAATATGGTTTTGATTGTTTTGCTGATGACACAGGACTAGAAGTAGACATTTTAAATGGAGAACCTGGTGTATTTAGCGCTCGATATGCGGGAGAACAACGTGATGCAAATGATAATATGGAGCTACTTTTAAACAATTTAAGTGATACTCCAAATAGAAATGCACAGTTTAAAACTGTTATTGCATTACATCTAAATAATAAATTAGAAACCTTTACAGGTATTTGTAAAGGTGAAATTACCAAAACAAAACATGGTGATAAAGGTTTTGGTTATGACCCAATTTTTAAAGCTAAAGGACATGATAAAACATTTGCTGAAACGTCTTTAGAAGATAAAAACAAAATTGGTCATCGTGGGAAAGCTGTAAGATTACTTGTTGATTTTTTAAATCAGCTTTAATAATAAAAAATCCAGTAAAAACTGAATTTTTTATTATTAATTTATAGTTCCTTTATTTTTTTTTAATAACAGAATTCGCTGCTTTTTCTATCGCTTCAAAATATTTTGCATCAGCTTTTTCATCAATAACTCCAACAAACATTAGACAAGTCTCATCATCAACAGCCATACAATACAATGTGTTTTGAAGTGTTGTTCCTTCTGCTTCACTAGTCCCTTTAATGAATAATACATTAACACCATTCATTTCTTTTTCACCCGTTTCAATTATTTTAAATTGTTTAGAACTGTTATTTTCCATTTTCTCTTTTGAGTTTTCAAAAGAATCAGGAACCATCATAGCCAAAATAACAACTTTAGGATTTTCAGAAACATAGGTATTTATAGAGACTGCCGAAAAAAGTGTTGTATCAATTTCCATTTCAATTTTTTGCCCCATGAGTTTCATCATTCGAGCCATTTGTGCTTGATCTGCTTCTGAATCACCTCCATTTGGAGTTCCTTCTTGAGCCTGCATGTTTACACCTATTAAAAAAACTAGAAGTACTAAATGTATTTTTTTCATATTAAATTGTTTCAGCTAACAATGTAGCAAATCTATTATTGTAAGAAAAACACATTATCTTCTTTTTTTAAAATCCATGATTAAAAACAGACCAAACTCGCGTTAACGATAGAACAGTATGTTTGAAATCCTTTTTGCTTTTTTTTTGCAAAAAGATTGAGTAGTGATAGCGTGTTAAAACGCTCAAATATTGATTATCCAAATAAAAGACTATCTTTGCGGCTTGAAACTCAAAAAATGAGTTGTAAATTCCTCAGAGTGAGGATGTGTTACCTAGAAGTTTAAGTGTTTAGTATGTCGATTCGCTTCTTTTGTAACACCAAAGAACATAATCGAATACAAAACAAAACGAATGAGCACATTCCAAGAACTCGGTCTTAATGAAGACTTATTAGCAGCTATTACTGATTTAGGATTTATAAATCCTAGTGATGTACAAGCAAAAGCAATCCCAATTTTATTAGAAGAAGATACTGATTTAGTCGCTTTAGCACAAACAGGAACAGGTAAAACTGCAGCATTTGGTTTTCCAATGCTTCAAAAAATCAATGTTGATAGTCGTACGACTCAAGGTTTAATTTTATCACCTACCCGTGAGCTGTGTTTACAAATCACCAACGAACTAAAACTTTACGGAAAATATTGTAAAGGTTTAAACGTGACTGCAATTTACGGTGGAGCAAGCATTACAGATCAAGCAAGATCTGTAAAACGTGGCGCACAAATTATTGTAGCGACTCCTGGTCGTATGAAAGATATGATTAGTAGAAATATGGTTGATATTTCTAAAATTGAATATTCAGTTTTAGATGAAGCTGATGAAATGCTAAACATGGGGTTTTATGAAGATATCACAGATATTTTATCTCATACACCTGATGATAAAAATACATGGTTATTTTCTGCAACGATGCCTAAAGAGGTCTCCAATATTGCTAGAAAATTCATGGATAACCCTATTGAAATTACAGTAGGAAACAGAAATGAAAGTACAAGTCAAGTTTCTCACGAATACTATTTAGTAAACGCAAGAGATCGTTACCAGGCCTTAAAACGATTAGCAGATGCAAATCCAGATATATTTTCTGTGATTTTCTGTCGCACAAAACGTGATACACAAAAAGTTGCTGAGAATTTAATTGAAGATGGTTATAGCGCTGGCGCTTTACATGGTGATTTAAGTCAGAATCAACGTGATTTGGTGATGAAATCCTTCAGAAACAAACAAATACAAATGTTAGTTGCGACAGATGTCGCTGCTCGTGGTATTGATGTTGACGATATTACACACGTTATTAATTATCAATTACCTGACGAACCTGAGATTTACACACACCGTTCTGGTCGAACAGGACGCGCAGGTAAAACAGGTATTTCTATGGTGATTGTTTCTAAAAGTGAAGTTCGTAAGATTAAAGGTATCGAACGTATCATCAAGAAAGAATTTGAGAAAAAGGAAATTCCTGACGGAATGGAAATATGTGAAGTGCAATTAATGTCGCTCGCAAATAAAATACATAATACTGAAGTTAATCATGAAATTGACAAATACTTAGGAAGTATCAATCAATTATTTGAAGATACTGATAAAGATGAATTGATTAAAAAATTCTTCTCAGTTGAGTTTACACGTTTCTTTAACTACTACCAAAAAACGAAAAATCTTAATGCGCCAAGTTCTTCTAGAGATTCTGAAGGAGAAAGCGGTCGCGGATACGGAGGGAGTGAAAACGAATCACGTTACTTTATTAATGTTGGACGAAAAGATGGTTACGATTGGATGAAGCTGAAAGATTTCTTAAAAGAAGTGTTAGCCCTAGGTCGTGATGATGTCTTTAAAGTTGATGTAAAAGAGAGTTTCTCTTTCTTTAATACTGAAAAAGAAAATCAAGAGAAAGTTTTAGCTTTTTTCACCGATTACAAACATGACGGACGATTTGTTAATGTAGAAGTTAGTGAAGATAGAGGTGGACGAAATCGTGGTGGACGCTCTGGTGGACGAAGAGATGGCGGAGGCGGAAGACGCAGACGTGAAGATGGACCAAGAGGAGAAAGACGCTCTAGCGGAAGACGTAGTGATTCTGGCTCTGGAAATAGAAGTGACAGACGTTCTTCTGAAAATTCAGGAAGACGAAGTGAAAGAAGAAGTAGCGAAAGCTCTGGCAATAGAAGTGACAGACGACGTTCTGGTGGAGATTCAAAACCACCTAGACGTTCTGAAAGTTCTTCAGGTTCGGATAGACCAAGACGTTCTAGACGAAGAGATTAAATCATAAAAAAACCTCGTAACAGTGTTACGAGGTTTTTTTATACAAACTTGTTAATATTAAGTCAAATTTATGCCTACCTTATACTCGTATGCAATTTGTTTACTATTTTTATCACATATATACATATTATATGAAGTACTTTTTAACTCTTTTTATACTTATCGCTTCAACTACTTTGAGCTTTTCTCAAGAAGAGGAAACTTCTGTAAAAGGTACTGTTATCGATTTGACTACAGACAAATCAATTGACCGTGTAAATATTGTGAATCTCAATCAAGTTATTGGTACATCAACTAATGAAGAAGGTCATTTTGAAATTAAAGCCAAAGTTAACGATACCTTACATTTATCATATTTAGGTTATAAATCGATCAAAGTTAGAGTTACTAATGACTGGTTAAAATTTGGTGAAACTAAAATTGGAATGACAGAACTAGCATTTGCACTAGAAGAAGTCGTTGTTAACCAGTTAAAACTAACAGGATATTTAGATATAGATGTTAAACAAGTACCAATCAAATCAAATTATAGATATAGTATTTCTGGCCTATCTAACAAAGGGTATGAAGCCGGAAATAGAAGACCAAATGCAGTAAGCAAGGTCTTAGGCGCTATTTTTAATCCCGCAGATTTTTTACATAAGGTATTTGGAAAAAAGCCAAACGAACTTAGAAAGCTAAAAAAAATGAAGAAAGATGATGAAATTAGAAATCTTCTTGCTTCACGCTTTGACAGAGAAATGCTTATAGTTTTACTTCAAGTAGATCGTTTTGATTTAGATGAAATAGTCAACCAATGTAATTACTCTAAAGACTTTATACAATCTGCTAATGATCTTCAAATATTGGATGCGATTAGTGAATGCTATGAAGAATACAAAGTATTAAACCGAAATAAATCAGGTCGATTTTAAAGTTTCGCGTTCAAGCATTTGCTTACACGTTCTTGCAAAATAAAATACCCAACTCGTTATACCTATAAATTTCGCTCCATCTTCAAGCAATTTTGTAATATACGGTGAAGATGAATGAATAAAATTATCTACTAGCAAGGATACTCCAAACCAAAACACAGAAAACACAAATAATAAATAATCAGTGCGTAATAGCACTTTGACAAACTTCAAGCCATATACCATTAACAATATAGCATAGCATAAAAACACTATTTTTTGATGAATCCCGAGCGAAGGAAAAACAGACTCATGAAACATAAACACATCATCAAATCCTAACAACATAGAGATTAATGCAGAAGCTATTATAAAAGCTTTGTGCTTTTTATTGTTAATAAGCAAACTAGAAAATAAGCAAATGGCGATAGCAGAAGCCCAAAAAAAGATACCAAACTGCGACAAAACTCCTATATAAACAGGGAGTTTTGCAATGGCTGCTGGATCATTTGTTAAATAATCTAGTGCTATACCTTTAGAAAAATGAAAGTATAAAACTGTACCCAATACAATACATGAGAAGGCAAAGATTATTACAAATGAAAACAGTAGTGATTTTAGTTGATTTATTAAAACACTCACTTTAAAATAATAGCTAATTATTAACTCTAAAATAATCGTAAAGAATTAACCAACAAACAAAATCATATTAACGGTTAAAATATCGGATTATCAACATCCTGAAATATTTTTTATATGTTAGAACACTGTCCAATTCGGTTTTATTTTATTCCTAAAACATACCCATATTCAAGTGATGTTTTTATGATCATTAATACTTTATTTAGATTCTAAAATTTCTTTTAAACATGCCAACCCTTCTTCAAAATCTTTACCTATATGCTTATCCATATTATACAACATCATGAAGATATTTTCTGGTACTTTATTGGTTCCTGAGAACCCCCAAGTTACTTCTGTTTTTCCTTCACTAATATGTTCCACTTTAATCACAGCATCAGATTCAGACTTCCACGGTTTAAAAAAACGTAACCTTGCCGCTACACTTTCATTCTCAGTAATGTTCATTATTTCTTGCTCTCCCATACCAACATCTTTATTACCATCCCATTTCGAAATAAAACCTACTTCTCCATCTGTACCAATAAATTCTTGCTTCATATCTGGATCTTTCTTTTTCCAAGGAGACCAATGGTTTTGATTTTTTATATGCTTCAAATAATTAAATACTTCAGGTAATGGTTTATTAATAACTATGCTTCGGTGTAATTCATAGTGCTTTGGAGCTAATAATGCGAATAGAATAAATAGTAATACTATTACTCCTAAGATGTAAAGGAATATCATAATTAAAAAATTTCGTTTGTTATTATTTTAAAGATACAAAACTATTAGATTTGATAAAAACGTTCTACAATTTGATCATAACTTTTAATAGTCTTTTGACACCAATCTAATCGTTTTTCTAAAAATTCTTCTTCAGTTAATTGCCAATTCACATGTGTTTGTTTTAGCTTAGATGTTACCTGTTGAAGTATAATTGCTGCAGATACCGATATATTTAAACTTTCAGTAAAACCAACCATAGGTATTTTTAAAAAAGAATCGGCTTCATCAATAACCTCTTGAGATAATCCTTCGGTTTCTCTTCCGAAGAAAAAACAAGATTTCTGAGTCACATCAAAGTCTTCTATAACGTTATCATTTTCATGTGGCGTTGTAGCTACAATTTGATACCCTTTATCTTTTAAATCTTTGATAGCAGCTTTTACTGAATCATAGCGATTTAAATCTACCCATTTTTGAGCTCCCATTGCAATTTCACGATCTATATGCTTTGAATTTTGCTCTTCAATAATTGTCACTTCTTGTATACCAAACACATCACAACTGCGAATAACTGCACTGGTGTTATGCAATTGAAAAACATCTTCTGTAGCCACTGTAAAGTGCTTTGTGCGTTGAGAAAGCACGGTTATAAATTTTTCTTTACGTTGTTCAGTAAGATAACTCTCTAGATGCTCCAATAATTTTAAATCTATCATTAAAAAAGTTTATATTAGTTCAAAATATAAAAACTCTATGGGATTAAAAAAACTATCACTCTTTTTTTCGGTTGCTCTTCTATGTAATGCTTTAATTTTTTCTCAAGATCGTATCAAAGACGTTCTAAAAGACACTATTACTTATAGTGAAGAAAACACGAATAAAGTTATTGCATTTGGAGAATATTTATCCAATACAATTCATAATAAAGATGTCGATTCTTTTCTTTCAAAATTAAATAACACCTTTTTTTTTGAACGTGTTTTAAATCAAGTCCCAAATGTAAATCGTGAAGACAACTTTATTAAAGGATTCTTAGCAGGTTTAAAACAAGCTCTAGATTCATTTCCAAATGAGATTATTTCGGAAATCGAAAATGGTTCTTATTATGATTTTATAAGCTACCGTTATGACACAGAAGCACAAACATATTATATATTGTTTAGACTTTACTCTGCAGAAACAGGCATGAATTATCACGATTACAGAATACATAAAATAAATGGAGAGATCCAGTTTTCTGATATGTATGTGTATTTAACTGGTGAACACTTTACACAAACATTGGGTCGAATGATGACATACTCGCTTCCAGATGAACAATTATTTGAGCTCAAAAAATCGCCTGCCGAAAATGATTTTAAAGCACTATTTAAAGCCATAATGTATAACAATAATGGCAACTTTGAAAAGTCTTATGAAATCATGGATGACCTTAAATCTGAAATTTCTAAAGAAAAGTTTTTTATTATTTTCAAATCGCTTGTAGCTAGCAACATAGACGAAGAAAAGTATTTAAAATCATTAGAAGAACTGATTAATACATTTCCAGAAGATCCAACTATAGGGCTAAATAGAATTGATTACCATATTTACAAAGGCGAATATTTTGAAGCTATACAAGTCGTAAACCAACTACAAAATGAAACCGAAGATGACTTTTTAAATTACATCAAAGCATGTATTGCATTTGAAGATAAGAACTATGACTTAGCACTTAACCTTTTTAAATATACCATAGAAAATTATACAGATTTTTTTGAAGGTCAAGCAGGATATCTAAATACTTTAGTCGTAATGAAAAATTATCCTGAAGCAGTAAATTATCTCAATACTTTAATCTCTGAAGGCTATGATAAGCCTATAATTATTGAATATATTGAAGAAGACGATGAATATGGTGAAAATATATTAGAAGCATTTTCTAAGTCTAAAGATTTTAAAACCTGGAAAAAAAAGAAAGATTAATCTCATATGAAACATCTTGTTGTATTAACTGGTGCTGGTATGAGTGCTGAAAGTGGTATCAAAACCTTTAGAGATGCTGATGGCCTTTGGGAAGGTCATGACGTCATGGAAGTCGCAACACCACAAGGTTTTGCTAAAAACCCTGAGCTCGTCTTAGAGTTTTACAACCAAAGACGTCAACAATTACATGATGTAAAGCCTAACAGCGCACATATAGATTTAGCAAATCTAGAAGCACATTATAAAATTACTATCATCACTCAAAATGTAGATGATTTACATGAACGTGCTGGAAGCAGTAATGTTATTCACCTGCATGGCGAATTACTAAAAGTAAGAAGCACAAAAAATTACAGCGATATTAAAACATGGACAAACAATTTGAATCTTGGTGACCTTTGTAATAGCGGACATCAATTAAGACCACACATTGTTTGGTTTGGCGAAGATGTTCCTATGATAGAAAAAGCTATTAATATCTGTAAATCAGCAGATATCTTACTAATAATTGGTACATCAATGCAAGTGTATCCAGCCGCTGGTTTAATGGATTATGTCTCACATAATACTCCAATATTCTTTATTGATCCAAAACCAGCTATTGAAAACAAAAGCAACCTTACAGTTATTACTGAATCAGCAACCAAAGGATTAAAAACGTTTAAAACATTAATTTAATACTATAGATAAGTATTATAACGACTAATAATGCTAATTTAATCATTTTCTGAAAGTTTAAAAAATTCATTTACAGGCTTTTCAAATACATCAGATAGTTTAAGTGATAAAACTGTTGAAGGCACATACCTATTAGCTTCTATTGAGTTTATCGTCTGACGAGATACTCCAATCTTTTTTGCAAGATCATCTTGAGTTAGACTCAAAATAGCACGTTCTACTTTAATCGTATTTTTCATTACCTAAAACGTTTTAAGTTATGATAAAACATGAGCTGTATCATTAGCATAAATAGCAAAACTTGAAAATCTCCTAAGTCTTTAAATGATTCTCCTCCAGAGTGTACTGCATTAGAAACACCAAATTCAACATAAGGCATAACCAAAGCATAAATAACACCAATAACAAAAGCAATAGCGTAAGACTGAGCCCTTAAACCAATAATCATTTCATCTTCTATCTTATCTTTAGATAAAGACATAAGAAGTAGCCCTACTAATAATGTTTTTTGTAATAACTGTTTTAACCATAATGTATCACCGTCTAAGGCAAAAGCACGAATAAACATTACAACTATTGACAATATTACAACTGCAATCCCAATTGACATAAAACGATGTGATAATCTAAAGTTGATAAGCTTATGAAACCGATTACGTTCACAATTTATAATTTTCTCCGTATTCATAATTGACAAATATATTTTATAATAAGTAAAATTATTTTTACTATATGACAAATATACTTTACATTTTTTGATTACGCAAACATTTTAAATCACTTCAGAAACAAAATGATTCTAAACATCCTTAAATAAAAAAATCCTGCTTGACAAAACAAACAGGATTTTAACCTAACTAAACTAAATTTTAAACCTTAATGCGTCCGCTTAACTACTACATTAAGATTACCTACTTATAATTAAGGAACTTAAAAAGTTCCTATCTATTTATATACGTGTAGTCTTATTGTTTTGGATTACGGAAAATAAAAAAATTATATTTTTTTTGCTTCTTCCCAAAAAACATCCATTTCTTGAAGCGTCATCTCAGACAGCGGCTTTTTAATATCTTTAGATTTTTGTTCTAAATACTGGAAACGCTTTATAAATTTCTTATTGGTACGCTCTAATGCACTTTCTGGATCTACATTTAAAAAACGCGCATAGTTAATCATCGAAAAAAGAACATCTCCAAATTCGCTTTCTATTTTATCTTGATTTCCTAAATTAATTTCTTCTTGAAGTTCACCTAGCTCCTCTTCTACTTTTTCAAATACTTGATGTGGTTCTTCCCAATCAAAACCAACGCCAGACACTTTATCTTGAATACGATTTGCTTTTACCATGGCTGGCAAACTTTTAGGCACGCCTTCTAAAACACTATTCTTTCCTTCTTTAAGTTTAAGTTGTTCCCAATTGCGCTTAACATCGTCTTCATTTTCAACTTTTACATTTCCGTAGATATGAGGATGACGATCTATGAGTTTGTCACAAATACTGTTGCAAACATCTGCAATATCAAACGCATTGGCTTCGCTTCCTATTTTTGAATAAAAAACGATATGAAGTAACACATCACCTAACTCTTTTTTCACTTCATCAAGATCATTATCAAGAATGGCATCACCAAGTTCGTAAACCTCTTCAATGGTTAGATGACGAAGTGTTTGAAGGGTTTGTTTTTTATCCCAAGGACATTGTTCACGCAACTCATCCATAATAATGAGCAAACGTTCAAAAGCTTTTAGTTGCTGAGTTTTATTAGTCATAATCAAAAATTAAAACTCAAAAATACGACGCTTTCTCTCAGATAGACATTCTATGAGAAACTTAATATGAACAATCTATTAACGTCTACTATTCTTCTTCGTTTGCAGCAACTTTTTCTACCTCTTCTAAAGCATCTAACATATCATGCTTTTGGAGTAAATTATACCACTGAACAATTTTTTTGATATCACTAGCGTACACACGATCTTCATCATAATCTGATAATATTCCAAAGAAATATTCTTCTAAAGCATCTTTAGAGTCTTTATGACTAATAGACGTTTGTTGTGCATTTTCTTTATCTCTAATCTTCTTAAAGACCTCTCGTAAAGGCAATTCTTCTGTCATAGTGTACACCGCAATTTCACTTAAAACGCTAATGTTATTATGAATACTAACAGATACCTTTTTTTTATCGATTAATGATTCTGCTACAAATCCACTACGTGTTTGAGCAACAATTTTATATAATCCTGGTTTTCCTGAAATGGAAAGTATTTTATCTAAACTCATCTTATCTTTTAAATATTAACGTTTCTTTTTCATTGCTGGGAAACGCATTTTATAATCTACTTTTATTTTTCCCTTGGAAATATTAGCCAATTTACCTTTAATTAAACGTTTTTTTAACGTCGATAGTTTATCAGTAAACAAAATTCCTTCAATATGGTCATATTCATGCTGAACAACTCTAGCAATTAAACCATCAAAAACTTCAGTATGTGCTTTAAAGTTTTCATCTTGATACTTAATTGTTATTTTAGGTTGTCTAAATACATCTTCTCTAACATCAGGAATACTTAAACAGCCTTCATTAAAAGCCCACTCATCTCCTTCTTCTTCTAAAATTTCGGCATTAATAAATATGCGTTGGAAATTTTTAAGTTGCTCTTGCTCTTCTTCTGTAAAGTCTTCGTCTTCAGCAAATGGCTCTGTATCTACAAGAAACAAACGTATTGGCAATCCAATTTGAGGCGCGGCCAAACCAACACCATAAGCACCATACATCGTTTCCTTCATATTCTCAAGAAGTGTCTCTAGATGAGGATAATCTTTAGTAATAATTCCAGCTTTTTTTCTTAAAACGGAGTCACCATAAGCAACAATTGGTAATATCATTATATTGTAATTTTCGGGTGCAAAAATACAATTCTTATTATAATTTGAGAAGTTTTATGATGGATTTAAGACTGATTATACAAATAACTTTGCAGAATAATTGTAGCGCTAATCTCATCAACTAAAGCTTTATCTTGACGTTGCTTTTTTTTAAGCCCACTATCAATCATCGTTTGAAATGCCATTTTAGAAGTAAATCGTTCATCAACTCGCTTTACAGGTATATCTGGAATCGCTTTAGCTAAAGCTTCTAAAAACTTAGATATAGACACTTCACTTTCAGAAACTTCATAATTCATTTGTTTGGGCTCACCAACGATAAATAACTCTACGTTTTCTTTTGAAGTATATGTTTTTAAAAACGAAATCAATTCTTTAGTTGCAACTGTGGTTAAACCAGAAGCAATAATTTGCATCTCATCTGTAACAGCAATCCCTGTTCGTTTTGTTCCGTAATCTAAAGCTAAAATTCTTGCCATTTTGCAAAGTTAGTCTTATAATATCTTTTACCTATTGATTATAACAAAAAAACTCTTCTTTGTAGGCCAAAGAAGAGTTTAAAATAATCAACTATTAATTAAATTCATGAACTGCTTACCCTCTACCTTAAACAAATCATGTTATAGTATTTAAGACACTACTATTTCAAATAGGTCACATTTCAAATAGAAAAAAAAAAAAACCTTTCCAGGGACGAAGAAAGGTTTAGTATTTGCGCTTATATATTAAAAAGGGTATATAGGGCGAATATTATTACGAGCTTAAAATCAATTAATTAGACACGACTTTTTTAGATAAGTCACTTTTATAAAAAAGAAAACTCTCCTAAGGGAGAGAAGGAGAGTTTTCACAAAAATTAGCTATTAATTATTAAAGATCTCAAGTGTCATTTTTTAGGGAAAACACCTGAACAATAATAATTCACATTAATAAGACACAGCCCTTTTTAAAAAGTCACATTAATTTTTATTTATTTAGAATTTACTCAAATCAATTATAGATTTATCTTTGTAGCTATAGTAATTAAATTTAAGAATGGAACAACTGCAACAAACTATAGAAAATGCTTGGAATGATCGTTCATTATTAACCAACGAAAACACCATAAAAAGTATACGAAATGTTATCAATTTATTAGATGAAGGTACACTTAGAGTTGCTGAACCTAATGAAAATGGATGGCAAGTTAATGAATGGGTAAAAAAGGCTGTTGTCCTTTATTTCCCTATTCAAAAAATGGAAACTCTTGAAGCTGGTATTTTTGAGTATCATGATAAGATCCCATTAAAACGTGATTATAAAAAGAAAGGTATTCGTGTAGTACCAAATGCAGTGGCTAGACATGGCGCTTATATTTCTCCTGGAACTATTTTAATGCCAAGCTATGTAAACATTGGTGCTTATGTAGATGAAGGCACAATGGTTGATACTTGGGCTACTGTTGGAAGCTGTGCACAAATTGGTAAAAATGTACACTTATCAGGTGGTGTTGGTATTGGCGGTGTATTAGAGCCTTTACAAGCTGCTCCTGTAATTATTGAAGATGGCGCATTTATTGGATCACGTTGTATCGTTGTTGAAGGTGTACGTATAGAAAAAGAAGCTGTATTAGGCGCAAATGTCGTACTAACAATGAGTACAAAAATCATTGATGTAACGGGAGATGAACCTGTTGAAATGAAAGGCATTGTTCCTGAACGTTCTGTAGTAATTCCAGGAAGTTATACCAAAGCATTCCCAGCAGGAGACTACAATGTGCCTTGTGCTTTAATTATTGGTAAACGCAAAGAAAGTACCAACAAAAAAACATCACTTAATGATGCGTTAAGAGAATATGACGTGGCAGTATAAATAATATTGGAGTATCAAATAATAATATAATAACGTTTAGAGATTTGAAAATCTTAATCATACAACAAAAAATGATTGGTGATGTACTCACTACAAGTATCTTGTTTGAAGCTTTAAAAGCTGAACATCCAGATGCTGAGTTACACTATATCATAAACACACATACATTCCCTGTTGTTGAGAACAATCCATTTATTGATAAATTTTTATTTGTTACACCTAAAATTGAAAGCAATAAAGCAAAATTCATAAGTTTCTTAAAATCAATTAAAAAAGAAAAATATGATGCTGTAATTGATGTGTATTCTAAATTTTCTAGCAACCTGATGACAAAATTTTCAGAAGCACAAATTAAAATTTCAAAACAAAAATGGTATACATCGTATTATTATACCCATACCTATAAAGAGTCCAAAACACCAAAAACAAACGCTGGTTTAGCTATTGAAAACAGATTACAATTATTAAAACCTTTATGTAATAATATTCCACAAAAACTACACCCTAAAGTTTACTTAACTGCTAAAGAAATTGAAAATTCTAAGCAATTTTTAATCGACTCCAACATCGATTTATCAAAACCCTTGTTTATGATTAGTGTTTTGGGAAGTGGTAAAAACAAAACTTATCCGCTTTCTCATATGGCAGATTTAATAGATCTAATTGTAGAAGAAACTAACGGGCAAATTTTATTTAATTATATCCCAAAACAAGCCGCTGAAGCAAAAACAGTATACAATTTCTGTAAAGCAGCAACAAAAAAACATATCTATTTTGATGTCTTTGGAAAAAGCTTACGTGATTTCCTATCAATGACAAAGCATTGCACAGCTTTAATTGGTAATGAAGGTGGTGCAGTAAATATGGCAAAAGCACTAAACATTCCTACATTTACGGTATTCTCTCCATGGATTTTAAAAGAAGCGTGGAATATGTTTGATAATGATACAACTCATGTATCTATTCATTTAAAAGATATAAAACCTGAATTATACGAAGGCAAATCGCTAAAAAAAATGAAAGATCAAGTCTTTTCTTTATACGAATCATTTCCTCCAGAACTTATTATTCCGAAGCTAAAAACATACTTAAAACAATTTTAAAATTTCTCAATACCAAAAGGAGTTTTAGTGATTTTTTCGTTTTTTGTAGTCGCTCTAATCTTTAGATTTTTTTCAATCATTTCAGGTTTCACATAACCTCTTGCGTGATCCAAATGTAAACAAACAGCACTATACCTCACTTGCTTTGCTTTAATTCCTGTATTAAATAAGCGCTCTCCTAATTCTCTATCTTCGCCTCCATATTGCATGCGTTCATCATAACCATTTACGGCAATAATATCTACTTTGTAACCAGATGCATTATGACCATTCCATGTTGCAGTAGTTGGTGTAAATGTATTGAGTAACTTTTGTTTAAAACCTTTAGCTGTAATTTTATTGTTCTTGAATGACGATTTAAGTCCGTGAGATATCAACCATTCAATATCAAAACAACGTTGCGTTTTTATATCCGCTTCGGAAATAAGCTCACTAATATCCATTGGCAATTTAAAATAACCTCCAGATAAAAAATAACCCACTTCTCTTCTATCGATATGCACTTGTAAAAAATCGGCTCTTGCCATACAATCACCATCTGTATACACTAAATAATCACCTTTAGCAGCAATGGTTGCCTTATTGAGAATTATCGTTTTTTGAAATCCGTTGTCTTCATGCCAAATATGCTGGATAGGGTAATTTACTCTAGTCTGCATAGAAGCAATCAATGCTTTGGTTACTTCGTCTGAACCATCATCAGCAATAACAACTTCAAAATCTTTGAAGATTTGCGTCTCAAAACTCCATAATACTTTCTGTAGCCAATTAGGGCTATTATAGGTACTAATAATTACTGAAGTGTCTATAGGTTTCATTGGCTCAAAAATAGTTATTTTTACCCACTAAACGCATTGTAAATTTTATTTTGAAAACCCAAAACAGTAATATATCTGCTTTGATGATTACTTATAACGAAGTACATCATATTGAAGAGGTAATTAAAACTATAACTTTCGCCGATGAAATTGTAGTTATAGATTCTCACAGCAATGATGGTACGTTTGAAAAACTATCTGAAATGGATAACGTTAAAGTTATTCTAAGAGAATTCAAGAATTTTGCTGACCAACGCAATTATGCCATTGAACAAGCTAATTGTGATTGGATTTTCTTTATTGATGCCGATGAGCGTTTAACTCTTAAATCTCAAAAAGAAATTGTAGAAACGGTAAAAAAACCTTCTGGAATTGAAGCTTTTAAAATCCCGAGACGTTTTATGTTTAATGACAAAGTTATGCGTTATAGCGGACTCCAAACTGACCGTGTATTTCGTTTGTTTAAAAAAGGGGTCACCAAATATCGCGAAGATAAGCTCGTTCATGAATTATTAGATTTTAAAGGTGAATTCAAAATTTTAAAACACGATATGTTACATTTTTCGTTTAGTGATTATGAAAGTTACAAACGTAAAACAGAACATTATGGATTATTAAAAGCTCAAGAATTATTACAAAAAGGCAAACGTCCAAATGGATTTCATTTCTACATAAAACCTGCGTATAAATTTTTAACCAACTATATTTTTAGATTAGGATTTCTTGATGGGAAAGAAGGTTATATGATATGCACACTAAACGCTTATGGTGTGTTTTACAGATATAAAGCCTTAGAGCGTCTACTTACGACGCCAAAATAGAAGCTTATTTTTGAGTCGCTTTTTTCGATGGTAACGGTTTTGAAATGCTTCAGTATACGTCCACATTAAATTTAAAATTTTATTATAATCTTCACCAGAACATTTGGCATATTCATCACTCATAATTTCTACCATAAATTTATGAGTTGTCAATTTTGCGAAATTTCTAATTCGGATATCAAAACTTAAAGGTTTAAATTCCATTCTGTTTAAATCAACCAAAAAAAACTGATACGTATCGCCTTCTTTTTTAATCAATGTATTTCCTGGAGAATGATCTAAAAAATGAACTTTCTTTTCATGCAATTTATAAGTAAATCGTGTAAAAGCTCGTAAAATTTCTTCGTGATTTGGATACTCAAAATCTGTAGTGAGTTCTCGATAAGTTAATTCACAGTCTAACTGCTCGCTTATATAGTAACTCTTTTTGAATAAAAAAGGAGTTTTAAACTCGTAGAAAGCTATAGGTTGTGGCGTACCAATATCCAGACTTTGTAACCATTTCCCGTACTCGAAAGAACGTTGAGCTTTACTTTTTCTGAAGAATTTATAAGCCACTTGATTAATAAAATTAGGAATCCTGAACGACTTTACATTTAAAGTTTTATCGTCTAATTCAAAGAGTTTTAAAGAATTCCGATCTTGATTTCCAAAATCCGCTCCTTTAGTATCATAATTAGTAATGATATCATCAAGAAAAGTTTCATTTTTCTTAAAACTACCGTGTATTTGCTTGGTTCTATTCACTTAAATATTTATCAATTCCGTGGTTACACCAAACGGTTTTATTTTTTACAGCATCAACTTCCATTTGATGATTTTCGTCTAATTTATCTTTTGGTTTTTCATAATGATAAATATGATAAACGATAGCTATGTTTTTGAGCCTTCTATTTAACAATCCATAATTATAAAAACGTCTTCCTAATTCTGAGTCTTCCCTTCCCCATCCTTCAAAATCTTCATTATATCCATTAACAGCAATAAAATCTTCACGAGAGAATGACATATTACAACCTCGGTTTTTTAAATTAAAACCGTTACTTTCTTTATAAAAAGTACTTAAAACAGGTAAATGTAAGGCTCTACCTCTTTTCTTGATGCCTTTTGAAAACACATTAAAACGTATTTTTTGTGTTTTAAAAAGCCTTTCTAAATACGCTTCCTTAATAGAAACTCTACATCCCGAAAGGTACACACCTTGTCGCGCATAACGTAAATGGTCTTTTATAAATGAGGGATGAAGTATACAATCACCATCGACTTGAATAATATAATCACCTTGAGCTTTAGCAACCGCTTTATTAATAATCATCGATTTTCTAAATCCACTATCTTCCTGCCATACATGATGAACAGGGATTCTAAACTTGGATTTATAAGTGTCGATAAGTGTTTTTGTATTCATTTTAGAACCATCATCAGCAATTATAATTTCCGTAGGTATCACTTGTTGTTTCAGCACACTTTTAAGGACGAGCTCTAAGGCTTCTGTCCAGTTATATGTGGAAATAACCAATGACGTTTTCATATGTGCTTGTGATTTCATTAGCACAAAACTACAACTTTTATATATTGAACTCAAACCTGTCGTCTGTTCTTAAATGTTTTTTTGGTTACTTTGTAGAATATTAAAACTATCTAACATTCTACATTAACTATCAATGAAATTATTACAAATCACTGCATCTGGAGTCTGGAGAGGTCATGAACAAAAAATTATTTACCTCTATGAAGCATATAGAGATAATAATACGTTTGAAGACCAATATATAGTATGTGCAAAAAACACACCTATCTACGACATTGCAACTAAAAAAAACATGCAAGTGATTGGATTTGATTTCAAATCTGAATACGATTTTAAATTTGCAAAACAACTCGCAAAAATTGTAAAAGAAAAAGATATTGATGTTGTATTAATGCATAATAGCAAATCACACACACTAGCCGTTTTAGCACATAAATTCTACAAAATGAATGCCCCTTTAGTATTATGTAGAACACTAATAAGGCGTGTAGACACCAATGCTTTACGCAAATGGAAATACAATTACAAAGGTATCAAACGCATTCTATGTGTTTCACAAGCTGTAGTAGATGTCTTAAAATTTGCTGTAAAAGATCATAGCAAACTTAGTATTGTTGGTAGTGTTACAGATATAGATAAATTTAAAAAGCAAGCACCAACCGGAATGCTTCATGAAGAGTTTAACATTCCTAAAGACTATAAACTTATAGGAAACATTGCTGCTTTCACTGGATTTAAAGACCACTATACTTGGGTAGATACTGTTGAAATATTAGTAAAAAGACAAACCGTAAAGGCAAAATATATTTTAGTTGGCATTGGCGAATTAGAAGAAGAAATCAAACAATATGTTAGTGATAAAAATTTAAATGATCATATTATCTTTGCTGGTTTTAGAAAGGATATTCCAGAATTACTTCCAGAGTTTAACTTGTTTATGTTTACTTCTAATAATGAACCTACAGGTGGTGTTTTATTAGAATCTTATGCTTGTAGAGTGCCAATTGTTGCTGCTAATGCTGGTGGAATCCCAGAAGTTATTGTCGACAAAAAAACGGGATTGCTAGCCGAAGTTGGTAATCCAATAGATTTTGCAGACAAAGTAGAATTACTTATAAATGATGACGTTTTACAACATGAGTTAATTGAAAACGGATACCAACATTTAAAAGACAACTTTACAAAAGATGTCATTTCTCAAAAATTTTATGACGAATTAAAAATGATAACAAACAAATATGAAAGATAAAAAAGTATTATTTATCACTTTCGATTTAAGTGGTTATTATGATCATATTTCTAAAGGTCTAAGCAAGCATTTTTCAGATGTAGAATCTCATAATATTGCCTATATTGAATTTAAATACAAGAATATATTTCAGAAAATATATTCAGCCTTTTATAAAATAATCAAAAAGCAAAAATTAAAAAATTTCTATAAGCTTCAGCCAATTATTGAGTCTACTCAAGGAAAAACATATGATTATATTATCATTGTAAGACCAGATTTATTTTTTGATGTTCAACTACAGCAACTAAAAAAAAGAACCAAACATTTTATAGCATACTACCACGATTCAATAAATAATATTGAAAGAAAAAAAGATGTCATACATTTCTTCGATAAGGTTTATGCCTATGAAAAAAAAGATGTTAAAGACTACAATTTAGATTTTCTAGCTAATTTTATTTATCTAGATAATTATCCAAGCCTTACTCCTATAGAATATGATGGGTTTACCATAATGTCAAAAGATTATCGTTTAGAAACTTTAGAAAAAATAGCCTCATTTTTTAAAGCTAATAATATTAGTTATAAATTTTTAGTGCACTCAGATAAAGAACAACCAAAATCTGATAGTCTCACATTTATTACAAAAAGACAAAATAATCAAACTGTCCTAGAGCATATCAGCAAATGTAATTTTATTATAGATATTCATAAATATGGAATTCAAAATGGACTCACATTTAGAGTTTTTGAAAGTTTATTTTTTCAAAAAAAATTAATTACATCAAACCATGACATTAAAACATACGACTTTTACAATCCAAATAACATTTATGTTTTAGAGCCTAATAAACCTGTAGAAATACCGCTTGAATTTTTTAATACACCATATCAAGCTTTACCAGAAGCTATATATCAAAAATATCATTACACGAATTGGATTACTACTCTTATAAATAAAAATGACATCTGAACAATTACACAACGACGTTGAAAAAGCGCTTCAAGTTATAAAACAAGGAGGAATTATTCTCTATCCAACCGATACCGTTTGGGGAATTGGATGCGATGCAACTAACTATGAAGCCGTAAAAAAAATATATAAACTTAAAGAACGACAAGACTCTAAAGCTTTGATTTGTTTAGTCAATAACTATGGAATGCTAGAAAGACATGTAGACAACGTTCCTAATTTAGCATATACAATTCTTGATGTAGCTATTAAGCCAACCACAGTTATTTATGATAGTCCTGCAGGAATTGCCGAGAATTTAATCGCAGACGATAACACCTTAGCTATAAGAGTTGTAAAACATAAATTTTGCGAAAAACTTATAAGAAATTTAAGAAAACCTCTAGTATCTACCTCTGCAAATATTAGTGGTCAACCCTCCCCAAAATCATTCAAAGAAATAAGTGAAGAGATTTTAAAAGGTGTGGACTATGTCGTAAATTTGCAAAACACCAAAAGTGAGACAAAATCATCATCAATTATTAAATTAGGAAATGATGGTAGTATTCAAATTATACGCAAATAGATACTTACTTCGAGTAATTTTTGATAATGAATTATAAACAAGCACTAAAGCATCCCATTTTTGATGTCATCTCTAAATCTGCAAATGAGTTAGGAATTGATAGTTATGTGATAGGTGGGTTTGTTAGAGATTTTATTCTAAAGAGAGGTGAACACAAAGATATAGATGTAGTTGCTATAGGAAGTGGAATTGCGCTCGCCAAACAAGTTGCCAAAAATTTGCCTGACCAACCTAAAGTTCAAGTATTTAAAACCTACGGAACAGCTATGTTGGTTCATGATGGGATGGATATTGAATTTGTTGGTGCTCGTAAAGAGTCTTATACTGAAGATAGTCGAAATCCAACAGTTGAAAATGGCACACTTCAAGACGATCAAAACAGAAGGGATTTTACAATTAATGCGATGGCTTTAAACCTATCTGAAAATCATTTTGGTGATTTATTAGATCCTTTTAACGGCATCAAAGATCTTAACGATAAAATTATACGCACACCCTTAGATCCAGATATTACATATAGTGATGATCCTTTACGAATGATGCGTGCTATTAGATTTGCAACACAACTCAATTTTACTATTGAAAGTAAATCTCTTAAAGCTATTTTTAAAAACAAACAACGTATAACCATTATTACCAAAGAACGTATTGTTGTTGAACTAAATAAAATTTTAGAAAGCAAGAAACCGTCTATTGGATTTTTACATCTAGAAAACACTGGGCTTTTAAACTATTTTCTTCCAGAACTAACAGCACTAAAAGGTATTGATGAAGTTGAAGGGCAAACACATAAAGATAATTTCTATCACACATTAGAAGTTGTAGATAATATTGCTAAAAATACAGATAATGTTTGGTTGCGTTGGGCCGCATTACTTCATGATATTGGAAAAGCACCAACTAAAAAATTTAGCAAAAAAGTAGGATGGACATTTCATGCACACGAATTTGAAGGCTCAAAAATGGTTTACCATTTATTCAAACGATTGAAAATGCCTTTAAATGACAAAATGAAATTTGTACAAAAAATGGTATTCATGAGTTCTCGTCCTATTGTTTTGGCTCAAGATATGGTAACCGATTCTGCCGTTAGACGGTTAGTATTTGATGCAGGTGATTATGTTGAAGATTTAATGATCTTATGCGAAGCAGATATTACAACTAAGAACCCTAGAAAATTTAATAAATACCATAATAATTTTAAGATTGTTCGCCTAAAAATTGATGAAGTTGAAGCACGTGACCATGTTCGTAATTTTCAACCACCAATTTCTGGCGAAGACATTATAAAAACATTTAATTTAAAACCTTCAAAGGAAATTGGTCAAATTAAGGAAATAATTAAAGAAGCTATCTTAGAAGGTGACATTCCAAATGAATATGATGCGGCTTATCAATTAATGCTAAAAACAGGAGAAAAATTAGGACTTAAAGCAAACCTTTAATTATGATTAAAATCATAAGAACAGATTCTAAAAATGAAGATTTCATTCAGCTCGTAAAAGAATTAGATAGCTATTTAAAAATAACAGATGGTGATGAACATGACTTCTACAATCAATTTAACGGAATAGATGTTTTAGATAATGTTATAATTGCATATTTAAACAACAAACCTATTGGCTGTGGTGCCTTCAAAGAACTTGACTCTTCTAGCATTGAAGTGAAACGTATGTATACAAAACCTATTGCTCGAGAAAAAGGTATTGCAACTAAAATTTTAAAAACTTTAGAAATTTGGGCCTTAGAATTAAAATATTCTTCCTGTGTTTTAGAAACTGGAATACGTCAAGAAGAAGCCGTTCAGTTTTATAAAAAAAAGAACTACACGATCATCCCAAATTATGGACAATATAAAAACATGAACAATAGTTTATGTTTTGAAAAAAAACTCATATAAATGAAAAAAGATAACAAAAAAGTTATTTATTGGCTACTTACAGGATGCCTTTTGATATTTATTATGGTTGTGGTAGGCGGTATTACGAGACTAACACAATCTGGATTATCAATTTCTAGTTACAAACTTATTTCTGGAACCATTCCTCCAATGAATGACCTTGAATGGCAAAATGCTTTTGATTTATACAAACAATACCCTGAGTATCAAAAGCTAAATAATCATTTTTCACTTCAAGATTTTAAAGACATTTATTTTTGGGAATGGCTGCATCGAGTTATTGGTCGTTTTATAGGTTTAGTGTTTTTTCTCCCTTTTCTATACTTTTTAATTACAAAACAACTCACAAAACCTACAATAAAAAAATCTATCATTTTACTTGCTCTTGGTGCTTTTCAAGGTTTTTTAGGATGGTATATGGTAAAAAGTGGTTTAGTTGATAATCCTGATGTAAGTCATTACAGATTAGCAGCCCATCTTATAACGGCATTTATAACCTTTGCCTATACTTTCTGGGTCGCTTTAGATATAATGTTTCCAAACAAAAAACAAGTATCTAAAAAATTTAGAACACTAGTGCGATTTGGCTTAGGAATTCTATTACTTCAAATTATATATGGTGCTTTTGTTGCTGGTTTAGATGCTGGCTTTATACATAACCACTGGCCAATGATGAATGAAGGGAAATTTATGCATGAAACTGTATATATAGAACAAAGTCCTCTTTATAAAAATTTTATAGAAGGTAAAAGTGGCGTGCAATTTGTGCATCGAATGCTTGCATATATTGTTGTTCTCATGGTGTTTTTAATTTGGAAATCTTCCAATAAATTAAATAAAACAAGCTATCAATCCAAGGCTATTAAAATATTAGTCATTCTTGTTGGTCTTCAGTTTATATTAGGGGTAACAACCATTTTACTTGGCGTACCTGTCTGGCTAGGAGTAGCACACCAAATTGGTGCATTTTTCTTGTTAAGTTCTATGATATTTACACTGCATCGTTTCAGTAAATAGATCAAAAAAACATACCTTTGCAACATAATAATTTTACATGATTTACAGATTTAGAGTCATACTTGATAATGATACCGAAGACGATATTTTTAGAGATATCGAAATTCGTGAAACCGATTCTCTTGAAGATTTGCATAACTCTATTACTCAATCTTTTGGGTTTGATGGATTAGAAATGGCTTCTTTTTATATCAGTAATGAGACTTGGGAACAAGGTGAAGAAATTTCTATGTTCGATGTTAGCGAAGGTCATAATTCTGTCAGAACTATGAGCGACACGAAACTTAACAATGTCGCACATGAAGCACAAACAAAACTCATTTATGTCTACGATTTTTTAAGTATGTGGACGTTTTTTGTTGAACTTGCCGAAATTGTAGATGAATCTGAAGGTACCGATTATCCTAACTTAATGTTTGTTCACGGGCAAATACCAGATACTGCTCCTGAAAAAATATTTGAAGCAGATGATTTAAATGACGATTTCGATGAGTTTAATGATGACATCGATGTTGATGATTATGAAGATCTTGATTTTGATGAAAACTGGAATTAAAAGTCTTATCACGTGACAGATTTTTGGTTTTATTTAAAAGAAGGTCTCAATCATATTTTAGATTTAGATGGTTTAGATCATTTCTACTTTATTCTATCATTTTGTATACTTTATACCTTTAATGATTGGAAAAAAATATTAGGCTTAGTAACTGCATTTACTCTTGGCCATTGCATTACTCTATTTCTTTCTGGCCTCAATATTCTTACTCTAAATTCTGATTTGGTAGAACTGCTCATTCCTATCACAATCCTATTAAGTTGCACCAATAACTTCTGGACCCTCCTTAAAGATAAAAATTCTAAACAGCAACCTATAACGACCTATCTAATTTTATTAGCATTTGGACTTATTCATGGACTAGGCTTTTCAAACTACATCAAAATGATGATTTTTGATGACGAATCTATAATCGTACCTCTTTTAGGATTTAATATTGGTATCGAACTTGCTCAACTAGCAATTGTTATTGGAATTCTGGTCATTTTCTCTTTGGCTACATTACTGCTAAAACAAAATACAAAATGGGCTAGGCTTGGTATAAATTTAATTATCTCCATACTGGTTTTAAAACTATTATACATTAATTAAGTTCAATACTATAAACTTACAAAAAGCTTTTTTGTAACAAATCTAATTTCTAATCGTCATACTTAGATAATCAACCACTGCTGATTTTTTTTCAGCAGAAAAAATCAATCAAATTTTGGAATCAATTTTAACCATTAATAATCTTACCAAAAAATTTGGTCAATTAGTTGCTGTTAAGGATTTGTCATTTACAATAAATAAAGGCAATGTTTACGGTATTCTAGGTCCAAATGGAAGTGGTAAATCTACAACGCTTGGTATCGTTTTAAATGTTGTCAATAAAACTTTTGGAGATTTCCATTGGTTTGATGGCAATATAACGACACACAATGCTCTAAAAAAAGTAGGCGCTATTATTGAGCGACCAAACTTCTATCCTTATATGACTGCATACCAAAACTTAAAATTAGTATGTAAAATCAAAAGTGTAGATTACAGTAAAGTAGATGAAAAACTGGAACTCGTTGGGCTTCTAGACCGAAAAAATCATAAATTTAAAACCTATTCTTTAGGAATGAAACAACGTTTAGCAATTGCTTCAGCATTGTTAAACGATCCTGAGATTTTAATTTTAGATGAACCTACAAACGGACTTGACCCACAGGGAATTCATCAAATTCGCCAAATTATTAAAAACATAGCACAGAAAGGGACAACCATACTTTTAGCATCTCACCTCCTTGATGAAGTAGAAAAAGTATGCTCACATGTTGTCGTGCTTAGAAAAGGAGAAAAACTATATTCTGGGCGTGTAGATGAAATGATCTCTAGTCATGGTTTTTTTGAACTTAAAACTCAAAAACACGACGAACTCATTACTTTTTTAGAACATCATGCTTCTTTCGGAAATATAAAAGTTGAAGACGCCTTAATCACTGCGTTTTTAAATGAACCAATGGATGCAGAAACCTTTAATAATCTCATGTTTGAAAAAGGTATTGTTTTATCACATTTAGTTAAACGTAAAGAAAGTTTAGAAGAGCAATTCTTACAATTAACAGATAAATAATCATCAATCAAAATCTTCTGAAGCACGTTTTCAGTTTATTATAAAAAACCAACCACATGTTAAGATTACTACAACTAGAACTTCAAAAATTGCTACTCAATAGAGCTAGTAAGGTTCTTATTTTTATATCATTCATATTGCCATTTTTTGTTATCATCTTGTCGTCTTTACGAATTAACTTTTTTAATTTCTTTGTTTTAGAATTAGGACACTATGGGCTTTTTAATTTCCCTATTGTTTGGCACATTACTACCTTTTTTGCATCACAATTTAAATTCTTTTTTGCTATTGTCGTTGTGAGTATGATTGGTAATGAATATAGCAACAAAACCATCAAACAAAACCTCATTGATGGTCTGAGCAAGAAGGAATTTATACTTTCAAAATTTTATACCATTATATTCTTTTCTGCCGCAGCTACACTCATCATTTTTGTTATTTGCCTAAGTATTGGATTATATTACTCAAGCATTAATGAAGCGCATTTAATTTTTAGAGAAACCGAGTTTCTACTCGCCTACTTTGTTAAACTCGTAGGTTTCTTTAGCTTGTGTTTATTCTTAGGAATGTTAGTCAAACGGTCCGCTTTTGCTTTAGCATTCTTATTTGTGTTATTTCTTATAGAATGGATCATTTTCGGACTTATAGCTTGGAAAGCTAATGTAGACATTGCCGAGAAAATTCAAAATTTCTTTCCTTTAAAATCGATGTATAAATTAATTGATCAACCTTTTCAAAGAATAGCAATATCAAAAGCACCAAACGGACAAGAATTTCTATATGATTTTGCTGTGCATTGGTATGAGATTGCCATTGTTTTAGGTTGGACAGCCGTATTTATCTTTTTATCGTATAGATTATTAAAAAAGCGAGATTTGTAATATCTTTAGTGATTCAAGTTGTTCTTTAAAGAGATAAACTTTCTAACTTTAAATTTTCAAAGAAAAAAGGAGGAATTCTAGGTCTTTAATTGTTATAGTTACAGAACTTCTAAGTTAATTGCTAATATTACATGAAAAAGAAACCCGTTTTAATTTTTATAACGCTTCTTTCTGTTGCCCTCACTTTTGCACAGCAAGAAGCGTCCTTTTGGTATTTTGGACAAAATGCAGGATTACAATTTGATGCTGGTACAGGAACTGTTACCGCAATAACAAATGGTCAACTAAACACTTTAGAAGGCTGTACTTCAATTTCAGATACTAATGGAAATTTATTGTTCTATTCTGATGGTCGTACCATTTGGAATGCAAACCATATTCCTATGGCTAATGCAAGTGAAGCTCTTGGTACAGGACTAAAAGGAGATGATTCTAGTACATCATCTGGCTTGATTGTTCCCAAACCCCTAGATCCATCACAATACTACATTTTTACTGTAGATGAACCTCATCACGATAACCCTTCTCCTCCAACGGCTAATGATGATGGACTTAACAATGGATTAATGTATTCTCTTGTTGACATAACTTTAAATACCGGACTTGGTGATGTTGTTGATACCGAAAAAAATGTACCATTAATCACTTACAATCCTAATATTCAAGAAGAAGAACGTTTTAAATGTTCAGAAAAAATTACAGCAGTTAAAGCTGATGATTGCACTTCTTTTTGGGTAATCACTCATTTTGTAGACAAATTTTATGCCTTTAAAGTAGATGTAAATGGTGTAGATACGAGCCCTATTATTTCAACGGTTGGTCCTTCTGTACCAGTATCTGGATATCGCAGAAATTCACTGGGCTATCTTAAAGCATCTCCTGATGGTTCTAAGTTAGCCGTTGCACATTTTGGCTTTTCTACCACAATTGGAGGTGATGCAGCAGGCGGTGTGTATTTATACGATTTTAATAACGATACTGGTGTTGTATCAAACTCTGTAGAGCTATATGGACCTGTAAATGGAGATAGCCCTTATGGTGTTGAGTTTTCTGCTGAGAATAGAAAAGTTTATGCTTCTGTAGGCGAAGGTGTTCTAGGAAATGGTGCAAGTACAATTCTTCAATGGGACTTAGAAAGTGCTGATATTCCTACTTCTATACAACAAATTCATAGTTCAAACACTTTAAGTGCTGGTGCCTTGCAACTTGGACTAGATAAACGTATATACAGAGCGCAAGTGAGTTTTGCTAATTTCACAACCTCTGGGAATTTTATTGGTGTTATTAATAATCCTGAAGCCACAGGAGGTGCAACTAATTATGATGAAAATGGTGTCTTGCTAGATATTAATGGTGGGTTTCAAAATTTGAGCAGGATCGGGTTACCGCCTTTTATTCAATCTTTATTTAATTCTCAAATTGATATTATACAAAATGGCATAAGCACTACAGAACTCAAATTATGTACTGGTGATAGTTATACTTTACTTGCTGAAAATATTCCTGGTGGAACATATACTTGGATAAAAGATGATGTTGTTTTAACCGAAACATCCTTTGAACTCTTTATTGATGAGCCTGGTTTTTATGAAGTTTTTATAGAACCAAATAATGGAGATTGCCCAATTGAAGGAGAAGCAATCGTTGGTATTTTTGATATTCCTACTGCAACTCAACCCGAAAACATTGTTGTATGTGACGACACCGAAACATCAATATTTGATTTAACAATTCAAAATACTGACGTTTTAGACACACAAAATGCATTACAATATACCGTTCGTTATTTTACATCTCAGGAAGATGCTGACAATGGCGAAAATGATATTATAGGTGATTTTTCAAATACCGAAAATCCACAAACCATTATTGCGCGTGTAGAGAATAATGATAATTCTAACTGTTTTGCAACAACGTCATTTACACTTACTGTATATGTAACTCCTATTATTAATGTGTTAGAAGACATTACAATTTGTGACACCGATTTTAATGGCAATAGCATGGATGGTTTAACAACCACTATTTTAGATGAACTAAATGCTGAAATTTTAGGTACGCAAGACGAAACGCTTTTCACTATTTCTTACCATCCAACACAACAAGACGCAGATGATAATACAGCTGTATTTCCAAATACATATATCAATACAACAGCAAATATTGAAGAAATATTTGTAAGAATTGAAAATAATTTAAATTCAGATTGCTACAGCACAGATTCATTTATTCTAACTATTAATAATGCGCCCCAAGCTATCGATACTATAATCATTCAATGTGATGAAGATGGAATTCCTGAAGGATTTACAACCTACGATCTTAATCAAGTTTTTGATGATATTACTGGAGGAGAAACAAACAGAAGTATTAATTTTTATGTCTCCCTTTCAGATTTAGAAAATGATGAAGATGAATTAAATGCAGATGCCTTTGAAAACTATTTTAACCCGCAAATTATTTATGGACTGGTTACTGATACCAATACAGGTTGTACTAATATTGCTGAAATCACATTAGAAACTAGTAGTACTGCTTCTAATGATACTAATCTTGAAGCTTGTGATGATGATGGAACTGAAGATGGCTTTTTTAATTTTAATTTAAACGATACTTTAGATGCCATCCTCTTTGGTTTA
>MAAQ01000018.1 GCA_002162685.1 Flavobacteriales bacterium 33_180_T64
AGAATCCACAGATCAGCATCGAGAAGACTTCAAGTTTAGACTTAGGTGTTGATGGTGTTGTAAGTGTAGGAGATGTTATTACCTATACCTATACAGTAAGCAACACAGGAGACGTGACTTTATATGATGTAAGTGTATCGGAAGATGCAGGTTCTTTTACAGGAACCGGAACATTACCAGTACCAGTTTATGTAAGTGGCGGATCAGATATTGATTTAGATGCCGACTTAGAAGACTTAAGTGTAGGAGTTGGAACGATAGTTTACAGTGCAACTTATACAATCACACAGGCAGATATAGATACAGGTATTGTTACTAACCAAGCAACAGCAGATGGAACTGATCCATTAGGTAATGTAGTTACCGATGATAGTGATGATCCAACAGATGCTACAGATACAGATAACAATGGCGATGGAGAACCAGATGATGCAACAGATACAGACCTTCCGCAAGAACCAATGCTAGATGTTACGAAAGTTGCAGATATATTAGATAATGGAGACGGTGTGATTGGTGTAGGTGATGTTATAACATATACGATAACCGTTAATAACTCTGGTAATGTAACTTTAAGTAATGTAGCTATTGTAGATACGTTTACTGATGCTAATAATATTCCTTTAACTCTAGATTCAGGACCAACATATGTGAGTTCAGATTTAGGTAGTGCAGAAGGTGATTTGTTAGTAGGAGAAACAGCAACATACACAGCAACATATACTATTATACAAGATGATGTTGATGCTGGAGGAGTAATTAATAGTGTTGTAGCAACAGCAGATGATACCGATGGTATTACAATTAGTGATACGAGTAATGATGGTGATGATACCGATGGAAATGTTGATGATGATCCAACAGAAACTTTTACAGATTCTGATTTTGATTTATCTGTAATTAAAGAAGTTGATATTGCTGAGCCAATTATTGGAGATGAAGTCACATTTACTATTACTGTTTCTAATGAAGGATTTGTAACAGCTACAGGTGTTGTAATTGACGAAGTCATACCAAGTGGTTATACTTTTGTATCTGCAATAACAACAGCAGGAACATATTCAGACTTTGATGGAGAATGGATCATTGGTCAATTAAATCCAGGTCAAGTTGAAATATTACAAATTACAGTTGAAGTATTAGGCTTTGGAGATTATTTAAATACAGCGAGTATTGCCGATTTTTCTGGAGGTGATGATCAGAATGAGAATAATGATAGTGATTCTATTGGAGTAGATCCAATATGTTTAACGATCTATAATGAATTCTCACCAAACGGAGACGGTATTAATGATGTCTTTGTTATTGATTGTATAGAGACATTCCCAAGCAATACGTTAGAGATTTATAACAGATGGGGAAATATCGTTTATGAAGCTAAAGGCTATAGAAATGATTGGAGAGGAACATCTAACGGAAGAGCTGTTTTAAGTGAAGGTGATAAATTACCAGTAGGAACGTACTACTATATAATTGATTTAGGAAACGGTTCCGAACCAAGAGTTGGATGGTTATATTTAAATAGATAATTAATAAGGCAAGATTAAAACAATATTAAAATGATACAAAAATCATCAATATTAAAAGGTTTAGTACTGTTAGTGTTATGCGTACTAACAATTAATACTAGTTTTGCACAGCAAGACCCTCAGTATACTCAGTATATGTATAATACAATGAGTGTTAACCCTGCATATGCTGGACAAAGAGAAGTGTTAAGTATTACTGGTTTACACCGAACACAATGGGTTGGAATCGATGGTGCACCACAGACGCAAACATTTGGTATTCATAAACCATTAAGAAATGATAAAATAGGTCTTGGATTATCTATAGTTAACGATGCTTTAGGTCCCGTTAATGAATTCTATGTTGATGCGAATTTTTCATATACAATTCAAGTCAGTGAAAATAGTACTAAGCTGTCTTTCGGAGTTAAAGGTGGTATTCATAGCTTGACTTCAGATTGGAGTGAAGGTGTGATTCAACAAGTAGGAGATCCTACTTTTGCTGATAACCTTAGTGTATTTTCGCCAACAATTGGAGCCGGATTATATTTGCATAACCGTAAATGGTATGTTGGATTATCAGTCCCAAATTTCTTAAATACAGAGCATTTTGACGATAGCCAAATTTCAATAGCTAAAGAGCGAATGAACTATTATTTAATAGCAGGTTATGTGTTTGATTTAAGTGAAAACACAAAATTAAAACCAGCAGCATTATTAAAAGCAGTATCAGGAGCGCCAATCATTGCAGATGTTTCAGCGAACTTCTTATTTAATGATAAGGTTACTTTAGGAGCAGCTTGGCGATGGGACGATTCTATAAGTGGATTAGTAGGCTTTCAATTTTCTGACGGCTTGTATATTGGGTACTCTTATGATGCAACAACAACAAACTTGAATAATTATAACAGCGGTTCACATGAAATCATGTTACGATTTGAATTACAAAAAGTAGGTAGAATATTATCACCAAGATTCTTCTAAAAAAATGATTATGAAAACACACAAAATTATATGTATCCTAGCGCTAAGTTTTGTTTTTTCTATGGGATATTCTCAAAAAGGAAAAGTAAGACAGGCTAATAAAGAGTATGATAATTTAGCGTACTTGAAAACGAGTGAAATTCTTTTAGAAGTCGCTAATAATGGATATAAATCAGTCGATTTATTACAAAAATTAGCCAACTCCTTCTATTTCAATAACCAAATGGAAGAAGCAGCGAAATGGTATGGTGAATTAATGACTATTAGTGAAGATGTCGATCCAGAGTATTACTTTAGATATGCACAGGCATTGAAATCTATTAAAAATTATTCAGAAGCTGATTCATGGATGAAAAAATTCGTTCAAGCTGATCGTAGTGATTTACGAGGAAGAGCTTTTTCTTCAACTGTAGATTATATCACTATGATTGATGACGTGAGTAGAGAATTTGAGGTTAATAATTTAGAGATTAATTCTGAAAATTCAGATTTTGGAACCACACAGTATAAAAACCAATTAGTATTTGCATCTTCTCGTGGAAGTGGTCAAAAATATAAATGGAATGAGCAACCTTATCTTGATTTGTATGCTGCAGAAAAGCAAGAAGACGGGACTTATACTAATGTAACAGAATTTGATGATTTTATCAATACTAAATTTCACGAATCTACAGTTGCATTTACGCCAGATGATCAAGTGATGTATTTTACACGTAATAATTACTTTAATAAAGAGTATAAAAATGATGAAGATGGTACAAACCGTTTAAAGGTTTTTAAAGCGACTTTAAATGCAGATGAAGAATGGGATGATATTGAGTCTATACATTTTAATAGTGATGCTTATAGTGTAGCGCATCCAACAATTAATGTGAAAGGTACAAAGATGTATTTTGCTTCAGACATGGAAGGGACTCTCGGTGCATCTGATATCTTTGAAGTAGATATTAATGAAGATGGTTCACTAGGTGACCCTATTAATTTAGGAGCAGCTGTAAACACAGAAGGTCATGAAACATTTCCTTTTATTAATTCTGATGGTGATTTATATATCTCATCTAATGGGTTTAATGGTTTAGGCGGTTTAGACGTTTATGTTATTATAGATTTTGAAAATAAAAGAGCTTTAAGGCAACCGATGTCTCTAGAAAATGTTGGTAAACCTATTAATAGTTCTAAAGATGATTTTGGTTACTATGAAAACCTTGGAACCAAAGAAGGTTTCTTTACATCTAATAGAGATGGTGGTAAAGGAGATGATGATATTTATGGTTTTGTAATTCCTGAATGTGAGCAAATTCTTGAAGGTATTGTTAAAGATCAAGATACTCAAGAATTATTATCAGGTGCTAAAGTGACATTATTGGATGCTGAAGGTAATGAACTTGAACAACAAATTGTTGGTGCTAATGCATCATATAAATTTGAGAAATTAGAATGTGAAAAAGAGTATTTAATTCGTGTAGAGCTTGATGAGTTTGCTACAGTCGAAGAACGTTTTATGACGCCTAAGAGAAAGCAAGACCTAGTTATAGCATTAGAACTTGAAAGAGATGAAGTAACCTTAGAACCATGCGCAGATTTAGCTAAAATATTAGATATCCCAATTATCTATTTTGATTTTGATAAATCTAATATTCGTTATGATGCCGAAATTGAATTACAAAAAGTATTAGCTGTATTAAATAAATATCCAACAATTACTATTGATATTAGAAGTCATACAGATTGTAGAGGAACAGCATCGTACAATGAAAAATTATCTGATAGTAGAGCAAAATCTACACGACAATATTTAATTGATAATGGCATAACTGCAGAGCGTTTAACAGCTAAAGGTTATGGTGAATCTCGTTTAGTAAACGATTGTGGCTGTGAACCTACAAATGCATCTAACTGTTCAGAAGAAGAACACCAATTAAACAGACGTAGTGAATTTATTATTACAAGTATTAATGGAGAAAAGTGTCCAGAAAATTAGTCTAGGCCTTATATTATCCTATTAAATAAAAGTTAAAAGCTGTCTTTTTCAAGGCAGCTTTTTTATTTGTAATGAAAATGTGGATTTAAGTTGTTATTTTTGTTAGCTATGAGTGAAGAACGCGTAATTCTTGTAAATGAAAATGATGAGCAAATTGGCACTATGCCAAAGCTAGAAGCTCATGAGAAAGCAGTGTTGCATCGTGCATTTTCGGTATTTGTTTTTAATGATAAAAACGAATTAATGTTACAGCAACGCGCTAAGCACAAATACCATTCGCCCTTATTATGGACCAATACATGCTGTAGCCATCAAAGAGAAGGAGAAACTAATTTGGAGGCAGGAAAACGACGTTTAATGGAAGAAATGGGATTTGTCGTAGATTTAAAGGAAACCATCTCATTTATATATAAGGCACCATTTGATAATGGATTAACAGAACATGAGTTTGATCATGTTATGATTGGCCATTTTAATAATGAACCAACAATTAATCCAGATGAAGTAGAATCTTGGAAATGGATGTCATTAGAAACAGTTAAAATCGATATAGAATCGCATCCAGAATTGTATACAGCATGGTTTAAAATTATTTTCGATAAGTTTTATGAACATATAAATATCACTAAGTAATGCGAGTAACGGTTAGTAGAAAAGCACATTTTAACGCAGCACATCGTTTATATCGTAAAGATTGGAGCTTTGATAAAAATGTAGAGGTTTTTGGAAAATGTAATAATCCAAATTTTCATGGACATAACTATGAATTGATTGTTAGTGTTACAGGGGAGATTGATAAAGAAACAGGTTATGTTATTGATATGAAAATATTGAAAGACATTATTAAAACTGAAATAGAAGATGCTTTTGATCACAAAAATCTTAATCTGGAAGTTCCAGAATTAAAAGACCTAAATCCAACTGCCGAAAACGTTGTTGTTGTGATTTATAATAAAATAAAACCTAAATTGAATCCTGTTTTTGATGTAGAGATTACTTTATATGAAACACCGCGAAATTTCGTAACCTATTCTGGAAAATGAAAAAAACACTATACCCATTAAAGTTTCAACCCATTTTAAAAGATAAAATTTGGGGAGGAAAAAAGTTAAAAACACTCCTTAATAAGGCATCTGACTTATCTGATATGGGAGAAAGTTGGGAGATTAGTGATGTCGATGGTGATACTTCAATTGTAAGTAATGGTGCTTTAAAAGAACAAAGTTTAAAAACACTTTTAGAAACTTATAAAGGGGACTTAATTGGCGAAAAGAATTATAAAGTTTTTGGCAATAAGTTTCCATTACTAATTAAATTTATAGACGCTAAAGAAGATTTATCTATTCAATTGCATCCCAATGATGAGCTAGCTGCAAAACGTCATAATTCCTTCGGGAAAACAGAAATGTGGTACGTGATGCAAGCAGATGAAGATGCTAATTTGATTGTAGGATTCAATCAGGAAATGACATCAGAAAAATATTTAAAACATTTAGAGAATAAAACACTTACAGAAATTCTAAATTTTGATAAAGCAAAAACAGGGGATACCTATTTTATAGACGTCGGTCGTGTTCATGCTATTGGAGCAGGAGTGATGCTGGCCGAAATTCAGCAAACAAGTGATGTAACCTATCGTGTTTATGATTGGGATCGTGTAGATAATGAAGGTAATGAACGTGAACTTCATAATGATTTAGCTATCGATGCGTTTAATTTTGACATGCCAGATGATTATAGAGTTGATTACCAAAAGCTAAAAAACACATCAAATGCTATGGTAAGTTGCCCATATTTCACAACAAATTTTCTTCATGTAACAGATTTAGTTTTAAAATCAAACACAAAAGATTCATTTGTGATATATATATGTGTAGAAGGTGAAGTGACTATTGAAACAGAAACTTCTTTAGATATAATTAAACAAGGTGAAACACTATTAATTCCTGCGGTATTAAATCATTATAAAATAACCTCTAGTAACGCAAAACTATTAGAAGTTTATGTGTAATTTTGCAGCAAATAAATTATAATATTATGGCAAACGTAAGAGACTTAAAAAAAGACATCAATTTTGTTTTAGGAGACATCATTGAAGCTGTTTATGTATGGGAATACAATAATACAGATAAAGACACGAAGAAGAGTGAAGCAATAATTGATGAAGCTATAGCAACATTTGATGCCTTAATCGCTAAGGTTAACGATAAAAAAGTTGAAAATAAGAAGGCGCATTTTAAAGCGATAAATAGTGAGCTTGAAACAAAAGGATTAGCACTTATTGAGAAAATCAATAAACTTAACTAATTTTTTTCAAGAGTAGTTGTGAATTTGATTTTCAATGCTATATTTGCACCTCTTAAAAAGCCGATGTAGCTCAGCTGGCTAGAGCAGCTGATTTGTAATCAGCAGGTCGTGGGTTCGAGTCCCTCCATCGGCTCAAAAAAAATCCCAAACATTATGTTTGGGATTTTTTATTCTTATAAAGCTAAAACTTAGTCTTACTTTCTCTCTTCTATAAGAGCTTTTAATTGCTTACCATATTTTGATGCTTTAATGGCGTCGGTTAAAGCATTATAGATTTCTTCTAAAAATTTCACGCTAGTATTTGGAACTTCACTTATTGCTAAATAAGGAGAAACTTCACTTTCTGGGTGATTTACAGCAAAGTTAATTGTATAGAGATATTTTCGTTTTAAGAGGTTGTCAAAATCTTTTTGTAAGGCTAAAGTTTTAACAGTGTCTTGAACTCTTTGAGATTCTAAACTTTCTTTTATCATGTCTAAATTTTTATTATTAAATTTTGACATCATCACTAAATACTCATCTAAAGTTTCTTGTTGTTTTGACCCTTTTATAGTCGCATCAAAATTGAAATTTTTTAAAGTTGAATTAATTTCAGTGATTCCTTTATCTGCAAAAAAGACAACTGTTCCTTCTTGATTATCGTTTTTATTAAGTATTAAGAATAATATTTCTGGTTCGTCTAGGCTTGTATGTAGTTCAAAATTTGAGCTTCCATTAATATGTAATGAATCAACAGTTACCATTATAGTATCTTGTTGTTTCTGTAAGTAAACGGTTCCTTTTTTTAAGCCTTTTACATGGCCTTTGAGCGTGAAATCATGTTGAGTCTCTTTTCCGCAAGAAAAAAGTAAAAGTCCAATTAATACGACAATAAAATGCTTCATTTAGTTTGGTTTTTAAGAGCGCAAATATCCTATAATTATTTGTCAAATACTAACCTGCTGCGGCTAATTCCATTAAAATGGTACAGCCAATTGCAGCTATAGTTCCTATTGCATATCCAAATACAGCAAGTAAAACACCAACAGTAGCTAAAGATGGATGGAAAGCAGAAGCGACAATAGGTGCAGAAGCAGCACCACCAACATTAGCCTGACTCCCGACAGCTAAAAAGAAATAAGGAGCTTTAATGAGTTTTGCTACACCAATGAGTAGTAAGGCATGAATAGTCATCCAAACGACACCTATAGCGATAAGACCTAAGTTGTCAAAAATAAGTGCTAAATCCATTTTCATACCTATAGTTGCTACTAGAATGTATATAAATACACTACCAAATTTACTTGCTCCAGCACCTTCATAATTCTTTGCTTTTGTAAAAGATAATAATATGGCAATGAGTGTTGCAATGCTTATCATCCAAAAGAAAGAAGATCCTAAAAAAGTAAATATATTTTTAGTGGTTTCAGAATTTATATTAGCAACTTTATTTTCGAAGAAAGGTGCTAAGAAACCTGAGCATAAATGAGCTATGCTAACAGTTCCAAACGCTATTGCTCCAATAACCATAATATCACTAAGGGATGGATTACGTTTTACTTTTTCTGAGAAAGTAGACATCTTTTCTTTTAATTCTTCTATAGATGATGTATCAGCTTTTAGCCATTTGTTAATTCGTTTTCGTTTTCCTATTCCTAGTAATATAATTGCCATCCAAATGTTGGCGACAACAATATCTACGAAAACCATCCCTCCATAAAGACGTTGATTATAACCGTAAATTTCTAACATGGCAGTTTGGTTGGCGCCACCACCAATCCAGCTTCCTGCTAATGTAGAAAGACCTCTCCATACAGCATCTGGTCCAATACCACCAACGGTTTCTGGTGAAACTGTGGCAATTAATAATATTGCAATTGGTCCTCCAATAACAATTCCTAAAGTTCCTGTAAAAAACATAACAAGCGCTTTCCATCCTAAGTTAAAAACAGCTTTTAAATCAATACTCAAAGTCATTAAAACTAAAGCAGCGGGCAGTAAGTAACGACTAGCCATATAATATAAACTAGAACTGTGCTCAACAATTTTTTGGTCTTTAGAAATGCTCTCCCATTCAGGGGAAATTAATCCTGTAGTGGTTAGAATAGCAGGTAACATATAAGCGATAAATAGGCCAGGAACTATTTTGTAGAATTTTTTCCAAAAGCCTCCTTGGATAGATTCGGTAAGAAAAACAAAGCCTAAAGCAAGCATTAAAAGGCCAAATATAATAGTGTCTTTAGTGACAAGAGGCGCTTTTATGAATGCAGTAGATTTCTTATTGATAATATCAACGTTTACTTTTTTTCCATGGTTTAAAAACAAGACATTGCTAATCTCTAAAATCTGTTCGTTAATAAAACTTTCATCTGATTTTATAACAACTTGAATTAAATGCTCTGATTTTGATGTAAATAAGGTTTCAGAATCAAATTTTATGACAGCACTATAATTTGAAATTTCAGAAATAACAGCTTTGTTTTCATAATTTAATATGTCTTTAATTTTAGCTATCGAGTCTCTTGTTGTTACTGTAAAGGAAAATTCAGTAAAGTTTAGTTTATCTATTGAAATAGGTATAGCAAAAGATTTAGAACTGTTTTCATTTACACTGCCAACAGTTAATGTTTGCCCTTGTGTGGTATTTGAAAATAAGAATAGAAATAAGAGTAAAATACTGAAATTAGAAATCGCTTTCATATAAAAAGTTTAGAAGCGCAAAATACCAAAATAAAAGCGCAAAAAAAAAACGACTTATTTAAGAGTCGTTTTGATTATTTTTTTTAGGTTTAGGTTGCCTGTTTTGTTCTTTGAGGTATTGCATAAGCATCCATTCAATCTGACCATTTGTGCTTCTAAATTCATCAGAAGCCCATTTCTCGATTGCCTTGAGCATATCTTCATTGATTCGTAATGCAAATGCTTTTTTCTTAGACATTTTTATTAATTTATAATTATTTCTAATACAATAGCAATTATAATAAGCAAAAATAAGAATGTGATTCTAATTATCATGACTTATTAATTTTAGTGGTATAAGTTAGAATTTTCATTTTTATCTATTTTTATCACGCTCTAAGACCACGCTTGCCCATTCTTGACTGATATGATTAACTAACCAGCCTTCACGACCATATTTATTGAGTAAATCTTCAAAATTTTGCTGTCTGTTTCTAAACCCTAATTTTGGTATAATAACTTTATATTCTTTCATGTTTAATGATTTAAAGTTCCTGTATTTAAAACTGGAGAAGCATCTTTGTCTCCACATAATATCACCATTAAATTGCTTACCATTGCAGCTTTGCGATCTTCGTCTAAATCCACAATTTGTTTTTTGTTAAGCTCTTCTAAAGCCATTTCGACCATGCTTACAGCACCTTCTACAATTTTATGTCTAGCAGCTACTATTGCAGTTGCTTGTTGACGTTTTAGCATAGCATTAGCAATTTCTTGTGCATAAGCTAGGTAACCAATTCGTGCTTCAAGCACTTCTATTCCTGCAATAGATAAACGTTCATCTATTTCTTTTTCTAAGGCATTACTTACTTCATTTACACTAGAGCGCAATGTAATATCCTCATCATGACCTTCATCTGCAAAATTGTCATAAGGGTACATACTTGCTAATTTACGAACAGCAGCATCAGTTTGTACACGTACAAAGTTCTCATAGATATCAACATCAAAAGCAGCTTTGTAAGTGTCTTTAACTCGCCAAACTAAAATAGTGCTAATCATAATTGGATTTCCAAGTTTATCATTCACTTTTAAACGTTCGCTATCAAAGTTTCTAGCTCTTAATGATATTTTCTTTTTTGAATAAAATGGGTTAACCCAGTAAAATCCATTCTTTTTTACAGTACCAATGTATTTCCCAAATAGCAATAATACGCGAGACGCATTAGGTTGTACCATAATAAACCCTGGCACAATAAAAATGGTAGGTAATAGTATTAGTAAGAATCCAGGATTATTAGTTCCTATTGCACTAGTAATAGTTCCAAAGAAAAGTATAAGGAATACAAATAGCATTAGATAACCGTTTGCTGGGACTACTATTTTTTCTTCTTTCATTTAATTAAGTTTTAAATTAAATAATTCAATATGATATTATTTTGATATCAAATTTACATCAAATATTTTTAACCTGCAAATTGAGTTTGGCACGCGATTTGCTTTACATATATTGTAAATGCTTATGATGATGTTAGTAGAGGAGTGATTACCTCGCATAACGGAGTAACATTTAACATTTGGTTGGTTAGTTAGTAAAAACGCATCTCAGACTTGAGATGCGTTTTTAATTTATGTATCTGTAAGAAATTACTATTTTAGGATAAAGTGAGATACCTTAGAGATTAGATCTTCTGAAATTTCTCTAAAGGATTCATTATAAGATTTTGAGTTTTCTAACTGTCCACCTTCAATAATAAATAAAACGTGATTCATCTGATCTATGATTTCTAGCTCAGCTTTTTCTGAAGCATCTTTTAGAAGTTTAGCTTCGTCAACACTAACCTGTAAATCTTTGGTTCCATTGACTATAAGTATAGGTATATCTAATGATTTAAGTATGTCTTGCGGATTATATTGCATCCAGTTCATAATGAAAGGTTGAACATCAGCTCTAAAAATTGAACCTAAAGCTTGAGGGTAATCATTGGTTAGCTTTCCTTTTTTAAGACTTTCAAAAGCTTTTTTTGTTCCTTCTATAAGAGTAGGATCCATGGCGGCAATTTGTTGTGTAATAACCTCGTCTATAGATTGACCAGCTCCAGCCAATGACACAAATCCATCTACACGGTCTTTTGATGCTAACAAACCAACCAAGCTTCCTTGGCTGTGTCCAATAATATAAATGCCAGAATACGATTTTTTTTCTTTAAAATAATCAATAACAGAAATAGCATCAATAACAAAGTCATCAAACGTCATATTTGGATCGACTTTGTTTTTAAGTATTTGCTTTACAATTCGTTTGTCATATCTAAAGGTTGCAATACCTCTATTAGTTAACGATTCGGCTAATTTTTTTAACGAATTACTTTTTAAAAAATTTTGATTCCCATTTCTGTCTGTAGGTCCAGAACCAGCTATAATAATAGCTAATTTAGGACTGTCTCTGTTTTTTGGAGATAATAATGTACCATCAATTAGTTTATTTATTGCAATATCTTGTGTTGTATAATTAGGATTTTGACTCGATACATTTATAAAAAAGCAAAAGAGTAGAATGTTAAAACAATATTTCATAGTTATAATTTTAATTGTGCTTTGCAATTGATATACCAAAGTTAACTAAAAATTAAATGAAAAATTGCCTGGTTTTGATACTTTAGGTTAACGATGTTTAATTTTATAGCACTGCGTTTCATCGATGAAATGGAATATTTCATCTGTAAATGTTAAAATTAAGTGTATTTCATCGATTAATTATGTATTTTGACTTGTGTATCGAAATAGAATTTTATATTTGAAGTGTACTAGAATTTAGTTTTTAGTTCAATGGATTAATTAATTAATATTTGCATATGTGCTGAATTAGCGACCCTAAATCTACCACATATATAAAAAGCAAATTAGGAAAACCAAGGTTGAGGGACCTTGGTTTTTTCGTTTTATAACTTCAACAAGAGATTGACTTTCAATATTAGAAATTTAAATAAGCGTTCTAAAGGTTAGATTGATGCGCTCTCTAATTGGTTTTTTAGTTTTAGGGATTTGATGCAACCAATAGTGTTGCATTTCACCTTTCATAATTAGTAAACTTCCATGATGCAAATTTATTTGATGCTTTTCGTCTTTAATCGTTCGATGTTTAAAATGAAAAGGACGTGTTTCTCCAAAGCTTAATGATGCTATTATTGGGTTTAAACCTAATGCTTTTTCGTTATCTGCATGCCAACCATTACTGTCGCTTCCATTACGATATAAATTGAGTAGAATAGTTGTAAATTGATGTTTAATTTTGTTCTCAATATCTGTTTTTATTTGTAATAAATCAGAAGTAAAACGATTAGGTTTCATTGTAATATTAGAGTAAGAGTACGGTTTGTCATTATTAGCATATAATGCAGTAAGTCTAGGTTGTTTATGAGTTTTTCCAAAGACACGAATGTCATCTTGTTGCCATTTTATTGCATGTTTTAGAGCTTTAAAATAATGATTAGCAGTATCTAAATTATAGAAGTTTTTTATATAAATCAATTCAGCATTAGGTCGCTTTAAAATAGTTTTCTCTTCGGAAAATAAGTCCATCACTTAATTTTTATCTAAATTAGCTATATCATGAAGATTTACAAAATATTAATTCTTATAGGTAGTGTTATCGTTTTTGCATTTTCAATTCAAGAAAAAAAAATGCTTCCTAATGATTTTATATACGTTAAAGACATTATACCAGATATTGATGTAGAGTTACGCTATTTCTCAGGTAATAATTTTGTTGGTGATACGATTGATGGCTATAAATCTAACACACTTATATTAACGAGACAATCTGCTCAAGCGTTAAAGAAAGTGCAAGATGAATTACAAGAGCAAAATTTATGCTTACGTGTATATGATGGCTATCGTCCGCAACGTGCTGTGAATCATTTTATGCGTTGGGCAAAAGATTTAAATGATACTATTAATAAGCAGCAGTTTTATCCTGACGTAGAAAAACGTTACCTCTTTAGAGAAGAATATATCGCGACTCGTTCAGGTCATAGTAGAGGAAGTACTTTAGATCTTACAATTATTGATGCTCATACTAATGAGCCTTTAGATATGGGAAGCCCTTATGATTTCTTCGGAAAAGAATCTTGGGTTGCGTATTCTGAGCTTACTAAAAAACAAATTGCTAACCGACAATTGTTACAAATGGTGATGCTCAAACATAATTTTAGAAACTACCCTAAAGAATGGTGGCACTTTACCTTAAGATTGGAGCCTTTTCCAAAAACCTATTTTGATTTTGAAATCCAGTAAATAGTAAATATCAGATGTTAAACGAAGTTTGTCAATTTTTGCAACAAAGACAAACTATCGAATAAATTAACATTACATTTGCCGCTAACAAAAGAGGTAGCCTAAATAAAAAGTGTTTATCTCACAATTATTATTTATGTCATTTCAATCTTTAGGCCTCTCTGATGCCTTATTAAAAGCGATTAGTAAAAAAGGATATACTACGCCAAGTCCAATTCAAGAAAAAGCAATTCCACCAGTATTAGAAGGTAGAGATGTTTTAGCTTCTGCACAAACAGGAACAGGAAAAACAGCAGGTTTTACCTTACCATTGTTACATTATTTATCTGAAAACCCTAAAGCAAAGTTTAGACCAATTCGTGCTCTAATTTTAACACCAACTCGTGAGCTTGCAGCTCAGGTTTATGAAAGTGTTAAAGATTATAGTGAATTCCTAAATATTAAGAGTGCTGTGATTTTTGGAGGTGTGAATCAAAAACCTCAAGTTGCTACATTGCGACGAGGTGTTGATGTATTGGTGGCTACTCCAGGTCGTTTGTTAGATTTACAAAATCAAAATTTACTATCTATAAAACGCGTTGAGATTTTTGTGCTTGATGAAGCCGATCGTATGCTTGATATGGGATTTCTAAGAGATATAGAACGTGTCATGAAATCAATGCCTGAGAAGCGTCAAAATTTGATGTTTTCGGCAACGTTTTCAAAAGATATTAGAAAATTGGCTAATGGGATTTTAAATAATCCAGTTCAAGTTGAAGCCACTCCTGAAAATTCAACAGTGGATGCGATTTCTCAAAAGGTGTATCGTGTTGCTAAAGGAAAAAAGACAGGGTTAATTATAAAGCTAATTTCCGAAGGTAATTGGAAACAAGTATTAGTGTTTGCTAGAACAAAACATGGCGCTAATAAGCTGACTAAAAAGATGATCTCTTCGGGTGTTAGTGCTGCCGCCATTCATGGAAATAAAAGTCAAGGTGCCAGAACAAAAGCTTTATCAGGTTTTAAAAATGGAAGTGTTCGTGTATTGGTCGCTACAGATATTGCTGCTCGTGGTTTAGATATTCCATTATTACCACACGTTGTGAATTTTGAATTACCAAATATTTCTGAAGATTATGTGCACCGAATTGGTAGAACTGGTAGAGCAGGAGCAAACGGACAAGCCATATCTTTAGTAAGTGCAGATGAGACGTTGTATTTAAAAAGTATTGAAAAACTAATTGGAGAAAAAATTAATGTAGAAATTGTTGAAGGTTTTGAGCCTGATCCAAGTGCGTCTACCGAACCTATTAAACCTGGTCAAAATAGACAACCACGTAATTCTAGATCTCGTAATTCTAATAATTCTGGAGATAACAGAACGAATAGAAATAGGAGTAAGAATAACAATTCTAGACGACGTAACGATAGACGAAGCTAAAATGACAAGTAGTCTAAAAGGGAAAATAATAGAAGTTTGCAGTCAAAAAATCACTCAAAAAGGAGATAATGTAGGCCTTTCTTTTTATGCCTTTTTTAAAAATAAGAATGATAATCCAGAATTACTAATGGAAGCAGCAACCTGGTGGATTAAAACCGAAAGATTAGATCATTTTGAAAAAGCAGTAAAAATTAAAGCATTAGTAAAACAGCTATAGTGCAAACACAAAAAAACAACCCGCTACACGGAATTAAATTAGAGCAAATTGTTACCGATTTACAAGCTCACTATGGTTGGGAGTATTTAGGTTATCAAATTAATGTTCGTTGTTTTACTCATGATCCTTCGGTGAAATCGAGCTTGAAGTTTTTAAGACGCACACCTTGGGCACGAACGAAGGTTGAAAATTTATATTTGAATATGCTCAAGAACAAGCAATAATTTATTGTAGTTGCCTTAAGCCTTCATAAATAACGATACCAACAGCATTCGCAAGATTTAAACTTCTTATATGCTCACTATATAAAGGGATTTTATACAATTGTTCTTTACGAGTTTCAATTAATGACTTTGGTAATCCAACTGTTTCCTTTCCAAAAACAAGAAATAAATTATCTTCAAAAGGAATGTCCCAATGCGATTTTTGTCCATGACTAGAAAAGAACACAAAAGATGCTTTTTTGTTGGTACTGAAAAAGTCCTCAATAGACTCATAGATAACAACATCTAGGTGTTTCCAGTAATCCAAACCAGCACGTTTTAATCTCTTATCTGAAAGCTCAAACCCAAAGGGTTTAACGAGATGTAATTTACTGCCTGAGCCTAATGCTAACCGACCAATGTTACCAGTGTTGTTAGGAATTTCAGGTTCAAATAAAACAATGTTTAGAGACATGTTTTTAAGGGGTGTTTATTATTATTATTATTCATTTAATCTGCCTATATCGTCTATTTCGTCAAAATTTTGTTGCTTTGGATCAAGGCCATATTGATTGGATCCGTAGTCTCCTGTAGTAGCAACAAGAATAATATACCAAATACGGCCAATTAATGGAATTAGGTTTATAAATATGTATCCACCACTTTTTCCTATATCATGAAGTCTTCTACTATTAAGTGCTAGCCAAGGAATTAAGGTTGCTAGAAAATAGAAGCCCAAAATAGATTCAACAATAGGTGTTCCTAATAAGTCATCTACAAGAGATGCATAAGAAAGTGTTAATATTAAAATTATTAATTGAACCAACACAAACATCCAATATTCTTTACGTCGGGCTCGTCCAGAAAAATTTGCATAATTGTCTTTTACGACTTTTAAATACCACTTCATATAGCTGGTTTTTTAGTGTACTATAATATGAATTTTAATTTAGAATAGAGTTAGAGAATTCATCAATTTTATTAAAAGTATTATTTGATAAGAACTTAATAAAAGCACTGCCAATAATAGCACCTTTTGCATATTGAGTAGCTTGAGTGAATGTCTCATTATTTGAAATTCCAAAACCTACAATTTGCGGATTTTTAAGTGTCATATCTGCAATTCGTTTAAAATAATTGATTTGCGCATCGCCAAATCCAGAACTACTTCCTGTAACACTAGCACTGCTTACCATGTAAATAAATCCGTTAGAAATGGAATCAATAAATTTGATGCGTTCTACTGAGGTTTGAGGTGTTATTAAAAATACATTTATTAAACCATAAGTTTCAAAAATGGTTTTGTATTCATTGTTATATACATCAATTGGTAAATCTGGGATTATGAGTCCGTCAATACCAATTGTCTTACATTTTTTACAAAAGGCTTCAACACCATATTGCAAAATAGGATTAAAATATCCCATAATTATTAATGGAATAGATACTGTTTTACGAATATCTTTTAGTTGATTAAATAACACTTCAGTTGTCATTCCGTTTTTTAGAGCTTGAGTAGAGCTCGCTTGAATGGTTGGCCCATCTGCTAAAGGATCACTAAAAGGAAGTCCGATTTCTATCATATCTACACCGCTTTTTTCGAGGTTTTTAATAATAGCTACAGTATCATTTAAGTTAGGGAAACCTGCTGAAAAATATATAGAAAGTAATTTTTTATCTTCTTTTAGTTTTTGTTGTATTCTATTCATTATTAGTTGTGTCCTTATTCTGAACTTAGTTCAGGTTCTCATTATTTAGATGTTTTTTGTTCTGCTTTGCGTTAAGGATAGAGGTATTTGTTGAAGCTCCTTGAAAAGAGCGACTACCGAAAGCCTGACCCTTGTGGTAGCGCCATAATTTTACAATTTAAAATAATCAATATAATTTTGTAAATCTTTATCACCACGCCCCGAAAGATTTATAACGACAATATCATTTGTTTTGAATGCCTTTTGATTTAAAATAGCCAAGGCATGTGAGCTTTCAATGGCAGGAATAATGCCTTCTAATTGACTCAATTCTAGACCAGCCGTCATGGCTTCGCTATCTGTTATAGACATGAATTTAGCACGACCAGACTTGTACAAATGCGCATGCATTGGCCCAACACCAGGATAATCTAATCCTGCAGAAATAGAATAAGGTTCGGTAATTTGCCCATCGTTAGTTTGCATTAATAGAGTTTTACTACCATGAATAATACCTTCGAAACCTAAAGCAGATGTTGCAGCACTTTGGCCACTATGAATCCCTTTTCCTGCTGCTTCTACAGCAATCAATTTTACATCGGTATCATTTAGGTAATGATAAAAAGCGCCAGCTGCATTACTACCACCACCAACACAAGCGACAACATAATCTGGTTTATCTGTACCTTCTTTGTCTTTGAGTTGCCATTGAATTTCTTCGGAAACAATAGCTTGAAAACGTGCTACCATATCTGGATAAGGATGTGGTCCAACAACACTTCCTATAATGTAATGTGTGTTTACGGGATTGTTAATCCAATCACGAATGGCTTCATTAGTAGCGTCTTTTAATGTTCGGCTTCCTGATAAAGCAGGTCTTACTTCAGCTCCCAACATTTTCATTCGAGCAACATTAGGTGCTTGGCGAGCAATATCAATTTCTCCCATGTATACAATACATTCTAGTCCCATAAGTGCGCAAACTGTAGCTGTAGCTACACCATGTTGTCCAGCTCCTGTTTCGGCAATAATCCTTGTTTTTCCTAAACGTTGCGCCATTAAAATTTGACCGATGGTGTTATTTATTTTATGAGCTCCAGTATGGTTTAAATCTTCACGTTTAAGATAAATTTTAGTCGTGTATTTTTCACTTAATCGTTTAGCAAAATAAAGCGGAGAAGGACGGCCAACATAATCTTTTAATAATTGATCAAACTCAGCTTTAAAAGAAGGTTCTGCCATTATTTTGAGATAGTTTTGTCTTAACTCCTCTACATTTGGATAAAGCATTTCGGGGATGTATGCACCACCAAATTCGCCATAGTATCCATTATTGTTGATATTGTAATTCATGTTTTTTGTCATTCTGGCGAAAGCAAGAATTTGTTTAATTTGACTTCAATTTATATTGGATTTCACATCAATTGCGGATTGATAAATCTTTTTTAAATTCTTTTAATTTTTCTATATTTTTTAACCCAGCTTCAATTTCAAATTTACTATTCACGTCTATAGCATAACAATATTTATAAGCTTCAGTTTTTTTGAATTCTTTTAATTTTTCAGTTTCTTTTAAACCAATCCCACCACTTAAAAAGAAGGGTTTGGTAGATGGGTACTTCTTTAAAATATTCCAATTAAAGGCGTACCCATTTCCGCCAGGTAATTTTCCTTTGGTATCAAATAAAAAGTAATCACATGCGTTTTCATAGTGTTTTAGTTTTGAGAAATCGAAATCATCTTTGATACTAAAGACTTTTATGGTTTCAATGTTTTCTTTTTTTAAAAACTCACAAAACCCTGGAGATTCGTTTCCATGTAATTGAACAGCTTGTAGTTTATGAGTTTTAATGTTTTTTTTTACAAATTCTAATGACGCGTTTACAAAGACACCAGTTTTTTTAATTGATTTAGGTAGTTTAGGAATAGTTCTATCAAAGAAGCGACTAGATTTTTCGTAGAAAATAAAGCCTAAATAATTGGGCTGCAATTGCGCGACTTCTATTATATTATTTTGATATTTCATGCCGCAAATTTTTAGTTTCATTGCTCTAAGTCGTTTATAAATTGTGCAGCACTTTTTCCTACGTTATTCGTTTTCATGAAATTCTCACCAATTAAAAATCCTTTATAACCATATGGTTGTAGTGTTTTAATAGCATCAATGCTACTAATACCACTTTCAGAAACTTTAATAAAATCGCTAGGAATATGTTGACTTAATTCTTTGCTGGTTTCTAGACTTACCTCAAAGGTTTTTAGGTTTCTATTATTAACACCTAATAAGTCTAAACTAGGCATTATAGATTTGTGTAATTCTTCTTCGTTATGAACTTCCAATAATACCTCTAAGTCTAGTTGTTTTGCTAATTCTGAAAACTGTTTGATTTCTACTTTAGAAAGAATTGCAGCTATTAGTAAAATAACATCTGCGCCATAAGCTTTGGCTTCTATAATTTGATAACTATCAATAATAAATTCTTTTCGAAGCAATGGTAGATTGCAACTTGCTCTAGCTGTTAATAAATCGTCTAGACTTCCGCCAAAATATTTTCCATCGGTAAGAACAGACATACCACAAGCTCCTGCATTTTCATATCCTTTTGCGACATCAAAAACATTTAAATCATGATTGATAACTTGCTTTGAAGGTGAACGACGTTTGTGTTCTGCAATAATTCCAGTAGTGCTTTCTTTTAGTCTTTTTGCTAAGGATATGGTTTCACGTTCAAACAGTATAGAATGTTCTAATTGTTTAATAGGAATGAGCTGTTTACGAAGGTTAACTTCGATACGTTTATCGCTTACTATTTTGGTTAAAATATCCATCTATTTACTCAATTCTATTAATCGTTCTAAGCTTGCTTTTGCACGTCCATTTTTTAAACTTTCTTTAGCTAATTGAAAGGCGTCTTTATGTGAGATTTTATTTATTGTTGCAATTGCTAATCCTGCATTAGCACAAATTACATTATTTTGAGCATCAGTTCCATTGCCATTTATGATATTTTTAAATATTTTAGTAGCAGTTTTTACTGATTTTCCTCCAAAAATTTCAGAATGATCAATTTGATTTAATCCTAAATCTGATGGACTTAATATGGTTTCAGAAGTGTTAGAAATAATTTTAGCATTTCCGGTTAAAGAGATTTCATCATAACCATCTAGAGCATGAATAATGCTATAATTTTTGTTAGTATTTTGATATAAATAGCCATAGATACGTTGCAATTCTAAATTGAATACACCTACCATTTGATTTTTAGGAAATGAAGGGTTTACCATTGGCCCTAAGATATTAAAGAACGTTTTCACTCCTAATTCCTTTCGTATTGGAGCTACGTTTTTCATTGCGGGATGAAACAATGGCGCGTGTAAAATACAGATGCCTGCCTCATCAATTGTTCGTTTTAATTGGTCTTCGTTATTTGTGAATTTCACACCCAAAGCTTCCATAACATTAGAGGAACCAGATGAAGAAGACACACCATAGTTGCCATGTTTTGCTACTTTTACACCTGCACCTGCAGTAATAAAAGAGGCTAATGTAGAAATATTAAAGGTGTCTTTTCCATCACCTCCTGTGCCACATAAATCAATCGTATTAAAATTTGATAAATCTACAGGGATGCACAGTTCTAATAAAGCGTCACGAAAACCTTGCAATTCTTCTAAAGTGATACTACGCATCATATAGATGGTTAGAAAAGAAGCAATTTGACTTTGGTTGTATTGTCCTTTGGAAATATTTACCAATACATTTTTTGCTTCATTACTAGAGATGGTTTCTTGATTTATTAATCTATTAAGTAATTGCTTCATAATTAAAAATTAATCCAGTTTTTAAGAATAGTTATCCCATAGGGAGTTAATACACTTTCGGGATGATATTGAACACCTTTTACATCATATGTTTTATGTCTTAAAGACATGACTTGTCCGTTACTATCAAAAGATGTAGCTTCTAATTGTTGAGGTAAATTGGGGTTGACAACCCAAGAATGATAACGACCAACCTCTATGGTTTTATCCATATTTAAAAATAGGGATTCGTCATCAACTGTAATCTCTACTTTGGTTGCAACACCATGATATACGTTATCTAAATTTATGAGTGTGCCACCAAAAACTTCAGCAATGGCTTGTTGGCCTAAACAAATACCTAAAATACTTTTAGTGGGTGCATACGTTGTAATGATATCTTTTAGTAGGCCAGCTTCATCTGGAACTCCTGGTCCAGGAGAGAGTACTATTTTTTGGAAAGCATCAACGTCCTCAAGTGTGAGTTTATCATTTCGTTTTACAGTGACTTCGCAATCTAAATCTTCGAGATAGTGAACTAAATTATATGTAAAACTATCGTAGTTATCTATTACTAATACTTTCATATCTCTTCTGCTAGTTCTATAGCTTTTGTTAAAGCGCCTAATTTGTTATATACTTCTTGTAGTTCGTTTTCAGGGTTTGATTTTGAAACCAGCCCAGCTCCAGCTTGCCAATGTAGTTTATGGTTTTTACTCAGAAAAGTTCTAATCATTATTGCGTGGTTATAATTGCCTTCAAAATCCATAAAGCCAATGGCACCACCATAAAAATTTCGACTTGTTTTTTCGTATTGTTCAATGAGTTGCATTGCTCTATATTTTGGCGCTCCACTTAAAGTTCCTGCAGGGAATGTATCGGCAACAACTTGCATGGTAATAGTATTGTCATGTACCTTTCCTGTTACTTTGCTAACCAAATGAATCACATGAGAGAAAAATTGTGCTTCTCTATAGGTTTCAACTTTAACCTGGCTTCCATGACGACTTAGGTCGTTTCTTGCTAAGTCTACTAACATCACATGTTCTGCATTTTCTTTGTCGTCATCAGCAAGTTTTTTTGCAAGTTTCTGATCTTCTTTATCATTACCTGTTCTTTTAAAAGTTCCTGCTATTGGATGTATTTCTGCTTGCCCATTATTAATAATTAATTGTGCTTCTGGAGAGCTTCCGAAGATTTTAAAATTCCCGTAGTCAAAATAAAATAGGTAAGGAGATGGGTTAATACTCCGTAAAGCCCGATACACATTAAACTCGTCACCTTTAAAGTCTTGTGAGAATTTTTTAGAAAGTACGAGTTGAAATACATCACCACGAGCACAGTGTTTTTTAGCGAGTTCAACATGGTCTTTGTACTCATTATCAGTTAGATTTGATGAAATATCTGAATCTGTTTTAAAGGTATAGGAGGCGAAATTTTTTGAGCGGATTAATTGTAAAACTTCGTTAATGTTATTTTCTGTTTCAAAACAATGTGCAAAAATATAAGCCTCATTTTTAAAGTGATTAATAGCGATTATATTTTGATAAACGGCATAATAAATATCAGGTATATCAAGTGAGTCTTGTTTTTTACTAATTTGAATATCTTCAAAATACTTGACAGCATCATAAGCGGTATAGCCAAAAATCCCATTATTGATGAATTTAAATTCTTTATCTGAATTTACCTTAAAACGTTTAGTGAACTTATGAATTTCATCTGTTACTGAAACTTTCTTGGTATAATTTTTTTTAATACTTCCATCTGGATACGTTTGTTCTATAACATCGTTATTAACTTTTATAGATGCTATAGGATTAAAGCAGATGTAAGAAAAACTATTATCATTGGCATGATAATCGCTACTTTCCAATAATATGCTATTTGGAAATTTATCTCTAATTTTTAAGTAAATACTAACAGGGGTAATCGTATCTGCTAATATTTTCTTGTAATGCGTGTATAGGCTAAATGTTTTCATTTTTTGAAATTAAAAAAGGCTTGTCGTGAATGACAAGCCTTTAGATATTTTGTTTTAAATATACGATACAGGTTAGTTCACGAAGTCTGAGTTTCGAGATATCCACCACCAAGTATGATTTAAATTTGTGTTCATTAGTATTTTAAAAGTCAAATATAGGAATCAAATTTTAGTTTTCAAATTTAATTTACAAAAAAAGATTCCCAAGTTAATGGGAATCTCAATTACTAAATGTTGCTATTAATCAAAATTTCTTAAAACTTCAATATTACATTTAGGTCAAACTCGTCAGATATAGCTTTGTCTTTTAAGTTGTCAAAAAAGCTAGAAGAACCATACTTTATATCATATTTAGTTCTGTCAATTTTAAAGTTAGCTGTAGCAATGCTTTCAGTGACATTCATATTAAATGTAGACTGATGACTTTTACCTTTAATTGTTAAGTTTCCAGTAACTTTATATTTTCCGTTTTTACCATCAACACTTGTTATCTTAAATGTTGCGCTTGGATGATTGCTTGTTCCGAAGAAGTCATCAGATTTTAAATGACCTTCAAGTTTTTCTTTTCCTTGTCCAGCTTCAATATCAGTTACATTAATAGAAGTCATATCCATTGTAAAACTTCCACCTGTAAGTGTATTACCATCAAAAATTAGATTACCCGCTGTTAAATTAATTGTCCCTTCATGAGATCCTGTAACTTTATGACCTGTCCAAGTAATTGTTGACTCTTTTACTTTAACGTCTTTTTTGAAAATTGTAGTAAACGATGCAAATGATAATGCTAATACTAAGATAAATGCTGATTTTAAAATGTTTTTTTTCATTGTTTTTAAATTAAAATTTGTGTTAATGTATTTGTTGTTATTTATTCTGTTCTTAATTTGTCGAGCAAACTATTTAATGTTGTGAGCTCTGAGTGGTTTAAATGTTTAGTAATCTCTTGGTTTCTCGATTTAACGTCATCATCTAATTCAGCTAGAAGATTTAGCCCTTTTTGAGTAATAAAAATTTCAATTTTCCTTCGGTTTGAAGGACACGTTTGACGAATGACTAAATCTTTTGTTATAAGCTTATCAATTAAACGTGTTGTATTACTCATTTTGTTGAGCATACGTTCTTGAATTGTGCTCAAATTTGAAGGGTTTCCTTTTTGACCTCTTAAAATTCGAAGCACATTATATTGTTCTGGCGACAAGTCATGACTTTTAAAACATAAAACAGTTTTCTCTTTTAACCAATTATTGGTATATATTAAATTGATGACTGTTTTTTCTTCCTCACCAAGTTTAATCGTGCTTTTAATATCTTCTTCTATTGACATTTGTATATACAAATATTGTTGGTACAAATGTAATACAAATATTGAATCTATTTTTTAATATTTTGTTAAATTTATTCACCTCTATAATTGGATTAGTAAATTTATAGAATGAAATACGCTTTTTTTATAGTAGTGATAGTTAGTTTGTCCTTTGGAAATGTGACGCATAAGCTTAATTTTTCCGAAGACTTAACAAGCGAAACGAGTCATGATAGTTTAAAAGTTGTAGACTTTAATGGTCTTGAGAAGTACCTAAGTCGTAAAGACCCTAATAAAACTTACGTCGTTAATTTTTGGGCAACATGGTGTGCACCTTGTGTAAAAGAACTTCCTTATTTTGAACAACTCAATGCGGAGTATTCTGATAATCAGGTAGAAGTTGTTTTAGTAAGCCTAGATTTTCCAAGGCAAATAGAATCTAAACTAAAGCCTTTTCTTAAAAAGAAAGGGGTGAAAAGTGAAGTTGTTGTTTTGAATGATGTTGATTCTAATACATGGATTCCTAAAGTAGATGAAAATTGGTCAGGAGCAATTCCTGCGACCATTATATATAATAAAAAAAGGAAAGTGTTTTATGAACGCTCTTTTAATTATCAAGAATTAGAAACTGAATTACAACAATTTATTAAAATAGAATAGTATGAAAAACACATTTAAAATGGTATTAGCATTAATTGTCGTTGTGGCAACTTCTGCATTTACAATAGTTGGAACTGGGTACGATGTTGGTGACATTGCTACAGATTTCAAATTAGAAAATATTGATGGTAAGATGGTCTCAATGGCAGACTTTAATGATGCCAAAGGATTTATCGTAGTGTTTACATGTAACACTTGTCCTTATGCAGTTGCTTATGAAGATCGTGTAGAAGCTTTGAATAAAAAATATGCAAACAAAGGCTATCCTGTAATTGCTATTATGCCAAACAATACAGATGTAAAACCTGGTGATAGCATGGAAGCTATGAGAGCACGAGCAAAAGCTAAAGGGTTTACCTTTCCTTATTTAATGGATGAAGGACAAAAAGTTTATCCACAATATGGTGCTACAAAAACACCTCATGTGTATGTGTTACAGCGTACTAAAAAAGGACATCAAGTTAAATATATAGGTGCTATTGATGATAACTATCAAGATGCTAGTGCAGTAACAAAAACCTATGTTGAAGATGCTATTAATGCCTTGTTAGATGGTAAAGAAGTTCCAGAAAAGAAGACCAGAGCAATAGGGTGTTCTATAAAGGTATAATTTTGGTTTTTTAGAAATATTAGAATCCGGAGTGTAACACTTCGGATTTTTTTTCGTCTATTTCATAAGGATATGTTAATTTAGCACGATTATTGATGTATAAAAAAAAATTATGACTGACTTAGCACAAAACGAATGGACTTCAAAGTTATTAGCAGATAAAAATGCAGTGATTTTGGATGTAAGAACACCTGAAGAAGTGGCACTTGGTATTATACCAAATGCTATTATTATTGATATATTTAAAGGTCAAGGTTTTATTGATGAGTTAAATGAACTTGATACATCTAAAAATTATTATGTGTATTGTAAAGCAGGTAGCCGAAGCGCACAGGCGTGTAGTGTAATGAATCAGTTAGGTTTTAAAACTACGTATAATCTTATTGGAGGTTTTACCGAATGGACAGGTAAAGTGGCTTCAATGTAAAAATCAATCAAAATGAAAAATAAACTAATGATGTGTTGCTTAGTTATTTTAGCACTTGCATTCAGTTGTAAAGAAGAAGAAGAACAAAGCGAAATTAAAATGGTATCTTCAGAAGAAATGCAGTCGCTTTTAGAATTAGAAGACATTCAATTAGTAGATGTAAGAACTGCCGATGAATATAAAACAGGCTATATTGAGTATTCACAAAATATTGATATCACATCACCAACTTTTGATGAAGATATTATAAAATTAGATAAAAATAAACCCGTAATAGTATATTGTAAATCTGGTGGTAGAAGTGCAAAATGCACTAAAAAACTCAAAGCTGCTGGCTTTGTCAAAATTTACGATTTAAAAGGAGGAATTACCCAATGGAAGTTTAAAGGGAATCAAATTAAAACGATTCAATAGATTATTTAACCGAACTTTTTGTTCGGTTTTTTTATGTTATAATTTTAGAGAAACGATTCTAATCTTCTTAGTCTCGTTTAATTCTTTTGTTTTTTTTAAATTAGCATCTTTATTAAGCTATTTTATGTTTTGTTGTAAGTTATTTGATTTTTTATCGTTTAATGACAATACCATAAATAACCCTAACAATTTCTAATGAAGAATTTAATAATTTCGCTTTGTAGTTTTCTTGTTGTTACTATAATGGTTAATGCGCAAGTATTTGATCCTGTTGCCTGGAAAACTTCCGTGGAAAAAATTTCAGATACAGAGTACGATTTAATTTCTATAGCAACCATTGATAGTGGCTGGCATTTGTATTCTCAAAACGTTCCAGAAGACGGACCTATTCCTACCTCTTTTTTATATAAAGCTAATGCTAATTATGAATTAAAAGGAAGTACTTCTGAAGAAAAAGGGCATACTGTTGATGATCCTGTATTTCAAATGGTGATTACCTTTTTTGAAGATAAAGCCGAATTTAGACAACGTATCAAAGTTTTAAATAAAGAACTTTCTATTGTAGAAGGTGAAGTAGAGTTTATGACTTGTGATGATGAAAAATGCTTACCACCAGACTATGTAGATTTAGTATTTAATTTAAAAGAGGCTAAAGTATCAAAAAAGAAAAATGATAACGAATCTCAATCTACTATCACATCACCATTTAATGCTTCAGGTGATACATCAAAAATTGTAGAACCCGTAAAATGGAAAGTTTCTGTAGAGAAAGTTTCTGATACTGAATATGTTTTGGTATCTAAAGCTACCGTAGATAAAGGTTGGCACCTGTATTCTCAAGAAGTTCCAGAAGGTGGGCCAATTGCAACAAGCTTTGAATATGAATTAAATAAAAGTATTAAACTTGTTGGGAAAACAATAGAAGACAAAGGGAAAACTGTTAAGGATAAGGTTTTCAATATGAACGTTAAATACTTTGAAAATAGTGCAACGTTTAGACAACGTATAAAAGTATCTAATACAGCAACAACATTAGTAAGTGCTGAGGTTGGATTTATGGCTTGTGATGATACACAATGTTTATCGCCAACTTATGAGGATTTACATTTTGATTTGACAAAAGCTGTAAAGGTTAAAGATACTAGTTCTTCGGAAGAAGGAAGTAAAGAAGGCTTATGGACGATCTTTATTTTAGGTTTAGGTGCAGGTTTTATTGCTTTGTTTACACCTTGTGTATTTCCATTAATACCTATGACAGTTAGTTTTTTTACTAAGCAAAGTAAGACTAAATCTGAAGGTATTAAGAATGCTATAATCTATGGACTTAGTATTATTGTTATATATGTAATTTTAGGAACCGGTGTCGTAGCCATTTTTGGAGCAAGCGCAATTAATGAATTTTCTACAAGTGTGATATTTAATCTTGTGTTTTTTGCTATACTCATTATTTTTGCAATTTCATTTTTAGGCGCATTTGAAATTATGCTGCCCAATTCTTGGGCTAATAAAATTGATAGAAAAGCAGATAAAGGAGGTTATACAGGTATTTTCTTTATGGCTTTAGCCTTAGCCATTGTGTCATTTTCTTGTACAGGTCCTTTTGTAGGTAATATAATTGTACTTTCAGCTTCTGAAGGAGGCCTAGCGCCTATGATTGGAATGTTAGGATTTTCACTTGCTTTAGCATTACCTTTTGCTTTATTTGCTGCGTTTCCTGGATGGTTAAATTCATTACCTAAATCTGGAGGATGGTTAAACACTGTTAAAGTTGTTTTAGGGTTTTTTGAATTAGCTTTTGCATTTAAGTTTTTATCGCAAGCCGATTTAGTATTGCAATTACATTTCTTAGAACGAGAAGTGTTTATTGCAATTTGGATTGCCATTTTTGGAGCTCTAGCCTTATACCTCTTCGGAAAAATACAACTGCCACACGATTCGCCATTAAAGAATATTTCTGTAGGACGATTACTATTAGGATTATTGACTTTATCATTTACTATTTATATGATTCCTGGACTTTGGGGAGCACCTTTAAACTTGATAAGTGCCTTTCCACCACCTTTAAATTATAGTGAATCGCCATACGGTGTTGGGTATACAAAAACTGGAGGAGGTAGTGTTTCTTCTGAGCATTCAAATTTACCAGAAGGGGCACATTTATTAGCACCACACGATATTTTAGCATTTAATGATTATGATAAAGGATTAGCTTATGCGAAACAAGTTGGAAAACCAATCCTAATTGACTTTACAGGTTGGGCTTGTGTGAATTGTCGTAAAATGGAACAGAATGTATGGGTAAAACCTAATGTTTTAGCTAAATTAAAAAATGACGTTGTTTTGATCTCTTTGTATGTCGATGATAAACGAAAGCTTTCAGAAGAAGATGTTATAGATTCTAAGCTTAGACCTGGAAAAAAATTGAAATATATTGGTCAGAAATGGAGCGAGCTACAAACAATTAAATATAAAACTAATACACAACCTTATTATGTTTTAATGGATCATAATGAAGATAATTTGATAGTTCCAGTAGCGTATACACCAGATGCAGAAGAATATTACAATTGGTTATCTGCTGGGATAAAGAACTATGAAAAGTAAAGCTTAGCCTAATTCTTAGTCCTGTAAAGTTCTTTTAAGAGTTAGTTTTAAATGTATAAAGCCATTTGTCAAGCTCTTTTTGATTTGGATTTCTAAGTTTTTTAGAACCAATTAATAACGTCGGAAAATTGAGCTTCCTAGTATCATAAAGACCACGCAGTTCTTCTGCGTGGTCTTTATTGTTTTCAACGTCCAAGAATTCATAAGGTAATTTAGTGTCATTTAATACCTTTAAATAGTATTGTGTTTTGTGACAACGTATTGTACCGTAGAGTTTTATTTTTGGAACCTGTTCAGTGTTCATTAGCTATAAAATAGTTTATTTAGTACTAGTTTTTAACTTATCGGCATGCATTCTCCGTAGCTTAGAAAGCTTAGGGTCAATAACAAAACTACAATATCCTTGTGTTTGGTTATTGGCATAATAGTTTTGATGAGCAGCATCGGCTTCAAAGAATTTGTCTAATGGACTAATCTCTGTTGTAATAGGCATGTCGTAATACGGTGCCATCTCTTTAACAACAATTTCTGCACTATGTTTTTGAGTGTCGTTATGATAATAAATAACAGAACGGTATTGTGTGCCAACATCTGCGCCTTGTCGGTTTAATGTTGTTGGATCATGACTTGTCATAAAAATCACTAATAAATCGCTATATGAAATGACTTCCGAATTAAAAGTGACTTGAACCACTTCAGCATGTCCTGTTAAGCCCGAGCAAATTTCTCTATAGGTAGGTGTTCCAGGAACTGTTCCTCCACTATAACCTGAGACAACGTTTTCAATACCTTTTATTTCATTAAAAATAGCTTCAATACACCAAAAGCATCCGGCTCCAACGGTGAGTTGTTCTAATGTTTTATTTGTCATTATTTAGTCTCCTCGTTTTTTGAATCTAGTTGCATAGATTCAGAATTAATACAATAACGTAATCCGCTTGGTTCTGGACCATCAGGAAATACATGACCTAAATGTCCATCACAGGTATTGCACATCACTTCAACGCGTACCATGCCAAAAGAATCATCTTTTTTGTATTTAATAGCGTTTGGTTTAATAGGTTGAGTAAAACTAGGCCAACCTGAATCGGAGTTAAATTTAATTGTCGAATCAAATAGCGATGTGTCACAACAAATACAGTTGTATTCACCTTCGTCATAAATACTACATAATGCACCACTATGTGGACGTTCTGTACCTTTTTGACGTGTGATTCTATATTGCTCTGGAGTTAATTGTTGACGCCATTCCGCATTTGTTTTTTCTACGCGCCGATCTGGAGTAAGATTTCCTTTTACAGCGAAATTGATGATTGTTTTCCAAGTTAACATAACTTTTGTCCTTTCTGTTTTTAATTAATATGGTATGATTAACTTTTAAAGTTAGTCGAAATTTAATTCGTTTTATTACAAAGTAAGTTTTATTTATATAGGAGTTTATATCCTTAATGGAACGAATTTATTAAACCCGAAAAATAGGTGTATTTGAATTATATGGAGACAAATAGATGCCTATAAATTTATGGGTATTATAGTAGTCCTATTAGAAATATGGAATGAAGCTGGATTTGAAATTTGAACTGTAGATTTATATTCTTTAAAACAGATTTTCATAAAGTTAAGATAACTCGAAATATCTTGATTTGTAATAGTATTTATTAATGCCAAAACACAAAACCTATGCTTTGGCATTTTTTAAGAACAGTAAACCCTATTTCAATGTAAAATGGCAGGTAATACCAACAGACAAATTGCCATATAACTTATGTACACCAAATATGGCTCTGGAGTGTGTGCCTCTTTTACCCAAAATATGCAAAAATAAATCTGAAGCCCCATCGACCACTCTTGGTGCTTCGTTCCAATTTTCACCTGACTGATAATAGGCGTCCATATGGTTTAGACCTTCTATATTGTCGAAGCCAACTTTATCATTTATTTGTGATATCACATTTAATGCGGCTTGCTGCATGGCTTTATAACCATCCTCGGTGTTTAAATCCTCACCAAATCTACCTCTGTAGAGTAATTCACTATTAACTATAGGAAATTGAATGGCCACATAAGCAATCTTACCTCGAACATTAACAGGTGTATACGATCCGCCTGGTTTACTCGGTGTTGGTAATTCTAAATCTAATTCTTTTAATTTTTTTTCGATATTCATAAGATCTATTTTAAGTCTGAATTAAGCAAATGCATAATCTGTAAATCCTACCGCATCCACACCAAAAAAGGTTTCTGGATTTGGAGCTTGCAATTCAATATTGTTTTTTAAACGCTCAACAAAATCTGGATTAGAAATATAAGGCCTTCCTACATAAGCTAAATCAAAACCGTCTTCTAAAACAGCATCGGCAGTTGCTATTGTAGATACATTTCCACCAGTAATTATAGTGCCTTCAAATGCATTTTTAATCGCCTTTCTTAAGTCTAATTGTCGGTCTGTTCTTGCGTTTTCCACTCCAAAAGAATCTTCTTGAACTACAATATGCATATAAACCAATCCTATTTCTTTTAATGCTTTTGCTAAAGAAATAAAGGTCTCTTCAACTTCGGTATAATCACTTTGCAAGTCATTGAAAGCACCAAAAGGCGAAATGCGAATCCCAACTTTATTGGCACCAATCTTATCAGCTACTTTTTGTGCAGTTTCTACCACAAAACGATTGTGATTTTCTACAGAACCACCATAGTCATCTGTACGTTGGTTTGACTTAGGATTGATAAATTGATCCATCAAATAACCATTTGCAGCATGTAATTCTACACCATCGATTCCGGCTTCATTAATTAAACGCTCTGAAGCATTTACAAACTCGTCTTGTGTTTTTAAAATATCATCTTTGGTCATTTTTTTTGGCATTCCGTGATCTTTCATACCTGTTTCAGAAAAAATTTGTCCAGCTGCTTGTATTGCTGATGGTGCCATAATAGTAGCACCTTTTGGCATATTTATCTGTGCCGAAACACGCCCTGTATGCATAATCTGTACAAATATTTTTCCGCCTTTTGTATGAACAGCATCTGCAACTTGTTTCCACCCTTTAATTTGTTCGTCCGAATAGGCACCAGGAATACGAGGATAACCTAATCCGTTTGCCGATGGGGAAGTTCCTTCGGTAATTATTAAACCAGCAGATGCGCGTTGCTCATAATATTTGGCAATTAATTCGTTCGGAATATAGTTGGTTGCACGAGTACGTGTCATAGGCGCCATAACGATTTTGTTGTTTAATTGAAGGCCGCCTAATTGGTATGATTTTAATGAATTCATTGTTTATTATTCTTTATGTTGTTATTCTCTTTTTAATTTTATTTGCTCAAGCTCAGTCGAGAATTATTACTGTTAAATGAGATCTCTACTTACTTCGTAAGGGTATCTCCATCCAAAATATATTTTGATTTTGATAATGCTCGATCTGACATTGCTGTATATAATTGTCTATTTGAAAAATTTTCAGGTTAATTAATACTTTAAAAGGTGTTCCATTTGTAATACATCTGATATCAATGCATCCTGAATAGGTTGTGTTTTTTCGTTATAATCAACCGTTCCATAATCGATTCCAGAAACCGTTCTTGTGGCTCTTTCTCCTTTAAGCGTTTCTATTAATTTCACATAATCGTCAACCACTACTTGTGGTGATAAAGCATCTTCACTATTAAAAAAGCCTTCAAAGTTTTTAAGTACGGCTAGCGGCACATCTTTAAAATCACCATAATCAGCCAACACCTCATCGTGTGCTTCTTTTGGTCCAGAATATAATAAGCCAGTTTGGAAAGGTCCAGGTTCTACGATGCAAACTTCAACACCAAAAGGCGCGACTTCGTAGCGTAAAGCTTGCGAATAACCTTCCATAGCAAACTTACTGGCATTATAGATTCCGAAATACGGGAATGACAAGCGACCTGCCAATGATGAGGTATTGATGATTAATCCGTTTTTTGAAGCTCTCATATATGGCAATACGGCTTGTGTGGTACGAACAATACCGTAAAAATTGATATCCATTTGTTGCTTGACTTGTTCTATGTTATAGGCTTCAGAAATACCTACATACATAACACCTGCATTATTAATTAAGGTATCAATTTTAGTGTCTTCCTCTGCTATTTTGTTAATAGCATTAGTTACAGATGCATCATTTGTAACATCTAATTCTAATACTTTAATATTCGAATTGAAACCTTCTAACTCCTGTTTCTTTTCAGCATTCTTTGAATCTGGATTCCGCATAGTTGCCCATACTTTATATCCTTTTTCTGCTAAGGATTTGGCTGCTAAAAATCCAAAGCCACTACTACTTCCTGTTATGACTACGTTTTTCATTTTTATATGCTTTTTTAAAATTATCGTGTGATCGTTTCTGTTGTAAATCCGTTGTTAAATTTGATGTTTGTAGAGATGAATTTCCCTGCTTCTTCCAATTCACCAGTTTTTGGATTTGGGAAAAAACCTGTACGTTCTGTAGCAATTAAAACCTCATCAATTTTTTCATATTTTAATTCCATTCTAAGAATTGCTTCGTTTATACCCCAAGCTGGTAGCGAGAAATAAAAGAAATCAACCAGATTAGTATCTGGATTAAAATATAAAATATAGGAGTCGTCCGCTTCTTTTCCTGTTCCGGTATACCCAATGGTTACCTTTTTGTAAGTGATATCATTTACGGTTTCTACACCTTCAAATTTTGCTTGTACACTAGGGTCACTCAATTTATACATCATACTAAACCAAAACGGGTTCACTTCTCTTAAAAATTTAGAAACACCTAAATGTGCTTTATCCGAAATATTTTTTCCTGCTAAGGTTGCGCTAATGTTTCCGTCTTGTAAAAACTGCGTAACCACACCTTCTTGCTTTGGAAACACGTGCACCTTATGCTTTGTGTATTTTGCAAAAGTAGTTTCGCCCTGAAAAATTAAGCGCTCTGTAGAGATGTCTTTTCCCTTGGCATAATCGTGATATACATAGGTGAATTCCACATCGTTTTTTGAAAGTAAATGCGACCAACCGCCATTAACTTGCTCCATGCTATAAATTAATGCTTTGGCTTTGCCTTCTGGAGTATCTGCAAATTGCATCTTTTGTTCTACGGGTTCTACTTTTGTATCGGCTTTTTCTTTTTTCGTAGTAGTGTTACACGATTGTAAAGACAATGCAATAATCGCAGTGAAAATACTTGTTTTAATAATTGACATTTTTGTTTTCATTTTTTATTGATTAACTTAAAAAGGATTGGTTGCCCAAACTGTTACTTCTGGAATAAAACCTTTGTCGTCCATTTCCAATACTGAACTAATGGTATGTGCAATATCGTTGCTGTCTAATTTTTGAGCTTCAGTAGGTCGCTCAATTCTATCTTCAGTATAAAAGGCCGTTGTTACTTCACTTGGGTTTACCAAGCAAACTCGAATATTGTATTTCCTAAGCTCTGCTTGCCAACTTTGGGTCAATGCACGAACCGCAAATTTTGAGCTCGCATACACACTACCACTTGCAAAACCTTTTTGGCTGGCAGTAGATCCGATATTTATGATTGTTCCTTTGCTTGCTTTTAAACTTGGTAGTAATTCTTGTGTTACTAAACTTAGTCCAAATACATTGGTGTTATATACGGTGTAAAATTGTTCTTTGGTAATTTCGCCAAGAGGAGCAAATTCTCCAATGCCTGCATTGTTTATTAAAACATTAACTTCTCCACCTAAAAGACTAATAGCCTTTTGAGCAAGTTCTGGAATATTATCCAGATTTGAAATATCAAAAACCATTGGTATGGCGCCTATTTCATTGGCTGTTTTTTGAATGCGCTCTGCATTTCTTCCAGTAATTAATACGGTTGCACCTTTGCTTATAAGTAGTTGCGCGGTGGCTTTTCCGATTCCTAAAGAACCACCAGTGATGATGATTTTTTTGTTTTTTAAGTTCATCTTGTTTGTTTTAGTAGTGTGGTTTAATATTATTAGACTAGTCGGTTTAATTTTTATTAAAATTTTTTTAGATTAATAAATCTAGAGATTGAATAAAATCGTCTAAGGGTTGTCTGCTTTTACTCGATTTCATTCTAGAAATGGCACCTTCCCAGCCATTCAATATAACAGATGCCATCATTCGTGTGTCTACTGTTTTTGAAATTTGATTGTTTTCTTTGCCTTCTCCCAAGCAAAGTTCGATTGTAGATTGCCATTTTTTTAATTGTTCATCTACAAATTCTTTAAATTCGTCGCTCACACCACCTTCCGAACAACTATCGCCTAACAAACAACCTTTTACAAATTCTTTGTCTTCAAATTCATTTGCTTTATCGCTATAAAATGCTATGATACGGTCTTTTGGTGACAATTCTTTTTGTTCTAATAAAACCGATTTAAAATTGTTTAAACCACAGTTAGAGTATTTTTCTAAAACCTGAATTGCAAATGCTTCTTTGCTTTTAAAATGATGATAGAATGACCCTTTAGGGATTTCAGCTGTTTTTAAAATTTCAGCCAAACCTACATTGCTATATCCCTTTTGAGAAAATAATTCTAATCCTGCTGTTAATGCTTTTTCTTTGGTCATTATAATGTTTATTGATTGTAGTCAAACTTGAAATGAATACATTTTAACTGCTCTATTTACTATTTAATTAGATCTTAATAGTTGCTATATTAGACCAGTCGGTACAAATTTAATCAATTTTCACAAACTTTGATGAAAATTGGTTAAATTTTAACTTTTGCAGCTCTAAGTGATTCAAGCTGGCAAAAAAACAACCTCTATTAGTAATAAAAAAATAGCAAATATGAAATATGTACTTATAATTGAAATTTATGAGTAGCTTTTTATTTTTTTTTGAAGGTAAATCCGCATTATGCATTAGAATATTGTTATGAGGTTTGACGTATAATAAAAGTAGTCCTTTTCTTGATTTCAAAACGCAATAGATTTTGTAATGCATAATGCGGGTTAAGTTGTAGAGATTATATGATGAAATTATTAAAAACTTTAACACTATAGATATTTACATCTACATTTATAAGCACTAACACGTAATTCCTATTAAATAATTTTCTTTATTCTTTCGATAATCTCTACTTCATCACCAGACACAAATCCTTGTTTCTCCCAAACGATTTCACCTGAATTATTAATTAAAAACGAATGAGGTGTGCTACTTGCATTCATTTTATGCATTAAGTTTCTTTCGACATCTAGAAATACATCAAAGTCCCAATTATTGCTTTTAACAAAAGGGGCTACTCTATTTGCGTATTGTGGTAAATCTACTGAAACGGCAACGATATTAATTTTAGTTTCATTTTCCCATTGCTCATAAACATTTGAGATTGCCGACAATTCTTTTTTGCATGGAGCACAACAAGTAGCCCAAAAAACAAACAAGGTTGGTTTCTCGTTACTAATAATACTATGGGAGTCAATACGTTCTCCATCGAGCGTTTTAATTGTGACTGATGGTATCTTATTTGTTTCTAATTTCAGGTCATTATTTGATTTAGTAGTTGCAAAGGCTGTTATACCAATTACTAATAAAGTAACGATGCCAATTGATGTGATTTTCTTCATTTTATTTATTTTTTAATTCCACAAAAAAAGGATTGCCATCTAATAACAGCAATCCTATGTTTTTCATATAACTTATTGAGGAAAATTGAATTTAGCATGAATCCCATCTAATCTTGTAACTGATTTTTTTAATAAAGGGGCTACTTTTTTAAATTCAGGATCTGCCATTAATCCATAATATGCATTTGTGTTATTCCATTCTACAATACCAGCCATATGTGGTTGTAAAAGATAATCTGCAGCAGCTAATCCAGTAATAGGTTTAAGACTTGCTATAAAAGTAATAGGACCATATTTCTTTTTTGGTGCTGCTGATTTTTTGAAATATTGAGGTAATAATTTATCAGCTTCAGGCGTTAACCAAGCGTTAAAAAATTCATAGGTTTTATCTTCTCTAAATGTTACCGTAACATCTTTTTCTACCGTGAAATATGCTAATTTGATAGAGGTTAAAATGGCATCTCTAATAGGGAATAGTTTTTTTGCCTGACGATCTGCTAATAATTGATCTCTAGCTTCAATATTTGGCCATTCAAAAATAGCAATCATTTGTGGTGCTACATCTCCATCTACAACAGCCGTTACTTGTAGGCTTCCTAACATTTTTCCACCATATTTTGCTGCGATTGGTAAAATTTTAGAAAAATACTTCTGACCTAATTCAGCTTCCTTACCACCTTCAATAGTAGCGTAAGCAATTTCAATAACTTTTCCTGATTTAAATGTGATGTCTGCACTTTTTACTGGATCCTCAATAGGAGTTGAGTTACTGTTTGCAGAGATCATTCCAGTGATGCCTAATGTTATTGCTAAAAAAGTGTTTCTAATTGTTTTTAATTTTAAATGTTTCATAATTGGATTGTTGTTTAATTGTTTATATAAATTTGAAATATCTTGCATAGGAATGCCTTCTTTTAGAATTCCATTGAACTCTTTTGCTCTCTATCTTTATTTGTTTTGAATGAGATTCATTAATTGCTGTTATTATTAATTATTTATGCTGCATCAAGAATGTTATGCAACGTTTTTATGTCTTTGATTTCTGCTCCAGTTTCAGAATGAATCTTTAAACCTTCTAGTAAATCTTTTATGCCTTCTTCCATTTTAGGTCGTATTATTAAATTGTTTAATAACAGTCCAATAGCGCCAAGTTTCATCTCGTAATCTATAGTAATAGATATTTGAGTACTGTTAGTATTGATTTCGTTTAGTTCGAATAAGCCACTAAAGTTTTTAACAGGTGGCGCTTTTTCAATAGGATCAATTTGAAGTAGAAACCCATTGCCTTCGTTCCAGTTTTTTACTGTTTCTAGAATTTTCCCTGATGGATATAATTCACAAATGCGGGCTGCATCAATACCTTTAGTGTTAGTAGTGGTGTAGTATGACTTCGTAACTCTAGGATTAAATTTATAAATGCTTCCTAAATCAGAAACAAGTGTCCACAGTTTTTGTTTAGGACTATCAATGGTAATTTGTTTTTTAAATGTTGTCATAATATTTTTATTATAATTATGAAGCAAACATATGCTCAGTTTTAGAGCGTTAATTATTTATGTCGCTAATAGGACATTTAAGAGAATGAAAAACAAAAAAATGTGGTGAAAGGGAAGCGTGTGGTAATTGGGATTCTTATATTAACAAATTGTTTTTGTTAATTATTTAGAAGAAGTCTGATCGATTTATTTTTTGACCTTGATACAGGTATACGTATTGGTAATGGTCTGCTTTCAAGAAATTGAGCTCTTGCATTACCAGTAAGTGTTAATTCTTGATGAAGATTAATCATAAATGATTTATGGCAACGTATAATATTCTTATAAGCTGCAAGTTGATCTTCCATACTTTTTAATGTAAGGCGTAAGATTTTGTTTTTTAGAATTCCTGAATCAAACCAATATATGGTGCAATAATTGTCGCTTGCTTCAATAAATGATATGTCTTGAGGATCTACAGTGAGTGTTTCAGACGTATTTGATTTTACGTTTATGATAGACGCTAATTGTCTATTTTTATTAAACGTAGAAATGTCATCTGAAATGTTACATTGGGTTAATATTTTTTGATACCGAATGTCTTTTCTAACTTCAGCAAATATTGGATTACTTTTTAATTCGGCAGGAAAAATACCTAGACCTAATTGAATGGCTTTTTCAGAATGTTTATAAAAGGTTTTGTAATCTAATTGTCCTAATTTAACGATTGCCAAGGCATAAGATAAAATGCCAGTGTTATGTTCGATGTTGAGGTTGTAAATACATTGCTCTATAGCTTTGCTTTCTTGATAAAAATTAGCTTTAGAATAGGCATACGATAAGTGTGCCATTGCCATAGGGTTGTGACTGTCTTGCTCGACGTTACTTTTAAAATCTTCTATAGACGTTTCTAGATTTCCTAAAAATAAATTGGCATAGGCTCGATATTCTTTTAAAGCGTTTTCGAATTTTAAATCAATATTTAGTGCAGCATTAATATAATCTATAGCTATAGTATATCTCTTTAAATAGATCTGAATTCGTATCATCATACTATAGTATGGTAACGCTAAAGGATCCAATTTGATAGTTAAGGCCGAATGCTTTTCGGCTTTAAGAAAATCACCTTGATGAATATAATAGATAGCAAACACATGATGTGCAGTTACATTTTTTGTGTTTAATTTTAGCGCTTGTTCAATATTAATTTTTGCCTGCGAAAAATCTCGACTATAAAAAATATTGACAAATGCTGCTGAAACATAAGAATCTGAGCGTTTGTCATTTAATAACAATGCCTTGTCTACATGTGTTTTTGCTAATTTAAAAGCCTGCACAGGTTCTTCGTATCCCATAGCTCCAATAACCGAATAGCAATCTGCTATAGCGGCATAGGACACTACAAAAGAATCGTTTTCTTTTATAGATTTCTTAAAGAATTTTATGGCTAATAACATTTCGGCATGTGTGTATCTATGCCAATGATAAATGCCTCTTAAATAAAACTCGCGAGCTTTGGAGTTTTCATTTTGTACTTTATTTAGCGGTTCTTTTTTCCCATTAATTGCTAAAATGATGTTATTTGCTAATTCGTTTAATGGCTGTGTCCACTTTTTTAGATTAAAACGAGACGATTCATTTAACATCAACGCTTCGTTAGTAGTTTTATACAAACGTGTTGCTATTTGGTAATTTCCTGATTTACAGGTAATGTTGCCTTCTATAATAAAATCAATACCATAACGCTCTTTACTTTCGAGGGTAGGGATAGGGTTGTTTAAGAGGAAAAAACTAGTCGATCTAGACGTTGTTTTTAAATTGGAATTAAGGGTAATTAATTGCGTGAGTTCTTCAAAGATGCCATCAGATAAATACCCTAAATCATTAATTGAGTTGTCTATTTGATAAGGTAAGATTAAAATTTTGATCATTGAATATCACAAATGCGTATATCAAATTTAGGATATTATACTTGAAATTAAGAGTTGAGTGTTTTTTTAGCGAAAGTTTAACGGATGAAATATAGTTAGAGATTTTTTAAAGCCTTCTTATTTTTAAGGTAAGAAGGCTTAGTACAACTGTTTGGCTTATTTTATAGGGATAAATCCAAACAGACGTACTAATATAACCTCTTTGTTGTAAAGATAAAGAGGTTTTATTCTTATTTAAGCAGCCCTAATTGGTTTAAGTTATTGTATAGCAGTTGATTCTTGGTGTAAGTGCTAATTTTATCTGATTTCTTTTTAATTGTTTGTTTGCTATTAGTAATAATTTAACGGTTTTTAGTATTAAAAATATCAATCAAAAGAGAGCTCTTTATTTACTAGTAATACAAAGGATTGTTGTGGAGTCAACGGGACGAAAGTTGAACTATTTTGATAAGAATCTATATCAAAACTATTATTAATTATGGCTTCTGCCAAATGCTTTCTCATAGATTTTTGAGCCATATTTATAAGGGTATCATCTATGATAAAAAAGAAATCGAGGTCATTAGTTGTGAAATATTTCTTAAATTTGAATACTCCCCTTCATCCTAAAGCATATGAAAAATCAAAATAATTTGCTTTTCGGTCAGAGAATAAACTATTTCATTGGTATTGTAGTATTGTCAATACTCATTCCAACGAGGATGGCATTTACCAACTTTAGTTTTAAAATCCTTTTACTTTTTTTTTGGGTAACGACACTCAGTTTGATTGTTTTTATTGTGCTTGACGGCTATATGAAGTTGCAAAACTTAGGTGAAGATGCTGACAAAAAGCCCAGAGAAGGGCTATTGAATCATATATTGATAAGTAGCAAAGCAGTTACGGGAATTGTCTTGTTATTGATTTGTTTCACAGTTTTTATTCAATTTTTTGTCGGACTGTTCAGTTATAGGTATGGTGTTGAGTTTAAACTATTTCTGCCCGTAGTGTTATTAGCCGTATTTGGGAGTTGGTTCTTACGAGATATGGAAACCTCTAACTGGATTGAGTCCAATGCTAGATGGTTATTGCCCATCATAAGAAAACAGTCTGAAAACATGGCTTCCAAAGCAAAAAAGGTAGCAGTATGGATCGGGAGTAAAAGGTACTTGGTTGGTGGTATTGCCATAACAGTTTTGCTGGGGTTTCTTCTGGCTGTGCTGTTAAGACCGCCGGAACTCTTTGTAAAAGAAATAACCATAACTGGGATTTCTTCTGACCCATGGATGACGCGTTCTGTTGTTGCTGACTCTCTTACCATAGATCATGATTTTGATCAAAATTTGGTAATTGATGTAAAAAATACCGGAATTGATACAATTGCTGTTTTTTTAAGAGCTACCTCTCTTGCCGGAAAAGATAATTTAATCTTAGGTTTTACAGGTGAGGGCAGTGATTTTGATGAAATTCACCCTTCCAATATATATCCCAATACAACCAGACAATATGAGCTGATTATACATGCGGATAATGCAAAACTGGACAAATATAAGATTATGGTCCAATTGTTTAAATATGATTCCTTTTCGCCGGATACTGCTGAACCGATTGATGACAAAACCTTTACGATTAAAATAAGAACCACACCGATCCAGATAAAATTCACAAAGAAGGGAGAGGATGAAAATACATTAAGCCAGCACTACCTCTTACAGAATACCGGAGAAACGATCTCAAATTTCTCCTTGCTTGAGGATGAACAACTGAAAGGAAAAATAAGAATGGTTCCACAGATCAATAATTTCAGATTTCAAAAAGGTAGCGTCATATCGATTCAGGTTAAACCTCACTTGCATGTAGGCTTCGATTCGCTCGTAGGTAATTTAATTGCCTCGGGAGGAGACTCCAAACCCATAGAACAGCCGTTGTTATTCCAAACTCCTACCGGAAAAAAAGTCTTTTTGGCTGTAGCCAGATGCGGTTCAAAAAACCATAAGCTAAGTAGTAATTGTATCAATCGCAAAAACGTAAAAGATAATATAAGCAAGCCTCCTGGGTTTATGGGCGAAACCCATGAATATTCTCCGCCGGGAGTTGCAAAATTGGGATTAGTTGAAATTGAAGAAGAAGAAGAAGAAGAAGAAGAAGAAGAAGAAGAAGAAGAAGAAGAAGAAGAAGAAGAAGAAGAAGAAAGCGAACCAAGTCTTACGCTATTGCCTCCGGACGGAGATTATATAGATGGGGTCCCATCCGAATTAGTACTGAAAGATGTAGCAACATTGGAAGAACTACTGGATAATTTAATGGATGAGTTTACATCGAGAGGTGCTCAGCTTCGTATTAGCAATACCAAAGAAGAACACCTCACTACGATACGTAACCTCATTGGCGATAAAGAAACTTTAGATGATACAGATATTGAAGTTGTAAACAAACATATGAACGATGCGTTGGATACCTATTATTTAATGACCAGTGAAGTTGTCTGGAATAAGCGGAAAAGCACATTCATAGAAGAATTATTACCAGATATTACTGGTGTAGGTAACTTAAGAATGAATAAAGAATGGTTGAAATTTAACAATGCTCATGCGCCGAATATTTATTATGGTGAGAATGCAGTACATTTTAGCTGGCATTACCGGGCACCCACCAGCAGCGGAAAACAATTCATCCTTTATTCTGCGCATACCAAACAGGGAGCTGTCCTTAATGAAACCACAGATCTTACTCCAGACGGAGAGTACGGACAATGGCCATTTATTCTGGAAGGTACACAGAGTAAAACATTTCTCGCATGGCAAGGCAGCAAACATGATGAAAAACCTGAAATTAAACTTCGCGTTAGCCTGGATAGTGGAGTAACATGGGAAGCTCCCCTTTCCATTACAAATCACGGGCAAGGTGCTTATTCTCCTCAACTTGTGTATAGAAATAATACACTTTATGCGATATGGCACGAGATGCTTGACCAAGATAACCAATTGAAATTAGCCTATAGTTCTAATGACGGAAAAACATTTTCTAGCCCAATAACGCTAGCTTCAAACGTAACGCCAAATAGCGTGTCAAAGTTTGATGTCAGTAGCAAATCACTACATTTTGTGCATACTACTCTCTCAGAGGGAGACCAAAACAAACTCATTTATGGGAGCCTATTCCTCAATCAGTTAAATGTCTTCCAGCCAGTGATTACTACAGAAATTCTTGGTAATGGTTATCAGGCGGTAATAAAGAGTGATGAACAAAACGTTCACCTCAGCTATGTAACGGGAGAAGGTAATCAAAGTGAGATCTTTTATAGGTATAGCATCGATGAAGGTAGGTCATGGGCTGCTCCATTTCAATTAACTGAAGATAGCGCGTACTCAATCTCTCCTTCCATTTGTTTTGATGTGAATAAAAAAGTGAGGATATTCTATCATTCTAACAAAGCAGACTCGGAAAGTTTTTTGGATCACATTTATTACAGCGATCAGCAAACCTATGAAAACTGGACTACAGCATTGCGATTACCCTCATTCTCAAGCAATGCAAAAAAAGCATTTTTGACTGTTAAATTTAAGATCCCTTGGGACCGGAACAAATACGGTGAATATAATGTTAAGATAAGATTTAACGGGTATCTGGTAGATAATATTAAAGGTTTTGTTCCAGAGGGTACTTTACTCTATCCGATTGATCCATCCTGGATAAGGGTTGACGGCAGTAATACTGTAAATCTAGATGCCGATCACTTCAATCCTGCACACTACCTGACTACTTATGGTTTCTCTCTGATTTCGGATATGGAATTTATTGAACAAAAGGTTTTTGCAAGGGATGAGAAAGAAGCCGATAGTCTTTTGAGAGCAGATCCGCTTTTTAATCACGATTATCCGGATCTGGGCTTGTTTGCAACTACAGAAAATAAAATACCTCTTCTAGTTGAGAAGGATGAGAAGATTACTATTAAACTCAATCTATGGAATCTCGGGCAGGCGGTAAGCAACAACTCCATTATCGATATTTATGGCGGGCCAACGGTTTTATCAGATAATCCGTATCAGGACAGGTACTTGCTTGGGCAAAAAAAAATAGCTGAGCTAAAGCCAATGCACAACATAAAAATTAATTTCCCGATTACATATTGGAATGGGCTGGAAAAGATCTTTTTCAGGGTACGAACACAAGAAAAAGATTTTGATGAAACCAATAATGTTCACGAAATTAGTCTGCTTGGTGTAAATACGACATATTCAGATCAGGGAGCGCTTAGGGTTGCTATTTTTGATGAACCGGGAGAACTTAGTGATGATGTAGAGATGAAAATCTATTATGCTGGTTCCAACATTCCCATTCAATCTGGTAATGAAAACCCGCAGATATGGTGGTTGAATGCTGGTAATTATGACGTTTTTGTAAAAGACCGATCTTCAAATAAAGTGGAGCAATGGATAAGGGGGGGTTCTATTGTACCGGAAAATAACAATACTATCAGCTTTGATATTCTTACACAGCGTATAGACGAAACGATCCGATCTTTAGGAGCCGTAGTGTCCGATAAACAGATCACATTTCAGCTTCCCAGTGCTATTCTTTTTCATTCTGGAGAATTTGAGATAAGTACTTATTCTATCGACTATCTTAAAAAAATTCAGGTATTACTCAAGTCTTATCCTCAAAGTGTTTTAACTATTATAGGACACACTGACAATGTAGGAGATCCATCAGACAATTTAAAATTGTCTGAAAAGCGGGCCGAATCTGTAAAAAACTGGCTGGTTAGTTTAGAAGGGATCACCGAAGAACGATTAAAAACAATTGGCATGGGTGAAAATGACCCTATTATAGAAACCGATACAGAGGAAGGACGGTTAAAAAACCGCAGAGTAAACTTTATCTTAAACAGAAACTGACATCAAGATTATGAGATCAACCTTTAGTTTTTTACTGAGTTGCCTTGCACTACTTTATATGGCTTCAGATAGTGTTTATGCTCAGTTGCCTGCCGAATCGGAATGGGAAATTACAAATGTAACATTGTTTCAGCGCTCAAATGCAACGCTGAAAAATGAAAATGGAAAAATTACATTGACCGAGCATTTAAGAAGAGGTAGAAAACGTGAATATACGGGAACACTATCAGGAGCATTATTAGCGCTAACCAGTGCTTATAAAAATACAGGAAGTACAGAAAAAGACCGGAAATGTCATGATTATATTATGGATAATGTCACTCAGTTCCCGGAATACAGTTATGTCATGGAATTGCAAGCAGATTCCCTGAATTTTTTTTTCGGTAAACTGCATCAGCCAACAGGAATCATTTGTGATGATGAAGGCGTAGTGACAAAAATAAATGTACAAAGCAGTGAGGTCAAATTAAAAAGGATCAAGAATGCAGAATTCAGAATATATACCTCCCATAAAGATACTGTTGAGACAACTACAAATTTCTCCAAACCTTTTCCAAAGGTGGCTATTTCTTCTCACACGATTCAAATCGCCAACAGTTCAGAAAATAAGGTTTCCGTGTCATTCTCGGCAGATGTTACAGATGTTTTAGCTGATATTGTTGATAAAACTGCCGACATCAACAAGATATACCTGGAGTATTTGGATCCGTCAAGTGAAACCCTGGAAGTTTCCAAACCGTTATCCATTCAAAAATCCTCGGTAAATACAACAAAATGGCAGCCTTACGCACATGAAGCCAGAGTAGAAGTGAACGATGAGTCCATTCCTTTAATCGACAGGGAAACCTACGTAAATATCAGGGCAGTAAATGTATTGGGTAATGAAACCGTTGCTTCCGTTATTATTTTTTCCAAAGAAGGTAGTTCCGGACAATTTATTTATCAATCCTATAAACATAATGACGGTGCGGGATCTGGATATGTCAATCCCATTCAGGTCAACCTTACCAGGTCAACCATGACTAGGCCTTCGGGAGATGATGTGGAGATCGTAGATATCACTTACCAGGGACGTACGCTGGAAATGGTTCCCGATCCGGACAACCCGAATGATTTTCACCTACAAACTCCATTAATAGCTTTAGATTCAGTCCCTTCTTCCTTGGCAAATATTTCAAACATTGTTGCTGTAGATGCTACTGATTCTGAATTAAAACACAAAGATGAAACCCGGGATCTCTACTGGAACTATACAGCACACAGCCCTTCTAATGTGTACACCTATGCCATTGGACTCACCTATAAACACAACATCTATTCCAGGGAATTTAATAAAAATAAATTGCTTAGCGTTATAGGGGTCTATGATGAAGATACTGGAAGAAAACTCATTGACAAAAGTGCCATTAAATTAAATCCGAATGAGATTCAAGATTTCAGACAAGTGAGAGGTAGAGGAATGGAATTTAAAATCCCTTACAAAAAAGAGCTTATTGGGAAAACTGCTGTGGTTAAATGTGTACTGTTGGATGCTAAAGGGAAAAAATATAAAGACAATATGGGAGCATTTAAAATAGGAGCTTTAAAAACCATTATTATTGGTGTAGATGGATTATCATATTCAGCTGCTAATGAGATTATATCTGATAAAAAGGAAAGAGGATTTAAATACGCATTTAACAAAGATGGAAAAGATAATGGGGTGTTTAAACAAACCTTATCGGCTATCCCAACGATTACATGGTGCAACTGGTCGGGGATCTATAGTGGGCAACCTCCTGGGAAACATGGAATAACCGGTAATTCCTTTTTAAAATTTAATTCCTCTAAAACTTGGATGCATAATAAGCTTAATCAGCTTGTGGGTGCTGTGATGACTGGACTAGGTGATAATGCTCATGAAAATGCAGGAAGCCTTTATGACGGGATTTCAAAAGCATACCCAAATGCTAGCAGAAAACTACGTGTTTATTCTGCCTATCCCTGGTATGCGAAATCGGAAGATGGTAATGTATCAGTGTCTTCAAGTGGATACACAAAAACCTTTCTGAAATTCTGGACCAGATCTTCCAGTACAGAATTGTTTGGCCATGATCCTGATGCGGCAAGAAGACTGGATTTAGCGACTTCGTATATTTTTAAAAATAAAGTAGGGCATCATCTGCTGGAAGATGATGGATTTGATGTAGTGTCATTATATTTTCCAGGGCCTGATAATATTGCGCATTATCTTGGAAAAGGGAATTATGATGATCCCGAGACTTCTGCAAAAACTGATACCTTTTATTTTGAACCCGGACTTTCGGTGAAATACAGCATCAGGCCTAATACAATTGATGTGGATACGCCACTGAAATCTGTTGGAGAACATTTGAAGCAGGTGACCGATTTCTATTTTGACAAGAATATAAGGTTTATAAAAAAGAACGGTCTTTCTTATTCTACTATGTTTGTCCTTACCGCAGATCACAGCTTACATGCCTTTCATAACGATTCAGAAAACAAGTTCAATATATTTCCTAAAGACATGATCGATCTGGTGAGAGGGCATTTAATCGAATTTTTACAGAATGATAGTAATCTCAGAAGCGGACGAGATTTTTATACTGCATTTAAAAAAGAGCGATCCGGTAAGCAAATATTCACATGGAACACCACACCGATATCTGTTTTTATAAATTCGGTGGTGAACTACTCTCCAAATGGCGGAATGGGACATTTGTACATCCGTACAGGGTCTTCAAAAATGGATAACATCTTGCTTCATGAAAGTACTAAACTGCTGTATATGGCTGGCACGAAAACAGGTATTCAACTGCGTGGTAAAAACAGTAAACTGAGCCCTAAACCAAATAAAGCAAACAACGGTAGAACCGACTATGGCGCTTTTGGAAAAACGCCTGCTATGTTTGTTAAAGCTTGTAAGTCATTAACATCGTGTGAAGGCAGATTAAAATCGAATTACCGTTGGGTGGAAAAAGTAGATGGTTTGAATGGAAATATTAAATTTGGTACCATCGACGAATTTTTAAAAGCAAGCGGACATCAAGGTAAATGGCTCGATTTTGAAGCACGTCTGGAAGAATTGAATGATAAATCAGATGCAAGTCGATCTGGTGATCTGGTGATGTTTACTGATGGGGCCATGGGGTATCTGACATTAATCCAAGGCGATCAGTTCAATGGTTGGCACGGAGGAGCTACACTTTCCGAATCGATTATTCCTATGTTTATCAACATTCCGGGTACAGTTGTGGATGAATCCTTTATTAAAGAAGGGTTTGACAAGGCTAGCAAAGCGATACTGGAAAATTCTCCAAAATCCAATTACCTGCGCAACTGGCATTTGATGCAAGTATTGAACTCTATTTACTTAGGTATAAAAAAATAATGTTAACGTATAAATACCTGATATTTAGCTTCTGTTATATTTATATTTCAAAAAACTAAATAAGTTAGAGCATAAAAAAGAGGACAATTTCAACTTCGTTGAAAACTGTCCTCTTTAGTGGAGTCGGAGAGAATCGAACTCTCGTCCAAACAAGTTATTAAAGAGCTTTCTACACGTGTATTCTTTCATTAGATTTTCGATTGTAAACTGGCAAAAGACAACCTACTTACAACTTAGCTTCTTAATCTCGAAAAGGTATCAAAGCACTACCAAATCTAAGTTAATATTTACGATGCCTCTATTAAGAACGCCATTAACCAAGGCTTTCTGGAGACATTTAGCATTCCTACCTAGTAGGACGAGGCTTAATCTTACTGTAATTCAGATTATGCAGCTAAAGCGTAGTTATTCTCGCCGTTTAAAAAGTTGACCTAGCCTTTTACGTGTTTCAATGTCATTACACGACGTGCTTACCATTTAATGAATCTCGCTGTCAAAACCAGTCGACCCCATTGTAATGAAATAGCAAAACTTATTTTGCATAATTGAATTAATCCTGAACTTGTTTCAGGAACTCATCAACATTTCGTTTGATAATTATTTTGGCGTTCCCTTTTGGGTCGCGCTTTCGGCAGTCGCTCTTTTCAAGGAGCTTCAACAATTGCCTCAATCGCTAACGCAGTCTGCAAAGTTATCAAAAAGTTTGTATAAGCCTACATTTACTAGTACTTTCGTGCAAATTTTATACCAATATGTTTTACTGTCACTATTAACAGTAAAGGCATTTATAATTCCGCAGTTATATGAAATTCGCAATCATTAAAGAACGTAAAAATCCGCCAGATAGACGTGTTGTATTTTCTCCTGAGAAATTGGCAGAAGCTAGAGTGCAATTCCCACAAGCAGAATTTGTAGTGGAGTCTTCAGACATTCGCGTGTTTTCAGACGATGCGTATCGTTCACAAGGTTTTGAAGTGACTAATGATGTGTCTAATTGTGATGTGATGATTGGTGTAAAAGAAGTACCGCTAGAGCATTTAATTCCGAATAAAAAATATTTTTTCTTTTCACATACCATTAAAAAGCAACCATACAACCGAAAGCTTTTGGTGGATATACTCAACAAGAATATAGAAATGTATGACCACGAAACTATTGTAAAGCAAAATAGCGCGAGACTTATTGGTTTTGGTCGATATGCTGGTTTGGTTGGCGCTTATAATGGATTTCGTGCATTAGGTTTAAGGGATGGGTTATTTAATTTGCCCAAAGTAGAAATTCTTGCCGATTTAGATGCTGTAAAAGCTGAACTAGATAAAATCACCTTACCTAATATTAAGATTGTACTTTCAGGAACAGGTAAAGTTGCTTTAGGAGCTAAAGAGATTCTCGACCATTTGAAAATTAAAGAGGTTAGCGATGCTTCGTATTTAACATCCCAGTTTACAGAACCCGTTTATTGTATGATTGATGTGATGGAGTACAACAAACGAATAGATGGTAAAGCAGGAGATAAGTATGAATTCTATAAAAACCCAAGTGGTTATGAAAGTAATTTCATGACCTATGCAAAAGAAACCGATTTCTTTATAGCTGGACATTTTTATGGTGATGGTGCGCCTTTTATTTTTACACGAGACGATGCTAAACATTCAGATTTTAGAATTAATTTAGTAGCAGATGTATCTTGTGATATTGATGGTCCAGTAGCAAGTACTATTAGGCCTTCTACAATTGCAGACCCATTTTATGGTTATGATGCTCAAACCGAAAGCGAAGTCGCTTTTAACGCTAAAAATGCTATCACTATGATGGCTGTTGATAATTTACCTTGTGAATTACCAAAAGATGCTAGTGAAGGTTTTGGAGAGATGTTTTTAGAGCATGTAATTCCTGCATTTTTTAATAATGATGAGCAAGGTGTTTTAAAGCGTGCGAAAATTTCTGAAAACAGAAAACTAACAGAGCGTTTTGCTTATTTGCAAGATTATGTAGATGGAAAGGAATAATACAAAAACTGCTTTAGTTACAGGAGCAGCTTCAGGATTAGGGTTTGAGTTAGCACTTTTGCTAGCAAAAGATACTTATAATCTTATTTTAATTGATATAGATTCAAAAAAATTAGAGCGAGCAAAAACCAATATCTTAAAAGGGTACAATACCCAAATCACTTTGTTGGTAAAAGATTTGAGTCAAGTAAATATTGCAAATGAGATTTATAATGATATTAAAACTACTACGATAGATGTTATTATAAATAATGCTGGCTTTGGACTCTTCGGAACATTCACGAATACAGATTGGGAACGTGAGTCACAAATGTTGCATTTGCATATTTTAACAACAACACATTTAATAAAGTTAATTTTACCAGATATGGTAAAACGTGGTTCTGGTAAAATTTTGAATTTATCGTCTTTAGCCGCTTTTCAACCAGGACCATTAATGGCATTATATTATGCATCTAAAGCTTATCTTTTATCGTTTTCACAAGCTATTGCAAACGAGTTAAAAGGAACGGGAGTTAGTGTTACAGCACTGTGCCCAGGACCAACAAAAACATCATTTCAAGAGGTAGTGTCACAAGAATGTGCGGAAAACAAAATAGCCTTTAATATGGCGTGTCCTAAACAAGTAGCTGCTTATGGGTATAAAGCCATGCAGAACGGAAAAGTTGTTGCAATCCCTGGGCTTTTCAATAAGTTTTTATCCATATTACCAAGAATGTTAACTAGAAATAGAACGACAAAAATTGTAAGGCAAATCCAAAATAAAAATAGAGATTCTTAATAAGCTGACTTCCTAAATACTAAATATCCAATATTTAAAAAAGTACCAAATAAAATAGTAAATAGCCATACTTCTTTATTAGCCATTGGCTGTATTACAATATGCATTATGTCGTTTAGTAAATAGTTTGGATTGCTTATAATCTCCCAAGAATTATAACGTAAAAAACGACCAAGATATATTCCAAAAGCGGTTAGTCCAAAAATGGATAATAGTATGGGAAAGATAAATTTAGGTTTTACATGCTGTTTTAAAAGCTTCTCCATATCTGAAAGAGAGAGAAAAAACAGAATCAATCCGTTAAAAGCAAACGATAAAATGACTAAAACATCTAACCACAATAGATGCGGTTTCCCATTCGTAAGGTGCAATAAATCGGTAATTATATATGGTGCATTTGGTAAAAAGAGTAACCAAACACTAAAAGCTATGAGGAAGGTAAGCTTATGATTTTTTGGTTTGCTACTGAGCACAGTTGTTATGACGAATGGAATAATGGCTAAGAATAAATTCCAAACTAAAAAAAGCAAATAAAATGATTGATTTAGTTTCATTCTAATCATAAGTAGAATAATACTTAAAGCCATCGAAATGGTTACTATCGATAAGGTTTTAAATTGGTTAAGGATATGCGTTTTTATAGTTTCCATAGGATGTTAATTTTTGTATCTATTAAATAAATAGTGATAATACCTAGGCTGTAGGCAATGAGATCTGAAATTTCAAAAGTGCTTCCTAATATAATATTTGCCATCTGATTATGTCTTAGGTTTAGATAGTCTAATAGGTTAAAAAGCTGTAAAAATTCGATAAGAAAAGAAATCAGGAATACCGTAATCGCTATATAAATTGGTTGGGTGTTTATAAAACTTCTAAAAAAACAATACATTAAAATAACCACCAGAAAATCGCCAAAGGTATGTCTAATAAAACCTCCAGATAAAAATGTTGCTATGCATACTTCCGTAGAAAATAACATAAGACTTGTTGCAAAAAAAACTTTGTTGAGTTTGAGGATCATTTGATATTTATTTTTTTACCAAGAAATTTTGGTTCTACATTAAACAATACATCTATAGAGGCTTTGGCGCGAGCAAAATATTCTCTTAGCTGAGTTTTGGAGCCATGATGATTATAGCTGTCTTTTGCATTAAATCCAATAGCATTTATATTGTTATGCTTGGCTAAATAAATAGCACGCTCGTTGTGAAATTGCTGCGATATAATTGTGATTTCGGTTTGGCCAAAAATCTCTTTTGCTCTTATAACCGAATCCAATGTTCTAAAACCTGCATAGTCCAAAAAGATTTTGTCTTCAGGAATACCTTTAATAATTAAATCAGTTTTGAAGGTTGTGGGTTCATCATAGTTTTTTCTGCTGTTGTCTCCACTAATCAAAATGAATTCTATTTTTTCTGCTTTATATAAATCTACAGCAGCATTAATTCGATGTGTATAATAGGAGTTGATGTTTCCGTTAGAGGTAACTTTTACAGCGCCTAATAGGAGTCCGACTTTATTCTTTGGAATCGCATCAACCGAATTATAAATACAACCTTTTGCTTTGTAAATCACCATGTAATTAGTCATAATTAATCCAATTAAAATAAATACGCCTAAGAGGAATATGAGTTTGAGTTTCTTCATTATATGTGTTTGTTTATTTTATGTTTAAGGCATAGCATTGGGCTTTGGTAAATATCGATTGTCTAAAATCTTGAATATTAACCTTAAGTAATTGTTTATAGTCATAATGGTGAAACGGATTTGCTTTTTTTCCAATAGCATAAGACCGTAAATAATACTGATAATAGTCTGGAAGGATAATGATGCCTAAAATTACGGCACCATATAAATACAGACTACGCTTTCCATTGCCATAACAAAGGCATTGGAGAGCGATTTCGTCTTCTACTTTTGTGCCATAACCAGTTAAGGTGTGATAGGCATCATGGCGTTCTACTTTAGCAATGAGTTCAAAATTATTTTTCTCTAAGAATTCACCTAAATGCCTGCCAAAAGAGACTTTGGGATAGGCGAGGAGCTCTTCCTTGTAAATCTCCCAAGGGTTATGCTTTTTAAATAGATTTGTATACACACGTTGTGAGTGTTTAAATAACCATTCTATGAGTTTTTTGCGTACGTTTTTCATTTTTGTGTTTCTTTAGCAAACCAAACCCAAGATTGATTTGTAGTGATAAAAACGGACGAAAAAAAGGCAATAATATAGAGGTCAAATCCTGAAGAAATAATAGCAAATACACAAATACCAAAAACTATAATAACGTAGTATGGATAATAGGTTTTAAAGACTTGTTTTTTATTAAAATCAGCATTTTCTGCTAACCAAAAAACCGAACAGATAGTACTCAATATAACTATTGTAGACACTATAAAGATAGGAATGATTGAGAGAAACATAAATAGTATAATATCTGGATCTATAGATTTTGAGCTAATAATTACCCAAAAGATGACTGTAGCTAAAAGACAAGATTTCGCAAGGTTTGCTGGAATGTTCATTGTTATTCTGTGCTATTAAATTTAGTTTCATTTTCAAACATTTCATAATTCCATTCTTGCCAGTCACGTTCTGCCAACGCCATCATATGTTTACTATATTTAGTTTCAATTCTATGTTTGTCAGCACTAGATATATTGATATCATCTTTCTTTTTATTGAGAAGAATTGCATTTCTATTGGTTAAATTGATGAGGTAACCAATATCAAATGATTTTGCGACATTAAGATTGTATTTGGTAATTGTATAATCCCAATTAATAGTACTACAAACTAGAAGCACTATAAATGCGATTTGCGTATTTCTTCTAAAAAGAAAAGCAAGATTTTTAACCTTAAGCACTTTAATCCATGTGGTAATTAACCCAATAAATGTCAATAAAATATAGATATGAACTCCTATACGTTTGTAGGTTAAGCCAAATGCAGTAATGTAATTTTGGTTTTTAATTGCAATAAGAACAATAAGCATTACATTAAGAAATATCCATAAAAAACTTAAGTTTTTAAGTGCTCTATTTTCAGCATAGAAATTAAGATTACCTCTAAAAAAGTATAGAATAATCATAATTGCGATAATGATTGAAGCAATTAATGTATTGATTCCGCTATGAACTTGACTTGAAAAAGCGGAGGCACTTATTGTTTCTCCTGTTATGACATAGATGATATCTGTAATAATATAGACTACTATTAAGAGGTTTAAAAATCCTAATAAAACAGTACCTAATTGTTTTTCCTTCTTTAATTTTTCTTCGGAAAATGTGCCAGATTTAAATAATGTACTTTGGGTTTTTAAATCTGTTGAAGTTGCAGGATCAACTTGTACTGGCTTTGAAATATTATTAAATAAGTAGTAGCCTAAAACGGTGAATAAAAGCCATTGAAAGTTAATAAAACTAAAGTCAATTCTTGATACCAAATTATTAAACATTGGATTTCCATTTTTATAAAGCATAATAAAAACAAGAATAAAAACTAACGGAATACCTATGAGTTTTGCTACGTGTAATACATCAATATCTTTTTTCCAGTTCACTTTTTTGGCATCAGTATTACTTTCAAAAGTTCTATGAAAATATCCTGCAACAGTTGTGTATATGCCATTAAGCCAATGGACATAAATAGAGGTTCTCTGCTCAGATACGACGCCAACTAATGTGAAAAAAGTAATGCAGTTGGTAATAATAGAAAGCGATGAGTGTTGTATAAATACAAGCAAAGCAGTAAAGATGTAGACTAGAGCATGTAGTATAATTGTTTTGTCTTTAAACTTTTTTGAATTATAACCGACTAGAAGAACAGTCGTCACGATTGAGAAAATGGTAAGATTTAAACCAATATTTTTTTCAAAAAAAAGAATGCTGAATAAAAATGCGGCAATAAAAATAGAGATGTGTTTCATAATTTGATATTTAAAGTACTTTGTGTTTCAAAGTAAACGTGTAAAAAAAATGTTTTATTGTTTATTAATTAATTTTTCTAGTGCTTCTATGTGTTTTTTAAATGCCGCTCTGCCCAATTTTGTTGTTGCGTAGCGTGTGTTTGGTTTTCTGCCTATGAATTGTTTTTCAACGCTAATATATTCCGCTTTTTCTAATGCTTTAGTGTGGCTTGCTAGATTACCATCTGTGGTGCCTAAGAGCTCTTTAAGCATATTAAAATCGGCATATTCATTAACCATTAAAATAGACATAATGCCTAATCTAATACGATGGTCAAATACTTTGTTTATGTTGTTAATGATGCTCACGTTTCTATTCTAGATTGGTGTTCAAAGTTATATGCTCTTGTTGAAATATGGATGCAGTTTAAAACTTATTTTTTTATATCATATTTAAAATGCATTAGTGTCCCGTAGAATATATGCATAATACCAAAGCCAATAACCCAAAACCAAAACCCATAACTTGGTAAAAAAGCACAAATTAATCCGAGGATTACTTCTGTAAAACCTAAGTATCTAATATCTCCTATACTATATTTTGAGGCACTAATTAATGCTAAGCCGTAAAAAATAAGCATTAATGCAGCTGTATGTCCGTAGCGCTCCTGGTTTAAGATGATCAAAATATAGATGCCTCCAGTAATTAGCGGTGTTAAAAAATTAAACAATAATCGTTTAGAAGAGGTGTCCCAAATTTTTTCACCATTTTTCTTTGCTTTTTTTGTCGTTAAAAGCACACCAGTTCCAATACTTAAAAAAGCAACACCTAATAAAATACTTGCACATATTCTAAATATGGTTCCATCTAAAATAAGATAACCCCTAACCGAATTTGAAACTAAGTAGTATGCAATTGAGGCTCCAATAAGGGCATAAATACCAGCAAGTATTCCAGAAAGACCACTAAGAGAAATAAAACGTGATGATTTGTTCATCATATTTTTGATTTCGCTAATATCTTCTAAATAGTTTTTCGATTCCATAATAAAGTACTTTGAAATACAAAGTAAGTAAATAAATTGTAATACTGCAATTGTTTACTGTAATAATTTTTTTTAGGAACTAAAATAGTAGAGTTACTACGGGAATTAATTTAAAAGCATCGAGTGATGTAATTATTTTTCTATTTTAAAATCCAAAATCTTCTCGTTTTGATAGTATAAACTCAATACTTCAGATGTTCTGGATTTATATTTTAAAGCGGCTACAAAGTTATTTGACCCTTCTTTCTTTATGAGTTGAAGCTCTTTAAGGTAAGTATCATCATCAAACTTATAATAAATTGTAGTGTCCTTTTTTCTGTTTTTAAATGACAATCGGATTTTTTTGTCTTTTTTAGACACATTTATAAGCCCTTTTTGATAATCTGAAATTTTTAAACCGCTTTCAAAATACTTATTGTAAACTACTGGCTGTTGAAAAAAAGATTCGAAATTTAAAGACTTTTCCAGCAATTGAAATTTGCTGTCGGCTGGAAAATGTGTTGTAATTAATTCTTCTGGATTTGTAAAAAAATAAAAATCATTAAATGCAGTTACCCATTTACCTGTATTTGTATTTTCATAACCAGAAGACCAGCTAAGATCAATAAGTTGCCATTTGTTTTTAATTTTTACAGCATTCCATGCGTGATTTTTAATATAATTTGAATGTTCTAGATCATCAACAGAAACTTTAGTAATGCCTTCTATAATTTTCACCTCAATATTAGATCTTAAACATAATTCTTGAAACAATGTGCTAAACCCCATACATAAAGCTCTTCTTGTTTTAAAAATACGATTTGCTAGCTTGCTTCGGTTATGATTTTCAATACATTTATTCAAGCGCTCAGAATTAAATGTAACTTCTAAATTTGGTCCTTCAATAGTATGATATCTATTTAAATCGTAAGTAATATTATAGCTAATCCATGTGTAGTAAGCTCTAGCTTTTTCTTCTTTAGTTTTAAAACTAGTATCAACTCTTAACACTAAAGTTTCTATTTGGTGAAATTTAGGATAGTTTTTTACTTTTTCATCAATCAATTTGTAATTTTGAGAGCTAGCATTGATAAAAAATAAATAGAATACGATTGATATAACAGACTTCATGTATTAAATATATGAAAATTCTTAGAAAGAAATGAAACCAGCCGAAGCATATCTATTAAACCAGCCAGAACCATACAGGTCTATTTTATTGCACTTGCAGATTCTTATTGAGCATACGTTTCCTAAAGCTGAGCTTAAGTATAAATGGAGGATTCCTTGTTATTATATTGGAACACGCCCTATCTGTTATTTAAACCAAAGTAAAAATTATGTTGATGTTGGGTTTTGGCATTCGGCGCATTTGACGAAATACGCAGAGTATTTAGTTTCGGAAAACCGAAAAGTCGTAAAATCTTTGCGTTATAAAGCTTTAGATGATATCGATGACGACTTATTTATTTGCATTCTGAAAGCCATTGAAAGGCATAAGAATACATCATTTTTAAAATAAGTTTTTATAATTCTTTATATACAATATAGTTTTCAAAAGTCATGCCTTTAAGAGATTTTTTCTGCTTCTTTTCGACTTCATAAAAGTGTGAATCAAAAAAGTCAAGTGCTGTAATACTTACGTCAGATTTTATAACATCAAAGCCGTTAATAGAGACTTTTGCCTCCATAATGCGTAATAATTTTGAAGCAATAGTTCGTCTCTGGAAATCTTTATGCACAAACAATCCGTCTAAATAATAGCCCTTAGTTAAGTAGGAGAACCCTACAATAGTGTCTCCAACTTCAGCAACAATAAAATAGAATTTAGTAATTCGTTCTTTCCATTTTTTTATGTTATCAGCACCAGATGACCAAGCTTTTACCTGTTCTTCAGAATAGTCTCTACTATTTACTTTTAAAACAGTATCTCTAAAAAGCGAAGTGATTTCAGGAATATCGTCTAATGTTGCTTCTCTAATTTCTATATCGTCTATCATAAATTATAGTCTAAAAATTCCACCAATTGAAATTACACGTTGTAAAAATAAAAAATGTTGTGAAGCTTTATCGTTAGAATTGCTAGTTGTTTTAATATCACTCATATTAATATAACCACCTCTTAAATCTGTTTGAATATAAAAGTGTTTAAAAAAGGTGAAATTAAGTCCAACATTTAAAGATACACCATAACCAGATAGATGAAATTCATCATAACGGTCTTTTTTTAATACGACACTATTACTTTTAGGATATAAAATTCCACCTCCAATACCTTCAGTAATATTAAGCTGAAAAACGTCAGTATTGTTAATGCCTAAAAGTTTTGAAATATCATCCACTCTTGAAAATTCTAAGTAGGCATAATTTAAACCATTAGTGTGTTCAAATTGTAAAAAATCTTCAGAAACAAAAAAAGTTTCATTGTCATAAGTGCCATTAAATTGACTTCCAACGTCAGTGTTTGGTAAATCAATATAGCCATCAATAGTTCTTGTTTGGTTTTCAGTCATGACATACTTCATATGATCAACGTTGAATGAAATATTGTAATGGTCTGAGATATAGTATCCAATTCTTAAATTGGTTTGAGGGATGGTAATTCTAGTTGGATTGATATAATCAATATGCCAACCTTTTGGTTTGTCTAATGCAGTTGCATCATAAACTGTAAAATCGTAATTGTCACCTTTGAATCTAATATCAGATTTTGAGTAGGATTCTCTATTTCCTCCCCAACTTATAAAAAACTTGCCTTTATTTGATGAGGTGTATTTTGTAGCATCTACTTCTTGAGCACTAAGGTTATTAGATGTTAAGCTTAGGATGATTATTACTAAAAGCTTAATTGATTTAATTTTCATTAAATTATTTCGTTTGATTGTGAAAATGGGTTTAGTCGAAAAAAATGGAAAGACTTAAATAAAAATTAGATATTATAGAGAATTTATAGTTTTTCTAATAGCCACTAGATTAGTGAGGAGTTTTTCAAGGTTGTCAAGGTGAAGCATGTTAGCACCATCACTTTTTGCATTTGCAGGGTCAAAGTGTGTTTCAATAAACAAACCATCAATATTATTTACAACTCCAGCTCTTGCTATAGTTTCTATCATATCTGGTCGTCCACCAGTAACACCAACACTTTGATTAGGTTGTTGTAATGAATGTGTCACATCTAAAACCGTTGGTGCAATTTGGCGCATCGTTGGGATACCTCTAAAATCTACAACCATATCCTGGTAACCAAACATAGTACCTCGATCTGTAATCCAAGCTTTATCGCTTCCTGAGTCTTTTACTTTTTGAACTGCATGTTTCATGGCTTCCGGGCTCATAAACTGACCTTTCTTTAAGTTTACGACTTTACCCGTGTTTGCTGCGGCAACTACTAAATCGGTTTGACGAACCAAGAATGCTGGAATTTGAAGTACATCAACATATTCAGCAGCTTTTTCTGCATCAGATACTTCATGAATATCAGTAACTGTTGGGATATCAAATGTTTGTGATATTTTTTGAAGTATTTTTAACGCTTTCTCATCTCCAATTCCTGTAAAACTATCAATTCTACTTCTATTAGCTTTTTTAAAACTTCCCTTAAAGACATAAGGAATTTCTAATTTATTAGTTATCGTAATTACTTTTTCAGCAATTCTCAGAGCCATATCTTCGCCTTCTATAGCACAAGGACCACAAAGTAAAAAGAAGTTATTAGAAGTAGTATGTTTTAATTTTGGAACGTCTGATAATAGCATTTGGCTTAATTTTTCAATTTTAAGCTGCAAAGATACATATTAAAAGCTTCTATTTAGACTATTTCTTATCATCCATAATGCCATAACAAAGTTAGCTACAACAAAAGCACCACCAAAAACCATAAATTGTTTTGTTTGGATAGATAGGGTTACAATATTAAATAGATCAGATAGATAAGCTAAAATCATATATGACGATAAGCAAACAAACGTAATGCCCAATGAGAAGTTAAGTTTGTTATTGGGTTTAATTAGTTGCCATAAGAAGGGGATACCAAATAAAAGGATAGGGTATGCGGTTATACCTACGCTTCTATTTACATGAGTAAACCAATATGCTATTACCGCTAAAAAGTAGAGGTAAGGCACAAATCTTGAATATTTGCTAATTTTTTCCATCTGTTAGAGTTTTTCAGATGTAAATTGCCCAAATTTTAGTTGGTGTGGGTGGCTATTTACTATTAATCATAATTTAAACGTAAGATAAATATAGAAATTATAAATTAAAGGGAGTATAACATTAAATTAACTAAAGATTCTGAAATTTTAACACTTTAAAATAGCGGCTTAGAATTTATTAATTAGCAGTTATTTATCCTAAATATATAAGCTTTCAGAAGCTTTCTCTTAAAATAGATGCAATACAATTTTAATAATTTAATGAGAATCAAAATATCCACAGAATTTAACGTACCTTTGCACGCTTAAATTAAGGCATCATTATGGCTAATATTAAAAACATTGCAATTATTGCACACGTCGATCATGGTAAAACTACTTTGGTTGATAAAATCATGTATCATTGTCAGTTATTTCGTGAAAACGAAAATACAGGAGATTTAATTCTTGATAATAATGATTTAGAAAGAGAAAGAGGTATTACAATTACGTCTAAAAACGTTTCTGTAGTTTACAAAGACACAAAAATTAATATCATTGATACTCCAGGTCACGCCGATTTTGGAGGAGAAGTAGAGCGTGTATTAAACATGGCAGATGGTGTTTTATTATTGGTTGATGCTTTTGAAGGCCCTATGCCTCAAACACGTTTTGTATTACAGAAAGCGATTGATTTAGGTTTAAAACCATGTGTAGTTGTCAATAAAGTTGATAAAGAAAACTGTACACCTGATGAAGTTCATGAAAAAGTCTTTGACTTAATGTTTGAGCTTGGAGCTGAAGAATGGCAGTTAGATTTTCCAACAGTTTATGGTTCTGCGAAGAATAACTGGATGAGTGATGATTGGCAAAACGAAACTAAAAATATCGAACCACTTTTAGATATGGTGATTGAGCATATTCCTGCTCCAAAAATTGAAGAAGGAACAACTCAAATGTTAATCACATCATTAGATTTTTCATCATTTACAGGTCGTATTGCGATTGGACGTTTAACTCGTGGAGAGTTAAAAGTAGGTCAAAATATTTCATTAGTAAAACGTGACGGAAGTATAGTGAAGTCTAAGATTAAAGAACTCCATACTTTTGAAGGTTTAGGTCGTAAAAAAGTAGAGGAAGTTCAAGCTGGAGATATTTGTGCTATAGTTGGATTAGAAGGATTTGAAATTGGTGATACTGTTGCCGATTGGGAAGCTCCTGAAGGTTTAAAACCAATAGCAATTGATGAGCCTACAATGAGTATGTTATTTACAATTAACGATTCTCCTTTCTTTGGAAAAGATGGAAAATTCGTTACATCGCGTCATATTAAAGATAGGTTAGCAAAAGAGTTAGAGAAAAACTTAGCACTTAGAGTTGAAGAAACAGATAGTGCAGATAAGTTTATGGTGTTTGGACGTGGGGTATTACACTTATCTGTATTAATCGAAACGATGCGTCGTGAAGGTTATGAATTACAAATAGGACAACCACAAGTAATTATCAAGGAGATTGATGGTGTTAAATGTGAGCCTGTTGAAGAAATGACAATTGATTTGCCAGAAACAGTATCTGGAAAAGCAATTGAAATGGTAACAATGCGTAAAGGTGAAATGTTAAGCATGGAAGCTAAAGGTGAGCGTATGGTTTGTGAATTCATCGTTCCTTCAAGAGGAATTATTGGTTTACGTAACCAATTATTAACAGCAACAGCTGGTGAAGCTATAATGGCCCACCGTTTTAAAGAATACCAACCTTTAAAAGGAGGAATTCCTGAACGTCAAAACGGAAGTTTAGTATCTATGGAAAAAGGTCAAGCAATTCCTTACTCTATTGATAAATTACAAGATAGAGGTAAGTTTTTTGTAGATCCAGGAGAAGATATTTATGAAGGTCAAGTGATTGGAGAGAATTCTCGTGGTGATGATATGGCTGTTAATGTAACTAAAACTAAAAAATTAAGTAACGTACGTAGTTCTGGTGCTGATGATAAAGCGAAAATTGTACCTGCAATTAAGTTTTCTTTAGAAGAAGCTTTAGAATACATCCAAAAAGATGAGTATGTAGAAGTTACACCTAAGCATTTAAGATTACGTAAAATTTACTTGACAGAAGTAGAGCGTAAACGTAATAAGAATATTTAATTAGTTAGATATTGATATATAAAAAAAGGAATCCTAACTTAGGGTTCCTTTTTTGTTTATTGCTATTTAATGAATATTCAATTTTTTATGATTAAATGAATACAGTTAAATTAGTGTTTTTAATTACATCAAAGAAAAGAATGTACTAAGTGAAATAAATATATAAAATGAAGTTTCTCGATAGAGTTTTAAGGCATTGGAGGGTTAGTGTTGGAAGTCGATATATTAGACCTAATGATAAGGTTTTGGATATTGGTTGTTTTGATGGATACTTATTTGAAACACTCCATAGTAAGCCTATTCAACCAAGTATCGGACTAGATCCTTTGTTGAAAACGGTAACTACTAAAGGGAAACACACTTTAATTCCTGGGAAATTCCCCGAGAATGTGCCAGAAAATAGTGAAATTGATTGTATTGTTATGTTAGCAGTTTTAGAGCATATTCCTAGAGAACAACAAAAAATGTTCAATCAAGATTTTTTTAGAGTATTAAATTCTTCAGGTCGTGTTATTATAACTGTACCATCTCCATTTGTTGATTATATCTTAGCAGCTTTAACTAAACTCAGATTGATTGATGGTATGTCTGTAGATGAACATTATGGTTTTAAAATTGATGAGGTTTTTTCATTACTTGATAAGCAGAAATTTAAATTAGTGAAACACAAAAAATTTCAGTTTGGACTTAATAATTTATTCGTATTTGAAAAACTTAGCTAGTATTTGAATTTCTCTTTATACTTATTATCAAGTTTTACTTTTCAAACTTAGGATACTAAAAAACAAGCTGAATAAAATAATTTGAATGCCTAATAATATTGTAAATACTGCAGGTATTATTATTCTAAAAGTATTTGAAGGATTAAGGTTTCCGTAGTTTACAGACTCCCAAAAAAACAAGCCTTTAACGCTTAAAATAACACCAACAAGTAATAAAATAACACCAGCGATAAGCCCTTTTTCCAAATTTAGGTATTTGAATAAATTAGTGTATCTACTGCTTTTTGGTAATAGCCCATTTTCAACAGCAAAAATTTTAGTTAAAGCATAAAAAATAAAAAATTGAAATCCTATAAGAGACATGCTTGAGGTATACAATAAAGTATGAATATCAAACATGATATTATCAATAGCGATGGGTTTTATGATAAGAATGATAGAACTTATTAAACCAAAAATTAATAAGAATAGGCTAGGATAAAGAAATAACCATTTTGGGCTATAGAGTAATAAAAAGCGTAAGTGTCTCCAACCGTCACTCCATGTATTTAGGTGAGGAGGTCTAGTTCTTCCATCTTTATGGAGAATTGTAGGGACTTCTGTGATCGTAAGGTTGTTAAGTTTTGATTTTACAATCATTTCTGAAGCAAACTCCATTCCAGTTGTTTTTAACTCCATTTTTGAAAATGCAGCTTTTGAAAAGCCTCTTAATCCACAATGAAAGTCTCCTATTTTTATTCTAAAAAATAATTTACCAGTAAATGATAATACAGGGTTTCCAAGATATTTATGTAGAAAAGGCATGGCTCCTTTTTTAATGCCACCTTTAAACCGGTTTCCCATAACTAAATCATAACCTTCTCTAAGCTTTTCTAGAAATGGCATTAATTTTTCAAAATCATAACTATCATCTGCATCGGCCATTATGATATAATCACCTTGAGCAGTATTAATACCCCCTTTAAGAGCATTTCCGTAGCCTTTGTCTTTTACATGTACAACTTTAGCATTGAGCTTTGTTGCAATATTGATAGAGTCATCTGTACTGCCGTTATCAGCGATTATAATTTCTCCAACTACATTGTTTTTGTTTAAAAAATCTTGGGCCTTAGAAATGCATATTGCAAGTGTCTCTTCTTCATTTAAACACGGCATTACTATTGAAAGTTCAGTTTTTGATTCCATGTTTTAAAAGTTTAATTAGAATTATAAATATTAAAAATAGCAATGCGTAATTATAGAATAAGTACCTTATTATGGAATGACTAGCAAAGGCAACTAACATTGCATTTGCTAGCGCTAGTGCAGATAAAATAAACAATAAAATATACCATTTGTTATTGGTGTTAATTAAAAATTTAATCAAACTAAAAAGGAATACCAAAACCATTAGAATAGCTAAGTAACTAGAATAAAAGCCATGTGAGATGTTAGCGAAGTATAGTTGTAGCCATTTATTAAAATTAGCTTTAATAAGTGTTAGTGTTAAATTTTTACACGTTTTTTCAATTTTATAATAAGATTTTGCATGTGCGTAGTTTGTGCTCTCCTTATATTGGGTTTCTTTTTGATAGTAATAATCTTTACCTAAAGCATGAATGGTATGATTGCAAATTGGAGGAACATTGTTGTGAAAATAGTTATAATATTGAGTGTAATACTGCAGGTCGTTCTGCGATGAAAGCAATAAATTTTCTTGTGAAAGTTTGTTATAACACATTTCAAAAATTCTTCTATCATTGTCATTTTTTATGTGGTTTTTGTCTTCACTTTTAGAGACATAGAATGCTAATCCTGAAGCAGAAACAAAACCAAAAGGGGTAGTCATGAAAATACCATCTTTTAGTTTGTGATAAGTAGATTCAGTCAAAATAAGAAGAATTGGCATACAAACTAGTATTGCTGATTTTAGAATTACATGTCGGATTGGAAATTGATTTTTGTTCTTAAAGAAATAAACAAAAGCAAATATAAAAGGAGTTAAAATAAATTGACCTCTTGTAAAAGTTAGGGCAAAATAAAACCCTATTAGAATAATCCATTTTTTTTTGTTTTCATTAAATATGATATCCAAGCCATATGCGACAAATAATAAATATAAGCCATAGCTAATGCCTTCTGGGCAAATATTATTTGCAACTGATAGAGGTTTAAAAAAAGGGAACAATAAAATTATGAATAAAACGACTTTGGAACTCCTATTAAGCTTGAGTGTTTTAGATGTTTTTTTTAAGAAAATATGCACTGCAAATAAGCTAAATGTTGCCTGAAAAATTAAAACACTTATGTCAAAAAGGCTATTGAAAAAAAAATAAAAAGTTTTTAAGAATATAACATATCCTAAATGTCTGTACGGCAAGGCATTGATATAGCTTCTTGTATCAGGAGAATATATGGCATCATTGGTAATTACAAATAAAAAAACAATGAAATAAACAAGCCATAAAAAGGATTGTTTATTAAGTATACGCTTATATTTCAAAATATAGTTTTATAGATAATCAAATATAAAATAATTGAAGCTAAAACAGATTCTAAGATTTAAAAATATTGTATTTTAGACATGTTCAAAGCCTTTAATTATTTATATCAAACAGAATACATTTAATATAATACGATATCATCCAGATAGTTATGTTATTTGGAATGATTTTGTCGCTAATTCTAAAAGCGCCACATTTTTATTTCATAGAGATTTTATGGCGTATCATCAAGATCGATTTGAAGATTTTTCTTTGATGATATATAAAAATGAAAGCCTTCTAGCATTATTTCCAGCGAATAGAGTTAATAATGTGGTTTATTCTCATCAAGGTTTAACTTATGGTGATTTAATATATCTTGATATTTTAGATTTTAATACGAGACAAACAATTTGTAAGATGTTATTGGATCATTTATCTAGGCATCATATCAAGTCTATAATTATAAAAACGTTGCCAGAGTTTTATCACTCAGATTTGTTTAGTAAGACTTCGTGTTTTCAAAGCATAAAAAAGGTTTCTGTAATTAAGAAAAATAGAGTATTGGCAATTGATTATAATGGTAATTTTAAAATTCATAAAACGAAAGTTAAGCGTTATAAGAAGATAGAGTCTAGTGGGTTTAATATTAGACAAAATGAATCAGAGTTTGAGGTATTTTGGAATTCTATTTTAATTCCGCGATTAAAAGAAAAACATAACTCACAACCCGTACATAGTTTATCTGAAATATTATTTTTGCATCATAAATTTGAAAATGAAATTATTCAGTATACGATATATCAAGAGGATGAACTGCTAGCTGGAATTACTATTTTTAAAAAAGGAAAAGTTGTGAAATCCCAATATGGTATGGCTTCAGTTAATGGAGAGAAGCTGAATGCACTAGATATGCTTTTTGTATATTTAATTTATAAATGCCAAGACGAAGGAATAGAATATTTCTCTATGGGAACAGTTAACAACGATTCTAAGATAGGTTACAGTGAAGGTATGCTGAAACAAAAACAAGAATTGGGTTGCAGTATGTATTCTCAAGATATATTGAAAGTGATACTACATGATTAAATTTTTAGATTTAAATAAAATTAATTCGAGGTTTGAAGATGCGTTTTCATTACAATTCAAATCTTTTTTAAATTCAGGGTATTACATCAAAGGTGCTCAAGTAAAAAGCTTTGAAGATCATTATGCACGCTTTTGTGGAACCAAATATTGTATTGGTGTCGCTAATGGATTAGATGCGCTTACTCTTATTTTTAAAGGGTATATAGAGTTAGGAAATCTAAAAGAAAATGATGAAGTTATTATTCCGGCAAATACTTACATAGCAACAATATTAGCTGTGATTAATTCTGGATTAAAGCCTGTTTTTGTCGAGCCAGAAGAAACGACATATAACATTTCTCCTTCTGAAATTGAAAAACATATTACACCTAAAGTAAAAGCGATTTTAGCAGTTCATTTATATGGACAATTAGCAGATATGCATGCGATTAATCGTATTGCTAAACAGCATAACTTATTAGTCATTGAAGATGCTGCTCAAGCTCATGGAGCTGTTTTGTCTTCCGAAGGAAAAAAAGCAGGTAATTTATCTCATGCAGCTGGATTTAGTTTTTATCCAACAAAAAACCTGGGAGCATTAGGCGATGCTGGAGCAATTACAACAAATGATAAAAAATTGGCAGATTGTATTGCATTACTTCATAATTATGGGAGTTCGAAAAAATATGTCAATGAGAAAATAGGTGTTAATAGTCGGTTAGATGAATTGCAAGCAGGGTTTTTAAATATAAAACTTAAGCATCTTGATGCCGATAATAATAGAAGACGTGCCATTGCTAAACACTATCTGTCTACAATAAATAACCCTAAAATTAGCTTGCCTTTTTACGATGGTTCCGATAACCATATATTTCATGTGTTTTTAGTTAGGGTTGCGCATAGAGAAGATTTTACTAACTATTTAGATCAGAATAAAATAGGCTATTTAATACACTACCCAATTGCGCCACATCATCAAAAAGCATTATTGCAATATAAATCTTTATATTTGCCGATCACAGAAGCGATTCATGAAACAGTGGTAAGCATACCAATGAGTCCTGTGATGACTAATAATGAGATTGAAACAATTGCTAATGCCTTAAATCTTTATTAATTGAAGAACTTAATAAAATACATTAATACTAATGTATTGTTTAAAGTTGCGCATCTTAATTCGGCAACAATAATTACTAAAATAATAGCTGGTATTTTGACTTCAAAAGCCATAGCTATATTTATTGGCGTTGAAGGAATGGCGCTTATTGGTAACCTTAGAAATTTTCTTAGTGCCATTCAATCTATTTCAATTCTTGGCTTTTATAATGGTGTTGTTAAGACTATCGCTAAGTTTAAAGAGGACAATGTAAAGTTAAGTCAAACCTTGTCCACAGCATATTATACCTGTTTTTTTTCTACTGTTTTAGTTGCATTTCTTTGTTATTATAATGCACAGTATGTTAATGATGTGTTGTTTTCGTCAAATTATAATTTTGCCTATATCATAAAAATCATGGCATTAGCCTTGCCGTTTTATGCTTTGAATATGATGAGTTTTTCTATCATGAATGGGTTTTCTAACTATAAAATGTTGCTCATTATAAATATTATAGGTCAAATATTAGGCTTGTTAGTAACCTTGCTTTTAATTTATGAAAATCATATCGATGGCGCTCTAATTGCTGCTGTTGTGGCACCTTCACTTATATTTTTAATTACGTTGGTTGGTATTATAAATAGAAGAAATTTGATGACCTATATCAAAACGGATCATATTAATTTTGATATATTAAAGTTATTTGGACCTTATGCGGCTATGGCTTTAGTTACAGCAATTGCATTGCCTGTGATTTCTATTTGTATTCGTAATTATATTATTGCTGAAGTCGGTTTGAAAGAAGCTGGTTATTGGGAAGCAATGAATAGAATATCAGATTATTATTTGATGTTTATTACATCAATAATTACACTATACATTGTGCCAAGATTTAGTGAAATTGATTCTAAAAAAGAATTTAGAAAAGAAGTCTTTGGCTTCTATAAATCGGTAATGCCAATTTTTGGTTTAGGACTTATTCTCCTTTATTTTTTGAAGCCTTTTCTTGTGCCTTTAATTTTTTCTGAAGAGTTTAAACCCGTTGAGAACTTGTTTTTATGGCAGCTTTTAGGTGATTTTGTTAAAGTCTTATCTATTGTTATTGCGTATCAATTTTTGGCTAAAAAGATGTTTACTCACTTTATTATTATTGAAGTCTTTTTGGTTGTGATGTTATACATTTCAAGCATATATCTCATTGATGTTTTTGGAGTAAAAGGTGCCGTTATTGGACATTTTATAAGTTATTTAATGCATTATGGTATTGTGTTGCTTATTTTTGGAACATCGCTTTTTGGAATTATTCCAGAAGAGTCGGAAGCATCTTAACTAGATATCGGGTTTAATGCCTAAACAAAATAACGATTATATAAGTATTCTTAAATCTACATCTCTTTTTGGAGTTGTACAGGTGTTTAGTATTCTAATTTCTATTATAAGATCTAAAGTTATTGCCATTTGGATAGGGCCTATTGGCATAGGTGTAATTGGTCTTTTAAACTCTACAATTGGGTTAATTGGAGAATTCACAAAGTTAGGTATAGATACTACTGCTGTCAGAGACATAGCTTATGCAAAAAGTAATGATAGAGAGCGTATACCTATTGTTGTTTCATCACTGCGAAAAATAGTTTGGTTTACAGGATTATTAGGTGTAATAGTTACATTGATTTCATCACCATTATTAAGTAAATTAGCTTTTGGTAATTATGATTATACCTTAGCATTTGTACTGATTTCAACGACGCTATTATTTAAACAATTATCAAGTGGTCAATTAGCAATATTGCAAGGTTTAAAAAAGTTACGGTTTTTAGCTAAAGCAAATTTAATAGCTAATTTTATAGGACTGCTTATTACATTGCCACTCTACTATTATTTTAGAATAGATGCAATTGTTCCATCAATTATTATCATATCAATTGTTAATTTATTTTTTAGTTGGTGGTATTCAAGACAAATTAAAATAAAATCAATTAAGGTTTCTAATAGAGAAGCTTTAAGCGAAGGCAGGCAAATGCTTAAACTAGGGTTTATGTTAAGTCTAAGAGGTTTAATAAGTTTAGCAGCACTCTATGCATTGCAAATTTTTATTAGCAGATTTGGTAGTGTCACACAAGTAGGGTTTTATACAGCAGGATTTGTAATATTAAACTCTTATGTAGGATTAATATTTAATGCAATGCGTACAGATTATTTCCCAAGATTGATGACTATTATTGATGATGAAGTCAAAGTTCGAAATATCGTCATGAAACAATCGCTAATAGCATTATTAATTGTGACTCCTATTATTGTTTTGTTTTTAACTTTGGCTCCAACCGTTGTTGAAGTTCTATATTCTGAAGAATTTTTAGTTATAGTTGGTATGGTTAGTTGGGGGATTTTAGCAACAGTTTTTAAGTGTGTGTCATGGTCTATGGGTTATGTGATTTTAGCAAAAGGAGATTCTGGTCTTTTTATAAAAACGGCTGTACTTTTTAATATCTTACTGTTCTCAATTAGCGCTATTGGTTATTCTTATTATGGCTTAGTTGGTTTAGGGGTTGGCTTTTTGATTTACTATATCTTACACTTTTTAATTGTCAAATTTATAACCTATAAAACCTATAATCTGTATTTTAATAAGGAGTTTTATTTTGTTTTTTTTATGAGTATTTTGTTTTGTTTTATTGCCTTTTTTGCAATTTTCCTAGAGCAAATAGTGCTAAAATACTCATTGATGATATTAGTGATTTTAATTTCAACTATATTTACAATACTTCAATTAAATAAAAGAATTAATATTATTGAAACTTTTAAAGACTTTAAGAATAGAAAAAACTAATGAAATTTCTTAAAACTATTTACTTCTCAATTAAGCTACGCTACTTAAGGTTTAAATTTTATTTAAGTATCAACTGGGTAAAAACGTTGTATTTTAATTATAAAATGCTTCCTTTTAGTCAAGCTAAAAAAATACCATTTTATTTTTTTGGGCGAGTTAAATTCTCTAATCTTAAAGGAGAAGTTGTCATTGACGCACCAATAAAAAAAGGGATGGTTGGTTTTGGTCAAAAGTTTGAAAGACGCTCTGTTTCAAAAGGGATAGCAGAAATGAATATTCAAGGTAAAATTGTATTTAAAGGCTATGCACATATAGGTAAAGATTGCTATATAGGTGTTGACAAAAATGCCTATTGTGAAATTGGTGATATGAGCTGTTTTGGATCTGATGTTACCTTACAATCCTGTGACGAAATTATAATGGGTAAATGGACTAGAATTGGATATGAGTCTCAAGTTTTTGATACAAATGCTCATCAAATGATGAATACCTTAACAGGTGAACATTATGCAAAAACTGGAAAGATTAAATTAGGTAATTATAATTCTATATCTAATAGAGTGTCAATAATGCCTAACACAAAAACACCAGATTATTGTGTTATTGCATCTAATAGCCTTTGTAATAAAGATTATACGTATCACGGAAGTAATGTTTTGCTTGGAGGAATTCCGTTAAAACTTTTAAAAGATAATTATTCTAGAGATTGGGACGGTGAAGAGGAGCGAATGATAAGGCATTTAATCAAAAAATATTTGTTTTAAATTTTATTAGAGGAGGTATTGCTAGACCATATGTCTAAATACTTTTGGACAGAATTAATATAATTATGCTCTTTCTCAATAAACGCACGCGCATTTTTAGAAATAATTTCAATCTGTTTTGGATTGGTAATTAACCATTCTAAGTGTTGAACAATAGTATTTACATCAGGTTCAGCATTAATGGCAACGGTGTTTTTTTCTAATTCATAATAATCCAACCATTCTTGTTCAGCACCAGTGAAAACAACTTTTCCTTTAGCCATAGCTTCTAAGGCATTATAACCTTGGTCATAACCGTAAGCTTGGTCTAATAAGATATGGCAATCATCATAAAGCTTAATGTATGTTTCATATGGGATGCTATAGGTTGTAATGATTTCTACTTTATCTGCATATTTTATTTCAATAATTTTTAAAGCGTCTTTAAAATAATCATTTCCTTTCTTTACAATTGCAGAGGTGTTTACACCATGGAAGATTTTGATCTTTCCGCTTAAATCAATAGGGATATAGTTGATCTTTTCAGTATTAATGGCATTAGGAATTAGACCTAAATATTTTGGATGTCCAACTAACGGCAAATGGTAATCCATATCAGTTGCAATTACGCCAGTACAGTTGCTATAAATATAGTTATGTAAATCCGTAAACTCAGGGTTTAAATACTGAAGCTGAAATTTATAAAGCTCAAATAATGAATTGTCTTCAAGATACGGACTCATAATACTATATCTAAACTTACCGTCCATCATATATTTCATACACTGATGATCAATACCACAGGAGAGTAAAAATAATTTTTTATTGTGTTTGATAAGTCGCTTTATAAACCGTTTCTCATAAGCCGCTTGAATCACTAAAGGCGATTCGTTTATAAGTTGAACAACATCAAAACCTTTCATTTTTTTTAAATAAAAAAAAGTTTTTAGATAGATTTCTAGTGTTGCTAAATCAATAGATGTGAGTTTGTAAAAAGCAACTCGTAGCTTTTTTAATAAAAGATTGTGGAATGAGTGATTAATGTGAATATCAACAGGATAGTTTTTAAAACCATCACCATTTCCAACGATAACAACCTCATGACCTAATTTAATAAGACCTTCTTTTAAAGAATTATGAAGTCTGCTATATTCTCCAACCAACAATATTCGCATAAAAATATTACTTTAGAGCAAAAATAAGAATTCCATTAACATAGCAATTATTTAAGTAATGTCATTACGTATTGAAATTTTAATATCTACGATGTTTAAAGAAGATTTAAATTTCTTAAAACCAATGTTTCAGTACAATAATATCAATGATTTTGATATTATTATTGTTAACCAAACTACGGAAGATAAATTTCTAAGTTCTAATAACCCTAAGATAAAAGTCTTTAACTCACTTGAACGCGGTTCTCCTGCGAGCCGTAATCTTGCAATCCAAAATGCTACGAAAGATATTTGTTTAATGTCTGATGATGATATTGTGTATCAGCCTAATGTATTAGAAACAATAACTAAGGCCTATCAAGAGAATTCATTTGCAACCATGATTTCTTTTGAAGCAATAGATGAACAAGGTAATAAGTATATTAAATATTATCCTGAAGGAAAACACAATAAACAAACTTTAAAAAGAATATATACTTGGGTGATTACATTTAAGAGATCGGTTTTTAAAGACAATGAGATTTATTTTAACCATTATTTTGGTGTAGGTTCAGTTTTTAAAGGTGTGACCGAATACGTCTTTTTACGAAATGCGCTTGATAAGGGTTTATTAATGCAACATGTTTCTAAAACTATAGTTATGCATCCTAATGATAGTTCTGGTCGGCGAATGGCTAATGATGATGCCATACATGCAAGAGCAGCAATGCACCAGCGATTTTATGGTAATTTGAGCTATCTTTGGCTTGTGAAATATATTTTTTTTCTGCTAAGGCAGCGTTTTATAACACTTAGTGAAGTCTCGTATAAGTTTACCATAGGTTTAAAAGGAATTAAGATGTATAAACAATTAAAATCTGAAGGTAAAATAAATCTGTTGCATGAATATTAAAATAATTGATATCCCAAAAATTACTGATCCTAGAGGTAATCTTGCTGTAATTGAAAAGGATTGCATTCCCTATGCTATAAAGCGTGTGTATTATTTATATGATGTGCCTAGCGATGCTTATAGAGGTGGACATGCACATAAAGAACAACTAGAGTTTTTAATTGCTTTAAGCGGAAGTTTTGAAGTTGTGTTAGATGATGGGCATTCTAAACAAACAGTCATGCTTAATAAACCCAATAAAGGTTTACTAATACCAACTGGTATTTGGAGAGAACTGGAGAACTTTTCTTCAGGAGCGATATGTTTGGTTTTAGCTTCTGATACTTTTGATGAAGATGATTATATAAGAGACTATAACGCATTTAAATTAGCTAAAAAGCCTTAGATCGACATGTAGTCGCCTTAATAGATCTCTAAATTTTAAAAGTAGAATGCTTATAAATTTAGGACTTTTGTAAACCCATTGTTGTGTTTTGCTTAAGTGTCTTAAATCAATATTGTTATACAGTGCTTTTGAAAGTTGCTCTTCCTGTTCTAATTTATATTGAAAGGCTAAAGCATAACGGTTTAAGTCCAAATACTTTTTTAAAGTAGGGTGTTGCTTTTCTTCATCCAAAAAGTTATTCAAATCAAAGAGTTTTCTGCTTTTTAAAGTCGTATTGGTAAGTTTTTCCTCTGCATTTAAATTATGAGTTACACTTATGGTATTGTCAAATGCAGTTGGGTATTGGAGTGCGATTCTAATCCATAAATCAGTGTCTTCTCCTGAGGTATAATTCTCATTAAAATAGCCAATAGTATCCAATATAGATTTTGGTATAGCAATGCTAGAACTAGACGCTAAGCTGTTTATTGTGCTGTAATGAAAATAGTCATCTATAACACCTTTCCATTCTTTTTTCTTCGGAAGATCTTTGAAGACAGATGTAATAATTGTAGTACCTTTTATTCTATTATAAGCTTTACAATACATACCACAATCAGGAAACGTCTCATGCAATGATTTTAAATGGTCTAAATGCTGTGGTTTCCAAATATCGTCAGCATCTAAAAAAGCAATGAGTGAAGCAGATGATTTTTTCACACCAAAATTTCTAGCATGAGAAACACCTTTGTTGTCTGTAGTATAAAGTTGAAGACGTTTGTCATTTATGGCTTCAAGTACTGCTAAACTGTTATCTGTTGAACCATCATTAACAACAATAATCTCAAAGTCTTTAAAGGTTTGAGACAATACACTAGCTATCGTATTTGATATATCTTTTGCTTTGTTGTATAAAGGAATAACTACTGAAAAGTAAGGACTCATGAGTTTAAATCTTGATAACAAATGTAACTCAATTTATAACACTGTATTATAAAAATACGTGGACGATCTCCTAATAGATTGTTTTTAAATTGATTATAGAATGCCTTGTATAGCCATGAAAAAAAGTAATTAACTTTCCATATTTTAAGCCTTTTAAAGGTGTTTAACAGACTGTTATCTGTGTCATTTAATTGTCCTTGTTCATTTAGTTTTAACAAGGTGTTTACTGCTGCTTCAATTTTATTTAGATAGATAGTGTTTGATTCTAAACCTAAATGATATACAGCATTGTCAATATGTAAAACGGGTGTTGTATTCGCTTTTAAAAGTGTGCCAAAATAATTATCATACCCATAGCCTTTTTGTCTTATTTTGACGTTATGTTCTGTAAATATAGATTTTTGAATTAAGAAATTAGCAGAAACTAAGCTCTTGTAAGTATTACTGTTTCTATAGTTTGCACTAAGTTCTTCTTTGGCTTTTCCGTAGGTCCAACGCAACATGAAATTACTGTCAGGCTTTGTGTTTTCATAGGTGATTCCACCATATATGGCTTTATATTTAGAACCAAGATGTCCTATGTATTGTTCTATGAAATTATCCGGTTTAGGCATCACATCTGCATCTAAAAACAAAAGCCAATCATATGCAGCACTTTTGGCAAGTTCTTGTCTGGTTGCAACTCTTCCTTTATTTTGATGTGCAATACTGTATGTTATATTTGATAATTGTTGCACTTCAGAATTAAGTGTAGAAAAATGAGTTTTAGAACAATCATCAATACAAATAATCTCAAAAGGAGTAGATGAAGCCACTAATTGCTTATGAACAGTTGTCACAAGTGAACGAATATCATAATTAAAAACAGGAATAAGTACCGATAGCATGCTGATGTCTTAGGATTCAAAAATACACTTTTTATAGTATTGGTAATTTGTATTCATTTAATTTGCACCTATAAATTTGGTATAGTAATTGAAAACACTAAACTATGAAACAGCAATTAATATATAGTATACTTTGTTTTGTTGGGTTTTGTTTAAATGCGCAACAAGAATTTCATGTATTTCCAAAAAATGATAAAAATACACCTGGAAGAGAAATAGGAGATGGGACTATAGCAAATCCTTGGGATTTAAAAACCGCCTTAAAACAAAAGCCTGATGCTGTTAACTCTGGTGATATTATATGGCTGCATGAAGGAATTTACAATGGACGCTTTATAAGTGCACTCCAAAGTTTAGATACCAATGCCTATATTACAGTTTCTGCTTTTGAAAAAGATAAGGTTGTTCTTAACGGAAATGTAAACTCAAAATTAAGTGCAGTATTAGAAGTAAAAAGTAAGCAGGTTATTTATAAAAACTTTGAAATCACTTGTTTAGGTGGTTTTTCGAGAAATGAAACAGACCTAAATTTTGAGCTTTGCGTTGGTCTTAGACATCTTACAGGAGAAAATAGATTTTATAACCTACAAATTCATGACAACCCAGGATTAGGATTTGGATCGTGGAAGCATACTGCTGGATCTATAATTGAAAATTGCTTAATTTATAATAATGGCTATATAGGAAAAACAGAAAAAGGTCTAGGTGAAGGGATGTACGTTCAGAATAAAAGTGAAGCGACGAGACTCATAAAAAATAATATTATTTTTAATAATTATTATAAAGGCATAGAAGTGTGGTCTGCTAGTAGAAATGCAGATTTTGAATATGTAAAGAACATTACTTTAGAACATAATATTTTGTTTAATAACGGCTTGCCTTCAGGGTTTTATAGAGATAATATTATTGTAGCATCGGCTGATAGAAATGGTGTTAACATCGCTAAAAATATTACGTTATCTAATAACGTATTATATCACAATGCTAATTTTACGACTAAAGAAATTAGAAAAGAAGCACCTTCATTAACCATAGGTTTTAACAAGAATGCACCTGTAGAGAATGTTGTTATTAAAAACAATATTATACTTGGGCGATCAAATACGCTTAGAATTTTACATGCAAAATCGCTTACATTTTCTAACAATACAGTTTATACCGAGTTTATACATTTTGGCTTGACCACATTAGCTAATGCAAGTCATTGGAAGTTTAGTAATAATACATACTATGTGAAAAATAAAAGACCTGCATATCGAATCGTTGGTCATGAAGATTTAGAATTTAATAAATGGCAAACTACATTTGGTATTGATAACAATAGTGATTCAAAATTAACCACAACGTTTGATTTGAAAGCTGTATTAGCACTAAATAAACAAAAAGAAAACCCAAATACATTTCATTTAGCATTGTTTAATAAGCTAGGTGATGATGTTACTGTCGATTTTAAAGATCAAAACCTAAATATTGGAAATACATATGAAATTTATGATGCCGAAAATCCTAATGTAATAATAAAATCAGGTGTACTTTCTGAAGATTTAAAAATCATATTTCCAATGCAATTAACAGCATTTAAAAAGCCACTTCACAGTACTAAAGCGCAAAAGACAATATCTAATTTTGGAGTTTTTATTATTGAGTTTGAAACTCAAAATACAGATGAAGTTTCTGTTAAAAAGAAAGACAATGCAATTAAAAGGTTCTTTAGATGGTTGGGGTTTTAACTTTTACGTTGTACCACTTCAAAAACTTTATTCTCATCACATTTTAAAGTCTTACTAGGATATTTTAAGAGCAGCGCATAATCGTGAGTTGCCATTAAAATGGTATTTCCATTTTTATTAATATCTAATAAAACTTCCATAACTTCAATACTGGTTTGCGGATCTAAATTACCAGTAGGCTCATCGGCTAAAATAAGTTCTGGGTCATTTAATAACGCTCTTGCAATCGCAATACGTTGCTGTTCACCACCAGATAATTCATGAGGAAATTTAAACCCTTTAGTTTTCATTGCAACTTTATCAAGAACAGCTTCTATGCGTTCCTTTATTTTAGTTTTATCTTTCCAACCTGTAGCTTTTAAAACAAAATCTAAATTTTGATTAATAGTTCTATCTGGTAATAGTTTAAAATCCTGAAAAACGATGCCCAATTTTCGTCTTAAAAAAGGAATCTCTTTTTCCTTCATGGTTCTTAAATTATAATCTACAATATGGCCTTCACCTTCTGTGAGTTTTAAGTCACCATAAAGTGTTTTCATAAAACTACTCTTACCACTTCCTGTTTTACCAATGAGATAAACAAAATCTCCTTTTTTCATTTCAAAATTAACATCAGATAATACCATGCTATCTCCTTGATAGATTGAAGCATCTTTGAGTTGTAAAACAGTTTCAGACATAATTAATATGAAGTAGTTAATAGAATTGTAAATGTATTATAAAAAGAATCAATTACCAATACAGAAATTTCAAATCATAAAATTATTATGAATAATAACGAAGTAGACTTTATACTTCCTGAAAAATATTTAAACGTTTAAAATGAGATCCTAAACCTTTTAATAAGTCGGTGTATAATTATAGTACGATTCTTGCGTTATAGATTTGAGATAAATTATCTTTGACATCAATTAAAAATCGAACTTAATGACTTTTAGAAAAATAAGTTTATTACTGAGTTTTCTGTTGCTTGCTTCATACCTACAAGCACAACAATCTGCTACATATACTAGCAACTTGGTAGCGTATCAAAAAGCACTTATGCTTTATAATAACAAACAATATCAAGCAGCTCAATCGTTGTTTGAAGCTGTTAAAAATGATGCTCCAAATGAAACTTTAGAATCCGATTGCGCCTATTATATTGCTAATTGTGCTGTGCGATTAAATCAACAAAATGCAGATGATCTAATTCAAGAATTTGTAGAAGGGTATCCAACCAGTACTAAACGAAACACTGCATTTTTAGATGTAGGTGATTATTATTTTTCCAATGGAAAATATGCTTATGCTAGAAAATGGTATGATAAAGTTGATGAAGTTAGTGTTGCACGATCAGAACGCGATAAGTTTAATTTTAATTATGGGTATTCATTATATTCTACGAATGATGAAACAGGTGCGAATAAATATTTAAACCGTGTTGTTACTTCTGAAACCTATGGTTCTCAAGCTAAATATTATATTGGTTTTATGGCTTATGAAGGTGATGATTATGATAAAGCTAATGAGTATTTTGATCAAGTAAGTGATCAAGAAAAATACCAAGAGAAACTATCATATTATCAAGCCGATTTAAATTTCAAGCTTGGGAAGTTTGAAAAAGCAATCGCGCTTGCAAACGAACAATTAGATAATAGTAGCCCAAAAGAAAAATCAGAGCTTTCAAAAATTATAGGCGAAAGTTATTTCAATCTAGAACAGTATGCTGAAGCAATTCCGCATTTAAAAGCATTTAATGGAAGACGTGGTAAATGGAATAATGTCGATTACTATCAGCTAGGTTATGCCTATTATAAACAAAATGATTTTGACAATGCGATTTCCGAATTCAATAAAATTATTGGCGGTAATAATGCTGTAGCTCAGAATGCCTATTACCATTTAGGTGAAAGTTATATCAACCTTGATAAGAAACAAGAGGCTTTAAATGCATTTAGAAATGCATCACAAATGGATTATGATTTGAAAATACAAGAAGATGCTTGGTTAAACTATGCAAAAATTAGTTATGAGATTGGAAATCCATACCAATCTGTTCCACAGGTGTTAACAGGTTATTTAGATGCGTATCCAGAAACAAATTATAAAAACGAAATTGAAACCTTATTAATTGATTCGTATATCACCTCTAGAAACTACAAAGAAGCAATTAAAATATTAGAAAATAAAAAGAGTTTTGAAAATAGAGTTGCTTATCAAAAAGTGGCATTTTATAGAGGAATAGAAGTGTATAATGAAGGTGATTATAACAATGCTAGAATTCTTTTTGAAAAATCGATAGATGAAGCTAAAGATGCTGTTTTTACAACAAGAGCTATATTTTGGAAAGCAGAAACAGATTATCACCTTAATAGTTTTAATGAAGCTCTTATTGGCTTTAAACAATTTGCTCAACAAAGTGAAGCTTCTAATGTCAATGAAATACATAATCTAGATTATAATATCGCTTACACGTATTTTAAACTTAAAGATTATAACCAAGCGACATCTAACTTTCAAAAATTTATTGATACTCATAAAGATGATAAGCTACGTTTAAATGATGCGTATTTGAGACTTGGTGATGGACATTTTGTATCTACTAATTATAACAGTGCTATTACGGCTTACGATAAAGCGATAGAAATAAATGAGATAGAAGCCGATTATGCGTCGTTTCAAAAAACCATGAGTTATGGGTATATTGGTCAAGGCTCGAAAAAAATAAAAGGCTTAGATGCATTTATAAAGGCGTTTCCAAAGTCATCCTTACGTGACGATGCTATGTATGAACTGGCAAATTCTTATGTCAAATCAAATGAAACTGAAAAGGCCATGAGGCTTTATGACCGATTGAATTCAGAATATAGAAATAGTGTATTTATTCCAAAAGCATTACTACGTCAAGGCTTATCGTATTATAATGCTAATGACAATGAAAGGGCACTAACAAAATTTCGGAAAGTAGCTCATGATTATCCATCTACAGAAGAGGCTAATCAAGCGGTCTCTACAGCGCGATTAATATATATAGATTTAGGACGTGTTGATGAGTATGCCGCTTGGGTAAAAACCTTAGATTATATAAATGTTACAGATGCCGAATTAGATAACACATCATATTTAGCTGCAGAGAAGCAATATCTAGATAATAATACAGATGGTGCAATTCGTCAATTTAATAAATATCTGAATAATTTTCCCAATGGTATTCATGCATTAAAATCTCACTTTTATGTAGCCAAATTATATTCAAAAAAACAATTACCCGAAAATGCACAACCGCATTATGAGTTTGTCGTGAACAAACAAAAAGGTGAGTTTACAGAGCAAGCTGTTGTAAAGTTATCTGAAATATATTTAAACGCTTCAGATTGGGATCTTGCTATTCCGTTATTAAAACGTTTAGAAAATGAAGCCGATTATCCACAAAATATTACTTACGCAGAATCTAATTTAATGAATGCTTACTATCAGAAAGAGAATTATACTGAAGCTGTAAATTATGCTGAAAAGGCACTTCAGAATTCTAAAATTGATAACAAAGTAAAGAGTGATGCACAAATTATCATTGCACGTTCGGCTATTAAAACAGGAAATGAAGCCAAAGCAAAAACGGCTTATACTAAAGTTGAAAAAATTGCAACAGGCGCTTTAGCCGCCGAAGCCTTATTTTATAATGCCTATTTCAAAAATAAAGAAGGACAACATGACGCTTCAAATACAACAATTCAAAAACTAGCTAGAGATTATAGTAGTTATAAATATTATAGCGCTAAAGGTCTAGTGGTTATGGCAAAAAATTATGACGCATTAGGTGATGCCTTTCAAGCGACCTACATTTTAGAAAGTGTGATTAGCAATTTTGCTGAGTTTGATGATGTTGTTACCGAAGCTCAAACCGAATTAAATAGAATTAAAGCAGAAGTTTCAAAGACAAATGCTTCTGTAGAATCTGAACAAAACTAGAATATGCAAAACAAACTTAAATATATAATCGCAATCATTTTAGCGTTGAGTTTTACAATGTCTTTCGCTCAAGAACGTGAAAGTGATACTATCGATGCAGGAACGGTAAATGTGGTGAAACCATATACGCCAACAATTTCTGATGCCTTTAAAATCAAAGAAACACCAAGTTTAAACGACTCTATAACAGCTAAGAAAAAAGTAATTAAATACAATATTTTTTCTATTCCCGTAGCGTCAACCTTTACACCTGCAAAAGGAAAAGCAGCAACTGTAGATAAAGAGAAACCGGTTAAATTATATGATAATTATGCGTCTTTAGGTGTTGGAACCTATACCACAATTTTGGGTGAAGTCTATCTCAATCATGCTTTGAGTAGAAGTGAACGTGTTGGTGGTTATTTTAGTCATCATTCTTCTCAAGGTGATATTGATGGTATTAATTTTGATAACAATTTTTCTGAAACAGGACTTAATGCTTACTATAGTAATAAGATGAAAAAGAAGTCATGGAAAGTGTTTGGAGGCTTGAATTTTGAAACCTATAATTGGTATGGCGTACCAGATCAAAGTATAGAAACTTTTGATGTTGATCATTCGTTCTATACAGCTGAAATAGGAGGTGAAATTAAATTTGATGGTGATGTTAGTTTTGATGAATCTATAATTAATAAAGGGAGCATATTATTTAGACGATTTGGTGATGATCAAGACTCTGGTGAAAATCGTTTTGTATTAAAATCAGAGTTTAATATTCCGGTTAGTGATGAGGTAATTAATACCGAAATCACTATTGATTATTTAGGAGGTTCTTTTGATAGAAGTTATTTTGCTCAAGAAGAACTAAACTACAGTAATATTAATTTTGGTGTGGCGCCAAGTTATCAAATGAAACAGGATGATTTAACCATTAGCTTAGGTGTTAATTTGGTGTATCTTAATGATACCGAAGCGAGCGAAAGTAAATTTTATATCTACCCAAATATTACAGCAAGTTATCGTTTGGTAGATGAATTATTGATAGCTTATGGAGGCATTGAAGGCGGTCTAATTCAAAACTCATATCATGCCTTTGCTCAAGAAAATTCATTTGTATCACCAACATTATTTATTGCACCAACAGATCAGGTTTATAATGCGTCTATCGGACTTAAAGGAAAGCTGTCAAATAGTATGAGTTATAATATTAGCGGACATTATTTAGCTGATAATAATAGAGCGTTGTTTAAATCTAATAGCCTATTAGGAACTCCTGAAACGAATTATCAAAATGGGAACTCTTTTGGAATTGTTTATGATGATGTCACTACATTTTCTATTGCAGGAGAACTTAATGTTGATATGAATAGAAACTTTAAACTCGGACTTAAAGCCGAGTATTTTGCCTATGATACAGATAACGAAGCAGAAGCTTGGAATTTACCAGATATTAAAGCCTCTGCATTTTTAGATTATCAAATTAATGAGCATTGGTTTGCTGGAGCGAACTTCTTTTTTGTAGGTGAACGTAAAGATCTATTTAGTCAAGCAGGTGTTTTAGTGCCTCCTACACCAATAACAATGACTTTAGATAGTTATTTTGATCTTAATGCACATGTAGGTTATAAAATTAATAATCAGTTATCAGCATTTGTGAAAGCTAATAATATTGCAAATCAAGAGTACCAACGCTGGTTAAATTATCCTGTTCAAAGCATTCAGTTTTTGGCAGGCGCAACCTATCAGTTTGACTTTTGATATATCGTGTATACAAAATTCGTTTAGGACTTCATAGTTTGACTCTAATACAAATCTAAAAACAAAAGCATTCAATCTCAATGAGTAGATTGAATGCTTTTTGTATTTTTATAGTCCTAAAGTAATACCAATGAAAAAACTAACCATTCTTTTATTTTTAGTGATATTATGTTCTTGTTCTGAAGACAAGCTACAGGTAGATTCTATAGTAACTAATGCTAATATATATACTGTTAATGATACATTTTCTCAAGCTCAAGCTTTTGCAGTTAAAGACGGAAAATTTGTTGAAGTCGGTACTTCTGAAACTATAAATGCAAAATATAGAACAGAGAATAGCATCGATGCTCAAGGTAAAACTATTGTGCCTGGATTAATTGATGCGCATTGTCATTTTCTTGGACTAGGCTATAACCAACAAGCTGTTAATCTAGTTGGAACGAAAAGTTTTGAAGATGTTGTGAAACGTGTTTTAGATTTTCAAAATGAAAACAATAACGCTTTTATTGTTGGACGTGGTTGGGATCAAAATGATTGGGAAGAACAAGTATTTCCAAATAATGTATTGCTAAATAAATTATTTCCTGATACGCCTATAGCTTTAACACGTATTGATGGTCATGCTATATTATGTAATCAAGCCGCTTTAGATTTAGGTAATGTCACTGTAAATAGTAAAATTGAAGGCGGAGAAGTGGTGATAGAACACGGTAAATTGACTGGTGTTTTAGTTGATAATGCTGAAAGTTTAGTTCTTAATTACTGGCCAGAACCTTCTCGAGGTGATGCCGTAAAAGCTCTAATGGATGCTCAAAAAATATGTTTTGACTTAGGATTAACAACAGTTGATGATGCTGGATTAAATCGTGAAACTATTGAAATGATAGATAGTTTACAGCAGACGGGAGATCTTAAAATGCGTGTGTATGCTATGGTATCATTTTCTGAAGAGAATGTAGCCTACTATCTTAATAAAGGCATTATTAAAACTGATAGATTGCATGTGCGCTCATTTAAATTTTATGCCGATGGTGCTTTAGGATCTAGAGGCGCTATGCTACGAGCACCTTATAGTGACAAACCAAACCATTTTGGATTGCTAGTGACCGATTTAGAAACCTTTAATGCTTCGGCTAAAAAGATTGCAAATTCCGAATATCAAATGAATACACATGCTATTGGTGATTCTGCTAATCATGCTGTATTACAAACCTATAACAAGGTTTTAGAAGGGAAACCCGATAGACGTTGGCGTGTAGAACATGCGCAAGTGGTGTCTCCAGAAGATTTTGACTTGTACAAAAATGTATTACCGTCAATACAACCTACTCACGCAACTAGTGATATGTATTGGGCTGAAGATCGTTTGGGTAGTGAGCGTGTTAAAGGGGCTTATGCTTATAAACAATTATTAGATGCCTACGGAAAAGTAGCCTTAGGTACTGATTTTCCTGTAGAGCAAGTGAGTCCGTTTTTAACCTTTTATGCAGCTGTTGCACGACAAGATTTAGAGCAGTTTCCAGAAGATGGATTTCAAAAAGAAAATGGGTTGACTAGAGAAGAAACGTTAAAAGGAATGACGATTTGGGCTGCATATTCAAATTTTGAAGACCATGAGAAAGGAAGTATAGAAGCAGGTAAGCTAGCCGATTTTGTCATTTTAGATAAAGATATAATGACTGTAAACCAAACTGAGATTCCTGGTATTAAAGTAGAGAAAACTTTTGTTAATGGAGAGGCACAGTAATTCTTACTAAAAAATCAAAGTGCTCACCATCTATAATTTTTTCACATTGTAATCCAACCGATTCACAGGCAAGATGTAAGCGTTCAAAATCAAGATATAGCCATTTCATTGGATCTTCATCTTCTCCTTTATAACTCAAAAAATAATTTAATTCGCCATAATATTCAGAATTAGTGTCTATCCAGAGTCCGCCATCCTCATCTTCATACATATATTTGATATCTGAGGAATCCATTAGAATTTGACCTTTAGGATTTAAAAGTGTTTTTAAATGCTTTAAATATTTGGAAACTTGAGCGAGCTCTTGAAATATTCCTATACCATTCATCAATAATAAAATGGTATCAAAAGTTTCAGTTTCTTCAAGAATATCTTTTAATTCTACATGATTTACACCACGTTGATTGGTCACTTTTACTGCGCCTTCGGAAATATCAATCGCTTTAATATCTTGACCTTTATTTTGAAGGTATAAACTATGACTTCCAGAACCACAGCCTACATCTAGTATTTTGCCTTTTGATAATTGTAAGGCTTTTTGTTCTAGTTGAGGCATTTCAGAATAACTGCGAAACAAATAGGGAAGTGGTAACTCATCTTCACCAGAAATATGGGTAGACGTGATGAGGTCATCAGTATAATTTCCGTTTTGATAATCTAGTAATGCTTTTCCGAAAAGGTCCTTCATAAAAGTAGTATTTTTGCTATATGCAAGACGTAATAAATAATCTTCCAAAGCTCGCCAAAGATAAGCATAAGGAAAATAAAATCTTCTTTACTAAGCTTAAAAAAAAGGCGCCTAAACAATTAGATTACCTAATGCAAGAACTCCATGAGGAAGAGTTTCAACGTACCGATTGTTTAGAATGTGCAAATTGTTGTAAAACTACTGGTCCGTTGTTTACAGCAAAAGATGTTCAACGTATTGCAAAACATTTTAAAATGAAACAGCAGCCATTTATTGATACGTATTTAAAACTTGATGAAGAAAATGATTATGTGTTACAATCTGTACCTTGTACGTTTTTGGGAGCAGATAATTATTGCTCAATCTATGATGTAAGACCAAAAGCATGTAGAGAATTTCCGCATACAGATAGAACTAAGTTTCAGCAAATATCAAGCTTAACACTTAAAAATGTAGCCATTTGCCCAGCGGCTTTCAATATTGTAGAAGCAATGAAACAGAAAATTAAAATATAAGATAATAGCTATGAAAAAGTCAGTCTTGTTTTTATGTCTCATTTTCTCGACCTCACAGTTATGTCTATCACAAGAATGGTTAACATCATTAGACGTAGCAAAGCGTTTGGCTTTAATTCAAGATAAAATGATATTCATGATGTGGGAAGAAGCGACGTATGAAGTGTTCCCTGTCGTAGTCGATGATGAAAGTGGTAAGCGTGTTGTAATCAATAACCTATTTGAAGCAAAATACCTCAATAAATTAATTTGGGAGCACTTTATTCCTGTAACAGTGAGTGAGTCTATGTATAAAGATTTGTATGATGATATTAATGGAAAGAGGAGTTTAACCTATATTGATAAGTTTAATGATGATTCTGTAAAGATTATGGATGTTAATGGGAATATTATTAATACCGCATTCACTTATGATGAAATTTTAAACCTAACAGCACTTATTAGAAAATATTATTTAGATACGTCTTTTTTAAAAGGAGAGTTAATCGCATATTCTAGTCATAAAAATTTTAATACAGCATTTCATTTGTGCTCAAAATATATAGATCTAGCTATTTATGTAAATGATGATGTTAAGTTAGAAACGATAAAATTGTCAAGTATTTATTGGGATGAAGCAAGTCGTTATTTATTAGATAGTGATTTGAATAATAAAGAAGCTTTAACGCAAAAACTTAATTTATTAACCATACAGCATGGGCTGGTTTTAAATAAAGCAAAGAAGGTGTTACGACAATTAAAACGAATAGATAGTTCAGAAATTGATAAAAACAATGAGCCACTAGTTGCATTTCTTTATTTAACAGCCTATCGATTACTCGGCGATGAAAAAAACGCGAGTGCATGGAGATCTAAAGTTTCTTTAGTAAATTTGAAGAAAGCCAATGCTATTATTACTAATGCTCAATAATACTTAACTCATTTGGAAACAATTATAAATTATTTTGAAACCATTCCGTCGCCACACAGGAGTTTAATTCTTATTGGCGGACTTACATTATTTTGGCTGCTTGAAGGCGCTTTACCGCTATATCATTTCAAATATAAAAAGTGGAAACATGCTTTTCCAAATCTGTTTTTTACATTAACTACAATTATTATAAATTTTGGATTAGCATCGCTTTTGGTTGCTGCTTCTACTTGGGTTGGCGAAACTAATTTTGGAATTATTAATTGGATTCCAAACCTTCCACTTTGGGCTTATGTAGTGTTAGGGGTATTACTCCTGGATTTTATTGGTGCGTATTTAGCACATTTTGTAGAGCATAAAGTAAAACCGCTTTGGATGGTGCATTTAGTGCATCATACAGATCATAATGTAGATACGACTACTGCTAATAGACATCATCCCCTTGAGAGTGTGATTCGTTTTGCGTTTACATTGTTAGGTGTATGTATCATTGGTACTCCAATTGCTATTGTATTCTTATATCAATCACTATCATTAATTGCGACACAGTTTAGTCATGCTAATATCAAATTGCCTAAAAAAATAGATAACATTTTGAGCTATGTTTTAGTATCACCAGATATGCATAAGGTACATCATCACTATAGATTGCCTTATACAGATTCTAACTACGGAAATATTTTTTCAATTTGGGATCGCCTCTTCGGAACATTTATGAAGCTTGATAGAGAAACTATCGTTTATGGTGTAGATACATTTCCAGATGAAGTAGCAAATGGGAAGATTGGAGAACTGTTAAAGCAACCTTTTCATAAATACCGCAAACCAACGACTACTAATCTTGGTGAATAGCTCATTACTTTTACTTGATTAGGTGTTTGTTTTTAAGGGTTTACGGTTTTTTTAAAAATTAGATCATTTTTACCATTTCGTATAATATCTCAGATGCTAATCGTGATAATATGATGTCTAGAGCCTAATATAGACAAACTCATTTTTACCAAATAGCAAATCATACAACGATTAACTTGTAAGAAAACTCCATACTTCGGTTTTATTTACCGTTTGTAGATTTTTTTGCTAGCAAACCAAAAAAGAAATTAGTTTTAATGTTCGGGATTATTAAAAAGCTATTAATTTAAATTTTGTTGACGTTAACTAACGTTTATACATGAGAATACTATTTTTTATAATCTTTTTTAGTTTAATATCATCATTAAACTTTTTAGTAGAAGCTCAAAATGACTTTGCTAGACTTGAAAAAAATGTCAACATAAGAGCTAAAGGATTAATCCAAAAGCTAAATTCAACAAAAGATACTCTAATACTTAAAAGCGAATCGCTTATTAACAAAGTGTATTCGATAAATACAGATTATAAACGAGAGGTTGATTTAAGTATCAATGATAAGTGTATTAAAATTCCATTAACTAAACTTAGTAAAGGCAAGCATATTTTTGTCGCTGTGCAATCACCAATACGAATTGTATTCGTGGTTAAAATTCTGAGAGATAATGAAATTTTGTTAGCAATGGAGGACAAAAAATTAGTAGTTAAGAATGAGAAAAAGTAAGCTACTTATATATTAAATAGTTACGCCTCATTGTCTTATATTCTGAAAGCCCTTTAACCCAAGTACTTCTAATATCTTTTTCTGAAACACCAGATTCAATTTGTAGCCTCAAAGCTTTTGTTCCAGCTAACTTAGTAAAGAAGCTATTAAAAAATATGTTTTTATCTATCGAATTTTGATACGCATTAATTAAGTAACTTAAGTCCAATTGACTCATTATTTCTTGTTTACTTAAATCTTCACCGTAGCACAAAACACCATCATGTTTAGGGTATTTAGCACCTTGATTTGGTGACGGAATATACTTGAAATTATAAATGGTTTTATCTAAATATGGACTGCCATAAATTTGAAACTGTTTAGAGGTACCTCGTCCAGCACTCACATTGGTGCCTTCAAAAAAGCAAAGGCTAGGATAGAGATTGATAGCTTGGTCATTTGGTAAGTTTGGAGAAGGTTTAATAGGTAGACTATACGTTTTGTTGTGTGTGTAGTTTTGCATTTCAATAACCGTAATGTTACATTTAATATGATGTTCTAACCAACCTTCACCATTAATCATTTTTGCATATTCACCAATGGTCATACCATGAACTACAGGAATAGGATGCATGCCCACAAAACTTTTGTGCTCTTTTTCTAAAATCGGACCATCAATATAATAACCGTTTGGGTTGGGCCTGTCTAAAATAAGTAGAGGAATGTTTGCTTCTGCACAAGCTTCCATCACATAATGCAAACTTGATATGTAGGTGTAAAAACGCGCACCTACATCTTGTATGTCAAAAATTACGATATCTAAATCGGCTAATTGTTCTGGTGATGGTTTTTTGTTTTTTCCGTAGAGGGATACAATAGGTAAACTAGTTTTAGTGTCAATACCATCTTTAACGACTTCTCCAGCATCGGCTTTTCCTCTAAAACCATGCTCAGGAGCAAATACTTTTTTGATGTTTATGTTTCGTTTCAAAAGGGTGTCAACTAAATGAATATAACTGAAATTAGTAATTTCTATACCAGGTGTTTCATTGTTTCTTATTCCACTGTTTTTTCTTTTAACTTTAATTACAGACGTTTGGTTCGCAACAATCCCTACACGTTTTCCGTTTAATATAGGTAAATATGTTTCGGTTTGATTTGCACCAACAACGATGTCTATATTTGTTTTATAAGAATTGTCATTTTGACTTTGATATAGGATTTTATTATTTTGAACAGATTCCTCTTTCGTTTTTGAACCACAGGAAATGAACATCAAAACAAGCACGATAATTATTGGGAATACCTTATTTTTGAACATCGATAAACGCATTTTTTAATTTTGAATTACGAGTTTTTTATAGCTAAACGCATTATTGGTAGTAAAGCGTATAAAAGTAGTGTTTCAGCACCAATAATAAAAATTGGAATTGCTGCAATTGCTATCGGTATTATTGTGATGCTTATTGCTATTGCAACGGGTTTAGGACTTCAAAAGAAAGTGCGAGAAAAGGTGGTGGCTTTTAATGGTCATATTACAATTAATAATTACGATAGTAATGTGTCTAACGAGTCTATCGTTCCAATAACTTTAGAGCAAGATTTTTATCCAAATTTTAATACTGTAGAGGGAATTAAACATATTCAAGGGGTCGCTACCAAATTTGGTATTATTCGTACCGAAACAGATTTTGAAGGCATTGTACTTAAAGGGGTTGGAGCAGATTATGATTGGTCTTACGTTGAAGACTTCTTGGTAGAAGGTGAGTTACCCACTTATGTAGGGGCACTTAGTAATGATGTTGTGATTTCTAGTTATCTGGCAAATCGATTAGGTTTTAAAGTTGGTGATAATTTTCAAACGGTTTTTGTAAAAGAAACTATTGATAAGCCACCATTTCAGCGAAATTTTAAAATCGTAGGCATATTTAATTCTGGGTTTAGCGATATTGATAAAACATTTATGATTGGTGATCTTAGTCATATTCAACGTATGAATAAATGGTCGGCAACTCAGATTGGGAATTTTGAAGTTTATCTCGATGATTTTAATCAGCTTATTGAAAAAGAACAGGAAATTAGAAGCAAAACGCCTTCTCTTTTAGACACTCAGACCATAGAAGAGAAATTTGAAACAACTTTTGAATGGATTAAGATATTTGATAATAATACCTATGGAATTATTGTCATTATGATCATTGTTGCAGGTATCAATATGATAACGGCACTACTAGTCCTTATTTTAGAACGGACTCAAATGATTGGAATTTTAAAAGCTTTGGGGAGTAGTAATACGAGTATTAGAAAAGTGTTTCTTTACAATGCGACTTATTTAATTGGATTAGGTTTGTTCTGGGGGAATAGTATTGGGTTAGCATTGTTATTTGCACAGCAACAGTTTGGATTATTGAAATTTCCAGACCCAGAGCAATACTATGTATCAGTCATTCCTGTTCATATAGGATTAGGTTATATTTTACTTCTCAATATAGGAACGTTTATAGCTTGTTTTTTAATGTTATTAATTCCGTCAGTTATCATCACCAAAATTTCTCCAGTAAAAGCCATTCGATTTGAGTAACCTTCCGAAGAGATCTTAACATAAAAATAAGAACATTATCTTCTTAACTCTTGACTTTTGTCTATTTTTGCTTCGGAAAATAAAAACTATGGATTACGCAGAAAATATCTTAGGAACTATTGGTAATACACCATTAGTGAAACTTAATAAACTCACAGCAGATTTACCATGTTTAGTACTCTCTAAATATGAAACATTTAACCCAGGAAATTCGGTTAAAGACCGAATGGCTCTTAAAATGATTGAAGATGCAGAAGCTGATGGTCGTTTAAAACCAGGAGGAACAATTATAGAAGGAACTTCTGGAAATACAGGGATGGGATTAGCATTGGTAGCTATTGTAAAAGGTTACAAATGTATTTTTGTAATTAGTGATAAACAGTCTAAAGAAAAAATGGACATACTTCGTGCTGTAGGTGCTGAGGTTGTTGTTTGTCCTACAGATGTTGAACCAGAAGATCCAAGAAGTTACTACTCAGTATCAAAACGTTTAGGTAAAGAAACGCCTAACTCTTGGTATGTGAATCAATATGATAATCCGAGTAATGCTAAAGCGCATTACGAAAGTACTGGTCCAGAAATTTGGAAACAAACGGATGGTAAAATAACACATTTTGTGGTTGGCGTAGGAACAGGAGGAACTATTTCTGGTGTTGGGAAATATCTAAAAGAACAAAACCCTAATGTAAAAATTTGGGGAATTGATACCTACGGAAGTGTGTTTAAAAAATACCACGAAACCGGTGAATTTGATGAAAATGAAATCTACCCTTATGTTACCGAAGGAATTGGTGAAGATATTCTTCCAGAAAATGTGAATTTTTCTATTATTGATGGGTTCACAAAGGTAACCGATAAAGATGCAGCTGTGTATACGCAGTTATTGGCTAAAGAAGAAGGTATGTTTTTAGGTAATAGTGCAGGAGCTGCTATTAAGGGATTATTACAATTAAAAGAACATTTTACTAAAGATGATGTTGTTGTCGTATTATTTCATGATCATGGTAGTCGTTACGTAGGGAAAATGTTTAATAACAAATGGATGCGTGAAATGGGTTATTTAGATTAACCAGATAAAATATATAATAAAAAAAAGAGTGCATTTTGCACTCTTTTTTTTGCAGTTAAGTCACCTAATTATTAATGATACACTCTTTTTGAATGTTTTGTCAAAATCTCAAAAAAATATGATATCAGGAATATAACGACCTTAGTTGTTTTATCTATAGTATCTATATATAGTTCTATGTATATTTCAACATAAAATATAATCACGATTTCCTATCTTTATAAAAAAATACTCAAGTGAATAAACCATTACCTTTTTACACTATATCTTGTGTTTTATTACTATTATTTTTGATTGCAGTTCCTAATGTGAATGCTCAAGTCTTTGAACAGGGACAAGTAGCTTCAGGTTTAGGAATTTTGGAGAATAATAATGGAGTCGCAGTAGCAGACTATGATAATGATCTAGATTTAGATATTTTTGTAGTTGCTTTAGCGCAAGATGAAGATGGCGATGAGACAACACAAAGTAAATTATTTCGAAATAATAATAATGGAACATTTACAGACGTTACAGCCGAAGTAGGTCTTACCAATTTATTGCCTTTTAATAGTTTGTTAGAGGATTTCTATGGACTTAAAGGGTATAAACATGGTGTATCTTGGGGAGATTATAATAATGATGGTTTTCCAGATATTTTATTTACACACGCTCAAAAATTACAACTCTTCATTAATCAAAATGGGATATTTACCGAAGTCACAGAAGGTGTTGGATTAGAGGTAGATAGCCAGTGTAGGCATACAGGTTCTACTTGGTTTGATTACAATAATGATGGTTTGCTTGATATTTATGTTAATGATTGGGACGAATGCGATACCAATTCATTGTACCTTAATAATGGAAATGGAACATTTGCAAATGTAACTGTAGAAGCAAATATGCAAGATACACAGGGTTTAGCAAGTTATACAGCTGTGCCTTTTGATATTAATAATGATGGCTGGATGGATTTATATGTCTCTAACGATTTTGATGAACCAAACAGCTTATTTGTTAACCAAAATGGAACATCATTTAACGATCAAGCGGAAACGTTTGGTTTAGATAACATGATTGATGACATGGGAATTACCTTTGGTGACTTTAATCTCGATGGCGCATTTGATGTTTTTATTACTGGTATTGATGAAAATTCACTGCTCGTTAATGACGGTACAAACAATTTTACAAATGCTACAGTTGCTAATAATATAACCGAAACAGGTTGGGCTTGGGGAACGCGATTTGCAGATTTTGACCTTGATGGCGATGAGGATTTAATAATAGTAAACGGTTTTGAATTTGAAGATCGTAGCACAGAGAGTAATGTATATTATAGGAACTTAACTTCGGAAGGCTTAACAGGTTTTGAAGATGCTTCAGAAGAGCTAAGTTTTAATGCACTTACTGTAAGTGTAGAAGCTGTAGATTGGGATTATGATAATGATGGCGATTTAGATGTTTATGTTACTAATGCTGATCAACAATCGATATTCTACGAAAATAAACTCTTGAATTTTGATGAAAGCAGTAGTCTTCATTGGTTTAAAGTAATGCTTCAAGGAACAGTTTCAAATAGAGATGCTATTGGAACAATATTAACACTCACCACTAATTCAGGAACATTTAAACGGTATTATACTGGAGTAGGATTTTTGTCACAAAGTTTACAAGCCGTTCATTTTGGTTTAAATCAAGAAACTCAAATACAAGAGTTAGTGATACAATGGCCTTCAGGTTTGGTTGAGACTTTTCTAAATTTAAATGCAGACACAACAATTAAGGTTATTGAAAACGAAGGTCTTGAAGTTTTGGATATCATTCCAAGTCAAAAAATATATGGTTGTTTAGATCCTTTTTCATGTACTTATAATTCAGAGGCAACAATAGATGATGGTTCGTGTGCCTACTTAGATTCAAATCTAATTTCAGGAACATTAACATCAGGTTTTTTTAGAGTTGAAGAGTATATTTATCCAATTGAAGCTGGTTCAATAGCTAATTGGATCGTGTCAGGAGGAGAAATTATAGCTGGTCAAAATACAGATACAGTAAGTGTGAAATGGGGTGTCAATGAAACAGGAACTTTACGTGTTAGAGAGAATGATGGTAACTGTTTTAGTGAAGAGCAGCAAATTATAGTATCACTAAGTGCAAATCAACTTCCTGATGATGTATCTATTGCTAGATTATGGAACGAAGTGTTGTTAGAAGCCATTAGAAAAGATTTTGCAAGACCTACAGTTCATGCACGAAATTTATTCCATTCAAGTGTGGCAATGTATGATATTTGGGCAATTTATGATGATGAAGCCAAACCTTACCTTATTGGAAATACAGTCAATAATTTTACAACAGAATTGCAAGACTTTATCCCTGCTGAAAGCCTTGAAGAATCCCAAAAAAAAGCCATTAGTTATGCCATGTATCGTTTGTTAACATACAGATTTCAAAATTCACCAAATGCTGAAACCTCTCAAGAGCTTTTTGATTTGGTTATGGCGCAATTAGGTTATGAAACTGAATCTGTAACCTCTACGTTGTACGAGTTTGGAAATGCAGCAGCTCTAGGGAATTTTATTGCAGAAACTATTATTAACTACGGAAATGGAGATGGTTCAAGAGAACTTGATGCTTTTAGTAATGCATATTATACACCAGTAAATACGTCTTTGGGACCTTCGGTTCCTACAACAATTTTGATGGAAGATCCTAACCGATGGCAATCTTTAAGTTTAGATACATTTATCGATCAAGGCGGAAATTTAATTGAAGGAACAACTATTGATTTTTTAAGTCCAGAATGGGGAAATGTGTTTCCTTTTGCGATGTCTTCCGACCTTAGTGATATTTACCAACGAAATGGAGATTCTTATAGAGTTTATAATGATCCAAGTGACCCACCATATTTAAGTTTGACGTCTGATAATGTATTAAGTGATGCTTATAAACTGGGGTTTTCTATGGTGTCCATTTGGGGTTCACATCTAGATCCAGCAGATAACGTGCTTTGGGATATTTCACCAGGTGCAATTGGGAATACTGATATATCTACATTTCCAACTAGTTATGAAGATTATCCTAATTTTTATAATGTTATTGAAGGAGGCGATATTGGACAAGGTCATAACATCAATCCAATAACAGGGCAACCTTATCAATCGCAATTAGTTCCTAGAGGAGATTACACCAGAGTTTTAGCCGAATTTTGGGCAGATGGTCCAGATTCTGAAACGCCTCCAGGACATTGGTTTACTATTTTAAATTATGTGAATGAGCATCCGCAACTAGAGAAAAGATTTGAAGGTGAAGGTGATATTTTAGAAGATTTAGAATGGGATGTGAAGACTTATTTTATTTTAGGAGGAGCAATGCATGACTCTGCAATTTCTGCATGGAGTGTAAAAGGATGGTATGATTATGTAAGACCAATTTCAGCAATACGTAATATGGCACTTTTAGGGCAAAGTACAGATCAATCTCTAGAAAACTATCATATTGCGGGTATTCCATTAGTAGAAAATTATATTGAAATTGTTGATCTAAGCGATCCGCTTCGAGGCGATGATAATGAACATGTTGGTAAAATAAAATTGTATTCTTGGAAAGGGCCAGATTATATTACTGATGAATCATCAGATGTAGCTGGTGTTGGATGGATTCTTGCCGAAAATTGGTGGCCATACCAACGGCCAACATTTGTTACACCACCTTTTGCTGGTTTTGTGTCTGGACATTCCACTTTTTCAAGAGCAGCTTCTGAAGTGTTAACTAAAATTACAGGGAGTCCATTTTTTCCAGGTGGATTAGGCGAATTTATAGCCAAACAAAATGACTTTTTAGTTTTTGAACAAGGACCTTCAGTCGATATCAAATTGCAATGGGCAACGTACAGAGATGCATCAGATCAGACGAGTTTATCAAGAATTTGGGGCGGAATTCATCCTCCAGCAGATGATATTCCTGGTAGATTCATTGGAGAGAAAGTTGGTAATGATGCCTTTGATTTTGCTGTGCCTTATTTTAATGGAGAGATTATTGTGAATGAGAATACAAAGCAAATTATATACCCAAACCCTGTAACTAATTCTGTTGTATTTATAACAAATACTTTAGCGAATGATCACATTAGTGTATTTGATATTAGAGGACGTGAAGTCAATATTCTTAAAAAAGAGTTTAATGAATTTGGAAGTGTGACTAGATTAACATTTCCTGAAGGCACTTCAGCAGGACTCTATTTCTTGAATATTAATAATGGCTCTAAAATGCTAGTTATTAAAAACTAAACGTTTTATGATAAATACGCTTCAAGAGTATATTCCACAAAATGCTATTCTTAAAATTATTGAACTTTTGGACCATGATAATTTAATTGTAAAGATTAAAAGTGAACGAAAAACGAGACATGGTGATTATAAACGTTTACCTAATGGGAGGCATCAAATCACAGTAAATTCTAATTTAAATTCATTTCGATTTTTAATAACACTTGTTCATGAAATTGCTCATTTTGAAGCTTATAATAGTTTTGGGAGAACGATTAAGCCTCACGGAATAGAATGGAAACGCACATTTCAACGTTTGATGTTGCCTTTTTTGAATCCTGAAATTTTTCCATCAGAATTATTACCATTACTTGCTCAACATTTTAAAAACCCAAAAGCATCTAGTGATACAGATCTTCAACTCGCTTATGCTTTAAAGCAATTCGACGCACCAAACAATAAAACGTTTATATTTGAAGTACCTTTACACGACACTTTTAAAATATACAATGGACGTATTTTTAAAAAAGGTTCAAAACGACGCACACGTTACGAATGTATGGAGTTAAAAACAGGTAAGATATACTTGTTTAATGCCAATGCAGAAGTCGATATAGTTGCTGAAAATAAATTGGAATAAAGGATTAATAGAAATAAATTAAATGCAGAATAAAAATTATTATGCCATATTAATGGCTGGAGGAGTAGGTTCTAGATTTTGGCCTGTAAGTACTCAAGATTTTCCAAAACAGTTTCATGATATGTTAGGAACTGGAGATACATTAATTCAAAAAACATTTAGTAGACTTTCTAAATTGATTCCAAAAGAGAATATCTTTATTCTAACAAACGAACGTTATAATGACTTAGTGTTTGAACAACTACCAGAAGTCACTAAGAGACAGGTAGTTTTAGAACCTGAAATGCGGAATACTGCGCCATGTATATTGTATGCAGCATTGAAAATTCAGAAAGAAAATGAAGATGCAGTGATGATTGTTGCACCAAGTGATCATTGGATTGAAGATGAAAATGCATTCACTCAAAATGTACAACAGGCTTTCGATTTTTGTTCTCAAAATGATGCTTTGATGACCCTAGGAATTCAACCAACATTTCCAAATACAGGCTATGGTTATATTGAATATGATAAATCATCTAACGACAGTATAAAAAATGTAAATCAGTTTAGAGAAAAACCTGATTATAATACTGCTAAAGACTTTATTGATCAAGGGAACTTTCTTTGGAATGCTGGGATTTTTATGTGGAGTGTGAAAAGTGTAATTGAAGCTTTTAAAAGTAATCAACCCCAATTATATAGTCTTTTTGAATTGGGTTGTGATGTCTATAATACCGATTTAGAAAACGCTTTTATTCGAGATAACTATGGTAAAGCTGAGAATATTTCGGTCGATTATGCTATTATGGAACATTCAAAAAATGTATATGTCTTACCTGCAACTTTCGATTGGAATGATTTGGGTACTTGGGGAAGCTTATATGATAAACTAGATAAGGATAGTAGTGGAAATGCCGTTGTGAATGCGCAAACATTAGCAGAAGATGCTTCAGGTAATATGATTAGAACGAAAGCAGATAAAGTTGTTGTTGTTGATGGATTACAAGATTATATCATTGTAGATAAAGACGAAGTTTTACTTATCTTTCCAAAGACAAAAGAGCAAGATATTAAAAAAGTACTCCAAAATGTTAAAGATAAATTTGGAGAACATTATGGATAATTATGAGTGAAGAGAATAAATTCGATTTCTCAGAAGAAGAAATTAAAAAAGAAGCTGCTGTAGAGCAAAGCAAGGAAGCTTTAAAACAAGATGCTAAAGGTTTGTGGGAAAGTATAAAAACTTTCATGGTAGAGCTTTTAGATTTCAGGCATGATACTGATCGAGATGCTACTGTTGATGCTATAAAAGGTGATATTCCGTTTAAAGGTGCAACCGCTTGGATTTTAATTTGCTCTATATTTGTAGCTTCTGTAGGATTAAATGCCAACTCAACAGCCGTTGTGATTGGAGCCATGTTAATTTCACCATTAATGGGACCTATTTTAGGTATTGGAATGTCGATTGCTATTAATGACATCGATACATTAAAGAAATCATTAATAAACTTAGCAACTATGATTGTGCTGAGTTTACTAACTGCTTTTTTATTCTTTAGATTTTTCCCATTAGGTAATCAGGAAACTCCAGAGCTTTTAAGTAGGGTTGCGCCAGATATTAGAGATGTATTAATCGCATTCTTCGGAGGATTAGCTTTAATAATTGCACGTACAAAAAAAGGAACTATCGCTTCAGTAATTTTTGGAGTTGCTATTGCTACTGCATTAATGCCACCTTTGTGTACCGCGGGTTATGGGTTAGCTAACGGCAATTGGGAACATTTTTTGGGCGCAATGAATTTATTCACTATCAACACTATTTTTATAGCCTTAGCGACTTTTATAGTAATTAAAGTTTTAAGATTTCCAATGCTGAAATATGCAAATTCAGCTAAAAGAAGACGTATTGCAAGGTTTGCTGCATTGATAGCAGTATTAGTTATGATTTATCCAACGATTACCTTTTTAAGAGTTCTTAAGAAAAGTGGTTTTGAAAATGACTATAATAGTTTTATTAAAGAAGAAGTTAGATCTAATAATGAGCTTTGGTTTCAAAAAGGAATCCCTGATTATAAAGAAAAAAACATTACACTTTACTTTAATGGAGAGATTACAGAGGCTACTGAAGCAGATTTGCGTAATGAATTAAAAGGGTATGATAAAATCAATGATTTTGAATTAAAATTTAATGGTAATAAAAATAGAAGTTTTGATAAAATTTCTGATGCTTACGATAGAGCCATTACCGAATTAGATAAAAAAGAAAATATAATTTCAGGACTTCAAAATCAAATTGAAGAATTGCAAGGTGAAATCACCAATCTTAACCAAAAAATAGAATCTAAAAGCGCACAAAGTAGTACCATTTCTTTTACAAATTTATCTCGAGATGCTAAGGTGCGGTTTAATGATTTGAACTATTTTAGTTATGCTGAAATGCTAGAATCTAAAGACTTTATAAATATAGACACCATGTCTGTTGCTCATGTAAAATGGAATACATCTCTTAACGATAGTTTAGTTGTAATAAAAGAAAGAGAATTGTCTGAATGGCTTAAAAAAGAACTGAAAATTGATACTATAGTATTGAAAAGAAACTAAATTATTCGTTTTCATTTAAATACATCTTACGTACTTTCTTAAACAAATTTGAAGAGTAAACAAAATTTGTAACGACTTCATTGTCGGTTTTAAAGATGGTTTCTTTTGAGCCTTCCCAAGCTTTGAGTCCGTCTTTTAAAAACACGATTTTTTCACCAATTTCCATAACCGAGTTCATATCATGCGAGTTAATTACCGTTGTAATATTATACTCGTCTGTAATTTCTTGAATTAAATTATCAATAACAATGGCTGTTTTTGGATCTAAACCAGAATTTGGTTCATCACAAAATAAATATTTAGGATTATTTACAATTGCTCTAGCAATAGCCACACGTTTTTGCATGCCTCCAGATGCCTCACTAGGCATTTTGTGATGAGCGTCTTCAAGATTAACACGTTTAAGTACGAAGTCTGCTCGATCTTCCATTTCACTTTTATTTTGTTTGGTAAAAAGACGTAATGGAAACATGACATTTTCCATTATGGTCATTGAGTCAAAAAGAGCGCTACCTTGAAATACCATTCCTATTTCAGATCTTAAATTGCGCTTTTGAGCATCAGTAAGTTCAGAATATATTTTACCGTCATAAGAAATGCTACCTTGTTCTGGAGAAAATAAACCCAATAAGCATTTTAAAAACACCGTTTTTCCAGAGCCACTTTGACCAATAACTAAACTAGTTTTACCTTTTTCAAAAGTTGTAGATATCCCTTTTAAAATATGAGCATCTCCAAATGACTTCTGAATATTTTTAACATCTATCATTAGCTTAGGAGTAATTGGGTTAATATGTAATTCAAAAGTATAATTACCACACTGGTCCAAACAAAAGAGGTTGTACTGGCTTTACCAACTTCTAAAGCACCACCTTTCATGTAAAATCCATAAAATGAAGGTATTGTTGCTAAAATAAAAGCAAAAACGAAGGTTTTTATAAAAGCATAAGTAATATGAAAAGGGGTGAAATCGGTTTGTATTCCTAAAATATAATCTTCAACGGTTCCGAAACCTCCAAATTTCACAGCTATCAATCCACCTAAAATTCCTAAAAACATAGCGATAGAAATTACAAAAGGATATAACATTAGAGCAATAAATTTTGGAAATACAAGATAATTTAAAGCATTTACACCCATAACCTCAAGTGCGTCAATTTGCTCAGTAACTCTCATAGTTCCTATACTAGATGTAATGAATGACCCTACTTTTCCTGCCATAATGATAGAAATAAAAGTAGGCGCAAACTCTAATACTATTGATTGTCTGGTAGCGAAACCTATAAGATATTTCGGAATTAATGGGTTGCTAATATTTAATGCGGTTTGTATGGTTACAACACCACCAACAAAAAATGAAATAAAGGCAACAATCCCTAAAGAGCCAATGATTAAATCATCAACATCTTTTAAGATAAGTGTTCGCATAACCGACCATTTTGTTGGTTTGCGAAACATTTCGGCAATCATTAAAAAATAAGCCCCAATATTATGAAGGTATTGCATAGTAAAATTTGTTACTGCTAAAGTAAAAAAATACATAGACTTATTTAACCTTAACTTTAAAAGATGATAAACTAAATCTGTATTTTTGAAATTCAAAACTTTTATATAATGATAAAGCACATTTCTTCCTTAGTTGCTATTCTGTTTTTTGTAGCCTCTTGCCAATCACAAAAAGAGGTTATTAAACCTGAAAATAACCTTGCTGATCAACAAGAACAAACGATTCGGTATATTAATAATAATCCAAAACTAGTCGTAGGCTTAGTTGTTGATCAAATGCGTTATGATTATCTAACGCGTTTTTATAATAAGTTTGGTCAAGGTGGTTTTAAACGTATGATGAATGAAGGTTTTAATTGTAAGAACAATCATTTTAATTATGTGCCAACATATACAGGGCCTGGTCACGCTTCAGTGTATACAGGAACCACACCTAAATATCATGGTGTAATAGGAAATAATTGGTATGATAAAGCAACCAAAGCAATGGTGTATTGTACAGGTGATTCTACTGTAGTGTCTGTAGGTACAGCTAGTAGTGCAGGTAAAATGTCTCCTCACAGAATGCAAACCACAACATTTGCAGATGAAAACAGGTTGTTTAATCAAATGCAAGGAAAAACCATTGGAATTTCTTTAAAAGATAGAGGCGCAATATTACCAGCTGGTCATACAGCAAATGCCGCTTATTGGTTTCATGGACAAGATGAAGGCGCTTGGATATCGAGTACATTTTATATGAAAGCGTTACCGAAATGGGTTAGCGATTTTAATATCTCTGAAACAGCAGAATCTTATTTTAAAGAATGGAATACCTTGTATGATATTTCATCATATATCGAAAGTGGAAATGATAAGAATAACTTTGAAAGAGGATTTAATGGAAAGAAATACGCAACCTTTCCTTATGATTTAGCAGCATTAAAAGACGAGAATCGAGGTTTTGATATTTTAAAAGCAACACCTTATGGAAATAGTTTAACTACAGATTTTGCTATGGCAGCTATTGAAGGTGAAGCTTTAGGAAAAGATGGTATTACTGATGTATTAACCGTTAGTTTTTCTAGTACAGATTATGTAGGTCATAATTTTGGGGTGAATTCTAAAGAGGTAGAAGATACTTATATTCGTCTTGATCAAGACTTAGAACGTTTGTTTATGTATTTGGATACGCATGTTGGCGTCGGTGAGTATACGGTTTTTTTAACTGCCGATCATGGTGCTGTAGATGTGCCTTCTTATTTAAATTCGGTTAAAATACCTGCTGGATATATTAGTAATACAGACAGGAAAGTGACGTTTGAAACCTTTTTAATGGATACTTATGGAACTAAAGATATTGTAGAAAATATTAGTAATAATCAAATTTTCTTAGATAGAGTAAAGGTGAAAGCATTAGGATTAAAGCTCGCAGATGTGCAGCAGCAAATTGCTAATGAACAGCTTAGTTATGATCATGTAGCAAAAGTTTATACAGCTGCTACAATGAATTCAACAAATTATACACATGGAGTAGAAGCATTATTGCAAAACGGATTTAATCAAAAGCGTTCTGGTGATATTATCATTGTTAATGACGTTGCTTTTATTTCATATAGTAAAACAGGATCAACACATGGTAGCGGATTAAACTATGACACGCATGTGCCCTTATTATTCTTTGGCAAGGGAATCAAAAAAGGATATACCTTGCAGAAAACAGAAATTACAGATATTGCACCAACCTTATCAGCACTTTTAGGAATTAGTTTCCCAAATGGAGCAACTGGCCAACCTTTAGAATTTGTGATAGATTAGTATATGACTAAAAAAAGAATCTATTCATTAATCGCTATTTTAATAGTTATTGGTATTTATGCTTATGAGCATTTTTTAAAGGAAAACGAGTCTTTAGAAATCATAGAAAAAGGCGAGGTTGTTAAAATAGACACAAATGAATATTTTTTACCAACAAGTACTACAAATCAAATAGTACATCATGAAGGCTATTCGTTGTCGTATAGTGAGACTCATGAGCAAGCCGAATGGGTTGCTTATGAATTAAAAAAAGCGCACTTGTCAAAGTCTAATTTTAAACGACCTTATTTTGAGATTGATAAATCTGTTAAAACGGGAGCAGCACATTGGCGGAATTATAAAAAATCAGGTTATGACCGAGGGCATTTATGTCCTGCTGGAGATAGAAAATATAGCCAAGAAGCTCATGATGAAACCTTTTTAACGAGTAATATTAGTCCGCAAGAACATCAATTTAATTCAGGAATTTGGAATTCACTCGAGCAAAAAGTACGCTATTGGGCGCATAAGTATGATGGTGTTTTTGTGGTGACAGGAGGCGTTTTAAAAGGCAATATGAAAACTATTGGCGAAGAAAAAGTGAGTGTGCCTAATCAATTTTATAAGATCTTGATCGATAATAATGCAGGGCAAACTAAGATGATCGCATTTTTAATGCCGCATGAAAATTCGAATCAGTCGTTATATAAATTTGTAGTTTCTGTAGATGAAATTGAAGTTTTAACAGGGATTAATTTCTTTTCAGAGTTAGAGGATTCTATTGAAAACAGATTAGAAGCCTCTAGTAGTTATAAAGATTGGAGTTTTAATTAATGAGAAGATCTTGAATCAAGTTCAGGATGACAATTCATATTAATTAAAACAGTGAAATTCAGTCCCTATTTCAATTTCCCCAGCATACCTTTCCAACGTAATTGTCTAATAAACTGCCCTTGTTCTTTAGTTACTAATTGTTCTAAATGCTGTCGCCTTCCTCTAAAATATCCGGCGATATAGTTTTTAAAAAGCGTACTGCTTTTCTTTTTGTATGCCAGTTTTAATGCCGAAATAAGTGTGATTGTAAACCCATAACGCATTTTATACATGGCTTCACCTTGCAAGTATTTTGAAGCTTTATTATAATTTATTCCTGTAGGTTTAAGGTGTTTAACATGTAGGGATTCATCGGTTAATAACTCCCAATTATAATATTTTGCTAATAGTTCGTCAACAGTATCCCAACCCATTGAAGGTTTTAGTTTCCCAATGTTTAAAAAGCAATCTTTTCTATAGGCTTTTAATGCACCGCGAATATGATCTTTTCGAGTTAAGTTTTCTAAAACCCAAGTTTTATTTTTTTCGATGTAGCAAAAACCAGCTGCCATTCCTAAACGTTCATTATTGCTAAAATGAAACGCTAATTGCTCTAAATAATTTTCAGGAAAAATTAAATCTGCATCAAATTTGCAGATCACATCATAATTGTCATCTAAACGGTCAAGCCCTTTATAAAAGGCATTGATGATTTTAGACCCTGGTAAATGTTGATTAGAAGAGACTATATTAACTACTGATATATTAGAATGCTTTTGAGCATAAGCTTCTGAAATTTGCTTAGTATTATCAGTAGAATTATCATTCACCACGACGATGTGTTTAGGAGCTATAGTCTGCGCTACTAAGGAGGCGAGAGTTTGCGCAATAACATCTTCTTCGTTATGAGCCGGAATGATAATATAGAAGTTCAAGGTTCTAAGTTTAAAGTTCAAATTTAAACTTTAATATTTCAAAATATAAATGGATATGAATTATTCTGAAATACGTTCAGCATAAACAATATAATAGCGAGGAGTAAAACAACGTAGTATTGGTCTAATGCCAATTTTCTTAGTTGGGTTTGTCCATTTTTTTGAAGCAATAATTTTCCAGCCAGCTTTTTCTAGTAACCAATCAAATTGCCAGTCTTCAAACTCATGATAATGACGATCACGCATATCTATTTTACTTCTATACGCTGGAGAAAACCATAGTTTAAGTGGGATGCTGGCTACTAGTTTATTAGTTTTAATAGATTGTAATACTGTAAAAGGAGAGAGTAGGTGTTCAAATATTTCAAAAGCTGTAATGACATCTGCATTAGAGTTTTCAATTTCTGAAGTGTTTAAATCTAAATCAGTTCCAGAAGTATTAGCAACCGAATATCCATCTGATTTTAAGATTTCAGATAAAGGATTTTCAACTCCTAAATCCAAAATTGATTCAGAAGTGTCAACATACGTTTTTAAAAATTCAACTGTATGTTTAAATCTTTTATTAGGGAATGTCTTTTCGTACATTACTAATATTTATATACAATTGCATTTATATTCATACCTGCACCAACACTAGCAAATATGATAACATCACCTTTATTAATACGTTGGTTTGCTAGTTGACCTTTTAAAATTTTATCGTATAAAGTAGGAACAGTTGCTACACTAGAATTGCCTAATGTGTTTATAGTCATTGGCATGATGCCTTCAGGCATATCCATATCATGAAGCTTGTAAAAGCGCTTAACAATAGCTTCATCCATCTTTTCATTAGCTTGATGGATTAATATCTTTTTAACATCATTTATAGCGAAACCACTTTTTTCTAAACACGATTTTAATGCTAAAGGAACATTGGTTAAAGCAAATTCATAAATCTTACGGCCATACATTTTAATATATCTGCGTTGATCTGTAATTTCTGGATGATTGGTTTTACCAAAGTAAATAAAATGAGCCTCATCAAGAGCAAATGTTGCAGTTTCATGAGCTAGAATTCCACCATTTTCATTGGTGTCTTCAACAATGACTGCGCCAGCACCATCACTATAAATCATAGAATCACGATCATGCTTGTCTACAACACGTGATAACGTTTCAGAACCAATAACTAAACAACGTTTTGCAATACCAGAAGCAATAAATGCTTTTGCTTGAATGACACCTTCAATCCATCCAGGACATCCAAAAAGTAAATCGTAACCTACACATTTTGGGTTTTTAATTTGTAATAAATGCTTTACTCTAGAAGCAATGCTAGGAACAGTATCACTTTGTTCGGCATCATGTTTAACGTCTCCGTAATTATGAGCAACGATGATATAATCTAAATCTTCTTTATCAATTTTTGCGTCTTCTATAGCTTTTTTAGCCGCGAAAAAGGCAATATCAGAATTTAATAAGTCGTCTTTGATATAGCGTCTCTCATCTATTCCAGTTATAGCTTTAAATTTCTCAACAATAACTTCATTAGTACTATTAATAGATGATCCATCCGCATTTAAAAATTCGTGATTATAGAAATTTTCGTTCTTTTCAATACAGCTAGGAATAAAACTTCCTGTTCCTGTGATCTTTATACTCATAAATTATAATTTCTTTTTTTTCCTAAAAAATCTAATGTGACAATATACTAACATTTAATTAAATGTTAATTTTCATCTTGTGTTTTTTACGATGTTCAAGAAGGATAAAACTAAGCTTCTTCCATATAAGCTTCTATTGGAGCACAAGTACAGATTAGGTTTCTATCACCAAAAGCATCATTAACACGACGAACACTAGGCCAAAATTTATTATTCCTAACATAGTCTAAAGGGAATGCTGCTTGTTGTCGTGTATATGGTAATAACCATTCATCATTAGTAATCATAGACATTGTATGCGGTGCATTTTTTAGTACATTATTAGCATCTTCTTTAGAAATACTATCAATTTCATGTTTTATAGAAATCATGGCATCACAAAAACGATCCATTTCTTGCTTGCTTTCACTTTCTGTTGGTTCAATCATCATCGTTCCAGCAACGGGAAAAGATACTGTAGGAGCATGGAAACCATAATCCATTAAACGTTTAGCAATATCAACAACTTCAATACCATGTGCTTTAAATGGTCTGCAGTCTATAATCATTTCATGAGCGGCACGACCACGTTCACCAGAATATAAGGTTTCGAAAGCACCTTCAAGGCGTTTCTTTATGTAATTAGCATTAAGTATAGCAACTTCGGTAGAGCGTTTTAAGCCAGAAGCACCTAACATTTTGATATAACCATAAGAGATTAAACAAACTAAAGAAGAGCCAAAAGGGGCTGCAGAAATTGCAGAAATTGCTTGATCTCCACCGGTTTTAATTAACGGGTTTCCTGGCAAAAACGGAACAAGTTGTTTTGCTACGCAAATAGGTCCAACTCCTGGTCCACCACCACCATGAGGAATAGCAAATGTTTTATGTAAGTTAAGGTGACAAACATCTGCTCCAATTTTTCCAGGATTTGTTAATCCTACTTGAGCATTCATATTAGCACCATCCATATAAACTTGTCCGCCATTATCATGAATAATTTTCGTGATTTCTTTTATGGCAGATTCATAAACGCCATGTGTTGACGGATATGTTACCATTAATGCCGAAAGGTTGTCTTTGTGTAGTTCTGCTTTTTCTCGTAAATCATCTACATCAATATTACCTTCTTCGGTAGATTTTGTTACGATAACTTTCATGCCAGCCATAACAGCACTTGCTGGATTTGTTCCGTGAGCTGAAGATGGAATAAGACAAATATTTCTATGATGATCATTTCGAGATTCATGATAAGCTCTAATTACCATCAGACCAGCAAATTCACCTTGAGCACCAGAATTTGGCTGTAATGATGTTGCAGCAAATCCAGTGATTTCTGTGAGTTGGTTTTCTAATTTTCTCAAAACTTCATGATACCCTTTAGCTTGTTTAACAGGTGCGAATGGATGAATCTTTCCCCATTTAAACCAGCTTAATGGCAGCATTTCGGCAGCCGCATTTAGCTTCATTGTACATGAGCCTAATGAAATCATAGAGTGGTTTAAAGCTAAATCTTTACGTTCTAAAAGTTTGATGTAACGCATCAATTCAGTTTCAGAATGATGAGAGTTAAAAACAGCATCCTGTAAGAATTCTGTTTGACGCTTTAAAGTCTTCTCAATTCCATTTTCTTCGGAAATATCAGAGATTTTAATCGTATCTGCTTTTATACTCTTTGCAAAGATTGAAACTATTTTATTTAAGTCTTCAATAGTTGCTGTTTCATTAAGAGCGATTACAACATCATTTTTACTAGGATAGTAAAAATTCATTTTTTTGTTTAGAGCTATCTTTTTTATCGCTTTTGCATCTGCTTTAAAATGAAGCGTATCAAAGAATGACGTATTGGTTTGTTTAAATCCTACTTGTTTAAGTGTGTTAGCTAATGTTACTGCTTTACTATGGATTTCATTAGCGATATGCTCTAAGCCTTTTGGCCCATGATACACAGCATACATTCCAGCCATAACGGCTAATAAAACTTGAGCAGTACAAATGTTAGATGTTGCTTTGTCTCGTTTTATATGTTGCTCACGTGTTTGTAAAGCCATTCGTAAGGCTCTGTTATCATTCATGTCTTTTGTAACACCAATGATACGTCCAGGTAAGTCGCGTTTAAAAGCTTTTTTAGTCGCAAAATAAGCTGCATGTGGTCCACCGTAACCCATTGGGATTCCAAAACGCTGTGTTGTACCAACAACAACATCTGCACCAAACTTACCAGGAGCTTCTAGCTTAATAAGGCTCATGATATCTGCCGCTACAGCAACTTTAATTCGTGCTGCGTTTGCTTTTGTTATAAATGATTTGATATCTGTAACTTGGCCATGTTTTCCTGGATACTGTAATAAGGCTCCGAAAAATTCAGAAGAAAAATCAAAGTTAACTTCATTTTCTATGATTAATTCAATACCAATTGGAGTTGCTCTTGTTTGTAAAAGGGATAAGGTTTGTGGAAGAGTATTCTCAGAAACAAAAAATTTATTAATACCAGCTTTCTTTTGATCTCTTTCACGAACAGCAAATAGTAAACTCATAGCTTCTGCAGCAGCTGTACTTTCATCTAAAAGAGAAGCGTTTGCTATTTCCATTCCAGTAAGGTCTGTAACCATGGTTTGGAAATTTAAAAGTGCTTCTAATCGACCTTGTGCAATCTCAGCTTGATATGGTGTATAAGCAGTATACCAACCTGGATTTTCTAAAATATTACGCTGAATTACTGCAGGTAAAATAGTTGGGTGATACCCTAGACCTATATAAGTTTTATAGACTTTATTCTTCTTAGAAAGTTCATAGATATGCAGTAAATATTCCTGTTCGCTCATTGGAGAATCGAGGTCTAAATCTGATTCTAAAAGAATACCATCAGGAATAGTTTGATGGATTAACTGCTCCATAGAATCTACACCAATTGTATGTAGCATTTGTTTTTGATCTGCTTCTCGAGGACCAATATGACGTAGTGAAAAATCTGCTGTATTCATTAAAAATTAAGTTGTGTTTTGTTGCACAAAATTAAGCAAATCTTAAAGTTTAATTGTTAATGAAAATGAAAGTTTTCAACCATTTGAATCGGTTATTAACAGTTTAACTATTTTTGTAGAATGCGAGTTTTAAAAACGATACTAGATTTTTATATTAATAGCAGTATTCATGTGGCTTTAGCGGTGTATGCATTGTCATGGGTGACTTTATTGCAGCTTGATATAGCTTATGATAAAAACGTGTTGTATTTTATATTTTTTTCTTCTGTAACCGGATATAATTTCATCAAATATTTTGGCTTAGCAAAGTTTCATCATCGCAGTCTTGCTAATTGGTTAAAAGCAATACAGATTTTTTCATTAATGTGTTTTATTGTGCTTTGTTATTATGCGCTTCAATTAAACATGAAAACACTTCTATATGTTGGTGCATTTGGACTTGCTACGTTTTTGTATGCCATTCCTATAGTGCCAAAAAAGATATTCTTAGACAAGCATCAAAATTTGAGAAGTATTAGTGGACTTAAAATATATATCATTGCTCTAATCTGGACAGGTGTTACCGTTTTTTTACCTGTAATTAATAATGCGTATGATATTACTGATGATATCATTATAATTGCAGTACAACGATTCTTATTTATATTAGTGTTAATGCTTCCTTTTGAAATAAGAGACTTAAGCTATGATAGCTTGAGATTAGCTACTATTCCTCAAAAAATAGGAATAAAGAAAACTAAGATTGTAGGTTTTTTATTGTTATTTGCCTTTTTTTTATTAGACTATTTTAAAGATGGTATCAATTCAAAAGATGTGATGATTACTATAGTGATAACTACTATATCAGTACTGTTTTTGATGTTTTCGAAAGAAAATCAGAATAAATACTATAGTGCTTTTTGGGTAGAGAGTTTACCTATTTTGTGGTTGGTGATTTTATTGGTGCTTAGTTAGTTCTTTGTTAAAGTTAGATTTTAAACTTTCCTTTTCTGAATACTCTAAAACTATAGGTTTTTTAGTCATCAGTTTTGTTAATTTGCTATTGTTTTTTGTGTATCCTCTACACGCATTACAATATATCAAATGTATATTTAATTTTATTTTTTCCCATAAAGTCGCTTCCTTGTATTGTGTTTTGTCACATACATGATTAGCTTTTTCGCAAGGAATTATAATTTTGTTATTCATAATTTAAAACCAATTTTCTTCAAGGCAACTCGCCATAGCTGTTCTTGCTCTATGAATTATTACCCAAAGGTTAGACGCAGTTATGTCTAATTCATTACAAATAGCTTCGGTATCGTAGTTAAGAATTGTCTTCATTTCAAAAACTTGCGCTTGTTTTTTAGGTAGTTTCCCCAAGCAGTTTTCAATAGCTAAGCCTAATTCGGTATTTTCAATAGTGTTTTCTGCTGTTTTATCAAAAGGATCAGCAACACGTTCTTCTAACCAGTCTCCTTCATTTTCATCACTACTGTAACTCATTCTAACTTCGGCTTTACCTTTATTAGAATTAATTTTACGATAGTAATCTATAATTTTACGTTTTAAAATAGAAATAAGCCAAGTGCGTTCACTCGCTTCACCTTTAAAATTTTTCATAGAGTTTAAGCCAGCAACGAAGGTGTCTTGTACTAAATCTTTAGCGATTTCTCTATCATTTACACGCGTGATAGTGTAATTAAATAGATAATCAGAATATAGATTAATCCATTGGTTAGGATCTATGATGTGTTTTGGCATTTTTTTTCTAAAAATTTAGATTCAAAAATAACGTAAAAATTTGATTTTATCTAAAGTTTTAACGGTGTATGGTTTTTTTGTTTTTTACAACGACCTGTGATCCTTTGGTAAGAATTACTGAAGTTGGCTTTGTATGGTTTAAAAATGCAAAGGCTTCTCCATAATTGGCTTTGAAGTCTAGATCAATTTTATAATCAATTACTTTTAACTGTTGCCATGTAGGATGTACAATTTCATATTCAAAAGTTGTATTGTCATGTTTGGTATAACCAAAATAATGTTCGGTTATAAATTGAGTTTCAGAATGCTCACTAATTTGAGTGTATGTGTTTTCGGTTTTTACAGAAATAGTTTGCCAAATACTGTTTAATTTCCATCGGTATTCAAAATAATTAAATTGCTCATTATGGACCCATTTATGCGACATTTTATGAGTTTGATAATGCTCGTGATAAATAGAATTAGCAACATATGTGATTAAAGGTTTTGGAACAATTTCTTTAATAAATACAACACCTCTTTTATCATTATGTTTAACATAAAACCTTAAGTTCACTTCTTCGAAGTTGATATGATTAGGAAGTTTTAGACCTAATACTTTTGTGTCCATAAACATAAATCCCACAAGACTTATATAGCATTTGCCATTATAAAAATCTAGAACGGTTCCTTTTGGGACATAAGGTTTTAAAAGGTTAGGGGCAATTTCATAATTTATAAGTATAAGATTTTTCCAATATGCTTTTAAGAATGTCATAATTATTATTTTAAAAGATCATTAAGAGCCATTTCAATATCTGAATGTATAAATTTAAATTGATTGTCTAGCAATCGTTTTGGAATCACATTTCTACTTTTTAAAACCAATTCTGATTCTGTGCCAATAATTTTAGCGCCAAGTTTAATAAGCCATTCTGGGTGCGAAATACCAAATGGTACTTTCATTACTTTCCTTAAGTTTTTCATTAGTATTTTATTATTTGTTGGTTTGGGTACTGCGAGATTGAAATGACCTTCTAGGCTTTCATTCAGAATTAAAAATTCAATGGCTCTTGAAAAATCAAGTTCATGAATCCAACTTACTTTTTGTTCTCCTGAAGCCTGTTTTCCACCTAAACCAAATTTCACTAAGTTTTTTAATGGTTGTGTTGCTCCTCCATGTTTGCCCATGACGATTGAGGTGCGCAATGCAATTTTTCTTGTTTTTGGGTTGGTGATAGTGTAGAAGGCTTTCTCCCACGATTTGGCAATATTCATGGAAAAGTCATCACCAATATCACCATGTTCTTCAGTCATTTGTTTGTCTATAGAGTGTTTGTATATGGTTGCAGTAGATGAATTTATCCATAGTTTTGGTGGGTTTTCACATAAGTTAATAGCTAGCCCCAAAGCATGTGTCGCGTCTATTCTAGAATCGTAAATAAGTGTTTTATTCGCTTCTGTATATCTACAATCTACAGATTTGCCAGTAAGATTGATGAGTACATCTGTTTGCTCTAATAGTTTTGTCCATTCTTCTAGTTCTTTAGCGTTCCAATAGACCTCATTATTTCGTTTAGGATGACGTGTTAAGACATAGACTAAATGTCCTTTTTTTGAAAAATAGTTTTCAAGTACTTGACCTAAAAAACCGCTTCCTCCAGCTATTGTTATTGTGTTCATATTTCCGAAGTATAAATTGTTATTTAATTTTTAGTTGCTGTAATGATATAATATCCAAAGCTTTTCATGTGTAAGCCAGAAAGTAAAGCATAGAAAGATCCTTTTAAATTGTGAAGACTTTCCTTTTTTAATGCTTTGTTAGTCCATAATGTTTTAAATGCAAACCCAACTATTGCAAATGGGACATGTAATACTGAAGGCGCTACACGAAACGACATGTTTTCTACAACGACTTTAGTAAAGCCAATATCTTTTAATTTTTGTTTATAATCATTAATGTTTTCTAGTTTTTCTAGACTCCAATGATTGCATAATCTATGATATGCAAATTGACTTCCAGAGCATAATTGAGAGTCTTCTTTTTTTAAAAAGGCATCAGCAATGACTAAGCGACCACCTGGTTTTAAGATTCGATGTGCTTCTTTTATTGAGATTACACTATGACCAGAATGACAAAAACTTTCTATAGCTAAGGCACTATGAAACGTATTAGATTTAAAAGATGTTTTATTATAATTCTCTTTTAAAATAGTACCATTTAAGCCGTTTAGTAAAGCATTACCTTTTGTGACTTGAAAGTCAGAAAGCGTAACACCAAAAGCAGAACTGATTTGATTTTGTTTTAATGCATATCGCATAGAACCACCCATTCCACAACCTAAATCAATTAATGTATTTTCTTTAGGTCTATTCTCAAGACGATTGAGGACTTGGCGATTCATTTCGTTAAGCATGGAGTCTCTTTTGAATAGATTTGTTTTAAACGGACTGTAATACCCAAAGTGCATATTAAAATCTTTACTCCAGAATTCATAATCTTCTGTAGCTTCATTGTACAAATCAACCATTTCTATTTTGGTTTTTTCCGAACGGTTGTTATATAAGATGGATTGTGTTTTCATAATGTTGATTTTTGAAAATTAAATAATGGTTATGAAAAAGAAACGATTGAAAAAATAACACTAAAATAAATCCAGAGCAGAGAAAAGAAAACATGAACTATAGTGTCGAATTTTTTTCCTTTCCAAAGCTTTGATGAGTAAACAAAAAATTGAAAGAGTAATCTAATGGTCCAAAAAAAGAGAAGTCCAAGTGTTATTTTTTTACCAAAATCTGTTTCTACGAGTTCTACAGATGAGGTTAAGCAAAGTAATCCCATAAGAAATACAACTAAGGCAATAAAAAATGTATGCACAGTCATCATTTGTCTATTGATTAAGCTCAATGTTTTTAACTCTTTGTTCCAATTGAAGTACCTTGGGAATATAATATGTATTAGAGATAGTATTATTAATAGAAACCCGATTATTTGTAAATGAATAGTCATCTTTTTTGTGTTTTTATTTAATGCAGTTAAAAATTGACATAAATGGTGTGAATTTAGTTTCTGATATGGAGGAAAACCCTGCTTCTTTGTAGGCTTTTTTCCAAGATTTTTTGGAGAAAAAATGTGTAAACCCAACAGAGAACGCTAGGAAGTTTGGTAAATCTCTTAGGTGCTCAACCATTACAATTTTTCCGTTTGATTTACATATTCTATTGCATTCTTTTAAGAAAATAATCTTTTCTTTATGCGATCTTATTTCATGTGCAGCAGATAGTAGAAAAATGATGTCAATTGATTTATCATCTAAAGGAATTTCGTTAGTTTTTATTTGTTGTGTATTAGGGTAAACTAAACTAGCTTTTCGTGCTCTTATTATTGCAGGTTCAGTATGCTGTTTAGGATTATAAAAATCGAACACTTGTAAATTTGATTTTGGAAAATTGGTTTTAAGAATAAAACTGGTTTCATCAAAACCAGCATTTATATTGATAATTTGATTTGTGTTAGAATCCAATATATTACAATGTTTTAACCATTTAAAATTATAATAATCAGAAAGGTCATAAACATAAACTGAAACAATCAAAGGCATCAATAGACCATAAATAAAAGCTATAATAATGATCCAATAGATTAGGTTAGACCAATTAAATAATATCCAGCTAGCTGTTATTAATGCTAAAATTGTAAGTCCAATCACATAAAAATGTCTGTTAAAACTTAAAATATTTAGAACTCCTTGAAATTTTTTTCTTTCTATTTCCATAATTCTATTTTGCCTTGTTTCCAGTAATATGGAATATTTTGTATTATAAATGTATTTGCTAAAACATGATTATTTAACTGTAGGGAATCTAAATAATCAATAGTGTAATTAATAACTTTCACGGGTTTAGGTTTCCAGTTTAATCTTACACCTTCAATGATTAAAACTTCTTTTGTTTCTTTATTATAAGTGAATGTAAATGGTAAAGGACCAGCAAATCGTCTTGCCTCTTTCCAATTTGTAAATGGTGAATTGTTTGGCAACTCAATATCTGTTTCTGTTTTACTTATAGTAATATTGAAATTTGATTGTTCCGAAATTATATCTAGTGAATTATTATAATGGGTTTTGGTAATATCTGTAGTTGTGTAATTATAATGTGTGAAAATATTGCCCATGAATGCCATTTTCTTTTTATCTGTTTCTGATTTTATTATGTATAAACCACGAAGACGCTTTCCAGCTTTGTTAGTATAACGGACAAAAATGCGATACCCTATTAAAAAGAAATCATTACCTAAAAACTTTGGTAGACCTTTTGGTCTTAAGTCTTTAGTTTCAACCATAGCTACAGCAACAAAAGCCCACTTGTCTTGAAAAGTGTCTAAACTCAAACACTCAGGAATTAGTGATTGTAATTGTTCTTTTGGAACAGCAAAGGTTAATACTAGAGAACTGTTAAAAAATGCTTCTACAGCGAATGGGTGGTTTTTAAGAGTTGCTAACATGATTTCTATAATATTTGAAGTTTGTGTAATACACTATACAGATGAAAAGAATAGCAAAAAGAATATTTGATTTTCCCCATAGAAGTAAATCTGGTACATGAATATATTCGAGAATATTCATTAGAGCTATAATTATAATTTGTAATGCTGCATTTAATTTTGATTTATAACCAGATACAATCCAAATTGCCATTAAAATTTCTAGGATTCCTATAAAGACAGTAAAAGGGCTTGAATATGTATTTCCTAAAATTCTACTAACAATCTCTTCATGTCTAGGGACAAAATGTAAGACTTTACAAAAAAGACCATTAATGAACCATACACTTACTATAAGTAACATTAATGTTTTATGAGTTATAATTTTTTTCATTATTTGTTGTATATATTGAACTTTCAGAAAAAATTGAAAGTATATTTTAAATTTTTTTATTTAATGAGTTTTAATAAAGACTTTGTAATCCAGTTTTGTTTTTGGTTAACCAATTTATTAATCATGTCATCTGCAGTCTCTGTTAAATCGTGTAAAGCTTTTGTTTGTTTGATGAGTTCTCTTGTTTTTTTTGTACCGTCATCTTTTATAGACGACACGTCTTTTAAAACTTTAATTACAGGTTGAATTTCTCTTCTGCTACGTTCTTTAGCTATTGTTCTTGCTAATTCTTGAACATCTTTTTCTGTCGTAAAAAATTCTTTGCGTTCTCCAGGAATGATTTCTTTTGTGACAATTCCCCAATCTATTAACTGACGAAGATTCATGCTTGTATTACCTCTAGAGATTTTAAGTTCTGCCATAACCTCTTCCATTGATAATGGTTTTGTAGAAATAAAAAGCAAAGCTTGTATCTGGGCCATAGCCTTATTAATTCCCCAAAGGGAGCCTAAACTTCCCCAGGTACTTACAAATTTTATTTTTGCTTCATCGTAGTTCATGATGATAAATATATGAAATATTTTAAACTTTCAATAATTATTGAAAGTTTATTTTTTTGAATAAAAAAAACCGAAGTGTTATTTTCGGTTTAATAGAATAGAGTTGTCTTCTGTTAATTATCAATCAATCCTGCGCGTTTCAATAGTGCGTCTGGTTTTGGTGCCTTTCCTCTAAAACGTTTGTAAAGTGTCATTGGATCTTCTATACCTCCTTGAGAGAGCACATTGTCCTTAAATTTTTTAGCAACGGCTTTGTTAAATACACCTTCCTCTAAAAAGTATTCAAATGCATCAGCATCTAAAACTTCAGCCCATTTGTAACTGTAATACCCAGAGCTATAGCCGCCTTGAAAAATATGTGAAAAAGCAGTACTCATACAATTTTCTTCAACATCAGGAAAAAGTTTTGTATTCTCAAACGCTTTTTGTTCATGTGCTTTTACAGATGTAATTGTATCTAGTGATTCATTAGCATGCCACGACATATCTAATAAGCCAAAACTAATTTGTCTTAAGGTTTGCATACCTTCATGAAATGTTGCTGAAGCTTTTATCTTATCAATTAATTCCATCGGAATAACATCACCAGTTTCATAATGTGTGGCAAAGAGTTCTAAAGCTTCCTTTTCAAAACACCAGTTTTCTAAAACCTGACTTGGTAATTCTACAAAATCCCAATAGACACTTGTGCCTGATAAGCTTGGATATGTTGTATTTGCTAGCATGCCATGTAAAGCATGACCAAACTCATGAAATAACGTGGTGACTTCATTAAAAGTAAGAAGTGAAGGTTTACTTTTTGTGGGTTTAGTAAAGTTACAAACAATAGAAATGTGTGGTCTGTCGTTGACTCCATTTTTTATGTATTGTGGTTTGTAAACGGTCATCCAAGCACCATTTCTTTTTCCTGATCTTGGAAAAAAATCAGCATAAAAAATAGAGATTAAATCGCCTTTAGTATCTGTCACTTTATAGGTTAATACATCGTTGTGGTATTTGTCGATGTTATCTATCTCTTCAAATTTTAAATCGTATAGTCGCTCAGCAATGGTAAAAACACCATCAATAACATTTTCTAATTTGAAATAGGGTTTTAGTTGCTCATCATCTAAACTGAATAATTTTTGCTTTAATTTTTCAGCATAATAAGAGCTATCCCATTTTTGAAGCATGTCAATCCCATCTAAATCTTTTGCAAAAGCTTCTAAGGTTTTAAATTCTTGTTCAGCAGCAGGTTTTGCTTTTTCAAGTAATTCATTTAAGAAATTTTCAACCGTCTCAGGTGTTTTTGCCATACGTTCTTCTAAAACAAAATGCGCATGTGTTTTATAGCCTAGTAAATTAGCACGGTCATAACGTAGTTTCGTAATTTGAAGAACATTATCTTGATTGTCTAAGTCATTGCCTTTGAAGGCTTTTGAACCCGCAATTAATGCTAATTCTTGACGTAATTTTCTGTTGTTTGCATAGGTCATAAATGGAATGTAACTTGGATAATCTAATGTGATTAACCAACCATCTTTATCTTTAGATTCTGCTAATTGCTGAGCAGCTTCTTTAGCACCATCGGGTAATCCATCTAGATCACTTTCATTAGTGAGATGCATTTCAAATGCATTAGTTTCTGCTAAAACATTTTCACCAAATTTTAGTTTAAGTTGACTTAGTTTTTTGTCAATATCACGAAGCTGAATCTTTTTGTCTTCAGAAAGATTAGCGCCATTTCTAGAAAAACTTTTATATTTTTTATCGAGAAGTGTTTGTTGTTCTTTCGTTAGGTTTAAAGAGTTCTTGTTATTATAAACTGCTTTTACACGTTTAAATAAGTCTTCATTTAATGTAATGTCATTACTGAATTCTGATAGGAGAGGAGAAACTTCTTGAGCAATTTTTTGAATTTGATCATTTGTTTCAGCACTATTCAAATTAAAAAAGATACTTGAGAGTCGATCTAATTCTTCACCCGAAAAATCTAATGCAGCTATTGTGTTCTCAAAAGTTGGCACTTCAGTATTTAATGTTATAGCATTAATTTCTGCTTTTGCCTTTTTAATTGCCGTTAAAAATGAAGGTAAATAATCTTCATCTTTGATTTTAGAAAAAGGTGCTGTATGATAGGCTGTTTTGAATTTAGAATTTAAAATACTCATCTTTAATTAAATGTATTAATATGTTGTCTTGATCGTTAATTAAACTCAAATGATTAGTTGTAATTTTGTAAGAACAACTAAAGGTTTAGGTTCTGTTTTGTAAATGTCTGTTCTTTTATGTAATTGTTAATCAAATGCTTAAATGGGATAAATATTTTTATTTTTTTAGCATTAACTAAAAGTTAAGAACACTATGTTAAATTAATTATTACTTTTGTATTACTATTAAATACTTACTTTGGTAAGTCTTTAGTAAAAATTGATTAATAGCTTTAAAACCTCGAGTAAAATCGAGGTTTTTTTATGAATGAACTACAAGTTTTTTGAAGATTCAATAACTTTAGCTTTCAAACGCTCTTTATAATCCAATATTGTTTTAAGTACATTTTTATCAGATGCTCCAATAATTTGTGCAGCTAAAATACCAGCATTTTTTCCGCCATTTAAGGCTACAGTAGCTACAGGAACACCTCCAGGCATTTGAAGTATAGATAGAATAGAATCCCAACCATCAATAGAGTTGCTACTTTTTACTGGTACACCAATTACAGGTAAAGGTGATAAGGATGCAACCATTCCAGGTAAATGTGCAGCACCTCCAGCTCCAGCAATAATTACTGTTATACCTCTAGAATGTGCATGTTTACTAAAATCGAATAATTTTTCAGGAGTCCTGTGTGCAGATACAATATCTACTTCTACGTCGATATGAAACTCTTTTAAGATGTCTATGGCATCTTGCATAACAGGAAGATCACTTTTACTTCCCATAATTACCGCTACTTTACTCATAACTATTTACTTATTACTTTAATCGTTTCTTTTACTTTTTGAGCAATGCGTCTTGCCTCGTTTATATCTTCATTTACTATGGTTACATGTCCCATTTTACGAAATGGTCTGGTTTGCTTTTTTCCATAGATATGCGGTGTTACACCATCAAGCTGCATAATATCTTCAATGTTTTGATATACAACATCTCCTGTATAACCTTCGGCACCAACAAGATTCACCATAATACCACCTGTTTTACTTTCTGTTTTTCCTAACGGGAGATTTAAAATAGCTCTAAGGTGTTGCTCAAATTGAGAAGTGTAACTTGCTTCAATAGTTTGATGTCCAGAGTTATGAGGTCTTGGAGCAGCTTCATTCACTAAAATCTCATCGTTTTCAGTTTGAAACATTTCTACAGCTAGTAATCCAACATGATTAAATGCTTTTGAAACCTCCAATGCTACCTCTCGGGCTTTTTTAGCAACAGTTTTGTCAATTCTTGCAGGGCAAATAACATATTCTACTTGGTTAGCTTCTGGATGAAACTCCATTTCAACAACAGGATAGGTCTTTACATCTCCGCGATCATTTCTAGCAACAATAACCGCTAATTCATTTTTGAATGGTACCAAATCTTCTGCAATACACTCTCCAGTTGGTAAGTCTTTTAGGTCTGAAAACTGGCGTACCATTTTCACACCTGTTCCATCATAACCAAATTTGGCAGCTTTCCATACAAATGGGAATTCTAATCCACCATTGTCAATAGCATCTTTAATCTCAGAGAGATAAGCAAATCGCGTAAAATCTGATGTAGGAATTTGATGATCTCTATAAAACAATTTTTGCGTTGCTTTATTTTGAATGGTTTTTAGAGTCTTTGAAGATGGATATACTTTTTTACCTTCTTTTTCTAATTGTTCAAGAGCATCTACATTTACATTTTCAATTTCAAATGTCAATACATCCACGTGTTTCCCAAAGTTATAAACGGCATCAAAATCCATTAAATCACCTAAAGTAAATGTATTGCAAGCTATCTTGCATGGTGCTTCATCACTTGAATCCATAACATGTGTCGAGATATCAAATTTTCTCGTGCTATAGAGCATCATTTTACCTAATTGTCCACCACCTAGGATGCCGAGTTTAAAATCTGAAGAAAAATAAGTCATAGTGTTTTCCATAACAATGGAAATCTAAAAAGTTAAAATATCGCTTTCGTTGCACAAAAATACATTATAAAATAGAAAGCAAAGATGAGTTAATGCACAAAAATGGAATTCAAAAATCGCTAATAGACAATCTATTGATTATCTTTGCCTTTTTAAAATCAAAATCTAGTGATTAAACTACACGATTTATACTTCAAACCTTTTATTTCAGAGAAAGATCTTGATGCAACCGTGCAACGCCTGGTTGATGAAATTGCAAATGATATGCAAGATGAAGTGCCCGTATTTATTGGTATTTTGAATGGGTCATTTATGTTTGTAAGTGATTTTGTAAAAAAATATCCAAAACCTTGTGAAGTTACGTTTATCAAATTGGCATCATATGAAGGTTTAAAATCAACCGAAGATATTCACCGCCTTATTGGATTAACACAAGATTTGTCTGGTAGAAAAGTAGTGATACTAGAAGATATTATAGATTCTGGCAATACCCTTGAGGAAGTACATCGCATTTTTAAAAACGAAAGTGTAGATGAACTTAAAATAGCGACACTTTTTTACAAACCAGAAGCGTATAAAAAAGATTATAAATTACACTATGTAGGTAAAGAGATTCCTAATAAATTTATCGTAGGCTATGGTCTTGATTATAACCAGTTAGGACGTGATTTACCTGAAATATATCAATTAAAAACAACACAACACATGACCAACTTAGTGCTATTTGGACCTCCAGGCGCAGGAAAAGGAACACAAGCTAATTTTTTAAAAGATAAATATAATCTAGTGCATATTTCAACAGGAGATGTCTTTAGATATAATATAAAACATGAAACCGCTTTAGGGATGTTAGCTAAATCTTATATGGATAAAGGTGAATTGGTTCCAGACCAGGTAACAATAGACATGCTTAATGCTGAAGTTGAAAAGAATGCCGATGCTAAAGGTTTTATTTTTGATGGTTTTCCAAGAACGAATGCTCAAGCTGAAGCTTTAGATAAATTAATGGCTGATAAAGATTCTCAAATTAATGCTATGATAGCATTGGAAGTTGATGATGAAGTATTAGTTGGACGCTTATTAGAACGTGGTAAAACAAGTGGAAGAAAAGACGATGCTGATGAATCAATCATTAGAAATCGTATTACAGAATACTATAAAAAAACTGCTATTTTAAAAAACTACTATGCAAGCCAAGATAAGTATTTTGGTGTTGATGGTGTTGGGAGTATCAAAGAAATTACAGTGCGTTTAAATGCTGTAATTGATAAATTATAACAAGACTTAATCGGTTAATCGATTTTAGATAATATAAGAACTATGACAGAGGGAAATTTTGTTGACTACGTTAAGATACATGTGTCTTCTGGTAAAGGAGGCCAAGGTTCTGCACACTTACATCGTGAAAAATATATAGAAAAAGGAGGCCCAGATGGTGGTGATGGTGGCCGAGGAGGTCATATTATAATTCGTGGTAGCTCTAATCTTTGGACACTTCTTCACCTAAAGTTTAAGCGTCATGCAAGAGCTGGTCATGGTGGTCATGGAAGTAAAAGTAGAAGTACTGGAGCCGATGGAGAAGATGTTTATATAGATGTCCCATTAGGAACTGTTATTAAAGATACTGAAACAGATGAAGTTTTATTCGAAATTACAGACGAAAATGAAGAACAAATTGTTGCCCAAGGTGGACGTGGCGGATTAGGGAACTGGCATTTTAAAAATTCCCGAAATCAAACACCTCGTTATGCGCAACCTGGTGAAGACCTAGAAGAGAGAAAAGTTACACTTGAACTTAAAATTCTTGCCGATGTAGGTTTAGTAGGGTTTCCAAATGCAGGAAAGTCAACCTTATTGTCTGTTGTTACAGCTGCAAAACCAAAAATTGCAGATTATGAATTTACAACGCTTAAACCTAATTTAGGGATTGTAGAGTACCGTGATTATCAGACTTTTGTTATGGCAGATATCCCAGGAATTATTGAAGGGGCAGCCGAAGGTAAAGGACTCGGGCATTATTTTTTACGTCATATAGAACGTAATTCAATATTGTTGTTTTTGATTCCTGCCGATGCCGATGATATTCGTAAACAATACGATATTTTATTAGACGAGCTTAAACGCTACAATCCAGAAATGTTGGATAAAGAACGTATGATTGCCATTTCTAAATGCGATATGTTGGATGATGAGCTTAAAGCAGAACTCAAACAAGAATTAGATAAGACACTTCCAATTCAATATATGTTTATTTCTTCGGTAGCGCAGCAAGGTATTATAGATCTAAAAGATAAACTTTGGAAAATGCTTAATAATTAATTTTTTCAGTTATTAAGCATAATTAAATTGGGTGTTACCCTTTTTCGTAGAAAGGACTCCAAAGGGTCAGGCTCTCATCAGTCGCTCTCTTTGAGGAGCTCCAACAATAATTCCATCCTTAACGCTAGACTCAATTGCATGAAGTAACTTGCAGAATTGTAAAGGAATAGCTTTTTCATTACCTTTAAACTAAAAAGGAATGAAACGTATAATTAGTATATTAGTATTGAGTCTTGTTATGTCTTGTAGCTCTATTAGAGTAAATTACGACTACGAGAAAACGACTAATTTCGATGCCTATAAAACCTATAATTACTATTCAGATATGACATCAGGAATGAGTGATTTAGATACTAAACGCTTATACAAAGCTTTAGATAATGCCTTACTAAGTAGCGGGTATTTAATCTCAGAAAAACCAGATTTTCTTATAAATATTAAAAGTGTCGAGTTTCAACAACAGTCTGGTAATAATGTTGGAGTAGGTATTGGAGGAACTGGTGGTCAGGTAGGTGGTGGAATCACTATTGGTTTGCCTATTGGGCAAACACAAATGGCAAGAGAAATTGTTTTTGAATTTGTTGATGAGACTAATAACGGACTCTTTTGGCAAGCGGTTTCAGAATCTAATTATAGACCCAATGCTACTCCCGAAAAATGTGAAGCACAATTTATAGCTATTGTCAAAAAAGTACTCAAAGGCTTTCCTCCTGAAATACAATAGAAATGTTTTCCCGAAAAGAAGCGATTCAAAGCAGGAAGCTTTCTATTTAAGTACTAAGACCTATATGTATTGTAGGTAGTGTTTCTTGAAAACTTTTTATTTCAACACTGTTTTTTATCAATTAGCGTCTTATTTGTTAATGCTTGATCATCAATAAACTCAGAAACAGCTGTAGCAAAGGCAGTAGGAGCGAAGAATGCAATAAAATGTGGCACATCTTTTATACTAATAAATGCCGCTTGGGTGTTTTTTTTGAGTTTTCGCAAAATATGTATCACGCTGATAAGTGGATATTGAATATGGGACAATTAGCACTTATTACTAAATGGATTACATAAAAAAGAGGCTTTTTAAAACCTCTTTTTTATGTAAAAAATCATCTAGTTTAATAAAGCTTTGTATTTGTCTTTATAACCAAATATTACAGCGCTATTTAAAACAAGTAATGCAAGTGCGCCACCAATGCCTCCTGGATCTAATACAGCGTGAAATAATACAGCATTTACAGATACACTCATTAAAATCAAAGCGAGTAAAGCTCCAAATTTATTAACAATAAGCGTCAATCCTGCAACGACCTCAACTATGGCGACGAGCATTAGAGTTTTTGAGGTGGCCAATGCTCCAAAGTAAGCTCCTGCATCACCAGTTGGTTGAGGCATTTCAATTAATCCACCGGGAATAAGTTTGTTAAGACCAAAGAATAAAACAAATAGGCCGAGTAATATTCTCAAGACCAAAAACACTTTTGAATTCATAATATTTAGTATTAGTTAGTATATGAATATAGTGATTTTTAGTATAATGGAAATTTTAAAGAAATGTTTAAGTGATAATTATGGTTGTTTAAAGCTTAAAAAAACCTGCAATAAATGAATTTTGCAGGTTTGTACTATATAAGTTAAGTGTTAATTTAGTTTACTTGTAATTTTATGATACGACCGTTTTTCTTTCGTTCTCCTAGTAAAAATAAACTTTGATTATTGATATTGATAACACCATTATTGACTTTGTAATAGACTTTTGATTCTTTATCATCAATTAATTTTTTGTAATCAAAATTGCCGTCTCCATCAATAGAAATCGCGTAGAGATTTGATCTTTTTGATGATGTTTGTTTAAATGAAATACGATCTGCACTTAGTTTTTTTACATTGTCAGAACAATTGATAAAAAAGTAAGTAGATTCATTTACAGGTAAACTTGTATACGAACTATTTACAGTTCCTACTTGTGCTTTATTAATATTTCTTGCCCATTTTAAATTACCTTGAGCGTCTAATCGCATAGCCATAATGTCATTATAATGATAAACAGTACGCGTACTCATGCTTCCGTTAGCACCCATTGAAGTATGTGTTGTAATAAAGAATTCTTCAGCATTAATAACAATATCATTATTGGCCATTAAGTACACGCCTTTAAAATCGATATTATTAATTCCTTTTGCTTTTTTTCGTTTCTTTTTACCCTCTCTATTTCCATATTTGTCGGTAAGGAATTCATTAGAAAAATCATTAAACTTATTAAAATTTGTTTGTAATGTCTTTGGATCTAAATCATAAATACATACACCGTTTAGTTTATATTCTTCTTTGTTTCCAAAAAAACCAACACAAGCCAAACGCTCACTGTTTTTGACTAAATACAAAGATTCTATGTATTTGTCTTCGCTTTTAAAACTAATACTTTGTTCGCCTTCTGCATTAATTTTATTTAACTCATAATGATAGTTTACTTTACCTTTCTTTTTCGATTTTCTTTTTCCGCCTTCGTAAGCTTTTCCTAGAAAATATATAGTGCCATCTTCACCATCTACTTGAAAACTTTTGTAAACAAATAATTTATCCTTAATATCTTTAACGATAAGTTTATCATAAACTTGTTCGAAATTATCATTGAAAACAAAAACCTTATGAGTTTCTTTTTCTTTGTTTTTAAAGTCAAAATTTATTGCGAAAAACTTTTTATTTGCAGACATGATAACTTCTCCCATATGATTACCATCAGCTTGGCTAAATCCATTATCGAAGAAAAATGGAAATATCATAACACCGAAATATTTTTTCACATTATCTTCAGAAAAATCAAGAAGCGTTTTATTAGAGAAACTTAATGTGTTTAAATCGGAAGACGCTACATTAATAGCAATCTTATCTTCTTTTTTTAGCGTTTCAACTTCAATAAGATGTAATTGATTATCTTTTAGAAAAGCATTTCTAATCGTTTTATTTTTTACTTCATAATTTAATTCTTTTATAAGCTTTAGGTTGTTATCAAAATACTGGATGTAATAACCTTTTAATCTTCCAAAACCTGCATAATAAGATCTAATAGTCACAATACCACCATTATCGGCTTCTAGACTGAAACTTAGAAATGAATGTTTCTTTTTGTCTTTAAAAATGTCACTTTTCGTGATCGAAATGTCTTGAGCAAAAGACATGGTTACTAAAAATAGTAATGTAATAGTTAAGAGTTTTTTCATTCTTTGATTAAATTTTGAAATTGAAAAATAATAATTTTAATGGTTTCGTGTAGGAAATTTTTCTAATTATTCTACTTTTATTTTTACACCTTCACTATGACTACTAAACTCTGGAGCATACATACTTTGAATTGTTGTGATGCCGTTACTCATATGTCCAGCGTTATTAACTCTTAAGTCATACTCAAAAACATAAACTCCTTTTGGTAAATAATCGAAAAAGAAATTAGTAGAAGCGTCTTTTGTACTTTCATAATAGCCTAAACCATCTTGGTATTTGTATTGTGATAATACATTTATAGGTTCTAATCCTGCAGCACGCATATCTTTCATGTGAACAAATTCCATAGCACGATCACTTCGTAATTCAATACGAACTCTTACCAAGTCGCCAACTTTTAAATTGGTTTTAGATGTAATTTCAGTAATTTGTTCTCCAGTTGCCGTATTGGTTTTTTTGAAGAGTTTTTTCTGTAATTTAAGAGGTGTTTCGGCAGAAGTAATCTTATCTAAATCTTCAAAATATTGCCAGTATAAACTTCCCCAAGCAATACCATCGCCTTTTTTTGTGAGTTTTACGGTTGCCATGTTTGATAATATTTCAGAAGCAGACCATGACGTTTTATAATAGCCTGTACCAGCCTCTGTTTTTACGTTTTCTAATTTTGAAGCTTCAATCTCTTTTCCACCTAAAACCACGTCAACCATATCCGTTACACTTAGCCAATCACTTCCTTGTAATAATAAGGCATAGATAGCATCTGTTGTAGCTTTAGTAGTTTGCCAACGGTTGGTTTGCTTGTTTTTAAGTAACCAGATTTTTAGATTATCGATAGTTGTGGCATCATTTTCAATTTCAGAAAAAACTTCAATTAATAAGGCTTGTGTTTCTATTGGTGCTTGATACCAATACCATGAGCTGGTATTTTCTTTCCAGTACATACCTAATTCTTCCGAAGTGATACTCGTTTCACGTAATGACTTTAATATTCTTTCTGATGTTGTTTTGTCATCCATTCTATTAACAACTAATGCCATTAGTCCTTTTGCATATAAGGAGCGACTTAACCAATACTTTTGAATTTGAGTTTGGTAATAATCCATAATAGATTGAACCTCTTTTGATGGCTTGTTATTAGTATAAAAGCTTCGCATATACAAATAATGCAATTGCGTATAACTTAAATGATCTTTAGATAAATCTGCTTTTGGATTATATTTTTTAATGTCTTTATACTCTTGTATAAATTCTGCATCTAAATAGCTTATAGCTTTAGTTAGCATTTGCGAAGTTTCAGTGCTTGTTACTCCTAGTTTATTAAGATGTCCAAAGCCTGTAATGATATGCTGTGTGATATAGCGGTTAGGTTGCCCACCATTAAACCATGACCAAGCACCATTTGCCATCTGACCGTTTTTAAGTTTACGTATAGCCAATTCTAATTCAGTATTCATTTTGTTTAAATCGAATAATAAAGCAATACGTTTTTTTTGCTCTGTTTCACTTTGCGCATCGCGTAACCATGGGGTTTCTTGAATTAAAAGCGATTTCAAGTCTTGGTTTTTTTCAAGATTACTCAATAAAGCATCTGTATTTTTCCATTGGTTAAAAACTTCTTGAATTCTCGGATTGCTATTCGCAATATGACTTGCTAGTGCATTAGCATAATAACGACTAAAGGTTTGCTCATTACACTCATAAGGATACTCCATCAAATATGGTAAAGCTTGAACAGCATACCAAGCTGGATTTGATGTAATCTCTAAAGTGAGTTTATGATGCTTAAGTGTTGTTGAGGTATTGGTTTTGAGTTTGTCTAAGGTAAATGTTCGTGTTTCATTACTCTTAATCCACATTGGTAAGGTTTCGGTGACTAACATTCTATTGCTTAACACAGGTAATGCATTTTGTTCGCCATCGCTAAAATCTCCTGCTTTCGCTAAAATTTTATACTGAACAGCATCAACATCAAACGGAATATGAAGTGTCCATGAAGCTTGTGTATTTCCTTTAGCATCTACTACAAATTGAACGGTTTCCTTTGTTAATGAAATGCCAAGATGCTCAGTGATATCTTTTCCTGAAATAGGATTAGTTAATACTAGCTTTGCTTGTCCAGATAATTGTTTGTCAGTTAAATTTGCAATTTTTGTGCTGATAGAAATCTGATCCCCTTCGCGTAAAAAACGAGGAGCATTGGGTAGCACCATCAATTCTTTTTGCGTAACAGTTTCTAAAGTTGTTGTTCCGCTTTCTAAGGTTTTGGTATGTGCTAATAATTGCAATTTCCATTTGGTTAAGGCTTCAGGAGTTGTGAAATTAAAACTCACATTGCCTTCTTCATCCGTTTGTAACTGCGGAAAGAAAAATGCGGTTTCTTGAAGATTCTTACGGATTTTGACATCGTCAAAGTTTTGTTTCTTTGTTTCTTTGTTTGTAATTTCAGAAACCATGTAACCTCCACTTTGTTCGGTTTTGCTTTTAAAAACTAGAGCTTTTTTATCTTTCATAAAAGCAATTTCCATATCATCTTCTCTGACAAAACCAATACTATCATTTTCCATTCTTGGTGCTGCACTTTCTGCAACAACTATGACTTCTTCTAAAACAGCACTATCTTCATTAAGCGTTATACTATAATAATTGTCATTAGAGATTTTTAGTTCTAAGGCTTTGTAGCCTATATAGCTTACAACTAGAGTTTCACCTTTTTTTACTTTTATTGAAAATTTTCCATCAAAATCAGAAGTTGTACCTGTATCTGTTCCTTTGATATTAATATTAACACCTATGAGGAGCTCTCCAAGATTGTCTTTTACAATACCTTGAACCATTCCTTTGGTTACATGAGATACATTTTTACTAGTATAGGTTGATGGTATAGCTGCATTTAGTCTTCTTAAATACTGTTGTCTTCCGTAATAATACTCGCTAAAATAGAGTCCGAATAAATTAAGTTGATCGTAGTTTTGCACAGTATAACTACCATGATTATACTGTGCATTTTCTATTCTAAAAGTATTTGTTCTAAAACTCTGTCCAGCGTGTAATCGATATATCGAATAGTAGGTTGGTTTTTGTATTGGGTTAAAATTCCAGTGATGCGTTTTAAATTGATCTAAAGATGCATCATACATACTTGCTAGTAATTCTGTAGCGATTTTTTCGCCTTTAGGGCCTTTAATTTTAAAACGCCAAGTTTCATCGGTTCCAGGTTGAAGTTTGTCTCTAAATGTAAGGGTTTCAATTTCTAAATCTGTTTTTGGATACGGTACAGAAATATTAAGGCTTCCACTTTTAAAGCTGTTTTTAAAAGCATAAGTATAATGCACAATAAAACCACCTAAATCTTCAGAGTTTACAGGAATCTGTATTGTTTTTTTAGTGTTGCTTAATGGTATTAATTGCTTACTTACAATGGTTTTGTTTTTTTCAATTTCAACAGTAACATATATATTCGAAGACGATGAACCGAGTATAAGATCAACAGTCTCTCCAATAGCATAACTCGTTTTGCTTGTTTGAATATGAAACAGTTTGTTGTCTGCTAATGTTTTATCACCATTGCTATAAATAGTGGTTTGAACTTCATCTTTTACATTTTGACCAAAACGATCTTTACTTTCTAATACAATGCGGTATTTGCCAGATTCCCAGCGTTTAATTTTTCCTAATATTAAGGTTTTTGATGTTTCAGTATCAAACGATTTTGATAGTACAAGCGCTCCTTTATTCCAATTTTTGCTATCGTGTTCGTTAGTATAAGCCTCATTAGGAAACAAGGTTTTAAATTCTAATTTAGTGAGGTTTTTATAATCTGGAGCAGCCCAAGGACGTAATCTTAATACACTATTTGGTGCTTTTAATTTATAGATTTTTAATGTGCCCTTTGCAGGAACAAATTCACCATTAAGGTTTCTTGTGTCGATCTTAATGGTATGTGTTTTATTGTCTTTATCTAATGTATTAGCAACAATTATAGAAGCTGTTAATGCATGATAACCAACATTAACTACAGTTGTAGTACTTCGTGTTTCCCCGTTAATATCAGTAATATCTGCAGTTACTTCATAGTTAAATGTAGGCAACGACATTTTATCGACACTTTCATCAGGAATGGCTTTAAATTTTATGTTGAAATTACCAAAGGCATCTGTCGTAGTTTCTCCGTGTGTAATCTCTTGTGGTTCACTATTAAAATACGGCCTGTGCCAATAGTACCAATTAGGATAACGTATTTTTCGGTGTACACGATAGATTACTTTTGCATCTGTAATACTACTTCCAGCATAAGCCAATGCATTTCCATTTATGTTTATAGTATCATTAACTTTATACGTTTCTGATACGGGTTTGAATGTCGCTTCAAATTTTGGACGTTTATATTCTTCTACTGAAAAAGAATGGGAAGTATTAATAGTATTATAGCCATTTAATTTCAGGAAGAAATTACCTGTTAATCCATTGCTTGGTAATATGAATTCTCCAGAAACTGAACCAAATGTATTGGTAACGAGCGCTAGTTTTTTTACTTCTTCACTATTGGCATTATACAAGGTTACATTAATATGCTTGTTTGAAAGTACTTCAGGTTTATTATTTTTAGTGGTCATAATAATACCTTTAAAGTATAGGGTTTGACCAGGTCTGTATATACTTCTGTCTGAAAACAGAAAGCCTTTATCCTTAGGTTTATTATTATCATAACTATAATAACGGTTTACATAAAGGTTTTTAAATACAGCAGTATCGTTTGTTGTTGTGATTTTCAGAGAGATTCGTGAACGTGAATAGTTTTGTTTTGAAATTGAAATTTCACCATTCTTGTTAGTTGTATAGTGTTCGGTTTTATAATTGTTTTTATAGTTTTTGAAAAAAGTAAGCCTAACAGAGGCATCTGTAATAGGTTTTCCGTGAGTTCTATCTATGATTTGGTAGATTGTATTCTTTTTATCTTCCTTTTGGACATATGCGATATCAGTGACTTGTATTTCTTTAAAGGCATATGTATTACTATCGTTTAAGACTTGTCCGAAAATAATATAATGGCCATTTTTAAGTTTCGGAATTGCAATTTCTGTACTGTGCTGTTGATGATCATCTTCATTTTTAAGAGTAGAAGTCCAACGCTCTATGGCTTTCATTTGGTTTAAAACCTTTAAATGTTCAGACGGTTTATTATAAGTGTTAAGAATTTTTAGTTGATCTTCGGAAACTGTACCAATTTTAAAATTAATGGTCTCCAAATTTTTGTAGCGAATAAGTGCTAAGGTATTAGTATTTATTGCTATAATATCTTCAGTCGTGATTTGTAGTGTTTGAGCTAAGATTTGTCTTTTAAGGATCTTGCATTGTTTGGCACCTTTACTTTTAGGATAGTTTTTAAGTGTTGTGAGACAAAGCTCTAGAGCATTTTTAAATTTCCAACGATGCGCTTCATTTGTTTTTGGTTGATAATTAGTGCCTTGCTGCTGAAATATTTTAGCGATTTCAAAATTGTATAATGCAGAAACATCAAACTTAATATTATCCCATTTTTTACTTTCTTCATGTAAAGCATTGAGAAACAATTCTTGTTTATTATCAAAAGTTGCATTTTGGTAAATGAAATTTAAGCGTGCTATGTCAACATCAACTAGCGCATTAGGAGAAGCGTCATTTAAATGAAATTTTATAAGTCTCTGGTAAATTTTGAGTGCTTGTAATTGTAATGACGTAGAATCTTGAGATTCTAAATTCATAAAAGCATAAGCTTTTGAAGTTCCTAATAATTTCGGACTATCAATTTCAAATTTATAGGCTGGTTTTGTAATGTTATTTTCATTGGTTTTATAAAATTGAAGCGCATTATGAGATAATAAATCGTAAAGAGTAGGTCTGTAAGTTTTAGAATTTATTTGAGGAGTTAAAATAGCATCATAAGCTTCTAAGCTCGTTTGTTGTAGTATTAATCCATTAGCTAATGATTGCTCATAATTAAAGTGAACTTCTTCAAATAAGGTTTCTAAATCCCAAGTTCGAAAATCAATCTCGTCAACTTTTTTATTGGTTTTAGTACGGTTATAGAATTTCCATTTGTTTTGAGTAAAGTATTGCCAATACAAGGTTGCTAAAATATTTTGGAGTACATTTTTTGTTGGCGATTCACTTTTTGAGATGATGCTTTTAAAATCATTGATGACATTAAACTGTGCATCTTCTTCAAGAATTAAAGCATATTTACTTCTGTAGAGCAAGGTTTTAACTTCCTGAGGTGTATTGTTGCTTGCTTTTGCTTTTTTTTCAATAGACACTACGATTTTTAACGCAGACTTCGGTAAGCCTTTATTTTCGAAATCACTCACTTGTTTCCATAACTCGGAAAAATCTTCAGGAGTTTGAGCATTTGAGAAGTTTGCATAAAATAGGAGCATCAGTATAAGTGAAATATGTTTCATTTGTCAAGATTTACAGCAACCTACATTCAAAATCTATTCCAAAAAATAGTGAATGCGTGAATACGGTATTTGAATGAGTGAAGTTACATGTTTTGCCAGTGAAATAGAAAGGTTATTTTTGTATTCCCGACTTAAATCTTGTATGAAGTTTATTTTAATATGTTTTTGCTTACCTGTATTTGTTTTTGGCCAATCTCATCTAGAAAAAGGACAACAATTAATTGCTGCTAAAGATTTTAAAAAAGCAGAACAACATCTTTTGAAATATAATGAAACACATCAAAATGATATAGAAGGCATTGAACTTTTAGGAGATGCTTATGGTCATCAGAGACAATGGGATAATGCTATTATTTATTATAAAAAATTAACCAAGTTAGAACCTCATAATGCGAATTTCCATTATAAGCATGGAGGCGCTTTAGGGATGAAAGCACTTAGTGTAAGTAAGCTAAAAGCCCTAGGTATTATTGGAGATGTGAAATCGGCATTTTTAAAAGCTGCTGCGCTAGATCCTAGTCACATTGATACACGTTGGGCTTTAGTCGAATTGTACATGCAGCTACCCGGTATTATTGGAGGAAGCAAAAGCAAGTCGTTAAAATATGCTAATGAATTAGAAGCTTTATCTAAAGTTGATGGGTATTTAGCAAAAGGTTATATTTATGAATATGATGATGAGCCAGAAATGGCTGAGACCTATTACAAAATGGCTATACATGTAGGTGGTTCATTAACCTGTTATGAAAAGCTTACTAAGTTGTACGAAAAAGAAAAGCAACCAGATAAAGCAATCTCTAATTTGGAAGCTTCAGGAGAACGTCATCAACGCAATGCCATGCATTATCAAATTGGAAAGGTTTGTGCAGAATATAATATTCAGTTAGATAAAGGTGAAAAATGCTTAATGGCTTACATTGAGAACTATTCGGCTAAAGATGGTGTGCCAAAAGCTTGGGCCTATTACCGATTATCTCAAATCTATAAGCATAAAAAAAATAAGGTAGATGCTTTAAAATGGATAGATGAAGCTATTGTTAGTTTGCCAAAAATTAAAGCCTTTAAAAAGGAAAAACAAGAGATTGAAAAACTTTAATACACCTCTAAAAACTTCTTTATTACTGTTTCTTACTTAGCACTTCAATTAGTATATTTGGAGGTCTACAAAATTCAACACATGAATGTACATTTTATTGCAATAGGAGGAAGTGCTATGCACAATCTAGCTCTAGCATTACACAATAAAGGCTACCAGGTTACTGGAAGTGATGATACTATTTTTGAGCCTTCAAAATCACGATTAAAAGCTAAGGGATTATTGCCAATAGAATTTGGATGGTTTCCAGAGAAAATTACATCAAATTTAGATGCTATTGTTTTAGGGATGCATGCCAAAGCAGATAACCCAGAGTTATTAAAAGCTCAAGAGTTGGATATTAAAATTTATAGTTATCCAGAATTTTTATACGAGCAGTCCAAACATAAAACACGTGTGGTTATTGGTGGATCCCATGGGAAAACAACCATTACATCTATGATTTTGCATGTTATGCATTATCATGACCGTGATGTTGATTATATGGTTGGTGCGCAATTAGAAGGTTTTGATGTGATGGTGAAACTCACTGAGGAGAACGATTTTATCGTCTTAGAAGGCGATGAGTATTTAAGCTCACCAATTGATAGACGGCCGAAATTTCATTTGTACAAACCTAATATCGCTTTGTTAAGTGGTATTGCTTGGGATCATATTAATGTATTTCCTACCTATGAAAATTATCTGGAGCAGTTTTCCATATTTGTAGATAGTATTGTGCAAGGTGGAAGTGTCAACTATAATGAAGAAGATCCAGAAGTGAAAGCCGTTGTAGAAGCTAGTGAGAATCCTATACGTAAACTTGCTTATCAAACACCAGAATACCGTGTAGAAAACGGACAAACATTACTTGCTACACCAGAAGGCGATTTGCCTATTGAAGTCTTCGGAAATCATAATCTAAATAATCTTGCTGGTGCCAAATGGATTTGTCAGCATATGGGAATTGACGAAGATGATTTCTATGAAGCTATTGCGACATTTAAAGGGGCTAGTAAACGCTTAGAGAAAATTGCAGAAAGCTCTAATAGTGTTGCCTATAAAGATTTTGCACATTCACCAAGTAAAGTTGCAGCGACAACCAAAGCAGTAAAAGAACAGTATGCTAATAGAACATTAGTAGCCTGTTTAGAATTGCATACTTATAGTAGTTTAAACGCTGAGTTTTTAAAAGAGTATAAAGGCGCTTTGGATGCAGCAGATGTTGCTGTTGTGTTCTATTCACCTCATGCTGTTAAAATTAAAAAGTTGGAAGAAGTGACTCAGGAGCAAATCGCTACTGCTTTTGAACGTGATGATTTGGTTATTTATACCAATCCAGACGATTTTAAATCGTATTTATTTTCTCAGAGTTTTGATAATAAAGCATTATTATTAATGAGCTCAGGTAATTATGGTGGCTTAGATTTTGATGAGGTTGCAGGTTTAATTAATTTGAATTCATAAGTACTAAGGCTAAATAAAACACGCCGAGCAATAAAATAACTTTAAATAACCATCCTACTAAAGCATTTTTCCAAATTTGATTTTCTTTATATAAAGTATCAAATTTTTTAGTGCCAAGAAAGAAGAAATACCTAACGATTGCACCCATCCATTCAGATGTTTTAAATTCACTATCACCACTAGTATTCCATTTTAAGTTATTATTTTTCATAGTTCAAGAAACTTCAACATTAGTATACTAATTGGTATTCAAGATGAAGAATTTGTTACAGCATAGCTATATAATAAGTTGAATTTATATGCGTTATTCTTACATCTAACCAAACCAATTTATACTATTCAACAGCTTTACGTTTAATTAATTAATAATCAAAAACCAATGTAATTATGATGAAACGTATTCTATTAAGTGTATGTGTTTTTTCAATTGTATGTTCGTGTACGAGTGATGATTCTCAAACTCCAGATGATCAAGTAGCAAATTTTTATGCTTTAACAGTAGGCAATTCTTGGGAGTATAAAAACTACAAATACAATTCAAATTCTGAAACCTATGAAGATACTGGTGTTGTAGATGCTGTTAGTATTGTAAGTGTCGAAGATATTTCTGGAAACACCTATTTTAAGTTTAGACGATTAACTACAGGTAATGAAGAAGGAATAACATTTTGTAATCCAAATGGTGAACATTTTGAATACTTAAGAGAAGCTAATGGTAATCTTATTGATAGTGAAGGTGCTATTAAATTCACAAATAATGATTTTTCTGAAAGGCTGCTTCAGGAGAATTCTTGGGGAGATGTTGTAGAGCAATTAGTAGAAGGTAGTACTGAGCTTATAGTAGAATCGGGTACCTTTACTTGTGTTAATTCTGAACGCTATGCAGTAACGCCAGAAGGTGATCAATTACCTGGATTGGACCGTTTTTATTATGCTGAAGGAGTTGGATTAGTATACGATACTTCTTCTTTTATATCTAATGAAATACCAAGTATTATTAGACGTTTAGATGTTTATACTGTGCAATAATAGATGTGTTGTTCTATAGTCTAATTTAGATCCTAAAATATTAAAAACTCCAATGGTTAATCATTGGAGCTTTTTTATAAAAATAGATAACGCTACTTTTTCTAACACGAAAGTAAAAATAAAATTAACTAATAATATGCCGTACCACTAGCAAATAATACTGGATTGCAACAACTTGTTCCATCACAACAAAGAAAATAGTCTACAGTAATGTCTAATGCAAACTCATAATTGTTTAGCTGACTTGCAGAAGTAAGAGATAATTGATCCATTAATTGACATACAAACTCATTATATGCTCTATTACCATTGGTTGCATTCAAATATGTACCACCATTAGCACCATATACGTCAAAAGAGATATCTATAGATGTGGAGTTAGAACCATTAGGATTAGTATCGTCAAAATTATAAGTCAGCCAACTTTGTAAATTAGTCATCCATGAAGCATATCTAGTTGATGTAAGCTCATTTCTTCTTGTTGGATCATAAAAATCATTAAGGTAAATTTGATGGTTAACGTATAGATTAGATGTATATGTTCCTCCTTGTTCTGAGCAATAATATGAAGGCATAAAGGAACTTTTGTTACTTTTTATTCCATCTTCGTAAACTTTTAAATTGTCTTTAATGAGTTCGTAATTGGTAAGGAATTCCAATTTTTCCTCTTCTTGTATGTTTTCTGTTTCGCAACTTGTATATAATATACCGATAAAAACTAATGCTATTAGCGTAAGCTTATGCTTTTGATATTTCATTGTTTTTGAATTTTAATTGTTAATTATTGAAGGTTAAATTGATGTAGTGCGCAACACCTTTGATATCAAAATAATAACTTTTAAAAATAAAATTCAAGGCAAATTGTATAAGCGTAAGCATCTATTACATATTTGTAGAGATTAAAATGCTAGTTTTAATAATAATTAAATTCAAAAATATTCAGATTTGGTAAAATGATATCAACTTTAGTTCTTACAGAAAGAAATTGATTTTTTCTATTGGTTAGCATTAAAGTTTTTCTGTAACTAAATATATTTCGATTATTAGTTTATTTTTTAATTAGTAATCGATGAGTTCCCATAAAATTAAAATTAATACAATTGATCTTGCTGTCCAACTTAATGTTCTAATCCAGTTGGTTCTAATAACTTTGATGATGAGTTTTGGATCTCCTTCGCTCATGAGTTTTAAATGAATTGGGACTTGGAAAATCATTGTACTTAGCCATATAAAAACTAATAAGACAATATTTATTAGATATAAATTTTCAGGATAATAATATAGTAAAATGAGTCCGCTTATGAGTTCTATAGTCATTATAGGAATTGTAATAAAACCAGTAATTGCATTTTTTCTTTCGTAAGCAGGAAACTTATTATAATCTATTACCTTAAAAAGCGGATAATGTACAATTTGAACAAACCAACATAAGCCAGTCATAAAAACAGTAGTAAAAATGTGTAGAATAAGTATGGTTTTCATTTAAAAACGGCATTTACAAACTGCTCAATACTTTCTTGATTAGTTCTAATTAATTCCTGCTTGGCATTATTAATATCACGAGGTTTCTTGTCTTGAGAGAGTTTAAATTTGCCTTCCCAATCTGTAATAGTGATCTCAAACATTTTAATATAGTCTAAGCTTCGATCTAGCCTTGGATTATCTGGTGTTAATACATACTTGTGCTCTGGTGCTTCTAAGAATTTGGTCATAGTTATTAATGACTGCTTTAAGGCTATTTTGCTTTCAATAGCTTTTACCTTACCTTTTAAATGGACTTTAATATAGTTCCAAGTTGGTAATTGCGTTGTGCTGTATATACTTGGTGAAATATAACAATTAGGGCCAGAGAATATGATAGTAACAGGGTTATCATCTTTTAACACTGCTGCTTGCGGATTAAATTTATCAATATGTCCAATAAGTTTACCATTTTCATAAACTAGAGGTAAGTGTGTAATTAACGGTTGATTGTCATATACTGAAATAACAGTGGCCAATGGATATGCTTTTATAACCTCAATCATGTGATTTTGGTCATTGTCTTGATGATGTTTTGGAGGGTAATTCATGCTTATTAGATCAATTTTTTTATGAGTAGTTGTATATATTTTACAGAAATATAGTATTTTTTCTATATATTGGTTTGCATTTAATACCTCAGAAAGTTACAATATATCTTTATGTCATGACAGAAAAACCAACATCATTTTCTATTAAAAATTGGTCGCAAGCAGATCGTCCTAGAGAGAAGCTTCGTGACAAAGGAAAGGCGATTTTAAGTGATGCCGAATTAGTAGCCATACTACTTGGGTCTGGAAATAGAAACGAGAGTGCTGTAGCTTTAAGTAAACGTATATTGGCTAGTCTAGATCATAATTTATATGAACTTGGTAAGCTATCATTAAAGCAGTTGATGTCTTTTAAAGGAATTGGAGAGGCAAAGGCAATCACTATTGTTGCAGCAATGGAATTAGGTAAGCGCAGGCGAGGAGAAGACGCATTGCAGAAAAATAAAATAACCTCAAGTGCTTCGGTTTTTGAATTGATGCAACCCATAATTGGTGAATTGTCTCATGAAGAATTTTGGATTTTGTATTTGAATAATTCTAATAAAGTGATTCAAAAAAGTCAACTAAGTAAAGGTGGTATAACAGGAACTATAGTTGATGTGCGTTTAGTCTTGAAAAATGCTTTAGAAGTAGGTGCAGTAAGTCTTCTTTTAGTTCATAATCATCCGTCAGGAACCTTAAAACCAAGTGAAGCCGATAAATTGATTACTCAAAAATTAAAAGTCGCTGCACAAAGTCTAGATATTAAAGTTTTAGATCATGTAATTGTCACCGAAAAAGCATATTTTAGTTTTGCCGATGAAAATTTATTATAATTTTACTGAAAATTGATTACTGAACACGACATACTAAATTGCTACTAGTTTATACACATAAAATTACGCCTAGATTACGATTTACATTCAAGCATTTGTGTACAAGAATTCTTGGGATACCAGTATCTTTTACAACAACGATTGAAGAGTTTATTGCACACGATAGTTTAAAAATGTCATACACACGACAGCCATTGAGTAATGAGGTTTTTGTTAGAAATCATGAATTACTTTTTGAGCAAGGTTTATCAGATATTGATATTAATGTGCAAAACTGGGAGGATACAAAATGTTTTTTTTCAACAGGAGAGAAAAGTGCATTACCATATGATATTTTTGCTGCTTCCTTTTATTTATTGAGTCGTTATGAAGAATATCTTCCGCATGTAAAAGATGATTATGGACGATTTACAGCTACAGAAAGTTTAGCATATAAACATCAATTTTTAAATCAGCCAGTAGTTGACATATGGGCTTACAAACTAAGACAGGTATTAGAACAAAAATTTGAAACGTTTATATTTCCGAAGCGAACCTACAACATACAGCCTGTAATAGACGTGCCAATGGCATATTATTTTAAACAAAAAGGTATAATGCGAACCGTTGGAGGTGCGTTAAACGATTTGTTTAGGCTTAGATTAAGAGGTTTGTATCAGCGATTTTTAGTGTTATTTGGTTTTAATCGTGATCCTTATGATACGTTTAAATGGATTATTAATAAGCAAAAACAATACAAATTTAAGTTTCGGGTATTTTTCTTAATAGGCGATTTTTCTACCTATGATAAAAATATTAGTATCAATAAAAAGAAGTTTGTCTCACTAATAAAATCTGTTTCAGATTATTGCAGGATTGGACTTAAAGCGTCCTACTTTGCATTAGATGATATTGCTATTCTGAAGAAAGAAAAAAAGAATATAGAATTCGTCACTAATTATGAATTAGAAGCGTCTCGTAATTCGTTTTCTAAAGTTAACCTTCCAATATCATATCGCAATTTGATTGAGTTAGAAATAAAAGAAGATTTTACGATGGGTTATTTAAATTATTTAGGGTTTAGAGCAGGTACATGTACACCCTTTTTATTTTATGATTTAGACTTTGAGACACCAACTCCATTGTTAATTAATTCATTTCATTGTATCGATTATTCGATGCTAAAACATCAATCACAATTAGATAAAGAGCAGGAATTACAGCGTTTAATAGATTCGGTAAAACGTGTTAATGGTACGTTTACTCCAGTATTTCATAATTACAGCTTTGGGAGTGACCCAAGATGGAAAGGTTTTAAAAAATTATTTACTCAAATATTAGATTCAACAAATGAAGGTTAAAGGCATAAAGCATATATTTTTTGATTTAGATCATACACTTTGGGATTTTGATAAAAATTCGGCACTCACATTTGAGAAAATTTTCGAGGTTCACAATATTGCTGTTAGTACCAGTGATTTTTTATCGGTTTATGAGCCTATAAATCTTAATTATTGGAAATTATATAGAGAAGAAAAAATAGATAAAGAGAATTTGAGATATAAACGTTTAAAAGATTCGTTTGTTGCTGTAGATTATCATGTTTCTGATGACGTTATAAATAAACTATCGGAAGATTATATCACTTATCTCACAACGTTTAATCATCTTTTTGATGGTACAATTGAAATTTTAGAGCATTTACATACGTACTATCACTTGCATATCATAACTAACGGTTTTGAAGAAGCGCAACAAAGAAAGATGGATAATGCTAATATAGCACGCTATTTTAAAACGATTACAAATTCTGAAGCAGCAGGTGTTAAGAAACCTAATCCTATTATTTTTAATCATGCACTCGATTTAGCAAAAGCAAAAGCTGATGAAAGTATAATGATTGGCGATAATTTTGAAGCTGATATCATAGGCGCAATGGATGTTGGTTTAGATGTCATTTTATTTAATTACCATAATTATGATGCTAGTGATACTATTAAGCAAGTAAAAGAATTGCAAGATTTAAAGCGATTTTTATAATGTTATCACGAGTATTATTTTTGCAGATAAATAGTTCTATATACACAAAGTGTATATTTACAACTTAGAGTTAATCCTAATTTTTGTTTTATATGAATAAATTACGATACATAGTCATGCTACTTATAATTGGTCAAACAACTTTAAGTGCACAAAATTCTGTAAACGATTATAAGTATATCGTTATACCTGCACAATACGAGTTTTTAAAATCTCATGACCAATACCAATTAAATTCGCTTACTAAGTTTTTATTCAATAAATACGGATTTACAGCATTTATTGAAGACGAAAATTTGCCTGAAGATTTAAGTCAGAATCGATGTCTAGCATTAAAATCTAATGTTGAAGAAGTAAAAGGTGGTTTATTGAAAACTAAGCTTCAAATTAATTTAATTGATTGCCGAGGTCGTGTTGTGATGAGTTCAAAAATTGGGGAGACAAAGATCAAAGAATATAAAAAAGCTTATAGTGTGGCACTTAGACAAGCATTTGAAACATACCAGTTTTTAAATTATAAATATAAGCCTAGCGAAAAGTTATCTACTGTCACAACTATGCCTTCTGAAGTAAAAGAAAGCGAAGCTAAAAAAGAAATTGAACGCTTGAAAAAAGAGGTTGAAGCGCTTAAAGAAAAGAAAAAAGAAAGTGCTAAAGCTGTTTCAGTTCCTGAAGTAGATGTCGTTAAGTCCTCAGAAAAAGAAGTTAAAATTATTAAAGCTGTTGTTGAAGCAAAAGAAGATACTAATATGCTTTATGCGCAACCTATAGACAATGGCTTTCAAATTGTAAATACAATTCCCGAAAAAGTAATGGTACTTTTCTATTCAGGATTAAAAGATGTGTTCATTGTAGAAGGAAAAGATGCTATTGTTTATAAAAAAGGAACTGTTTGGGTTTTAGCAGAAAACGTTGGTGCTTCTCTTAAATCTGAAACCATAACGATCAAGTTTTAATAGTCATATTTGTTTTTCCATCGCAATTTTAAAAATTCACGTTGTGCATTTTCACGTGCATTATTTCCAGGATTATAAAGCGTTGTGTTTTTGATGTCTTCTGGTAAAAATTCATGAGCAGCAAAGTTGTTTTCATACTTATGCGCATATTGATAGTTATCTCCGTAACCCAATTCTTTCATGAGCTTTGTTGGCGCATTTCTAATTGATAATGGTACAGATAAATCGCCTGTTTCTTTAACTAATTGTTGCGCTTTACCAATCGCTTCATAAGCCGCATTGCTTTTTGCTGAAGTAGCTAAATAGGTCACACACTGGCTCAAAATAATACGAGATTCAGGATAGCCAATTACGGTAACAGCTTGAAATGTATTATTAGCAATAACTAATGCTGTTGGGTTTGCATTGCCTATATCTTCACTTGCTAAAATAAGTAAGCGACGCGCAATAAATTTAACGTCTTCACCGCCTTCAATCATCCGGGCTAACCAATATACAGCTGCATTAGGATCGCTACCTCTTATAGATTTTATAAAAGCCGATACAATATCATAATGTTGCTCACCAGTTTTGTCGTATCTAACAGTATTGCTTTGAACACGTTTTGAAACAATATCGTTGGTAATTACTATATTTTCTATTTCATCAAAAGACGAAACAATAAGCTCAAATAAATTTAATAGTTTTCGTGCGTCACCACCAGAAAGTCTAATTAAAGCTTCTGTTTCTTTGAGTTTTATTTTACGTTTAGATAAGAATTCATCTGTTTTAAGCGCACGTTGTAAAAGCGATTCTAAATCACTTTTATCAAAAGAATTAAGAACATAAACTTGACAGCGTGATAGAAGTGCAGGTATAACCTCAAAACTAGGATTTTCAGTAGTGGCACCAATTAAAGTTACCCAACCTTTTTCTACTGCTTGCAATAGTGAATCCTGTTGTGATTTGCTAAACCTATGAATCTCATCAATAAATAAGATAGGGTTTTTAGTGGTAAATAAACCACCACTTTGCTTTGCTTTTTCAATAACGTCTCTAATATCTTTTACGCCAGAGTTTATAGCACTTAAGGTGTAAAATGGACGCTTAGATTCATTGGCGATAATATTGGCAAGTGTTGTTTTTCCTGTTCCGGGTGGTCCCCAAAAAATCATAGAGGCAATAACACCTTGATTTAACTGTTGAGTCAAAACGCCAGTTTTACCAACTAAATGCGACTGACTTAAATAATCGTCAAGAGTTTGCGGGCGTAATCGTTCTGCTAAAGGTTCGTTCATAATGTAAAATTACAAAAAACGAATGTGACAATATTTCATAGTTTTCATAAATGGAGAGTATTTTGATAATAAAGTTTTAAATTTAGATATGAGTAATAATCAGCAACAGTTTAAATATTCTACAGGAGTCATTGCATATCCTGTGTTTTTTGTGCTTTCAATTTGGATTGTGTTCTGGTTGCAGGTGCGCTTTTTTCCATCCATAAAAAAATGGGGTGTTTATCCGCAAAAAATAGAAGGGCTCTCAGGTATTTTAACAAGCCCATTTATTCATGCCGATATTGAACATTTATATCACAACTCTATCCCTTTGTTTGTGCTCTCAGTTGCCTTATTTTATTTCTATCGAAAAATCTCATGGAAAGTCCTATTCTTTGGGATATTATTATCGGGATTATTTACATGGGTAATTGGTAGACCAGCTAATCATATTGGAGCAAGCGGATTAGTTTATGTTCTTGTAAGCTTTATATTTTTTAAAGGTATTTTTGCAAAACATTTTAGATTGGTTGCTTTATCTCTGATAATCATTTTTCTTTATGGAAGTATGATTTGGTATGCCTTTCCTGTAAAAGAGGGTATATCTTGGGAAGGTCATCTTGGAGGACTTATTTCAGGATTTATATTTGCACTTATTTTTAGAAAAACTATAGCGAAGCCAGAACGTTATGTTTGGCAACAACCCGATTATAATGAAGATGACGATCCGTTTTTGAAACATTTTGATGATAATGGAAACTTTATCGAAAACATAGAACCAGAAATAGAGGAGGAGCCAATTTCGGAAGAAAATAAACCCTCAATTAATTATACGTTTAAGGAAAATAAAGATTAAAAACGTTGTCGTATCGCTTCATATAAAAATACACCACAAGCTACAGATACATTTAAAGATTCTATATCTCCTAATAAAGGGAGTTTAGCTTTATCATCAGCAATTCTTAATACGGATGGATTTATGCCTTTTCCTTCAGAGCCCATAATAATAGCACAAGGTTCTTTAAAAGAAATATCGTAAATTGTATTGTCTGTTTTTTCGGTAGCAGCAATAACTTTTATACCGCTAGCTTGCATATGAAATACAGCATCTTTTATATGATCAACTTTACATATTGGCATTTTAAAAAGTGCACCAGCACTTGTCTTTATAGCATCACCATTTACTGGAGCTCCACCTTTTTTCTGAATGATAATTCCTGAAACACCTGTACATTCGGCAGTACGAACGATAGCTCCAAAATTTCTGACATCACTTAATTGATCTAATAGTAAAAAGAGTGGTGTTTTTCCAGATTCTATAACATTCGTAACAAGCTCTTCGATATTATAAAATGTAATTGGAGCAATTTGTGCAATCACCCCTTGATGGTTCTTTTTAGATAAACGATTAAGTTTTTCAACAGGAACATAAGAACTATTTAAACGTTCTTTTTTTAAGAGTTGTTCTAATTCTGAAAATAATTCGCCACGTAAACCTTTTTGTAAAAATATTTTATCAATATTCTCACCAGATTTTATAGCTTCAATAACTGCACGTATACCAAAAATTGTGGTTTCTTTTTCCATGGCTCAAAGGTATAAAAAACCATTCTAATTTAGAATGGTTTTTAATCTCTTGTATTAAGATTTATTGTTTGATTATTTTTTTGCTAATACTTTTATTCCCAGAATAGATTTTTACAAAATAAACTCCAGAATCAAAATTAGAGATATCTATTATATTTGTATTATTAGTTTCAAGTACTTTATGTCCTAGAATAGAATAGAATTCAATTTTATCAATAGTATTTGATGCTGAAACATTGATGTAATTTGATGTTGGATTCGGAAATAATTTAAATTGTACTGAAACAAAATCTTCAACACTTAAATTATCACAAATTGTTAAATCAGGATTTAATTCTAATGGAAGTCCAGGAGTTAAATCTCTTCCAGAAAACGCAGGGTAATCTGGTGCGTATTTAATAGCTCTAAATAAAATATTAACAACAGGAGGAGCATTACCTTGTAAAGCCGTTAATCCATCAATATTATTTACTGGATTCACATATTCCCATACAATATTATCGTTGTCGTCTATTTCAAAAATTTCGCCAGTTCTACCTTCACAAATTAATGTGTTTCCATTTGCTAAACGTTGCGCACTACTCACAATAGCTGAGTAAAATTCTGAAGGCGAGGTTGATTGGTCAGAATATGAATAATCTATAGTTTGAGGCCCATAAGCTGTATTTGAAGTATAGGTATACACTCCAGGAGATGATGTTGGAGGGGTAATTATAATTGCTTCTGAATATTCAGGAGTTCTGCCGCTTCCATTATTGAAAATCATGAGCTTTCCTGCATCAGTCAAACCGTTTGCTATAAAATGAGGGTAATGCTGTCCAAATAAAGTGCGATCTGTTTCTGTGCCTTGTCTGTATGCTTGTGGGTTTCCCCATCGATATAATAAATCACCACCATTACCATAATCACCACCAGAATTTGTTGCGGCTTCTGCTGTACTGGTTGAATGGTCTATAATATAAATTTCGCTTAAGTTACGAGAGCTAATAACAATTTGATCTAAACTTTCATTATACTGTATTGAATTAAAGTGAAGCCAGTTAGAACCTCCATTTCCACCATTTAAAAAATTGATATCAAGTTTTTCTGGAGTTAAGGCCACATCACCAAAATTTGCTTTTGTATTATCAAAATCCTGAATGAGATGATCTTTGATATTCCATTCCCACACAATATTTGCTTGGTTTGCACCTACAGGTTCGACTTCTATAATTTGCTCGTTATAAAGTCTAGATTGACTAAATAAATTGGGGTCTCTACCGGCTGCTAATGCTTCGGCTTCAGAGAGTACTGTTGCGGCAAGAATTAATACATTGCCATTAGGCATTGGGAATACATCATGATGTTGTCTAAAATTGTTTGTACTATAAGTAAAAGACCAAATAATATTACCATCCCAATCAAAAAGTTCTATGATACCTCCATTTCCACCAAATATAATATCGCTACTACCGTCTTCTAATCGACCAGCTCTGAGTAAATTTCCGTTAGGTAAGAGATACACTGCATTACCAGGTAAATAGGTGCTATTCCATTCATTGATAACTTCTCCACAATTGTTTATTAGGTAAGCTTTAGTATGAATACTAATGAGTGTGTAAGCTTCAAAAGCACCTTCGGTAATTGAAATAGTTCCAACAGTGTTTTGAGCTTTTGTAATACTGAACACTAAAAGAGTAAAGCAAATGAGTAATTTTCTTATCATGGTTAAATTTTCAAAATTATAGAGTGCTCTAACAAATGTAATATTTATTAACTGAAAAGGGACTTAAGCATTAGAGTTTAACAAGGAGGCGCTGGAGTCTATGTTATTAATAAAAAAGCCTCTTCATATGAAGAGGCTTTTAAATGTATTAAAAAATGAATTCAATTATTCATTACATAAATTTATTGCAATTGGTCCAGCTGCTGCTCCTGCACCTCCAGAGGCTACAAGATTGCCACTCGGGGCATAAATTTGAAATGACATTTCTCCCCAGAAATCTCCTGCAAAATAGAAATCAGCTGATTCAGTTCCTTCTGGAATTTCAAAAGTTTGAGTACCACTACTTGATTGGTCAACACAAGGATAACCAGGATCTTCGTATGGCGTACAAAGACCTAATTCGATAACTTCACCTGTGTTTAGAGTAATAATAATTCCAGCGCCACCACCATCACCAGTGAGAGGTTGCCATCCATCACCATAAGAATCGGCCATATCAACAGACCAGGTTCCTGCTGGAGGTGGAGCGATACAAACAACAGTAGATCCAAATGTGTGATCTGCAGATTGGTTGTCAAAGTTTGCACTAACATCGCTAAATACACCATCTGCGTTTGTAAAGGCTAATCTATAGTTAAATACATCTCCTCCTTCTAATGCAGTTTGAGGTAAGCTTAATGCTGATAAAATGTCAGCTCCGTTATAGTTTATTGTTACTTCTGGATTAGTACCACTTGTATTAAAACTAGATGGATCAATCGAGTAAAGTAACGCTTCGTCTGCAGTTGTAGTTAAGCCTGCAAAGCTTACAAATACAGATAAATTTGTTACATCAAAACCATCATCTAATGAAAACAGATTATAGGTTTTTGAGAAAGTAGAAGATGCAGGATCTAACTTATTAATGTTAGTAGATCCTTCAGAGCTAATTTCTGTAGCAAATGGTTGTCCTGTTACATTGAGGTCATCAAAGTCAACAGGTAGTTTATCATCATCTGAACATCCAGTAATTCCTACTGAAATCAGGACAGATAAAAAGAGTGTTAATATTATTCTATTTTTCATAATTAAATTTTTTATTGAATGAAACCTGCGGCATTATTATCCCAAAATACTTGAATACCTAAGCCAGGTTTTTGATTGATATTCGGATTTCTATCTACAGATACATTTGGATATAAAAATGATCTTGGGAATTCTCCTGTACCTAAGTATGTTGGTTGTAAGTTGATTGGAGTACCTGTTCTTCTATAGAGGTTATACCCTTCAACACCGTTACCATACATGGCAATCCAGTATTCTTTAGCAATTACAGCCATTCTTTCGTCTGGACTTGTAGCAGCGTCATACAATGCTAATACTTCGGCAACATAATCTTCTACATCACCATTATCTGGTACACTACCAAAAGATCCTGGGTTAGGTAGTTTACTCATTACTGTTGTAATAGAATTTCTAACACCTTCTTCTAACATTGCACGAGCATCATCAGTAGTACTTAAATATATTGCAGCTTCTGCTCTCATAAAGTTTACAAATGAATTCATCATTATTGGCCATATTCCAGCTCCATCTAAACCATCACCAGAATCAATAGCAGACCCTTGGTCATCATCAAATTGTCCACCAGCTGGATACGTGCCAAATGTCATTCTCTTTGCATTGTCAGGAGGAATACCATCATTTTCTGAATGGTCTCTTCCCCAGTATCCATCGCCTCTATCGAAAAGCGCGCAAAAGGGTAATGGCGTTGCAGAAAGTGCATCTATAGGAGCATATGTGTTAGGACGAGAATCATTCCAGCAATCTATCTCATTATTTAAAACAGCAGGATCTGTAGGGAATGCATTTGTTTGTCTGTAAATATAATATCTCAATCTTGGATCATCAATACCTTTTTCTTCTGTCATTGCCCATGCTAAGTAGTTTGGTATATACTCTCCTGTATTTGCAGCTTCGTATTCTTCAACATAATATTGATGCTTACTTTGCGGGTTGTTAGAGGTTCCAGCTTGCCAGAAAAAATCATCTGAACTAGAGCTAATAAAGTTGTCATCTAATAAAACGGCAGCAATACCAGCAGCTGAACCAGCTTCATCGACAAGTCTTCTTGATAGATAGTACTTCAGTTTTAAACTATTAGCTAAACGTGTCCATTTGTCAATATCTCCTCCGTAAAATAAATCTGTAGCTTCTGGAGTATTACCATCGATGTTATCAAAACCTGTTAAGGCATCATTTAAATCATTAAATGCTTGAGTATATACATCTTGACCCGAATCTACATTAGGAAAGTTGTCACCTCCATTTAATGCTTCAGAATAAGGTACATCTCCAAAATAATCAACAAGTGTCATTAAGGTATAAGCTCGCATTATTTTTAAAATCCCTAAGTGTTCTAATCTACTAGTTTCAACTAGCGTAGGTTCAATACTGTTTATTTCGTTCAAAATATCAGTATAGGCAATTGTCCACATGCCGCTTAGGTTAACATTAGAATTATTGAAATTTACTTGATAGGAGTCAAACATATACTCTAATCGTACGGCTTCACCACCTGCTTCTGTAGCTTCCTCAAAAAATTCGGAGAAACTATAGGCTACAAAATTTAAATTTGTATCGGGATCTAGGCTTTCAGAAGACGGTAAGTTAGGATCAACTAATAGGTCTAATTCTGTTGTTTCACATGATATTAATAAAATCAGTGATAGCGCCCAAAATATTTTATTATTTATTTTTTTCATTGTTTTCTTTTTTTAGAATGTTATTTTAACGCTCATACCATATCTTCTAGAATTCCAAGATGTAAGGTAATCGAAACCTTGTGAGTTACCTACACCTAAACTATTGATTTCTGGATCATAGTTTGTTTCTTTTGGGACATTAAGCGCTCTGACAAATAGGTTTTGACCAACTAGCGTAAATGATATGTTTCCAAAAGGTGTTTTGTCTAGCCACTTTTTAGGTAAATTATAGCTTAGTGAAGCTTCTCTTAATCTAATGTGCGATGCATCATAAATTAATAATTCATCAACCCCAAATCCAATATTATTAAAATAGGCTTCAGTAGCTGTTAATTGAATATCATTTGGTAAGCCAGTACTTTGGCGAATACCAGGAAGAATAACGCCTTGAGAGCGATCAAAATTACCAACAACACCTCTACCTACTAAAGCACCAACAGTTGTCGCGTAGATGTCTCCACCACTTTGATATTCCCATTGCATGTTGAATGTCCAGTTTTTGTATCTAAAACTATTGGTAATAGTAGAGAACCAATCTGGATTAGGATCACCTATAATTCCATTAGTAGGATCTTGAATCCAATATCCATTTTCATCTACTAACCTGTTTCCTTCGTCATCTCTTAAAACACGTGTTCCGAAGATAACACCTAATTGCTCACCATTTACAGCAGCATTAGCAGGTGTTGCAAAAATACCACCATATAAAATTTGTTCACCGTCATCTAAGCCTTGGACTTCACTTTTATTTTGAGAGAAGTTACCAGAGATTTTCCAGTTTATATTTTCAGTTTTTACAGGAGTAACATCAGCAGTGATTTCAATACCTTTATTGATTACTTTACCAATGTTAGTAAACTGACTGGTGTATCCTGTTTCAGGAGCTAGAGGTCTTAAAATAATTTGATCTTCAGTATTTCTATTATAGTAAGTGAATTCAAACCCAACGCGATTATCTAAAAATCTACCATCAACACCAAACTCAAATTCTTTTGATAATTCTGGTTTTAGGTCTGGATTTGGTAAAAAGTTAGGAACACTTGTTGTTGTAGTCCCATTACCAGCAGCATCTTGAAAAACATTAGGCACTAAAGAGGTCACTCCTCTTGTGTTATAAGGACCAGGGAAACCTGGAGACGTACCGTAACCTGCTCTTAGTTTTAGATAATTTAATCCTAAGCCATTTGTAGAGCGTAGTTCGCTAAATGCACTTGTCGGGATAAATGATACACTAAAGCCAGGTGAAAATTGTGATCTATTGTCTGTTTCTAGTGTGGATGTCCATTCATTTCTTATTGAAGCATTAAGATATAAGAAATCTTTATATCCGATTGTTGCCGATGTATACAATGCGGCATTGTTCTCTTCGGTAAATTGTTGATATGCAGTATTATTATCAGCAAAAAGAGTCCCCTCAATTATAGTACTAGAATTAATAAAGTTTAAATGATTTTGAAGACCGAAAATAATTTGATCTCTACTTTCTGACCCATCTCTATTAAATTCTCTTCTCTGAGTTGTTGCTCCAATTGTTGCTTGTAAGTTGAAGTCTTCTGATATTTTAGTGTCAATATTAGCTAATAATGAATGGTCCCAAATTCTATATGTTGAGGCTGTTGTTTGAAGATATCCATTTGGATGTATACCATCATTAGCACCTCTATTGATAACTCTTGTTGTTCTATCATTTGTATTGTCAATACCTAATCTATAATTGATTTTTAGCCAATCGGTAAAGTCATAAGAAACAATGAAATTCCCAAATAATCTATTGGTGTTGTTTTCGTCTTTAGTATTGTCTACTACCCAAAGTGGGTTCATACGATCATTTCCACCTCTATACCATAAGCTTTCGCCAGTAGTTGGGTGTTGGTATGGTGTATCTAAAGTGACACTTCTTGGAATATATAATACATTCCACACAGATGCAATACCACCTGTACCAGATGTAGATATCGAAACATCACTACCTGTAGAAGCATCAGTAAATGGTGAAGTTAAATCTGTAACAGCAAAACTTAGTTTACCACTTACAGTAAATTTATTATCCATTTTATAAGTACCTCCAAGAGAGAAATTATTTCGATTTAAGCTGTTGCCTGGAATAAATGATTCATCATCAACATGACTATATGCAAAATTGATAGCACCTTTATCTCCTAAGCCACCCGCCACAGTAATTGAAGTATTAGAAATAACTCCTGTTTTAAAAAAACCTTCTTGACTATCAATAGCTCTATAAGGTACAGTTGGTGAATCTAATTCAGGTCTATTTGGGAATAATACCGAAGGTTCAACACCAAAATTATTTAAAACCATTGTTCTAAATGCGTTGTCAATTGTTTCTTGACCACTAAATGGTGCTCCCCAGTTACTAAAGAAAGGGCCATAAACATTTTGAAATCCACCACCATAAGTATCTTGATAGTCTGGTAAATTAATTTTGTTAAAGAAAATGGATTGATTAACAGTGATTTCAGTCTTTCTTGATGCTTGATTACCAGATTTAGTTGTAATCAAAATCACACCATTTCGACCTTGGCCACCATATAAAGCTGTAGCACTTAAGCCTTTTAAGATACTTACACTTTCAATATTGTTTGGATCAATATCAGCAAAACCACTACGTACATTTCCTGATTGGAACGCAGAAGAGCTTGAAGATTGGTTGGCGCCACCACTAGAGCCATCAAAAGGAACTCCATCTACAATAAATAATGGTTGGTTACCACCAGTAATCGAAGAAAATCCTCTAATAATAATATTCGAACCACTACCTGATGCGCCTCCTGTACCAGTAATTCTTACACCTGCGGCTTTACCTCTAAGAATTTTACCTATATCGGTATCAGCTTTTTGTTCAATATCTTTACTGCTAACAGTAGATACAGAATACCCTAAAGCCTTTTTTTCCTTTTTTATACCTTGAGCAGTTACAATAACTTCTTCAAGAACTGAGGCGTCTTCTTCCATCGTAACATTGATAGTTGTAATCGCTCCAACAGTTACAGAATGGTTTTTTAAGCCAATGTAAGAGAAAATAAGAATGTCTCCTTCATTTGCATTGATGGTGTATTTGCCATCAAAATCAGTTTGAGTTCCATTTGTAGTGCCTTGAACCACAATGTTAACTCCAGGAATCGGTAGATCCGAAATATCAGATACGATACCTGAAATTGCCTTTTCTTGTGCTAATGAGAGTTGCACAACTAACAGCAATAATAGTGTCAGTAATTTACTAAGCTTTAATTTCATATTGTTGGTTTATTTGAATTAGTCGATACCAAATCTCTTAATAAAAACTTAAAAAAACAATTATATTCCTAATAAAATGTTAATAATGCAAATAATTGGCTAATACATGAGGAAAATCAGAATCTTGTCGTTAAACTCAAATGAATTTTAGAATCTGATAATTTAAACTTTTGATTTTCTGTTTTTCCGCTTGTGTAGTTAAAACGAAATAAACCAGATTTAGTTAGTAAACCAAACCCAAATCCAAATCCAAAAAGTTTCCCTTTCTGATTTGCTATTTTATTTTCAAAATATGCCGCATCAATTACAGAGTGTACATATATAGTGTTATTTAGCTTATATCTATATTCTGTATTAAGAACTCCATATAGATTAGCAATAAGACTGTTTTCTTCAAAACCACGTATAGAGTTAATGCCACCAAATCTAGGGAGTTCATTTTCTAAATAAGTATCAGACACTAGGTAGTTTGAGCTAATTTTTCCATAGATACTGTTTTTGTCATTGAGGTTAAAAACTTTGAACGTGTTAATAGAGAAACTTGATTGCTGTTCATCAAAATCTTCATAAGTCCTATTTCCAAAGCCAGTAGACATCTCAAATAAGAAATTTATTGGAAATAAGAAATCATAATTCTGTCGTTTTGTATACGTATAATTGATAAAATATTGATTCGATTTATAATCTGTGATCAATGCAATAGGTTGATCTAAGAGGTCTGTTGATGTTACCGAATTTACTCCGGCGGATACCACCTGCTTACTGTTGATTTGATAATTAATTTTAGCAATCTGACTTACAGTTACAAATGATGAGTCTCTTTTGAAAATATTTAAATTTAAATCTATACCAACTGGAGAATTAAATAGATATGGAGCCTTAAGGTTTAAGTTAAATGTTTGCTGGTCGTTTTCATCACTCTTATAAAGTAGTTTTAAAGATTCACCATAATTCAGATTATTGGTAAGGCTTAAATCTAAGTAACCATCAAATTCAATTTTATTTGTAGACTCGTTTGTACCGAAACCTAAAAAACCATCAAAGGTGTTACTTTTTGATTTTTCGATATACATATATAATATGGTAGAGTCTTGAGTGAATAATACTTCAGGTTCTTTTATTTGATTAGCAAATACCAAATCATTTAGAGTAGCAGTTTTATCTTTTATTTCTTCTAAACTAAAAATTTGCCCAGTCTTTATCTTTAAATAACGGTTGAGAAAAGACTTTGGAAATTTTTCGTAACCTTTTAAAACTAATTTATCTATGGTTCTTGTTTTAGTATCAGATATAGAAAGAGACCCACTTAATGTTTTATTGTTAGTCTTTTTGATATCAGTTAAGATTAAGGTGCTAAATGGATTTCCACGATTTGCTATTTCAGAGTTTATAGACTGTAATGTGGTTTCTAAATCTCCTATAGGAATAACTAAAAGATCATTTTTATCTAAAAAACCAGTGAGTTTTAAAATTGACATATCTACCAGTCCATTGTGATTTATAATAACAGAGGTATATTGATTTTTTAAACTGAAAGTTGCTAGATAAGAAGAATCGTTCTGCTTTTTAAAGTTTAAGAGCTCGCTTTCAATGTATCCAGTGTTTAATATTTTTTTCTTTAAACGATTTAATTCAAATTCTAAAGAAGCATAGTCAATAAAAGAATATTGATACCCTAAGGAGTCAATAGTTTTAGTTTCTATTTCTGATGACCCAACTGAAGTCAAATACAAATTTTGGGCATACAAATTTGTAAACCAAGATATAAATAGGGGTAATAGTATAGGACTAATTTTTCTTAACATCAATAGAAATATTATTCAAATTTAACGGAAAATAATCACTAAAAATATCTCGTATCGAAAATAAATTGAGAAACTTTTTAAAATTAATCGTTATAGGTTTGAAAAATTGATATTTATTTCTACCTTTGCAGCCCTCTAAGGAGAGGGTTTAATAAAAATTATATAGAAATATATGCCAACAATTTCACAATTAGTACGAAAAGGAAGAGCCAAAATAACCAAGAAGAGCAAATCGGCTGCTTTAGATTCGTGTCCACAAAGACGTGGTGTATGTACTCGTGTTTACACAACAACTCCTAAAAAACCTAACTCAGCAATGCGTAAGGTAGCAAGGGTTCGTTTAACAAACGGTAACGAGGTTAATGCATACATCGGTGGTGAAGGACACAATTTACAAGAGCACTCGATAGTATTGGTTAGAGGTGGAAGGGTAAAAGATTTGCCAGGAGTTAGATATCACATCGTTCGTGGTGCCTTAGACACAGCAGGTGTTGCAGGTAGAACACAACGTAGATCTAAGTATGGTGCAAAACGCCCTAAGAAGTAATTTAAAACTTTAAGAAGAAGACATGAGAAAAAGAGCAGCAAAAAAGAGACCGCTTTTACCAGATCCAAAATTTAACGACCAGTTAGTAACTCGTTTCGTTAATATGATGATGTGGGATGGAAAAAAGTCTATCGCTTTTAAAGTATTCTACGATGCAATTGATATTGTAGAGTCAAAGAAAACTGACGAAGAAAAAACAGCTTTAGAGGTTTGGAAAGATGCCTTATCTAACGTTATGCCTCACGTAGAAGTACGTAGTCGTAGAGTTGGTGGAGCTACCTTCCAAATTCCAATGCAAATTCGTCCAGATCGTAAAGTATCTACAGCTATGAAATGGTTGATTGGATACTCAAGAAAAAGAAATGAAAAATCTATGCCTCAAAAATTAGCTGCTGAAATTTTAGCTGCAGCTAAAGAAGAAGGAGCGGCTGTTAAAAAGAGAGTTGATACTCACAAAATGGCAGAAGCAAATAAGGCATTCTCTCACTTTAGATTTTAATTAAGAACATGGCAAGAGATTTAAAATTTACAAGAAATATAGGTATTGCTGCTCATATTGATGCAGGGAAAACTACGACAACAGAGCGTATTCTATATTATACAGGTGTTTCTCATAAAATTGGTGAAGTACATGATGGTGCTGCAACAATGGATTGGATGGAGCAAGAGCAGGAAAGAGGTATTACAATTACTTCTGCTGCTACAACTTGTACATGGGATTTTCCTATTGAAAATGGTGAGAAAACTCCAGATACTAAAGGATACCACTTTAATATTATTGATACTCCTGGTCACGTTGATTTTACGGTTGAAGTAAACCGTTCATTACGTGTATTAGATGGTTTAGTGTTTTTGTTTAGTGCAGTTGATGGTGTTGAGCCACAATCTGAAACTAACTGGAGACTTGCAGATAACTATAAAGTGCCTAGAATTGGGTTTGTTAATAAAATGGATCGTCAAGGGTCTGATTTTATGATGGTTTGTGGTCAAGTTAAAGAAATGTTAGGTTCTAATGCAGTTCCTATCGTTTTGAATATTGGTGATGAAGAAAACTTTAAAGGTATTGTCGATTTAGTAAAAAATAGAGCTATTGTATGGCATGATGAAACTCAAGGGGCAACTTTTGATATTATCGACATTCCAGAAGAGCTTAAAGAAGAAGCTAAAAAATATAGAGCTCTATTAATTGAAGAAGTAGCTAGTTACGATGAGAACTTATTAGAAAAGTTCATGGAAGATGAAGATTCTATAACAGAAGAAGAAGTGCATGCTGCACTTAGAGCTGCTGTTATGGATATGGCAATCATTCCTATGATTTGTGGTTCTGCTTTTAAAAATAAAGGTGTACAATTCTTATTAGATGCTGTATGTCGTTACTTACCTTCTCCAATGGATAAGGAAGGTATTGTAGGAGTGAATCCTGATACAGAACAAGAAGAAATTCGTAAGCCAAGTGTAAACGAACCATTCGCTGCATTAGCATTTAAAATTGCTACAGATCCTTTCGTAGGACGTTTAGCGTTTTTTAGAGCTTATTCTGGTCGTTTAGATGCAGGTTCTTATGTGTTAAACAATCGCTCTGGTAAGAAAGAACGTATTTCTCGTATCTATCAAATGCATGCTAATAAGCAAAATGCAATTGATTATATAGAAGCTGGAGATATTGGAGCTGCTGTTGGATTTAAATCAATTAAAACAGGAGATACACTTACAGCTGAAAAACATCCTATTGTTTTAGAATCGATGGACTTCCCTGATCCAGTAATTGGTATTGCGGTTGAGCCTAAGACTAAAGCTGATGTTGATAAATTAGGTATGGGATTAGCTAAATTAGCTGAAGAAGATCCAACATTTACTGTGCGTTCAGACGAAGCTTCAGGACAGACTATTATTTCTGGAATGGGTGAGCTTCACTTAGATGTTATTGTTGATCGTTTAAAGCGAGAATTCAAAGTCGAAGTTAATCAAGGACAACCACAAGTAGAATATAAAGAAGCAATTACAGCTTCTGCAGACCATAGAGAAGTTTATAAAAAACAATCAGGTGGTCGTGGTAAATTTGCCGATATTGTATTTACTGTTGAGCCAGCAGATGAAGGCGTAGTAGGTCTTCAATTTGTATCTACAATTAAAGGTGGTAACGTTCCTAAAGAATTTATCCCTTCAATTGAAAAAGGATTTAAAATGGCAATGGTAAATGGACCATTAGCAGGATACGAAATTGATGCTATGAAAGTGACATTGAAAGATGGATCTTATCATGATGTCGATTCTGATCAATTATCATTCGAATTAGCAGCTAAACTTGGATTTAAGAATTCAGCAAAAGCAGCTAAAGCGGTGATCATGGAACCAATTATGAAGCTTGAAGTTATTACTCCAGAAGAAAATATGGGTGATATCGTAGGTGACTTAAACCGTCGTCGTGGTCAAGTAAGTGATATGGGGGATAGAGCTGGTGCAAAAACTGTAAAAGCTACTGTGCCATTATCTGAAATGTTCGGTTATGTAACTACATTAAGAACATTATCATCAGGTCGTGCGACATCAACAATGGAATTTTCACACTATGCAGAAACTCCTTCTAGTATTTCAGAAGAAGTAATCAAAGCAGCAAAAGGCGTAGAAGCTTAAAACTAAAAGAAAATGAGTCAGAAAATTAGAATAAAATTAAAGTCTTACGATCACAATTTAGTTGACAAGTCTGCTGATAAGATTGTAAAAACAGTAAAAAGCACTGGTGCTGTAGTAACTGGACCAATTCCATTACCAACACACAAAAAGATTTTCACTGTATTGCGTTCACCACACGTAAACAAGAAGTCTAGAGAACAATTTCAATTAAGCTCTTACAAGCGTTTATTAGATATTTACTCTTCATCTTCTAAAACAATTGATGCGTTAATGAAACTTGAATTGCCAAGTGGAGTTGAAGTAGAGATTAAAGTGTAAGTGAAACTTATCGCTTAGTTGATAAAAGCGAAACATGTCCAGAGCTGCGTGCGAAGGAAAAACGGTAAAAATACAATTCAAGGTCGAATGTATTTTCGGCCTTGAATTTTAATAAATAGTAATAATAAATAAATTAATAATTATGTCTGGGTTAATAGGAAGAAAAATCGGTATGACCAGCATTTTCGATGAAAATGGAAAGAATATTCCATGTACAGTAATCGAAGCTGGACCATGTATCGTTACCCAAGTCAGAACTGAAGAGGTCGACGGGTACAGTGCCCTTCAACTTGGTTTCGATGACAAGACAGAGAAAAGTGCTACTAAAGCTGAAATTGGTCATGCCAAAAAAGCTGGTACTTCTGTTAAAACAAAAGTCGCGGAATTTCAAGGATTTGAAGGAGATTACAAATTAGGAGATGCTATAACAGTAGATCACTTTATCGAAGGTGAGTATGTTGATGTAGCAGGAACTTCAAAAGGTAAAGGTTTCCAAGGTGTTGTAAAACGTCATGGATTTGCTGGAGTTGGTCAAGCAACACATGGTCAGCACAACCGTTTAAGAGCTCCAGGTTCTATTGGTGCTGCTTCATATCCTGCGAGAGTTTTCAAAGGAATGAAAATGGCAGGACGAATGGGTGGCGAAAGAGTGTATGTTGAAAATTTAAGAGTCTACAAGGTAGTTGCTGAAAAGAACTTAATCGTAGTTAAAGGATGTGTTCCAGGACACAATAACTCTTATGTAATTATTCAAAAATAATGAAAGTAGCAGTTTTAGATATAAACGGAAAAGACACAGGTAGAAAGGTAGACCTTTCTAAGGATGTGTTTGCTATTGAGCCTAATAATCATGCTGTATACTTAGACGTTAAGCAATATCTTGCTAACCAACGTCAAGGAACACATAAGGCAAAAGAGAGAGCAGAAATTACAGGAAGTACACGTAAGATTAAAAAACAAAAAGGGACTGGTACAGCGAGAGCTGGTAGTATCAAGTCTGGTGTATTTAGAGGTGGTGGACGTATGTTCGGACCAAGACCTAGGAATTACAGTATTAAACTGAACAAAAACCTTAAGCGCTTAGCACGTAAATCAGCGTTAACAATGAAAGCTAATGATAAGGATATCGTTGTTTTGGAAGACTTCAATTTTGATACTCCAAAAACGAAAAACTTTACGGCTGTATTGAAAGCACTTGATTTACAAGACAAAAAATCTTTAATTGTGTTGGGTGCGTCAAATAATAATGTATATTTGTCATCACGAAATTTTAAAAGGTCTGAAGTTATAATCAACTCAGAATTAAGTACTTATAAGATTTTAAACGCAAATAAATTAGTTCTTTTAGAGAGTTCTTTAGAAGGAATTGAATCGAACTTAAGTAAATAAGAAGACAATGAGTATCTTAATTAAACCTATCATCACTGAAAAAGCAACAACTAATAGTGAGTTGAATAACTGCTTTACGTTTCAAGTGAACACTAAGGCGAACAAGGTAGAAATCAAAAAAGCGGTTGAAGCTGCTTATGGTGTCTCTGTAGAAAAAGTTCGTACTATAAATGTCCGTCCAGATCGTAGTACCAAGTTTACAAAAACTGGTATTCAACATGGTAAAACAAATGCTGTTAAAAAGGCAATTGTACAACTGGCGGAAGGTGAAGTAATTGATTTATACACTAACATGTAATTAGACAAGAATGTCAGTAAGAAAATTAAAACCAATCACATCAGCTCAGCGATTTAGAGTAGTAAATGGATTCGACGCCATAACTACTGATAAGCCGGAAAAGAGTTTACTCGTTCCGAACAAAAGATCTGGTGGTAGAAACAGTCGAGGAAAGATGACCATGCGCCATATTGGTGGAGGTCACAAAAGAAAGTATCGTATTATCGATTTTAAACGTAATAAAACAGGAGTACCTGGTGAAATTATGTCAATTCAATACGATCCAAACAGAACAGCTTTTATCGCATTATTGAATTATCAAGATGGTGAGAAAAGATATATTATTGCTCAAAACGGATTACAAGTCGGGCAAAATGTTGTTTCTGCTAGAGAAGGAGTAGCGCCAGAAATTGGTAATGCTATGCCATTAAGTCAAATTCCATTAGGTACTATTATTTCTTGTATTGAATTACGTCCTGGACAAGGAGCAGTAATGGCAAGAAGTGCTGGAGCATTTGCTCAACTAATGGCAAGAGATGGAAAGTTTGCTACTGTTAAATTACCTTCTGGAGAAACAAGAATGATTCTCGTAGAATGTATGGCTACAATAGGTGTTGTTTCTAATTCTGATCATCAATTAACTGTATCTGGTAAAGCAGGTAGAAGTAGATGGTTAGGTAGAAGACCTAGAGTAAGACCAGTAGTAATGAATCCAGTTGATCACCCAATGGGTGGTGGTGAAGGTAAATCTTCAGGAGGACACCCAAGATCAAGAAATGGTATTCCAGCTAAAGGTTATAGAACACGTTCTAAGACCAAGGCGAGTAATAAGTATATTGTAGAACGTAGAAAGAAATAATAAGATAATATGGCACGTTCATTAAAAAAAGGACCTTACATTCATTATAAATTGAATAAAAAAGTTGCTGAAAATGTAGCATCTAACAAAAAAACAGTTATCAAAACGTGGTCAAGAGCCTCTATGATTTCTCCAGATTTTGTTGGACAAACTATAGCAGTTCACAACGGTCGTCAGTTTGTACCAGTTTACGTAACAGAAAACATGGTAGGTCATAAGTTAGGAGAATTTTCACCAACACGATCTTTTAGAGGTCATGCTGGCGCGAAAAATAAAGGAAAAAAATAGTAAGCTATGGGAAGTCGTAAAAAACAAATGGCAGACGCTATTAAGGAAGGCAGGAAAAATGTTGCATTTGCAAAATTGAATAACTGTCCTACATCACCAAGAAAAATGCGCTTAGTTGCGGATTTGGTGAGAGGTAAAGAAGCTGAAAAAGCATTACAAATCTTAAGATTTAGTTCAAAAGAAGCATCTCGTAGATTAGAGAAATTGTTGTTATCAGCAATTGCTAACTGGCAAGCTAAAAATGAAGATGCAGCTATTGAAGAAGCAGATTTATTTGTGCAAGAAATTAGAGTTGATGGTGGATCAATGTTAAAAAGATTACGTCCAGCACCTCAAGGTCGTGCACACAGAATTAGAAAAAGATCTAATCACGTAACAGTTGTGATTGGAGCTAAAAATAACACACAAGCTTAAATAGAGATATGGGACAAAAGACAAATCCAATAGGAAATCGTTTAGGAATTATCAGAGGATGGGAATCTAACTGGTATGGTGGAAATGATTACGGAGATAAACTTGCTGAAGATGATAAAATCAGAAAGTATATCCATGCTCGTTTATCTAAAGCTAGTGTATCTAGAGTTATTATTGAGCGTACGCTTAAACTTGTAACCGTTACTATCACTACTGCTAGACCTGGTATTATTATCGGTAAAGGTGGCCAAGAGGTAGACAAGTTAAAAGAAGAGCTTAAGAAAATTACTGGAAAAGAAGTTCAGTTAAACATCTTTGAAATTAAGAGACCTGAACTTGATGCGTTTTTAGTAGGATCAAGTGTTGCTCGTCAAATAGAAAATCGTATTTCTTATAGACGTGCAATCAAAATGGCAATTGCTGCTGCTATACGTATGAATGCTGAAGGAATAAAAATTCAGATTAGTGGCCGTTTAAATGGTGCTGAAATGGCACGTAGCGAACACTATAAAGAAGGACGTATTCCTTTATCTACATTTAGAGCTGATATTGATTATGCTTTAGTTGAAGCACATACTACTTATGGTAGATTAGGTGTTAAAGTATGGATCATGAAAGGTGAAGTGTACGGAAAAAGAGAACTTTCTCCATTAGTTGGCTTGTCTAAGAAACAAGGCGGCAAACCTGGAGGACGCGGAGGGAATAATAACAAGTCTCGTCGTAGAAAGTAATTTTTAAAGAAAAGTAATAATGTTACAACCTAAAAGAACAAAATTTCGTAAAGTCCAAAAAGGACGTATGAAAGGAAATACCGGAAGAGGTTTTACTCTTTCTAATGGTATGTTTGGTATAAAATCTTTAGATTCTAATTTTTTGACATCTCGTCAAATTGAAGCTGCACGTATTGCTGCAACTCGTTTTATGAAGAGAGAAGGTCAATTATGGATTAAGATATTTCCAGACAAGCCTATTACCAAAAAACCATTAGAAGTACGTATGGGTAAAGGTAAAGGTGCCGTAGAATATTGGGTAGCTGTAGTAAAGCCAGGAAGAATTTTATTCGAAGTTGGTGGAGTACCAATGGACGTTGCAAAAGAAGCCTTACGTTTAGCTGCACAAAAGTTACCAGTAAAAACTAAGTTTTTAATAGCTCGAGATTACGAAGCTTAATATAAGTATTATGAAGCAAGAAGAAATTAAACAGCTATCAGTAGCTGAGTTACAAGAGAAACTTGGCGAAACTAAAAAGAGTTATTCAGAGCTTAAATTAGCTCATGCAATCTCTCCATTAGATAATCCAATTCAGTTACGTAACGTTAGACGTTCAGTAGCAAGAATTGCAACAGAATTAACTAAAAGAGAAATACAATAATTGTATTCTGGCTGAAAGATGGAAAAAAGACATTTAAGAAAAGAGCGTATAGGAGTTGTTACTAGTAACAAAATGCAGAAATCAATTGTGGTTGCTGAAGTTAAAAAAGTAAAACACCCTATGTACGGAAAATTCGTTTTGAAAACAAAAAAATATGTTGCTCATGACGAAACAAACGACTGTAATATTGGAGATACTGTAAAGATCATGGAAACAAGACCTTTAAGTAAATCTAAATGTTGGAGACTAGTAGAAATAATTGAAAGAGCGAAGTAATTATGGTACAACAAGAATCAAGATTAAAAGTAGCTGATAACACTGGAGCCAAGGAAGTTTTAACTATCCGTGTTCTAGGTGGTACAAAAAGAAGATACGCATCTATTGGAGACAAAATTGTTGTCTCAGTAAAAGATTCTACTCCAAATGGAAACATTAAAAAAGGAGCAGTTTCAACAGCAGTAGTAGTTCGTACTAAAAAAGAAGTTAGACGTCCAGATGGATCTTATATTAGATTTGACGATAACGCTTGTGTGCTCTTAAATCCAACAGGAGAAATGAGAGGAACACGTGTTTTTGGACCCGTAGCTAGAGAACTTCGTGATAAGCAATTCATGAAAATTGTTTCATTAGCACCTGAAGTGCTTTAATGACTAATAAAATGACAAAGTTTAAAATTAAATCAGGAGATACTGTAAGAGTAATAGCTGGAGACCATAAAGGGACTGAAGGTAAAGTGCTTAAAGTGTTAACCGATAAAAGCAAGGCCATCATTGAAGGCGTGAACATGGTTAAGAAACACACTAAACCAAGTGCACAAAGCCCTCAAGGAGGTATAGTAGAAAAAGAAGCACCTATGCATATTTCTAATCTATCATTGTTAACATCTAAGGGTGAAGCAACAAGAGTAGGTTATAAAATGGAAGGTGACAAGAAAGTAAGATTTTCAACAAAATCAAATGAAGTAATATAGTTATGACTTATATTCCAAGATTAAAACAAGAGTACAAGGACAAAGTAGTTTCTGCTCTTACAGAAGAATTCGGATATAAAAACGTAATGCAAGTTCCTAAACTTAAAAAGATAGTTATATCTAAGGGTGTTGGAGCTGCTGTTGCAGATAAAAAATTAATTGATCATGCAATTGATGAATTAACAATGATATCTGGTCAAAAAGCTGTAGCTACATTATCTAAAAAGGATGTTGCATCTTTTAAATTGCGTAAAGGAATGCCAATTGGTGTAAGAGTTACGTTAAGAGGAGAGCAAATGTATGAATTTTTAGATCGTTTAGTGACTTCAGCTTTACCACGTGTTAGAGATTTTAATGGTATCAAAGCAACTGGTTTTGATGGTAGAGGAAATTATAACTTAGGAGTTGTTGAGCAAATTATATTTCCAGAAATGAATATTGATAAAATCAATAAAATCTCTGGTATGGATATTACATTTGTAACTTCTGCAGATACAGACAAAGAAGCAAAATCGTTATTAACTGAAATGGGTTTACCTTTTCAAAAGAACTAAGATATGGCTAAAGAATCAATGAAAGCCCGTGAGGTAAAAAGATCTAAAACAGTAGCTAAATATGCTGAGAAACGTAAAGCTTTAAAAGAAGCTGGAGATTACGAAGCATTACAAAAGTTACCAAAAAATGCATCTCCTGTTCGTCAACATAATCGTTGTAAATTGACAGGTAGACCAAAAGGTTATATGAGAACTTTTGGTATTTCACGTGTAACATTTCGTGAAATGGCAAACCAAGGTTTGATTCCAGGTGTTAGAAAAGCATCTTGGTAAACTAAATCGTTTAACACGATTATAACAAGAATTATAAATTGGTTTTAGGTTCGACATAGTATCGAAAACCACTACCGCAAATTAATATAAATGAATACAGATCCAATTGCTGATTTCTTAACAAGAATCAGAAATGCAGTAAAAGCCAACCATAGAGTTGTTGAGATACCTGCATCAAACTTAAAAAAAGAGATGACTAAAATATTATTCGATCAAGGATATATTTTAAGTTATAAATTTGACGATTCTAGTGTACAAGGAACAATAAAAATTGCTTTGAAATACAATAAAGAAACTAAAGAATCGGTTATCAAAAAAATTCAAAGAATAAGTACACCAGGTTTACGTAAGTATGCTAGTGCTAATGAAATGCCAAGGATACTCAATGGATTGGGTATTGCTATCGTTTCTACATCTCATGGTGTAATTACTGGTAAGCAAGCAGAAAGAGATAATGTAGGTGGCGAATTATTGTGTTACGTTTACTAATTTAAATCAGAAAGAACAATGTCAAGAATAGGAAATAATCCAGTAGCAATTCCAGAAGGAATTACAGTTGATGTTAAGGACAACGTAATTACTGTAAAAGGTAAATTAGGAGAATTAACACAAAGCTATGACACTGTTGCGGTTAAAGTTGAAGACGGAAACGTACTTGTAACACGCTCAGCAGATAATAAAGAACAAAAAGCTAAACATGGTTTATACCGAGCTTTAATACACAACATGATTACAGGTGTATCTAAAGGGTGGACTAAAGATTTAGAACTTGTTGGTGTAGGTTATAGAGCTTCAAACCAAGGTCAAAAATTAGAATTGGCTCTCGGTTTCTCTCACAATATTATTTTAAATATTGCACCAGAAGTAAAAATTGAAACCATTTCAGAAAAAGGTAAAAACCCAATAATAAAATTAACATCTCACGATAAACAATTAGTTGGACAAGTAGCTGCGAAAATTCGCGGATTTAGACCACCAGAACCTTACAAAGGAAAAGGGGTTAAGTTTGTTGGTGAAGAATTAAGAAGAAAAGCAGGTAAATCAGCTTAAAAAATTAGTTATGGTATTAACAAAGAACGAAAAAAGACTAAGAATAAAAAGCAGAATTCGTAAAGTTGTCTCTGGTACAGAAGCAAGACCTCGTTTAGCTGTTTACAGAAGCAATAAAGAAATCTATGCTCAAGTTGTAGATGATGTAACAGGTAAAACTTTAGCTGCAGCATCTTCAAGAGATAAAGATGTAGCTTCTGCAAAAGGAACTAAAACAGAAATAGCAGCCTTAGTTGGTAAAGCTATTGCTGAGAAATCAATAAAAGCAGGTATCAATACTATTTCTTTTGATAGAGGTGGATACCAATATCACGGAAGAGTAAAATCATTAGCAGAAGGAGCTAGAGAAGGCGGACTTAAATTCTAAGACACTATGTATCAAAAATATAAAAACGCAGAATTAGTAAAACCAAGTGGAATCGATCTTAAAGATCGTTTAGTTGGTGTACAAAGAGTTACCAAAGTAACAAAAGGAGGTAGAGCTTTTGGTTTTTCAGCGATCGTAGTGGTTGGTGATGAAGCTGGAGTTGTAGGTCACGGTTTAGGAAAATCTAAAGATGTAGCTTCTGCAATTGCAAAAGCTGTTGATGACGCTAAGAAAAACTTAGTAAGAATTCCTATTATTAAAGGAACCTTACCTCATGAGCAAAAAGGTAAATTTGGTGGAGCAAAAGTAAATATTATTCCTGCTGCTCCTGGTACAGGTGTAATTGCTGGTGGAGCTGTAAGAACAGTTTTAGAAGCAGTTGGTATACATGATGTATTATCAAAATCTCAAGGATCTTCTAACTCTCATAATGTTGTAAAAGCAACTTTTGATGCTTTATTACAATTAAGAGATGCAAATACAATTGCAAAGGAAAGAGGTATTTCTCTTGAAAAAGTGTTTAACGGTTAATTAAATAGGACGATGGCAAAGATTAAAGTAACAAAAGTAAAAAGCGCAATCAATCGTACTAAAACTCAAAAGAGAATTTTAGAAGCTCTTGGGTTGAAAAAAATTGGTCAAACAAAAGAGCACGATGCATCACCAAGTATTCTTGGGATGGTAAGTAAAGTTTCACATTTAGTTTCTGTTGAAGAAACAAAATAATAAGATACAATGAACTTAAGTAATTTAAAACCAGCAGAAGGTTCTGTAAAGAATCAAGGTAAAAGAATAGGTCGTGGACAAGGTTCTGGAAAAGGTGGTACTGCAACACGTGGTCACAAAGGAGCAAAGTCTCGTTCAGGTTATTCTAAAAAATTAGGTTTCGAAGGTGGTCAAATGCCACTTCAAAGACGAGTTCCTAAATTTGGATTTACAAATATTAACCGTGTAGAATATCAAGGTGTAAACTTAGATAAATTGCAAGAGTTAGTAGATAACAAGAAGATAAAGGATGCAGTTGATTTTCAAACTCTAGTAGATCTAGGTTTGGCGGGAAAGAATGAGTTAGTAAAAATTCTTGGTCGTGGTGAATTAAAATCAAAATTAACAGTAACTGCTCATAAATTTACTGCTTCAGCAAAAGCTGCAATTGAAGCTGCAGGTGGAGAAGCGGTAACTTTATAAGAACACTTTAGTATGAAATTAATAAATACATTAAAAAATGTTTGGAAAATAACAGAGTTAAAAGACAGAATCATTCTTACGCTTGGTCTGCTTTTAGTTTACCGTTTTGGTGCTCAAGTTGTTTTACCAGGTATAGATGCGACTCAACTTGGAGGTTTACAAGAAGGAGCCGATGGAGGTATATTAGGAATTCTTAATATGTTTACTGGTGGAGCCTTTGCAAATGCTTCTGTTTTTGCGCTTGGTATTATGCCTTATATTTCAGCGTCTATTGTTGTTCAATTAATGGGTATTGCGATTCCTTACTTACAGAAACTTCAAAAAGAAGGTGCAAGTGGGCAAAAGAAGATTACGCAAATTACACGTTGGTTAACGATTATCATTTGCTTATTCCAAGCACCTGGTTATTTAGCTAGTTTACAACCTGCATTTGGGATCCCTTCTACAGCATTTTTATTAGGAACTGGTGCAACATTCTATATCTCTTCAGTAATTATATTAATTACTGGATGTGTTTTTGCAATGTGGTTAGGAGAAAAGATTACAGATAAAGGTATTGGTAATGGAATTTCATTATTAATTATGGTTGGTATTATTGCAAACTTACCTTTGTCCTTTATTCAAAATGCTGCATCTCGCTTAGATGGAGGAGGAAATGGTGGTCTTATGATGATTTTAATTGAACTAGTAGTTTGGTTTGTAATCATTTTGGCTTCTATAATGTTAGTAATGGCTGTACGTAAAATTGCGGTACAATATGCAAGAAGAACAGCATCTGGTGGATACGAAAAGAATGTATTTGGATCTAGACAGTTCTTACCATTAAAATTAAATGCATCAGGAGTAATGCCAATTATCTTTGCTCAAGCAATTATGTTTGTGCCTAGTTTAATTGGAAAATCTTTTGGAGCATCAAGTGAAGTAGGACAATGGATGCAAACTCAATTTAATGATCCTTTTGGATTATGGTACAATGTTGTGTTTGGATTACTAATTATCATCTTTACATATTTCTATACTGCGATTACTGTTCCTACGAACAAAATGGCAGATGATTTAAAAAGAAGTGGTGGTTTTATTCCAGGTATTAGACCAGGAACAGAAACTTCAGAATATTTAGATAAAATAATGTCTCAAATTACATTACCAGGATCTATGTTTTTAGCATTAATTGCTGTGTTCCCAGCTATTATTGTACAAATCATGGGTATCCAAGGTGGTTGGGCATTATTCTTTGGTGGCACGTCGCTACTAATTATGGTTGGAGTAGCAATAGATACCATGCAACAAGTAAATTCATATCTGTTGAATAAACATTATGATGGCTTGATGAAAACTGGTAAAAATAGAAAAGCAGTAGCTTAATTATATACTATGGCAAAACAAGCAGCAATAGAACAAGACGGATCAATCATTGAAGCATTATCAAATGCGATGTTCCGAGTTGAACTAGAAAATGGTCACATTGTGACAGCTCACATTTCAGGTAAAATGCGTATGCATTATATTAAGTTGTTACCTGGTGACAAAGTAAAATTAGAAATGAGTCCTTATGATTTAACTAAGGCTCGCATAACTTATAGATACTAATACGATGAAAGTAAGAGCATCAGTTAAAAAAAGAAGTGCCGACTGTAAATTAGTCCGCAGAAAAGGTAGACTTTACGTCATTAACAAAAAGAATCCTAGATTCAAACAAAGACAAGGGTAATTATGGCAAGAATTGCAGGTGTAGACATACCAAAACAGAAAAGAGGAGTGATCTCTTTAACTTATATCTACGGAGTAGGTAGTAGTAGAGCACAAGAAATTTTAGCAAGCGCTAAAGTTGACGAAAACATCAAAGTACAAGATTGGACAGATGAGCAAATTGGAGCAATCCGTGATTCTGTAGGAACTTATACTATTGAAGGAGAATTACGTTCTGAAACACAATTAAACATTAAGCGATTAATGGATATTGGATGTTACAGAGGTATTCGTCATAGAGCTGGACTTCCTTTAAGAGGTCAGAGAACTAAGAACAACTCTAGAACAAGAAAAGGTAGAAGAAAAACTGTTGCTAACAAGAAAAAAGCAACTAAATAATAATTAATTAGACATTAGTCATTAGTCATTAGTGTTAGATGAATCTGTTTGAAATAGCAATGTTTAGGATTCTAACAACTAAAGCTAACAACTAGAAACTAAAAGAATATGGCAAAGTCAAGTACTAAAAAACGTAAAGTAATAGTGGATGCTGTTGGAGAAGCTCACGTAGCTGCCTCTTTTAACAATATCATCATCTCATTAACCAATAAGAAAGGTGATGTGATTTCATGGTCATCTGCGGGTAAAATGGGATTCAGAGGTTCTAAAAAGAACACTCCTTACGCTGCTCAATTAGCTGCAGAAGATGCTGCTGGAGTTGCAAAGGAAGCTGGACTTAAAAAAGTAAAAGTTTACGTTAAAGGTCCTGGTAACGGTAGAGAATCTGCTATCAGATCAATTCATAATGCAGGTATAGAAGTGACAGAAATTATTGATGTTACTCCATTGCCACATAATGGTTGTAGACCTCCAAAAAGAAGAAGAGTATAATTTATATATGTAATAGAATTAATATCAACTGTTTTTAATGGTTGATATTAATTTTTTATATGTAAATTTGCAAACTGAAAAATAACAAACAAGTATCAACGAGAGATCAACGTTCGTCGAAGGATAAGATTAAGACCTTAATTCACAAACACTCTCAAAAACAAATTTAAAATGGCAAGATATACTGGTCCTAAAACTAAAATAGCCCGAAAATTCGGTGAAGCTATTTTTGGAGATGATAAAGCTTTTGAAAAAAGAAACTATCCTCCAGGTCAACATGGTGCAAACAAGCGTCGTGGAAAAAAATCTGAATACGCTATCCAATTAATGGAGAAGCAAAAAGCTAAATATACTTATGGTATTTTAGAAAAACAATTCAGAAACATGTTCAAAAAAGCAACAGCTGCTCAAGGTATTACAGGTGAAGTATTACTTCAACTTTGTGAATCTCGTTTAGATAACGTTGCCTTCAGAATGGGATTATCTCCTTCTAGAAGTGGAGCAAGACAATTAGTCTCTCATAGACATATCACTGTAAATGGTGGAATCGTTAATATTCCTTCTTACCAATTAAAAGCAGGTGATGTTGTTGCTGTTAGAGAAAAATCTAAATCATTAGAAGCTATCCAAAATTCATTAGCTAACTCTAGCAGTGTATTTGAATGGATCACATGGAATAACGATACTAAGCAAGGAACTTACGTTTCTATTCCTGAAAGAATCCAAATTCCAGAAAATATCAACGTACAGTACATCGTCGAATTATATTCTAAATAATAAATTATTCATATTGGTATTTGGCCAAAGGATTTATAGTATTCTTCAAACTTATAGATCGCGCAACTAAATAACAATTAAAACGAAGAAAGATATGGCAATATTAAATTTTCAGAAGCCTGACAAGGTGATCATGATTGATTCAACTGAATTTGAAGGTAAATTTGAATTTAGACCTTTAGAACCAGGTTATGGATTAACAGTAGGTAATGCTTTAAGAAGAGTTTTGTTATCTTCTTTAGAAGGTTTTGCAATTACATCAATTAGAGTAGAAGGCGTTGATCACGAATTCTCTACTATTGCAGGTGTTGTTGAAGACGTTACAGAAATGATTTTAAACTTAAAGCAAGTAAACTTTAAGCGTCAAATTGATGAAGTTGATAACGAATCAGTTTCAATTTCAATCTCTGGACAAAATCAAATTACAGCTGGTGATTTCCAGAAGTTTATATCAGGTTTCCAAGTATTAAACAAAGATTTAGTGATCTGTAATTTAGATCCTAAAGTAAGTATTAACATGGAAATTACTATTGAAAAAGGTAGAGGTTATGTTCCTGCAGAAGAAAATAAAAAGGCTTCAGCACCAATAGGAACTATCTTTACAGATTCAATTTATACGCCTATTAAGAATGTAAAGTATAGCATTGAAAACTTTCGTGTTGAACAAAAAACTGATTTTGAAAAATTAGTTTTTGAAATTCAAACTGATGGTTCAATCGCACCTAAAGACGCTTTAACAGAAGCTGCTAAAATATTAATTCACCACTTCATGTTATTCTCTGATGAGCGTATTACTCTTGAAGCTGATGAAATTGCACAAACTGAAACTTATGATGAAGAATCACTTCACATGAGACAGCTGTTGAAAACTAAATTAGTTGATATGGATCTTTCTGTACGTGCATTAAACTGTTTAAAAGCTGCAGAAGTAGATACATTAGGAGATTTAGTGTCTTTTAATAAGAATGACTTAATGAAGTTCCGTAATTTCGGTAAGAAATCTTTAACAGAGCTTGAAGAGCTTGTCAATGTTAAAGGTCTTAACTTCGGAATGGACTTAGCAAAATATAAATTAGATAAAGATTAATACGTCATATTTTGCTCCTCAATAATGGGTTGTAGCAAGATGATGATTAAAACAAAATGTCATGAGACACGGAAAGAAATTTAACCATTTAGGAAGACAAACTGCTCATAGAAAAGCAATGTTAGCTAATATGGCATGTTCATTAATAGAACATAAACGTATCAATACTACAGTTGCTAAAGCTAAAGCTTTAAAACAATTTGTTGAACCAATGATTACTAAATCAAAGGAAGATACAACACATAACAGACGTATCGTTATGTCTAGATTAAGACAAAAAGATGCCGTTACTGAATTGTTTAGAGATGTAGCTGTAAAAGTTGCTGATCGTCCAGGTGGTTATACAAGAATCATCAAATTAGGAAATAGACTTGGTGATAACGCTGATATGGCAATGATAGAGCTCGTTGATTATAACGAAATCTACAATGCAGGTAAGAAGGAGAAGAAAACTACTAGAAGAAGTAGAAGAGGTGGTTCTAAACCAGCTACTCCACCAGTTGAAACGAAAGCAACTAATGAAGAAGAATAAATGTTAATAAGCATTTAATATATAAAGGATAATCTATTTTAGATTATCCTTTTTTTTATAGATTTTTGTAAAATATTTTGAGTGTTATGGTTCTTTACTTACGCATAAACTTCCAACAGTGTCTCAAATACGAAGTGTTTAAGATTTCGTATGACGATAATAAAATGGATAAGTAACCATTAACGCAGAAAAGCAATAACAGAATAGAAGAACTTACAACGTTACGACAAACAATACAACACACAACGAACATGAAATACCAAAAACGTAAAAAAGCTTTAATCTTACTGGCTGACGGAACAATTTTTCACGGTAAATCTATAGGTAAAGATGGTACTGCCTTTGGTGAAGTTTGCTTTAATACTGGTACTACTGGTTATCAAGAAATTTTCACAGATCCTTCATATTTCGGTCAATTAATGGTGACTACCAATGCGCATATTGGTAACTATGGAACTAAAGGCGATGAAATTGAATCAGATTCTATAAAAATTTCAGGTCTAATTTGTAAGAACTTTAGTTTTAATTATTCACGACCTGCTGGTGACAAATCATTACAAGAGTTTTGCGATGACCACAATCTTTTAGTGATCTCGGATATTGATACGAGAGCATTAGTTAGTCACATTAGAGATCATGGTGCAATGAATGCTGTAATCTCTACTGATGTAGATAATGTAGAGGGTCTGAAAAAACAATTGGCAGACGTCCCAAGCATGGACGGTTTAGAATTAGCTTCACAAGTGTCTACTAAAGAACCTTATTATTTTGGAGATGAAAATGCAAGCTATAAAATCGCTGCATTAGATATCGGAATTAAAAAGAATATCCTTCGCAATTTAGCTGAACGTGATGCTTATATTAAAGTATTTCCATATAACTCCAAATTTGAAGAATTAGAAGCATTTCAACCTGATGGTTACTTTTTGTCTAATGGTCCTGGTGATCCAGAACCTTTAGTTGAAGCTCAAGCTGTTGCTAAAGAAATTATTAAAAGAAACTTGCCATTATTTGGTATTTGTTTAGGACATCAAGTGATCGCATTAGCAAACGGGATTTCAACTTATAAAATGCATAATGGGCATCGAGGGATTAATCATCCAGTGAAAAATCTAGTAACGACTAAAGGAGAAATCACATCTCAAAATCATGGTTTTGCTATTAATAGAGAAGAGGCCGAAAATCATCCCGATATTGAAATAACGCATGTGCATCTAAATGATCATACTGTTGCCGGTCTTAAACTGAAAAACAAAAACTGTTTTTCAGTTCAATATCATCCAGAAGCAAGTCCTGGACCAAACGACTCGACCTATTTGTTTGATGAGTTTATTCAGAATATAAAAAATAACTAATAAAGAATTGGCAATGGAATTAGAAAATCATTGCCAATTTTATTTTACGAAAACATTATAGTTTAGATATTATGTAATTCTGCTTTAGGTTGAATCCTAATAGGCTAACTATTTTGTAAATTTGAATTTTAAATACAACAATAACTTAAACCCAAAATAATGAGCATTATAATAAACGTTCACGCAAGACAAATTTTAGATTCAAGAGGAAATCCAACTGTTGAAGTTGATGTGATTACCGAAAATGGAGTTATGGGAAGAGCAGCAGTGCCTTCTGGAGCATCTACAGGAGAACATGAAGCTGTTGAACTTCGTGATGGAGGAAATGCATATATGGGAAAAGGTGTATCTAAAGCTGTTAATAATGTGAATACTCTTATCGCTCAAGAATTACTTGGCGAGTCTGTATTTGATCAAAATAGAATCGATCAATTAATGATAGATTTAGATGGTACACCAAACAAATCAAAATTAGGAGCTAATGCTATTTTGGGGGTGTCTTTAGCTGCTGCTAAAGCTGCTGCTGGAGAATTAGGAATGCCATTATATAGATATGTTGGAGGTGTTTCAGCAAATACCTTACCTGTGCCTATGATGAATATCATTAATGGAGGCTCTCACAGTGATGCTCCAATTGCATTTCAAGAGTTTATGGTCATGCCTGTAAAAGCAAAAAACTTTACGCATGCCATGCAAATGGGAACTGAAATTTTCCATAACCTTAAAAAAGTATTGCATGATAGAGGTTTAAGTACAGCTGTTGGTGATGAAGGTGGTTTTGCACCAAACTTAGAAGGAGGAACTGAAGATGCTTTAGAAACGATTGCTGTAGCTGTTTCAAATGCAGGCTACAAATTAGGTGATGATGTGATGATTGCTTTAGATTGTGCAGCTGCAGAATTTTTTGTTGATGGAAAATATGACTATACAAAATTTGAAGGTGCATCAGGAAAAGTAAGAACGAGTAAAGAGCAAGCAGATTATTTAGCTGAATTATCTCGTAAATATCCAATCTTATCTATTGAAGATGGTATGGATGAAAACGATTGGGACGGTTGGAAATATTTAACAGAGCAAATTGGAGATAAAGTGCAATTAGTTGGAGATGATTTATTTGTAACTAATGTAGAACGCCTATCTCGTGGTATTGAAAACGGAATTGCAAATTCTATATTAATCAAAGTGAACCAAATTGGTACGTTGACTGAGACAATTTCTGCAGTAAATATGGCACATAATGCTGGATATACTTCTGTGATGTCACACCGTTCAGGAGAGACTGAAGATAATACAATTGCCGATTTAGCTGTAGCGTTAAATACAGGGCAAATTAAAACAGGTTCTGCATCGCGTAGTGATCGTATGGCAAAATACAATCAGTTATTACGTATTGAAGAAGAATTAGAAAACGTTGCTTATTATCCACAAGAAAAAGCATTCAAAATAAACTAAGCTTTAATAAAAGTAATTTATTTTATTTTTTGAATCTGATTGAGATTATTAGATTTAATATATGGTTACCAATATTTTTCAATTAAAGATTCAACTCCTATTATTCATGGTTTTTGTAATAGACCATGAATAATAGGAGTAATTTTAGAATGTTTTATGATTTGAATGAATTACTCATTTTATTTTAATATATATTGATGTCTGCAACGGTAAGTAAATTCTGTACAGCAATTTTTCGTTCAGGGTTTTACCAAACAACACAATGCTATTAGGCAAGTAGATGATTAAATTTCATTCCACATATTTAAAAGTAAGTTTTATTATTTTCTTTTTCCTCTGTTCTTTCACCTCTTTAGGGCAGATATCCCATAGTATTAATTATACGCCAAAAGATGGACTTAATAGTTCGCAAGTATATGATATAACACAAGATGAAAAAGGACATCTTTGGTTTGCAACAGATCGTGGTATTAGTAAGTTCAATGGCTACGAATTTAAATCTTTTACAACCTTAGATGGACTTACAGATAATACTGTTTTTTATTTTTTTCATCAAAAAGATGGAACTATTTGGTGTACAGGGTTAGATAATGAATTGTTTTTTTTTGATACTAACAACTCTTTTAAACCCTATCCTTTTAATCACATTATTCAAAAGTTCAGGGAAACTAAGTTAACCTATATTATTTCAGAAATACTATTCAACGATGAAAAACTATACATTAGTTTTACTGGTTTAAGAGGTTATATTATTATTAATCAAGAAGGTATTCTTACGGATTACACTAATGTAGCTAAAGAGGAGGGTATTAAAATTGTAAATGAATGTATTGACTCGATTAACTTTACTTATATATTAAATCTATCTCAGTCTAAGAAGCCAATATTTAAGAAGAGCATCTATTCAGAAATGATTCCTTCTTCAACAGTAAGTTTATTTGAAACAGCAACAATTAATCAGACAACACTATTTATTAATAATGCTGTGTACTTAGTGAAAAATAATAAAACAACTATTATTAATGACACGAAGAATCCTATAAATGTTGGCGTTTATGATAAGTCTCATTTTTGGGTTGGGTATAGACATGGTGGTGGCGCTATTTATGATCTTACTGGAAAAAAAATCAGACATTTTCTTGAAGGAAAATCAGTAACAAAATTATTTTTGGATCATGAAAAAGGATTATGGATATCGACTTTAGGTTCGGGTGTTTTTTATTTTAAAGACCCTACAATCATAGTTTATTTGTTTGATAAAATAAAAAGCAACCTCGTTCACAGCCTAACATCAAATCGTGATACTATTTATATTGGATATTATAATGGTTATGTTACGAAATGGAATGGTAAGAAGCATTCTATAGTTTATAGTCCTTCAGGAATACCTTCTCCAGCTATTGTTCAATATTACGAACATTTAAAAGACGTAGTATTTACTTACAATCAAGGACTCTCTTTAGACAATGAAATGCATCCATTGAAGCGGCTTCCGCTTTCTTTGTCTGACAATCTTGATCAGGAGATTATAATTGGCCAATTCTTTGGCTTTTCTACTATAAAAGAACAGGTTTCCCATATTCCTCTTAATTTTCGTATTAATGATATTTCTAAGAATCCTTTGGGATATTATCTTGCCACTAATCAAGGGCTTATGGATTATAGAAATGGTGTTTTAAAAGAGTATGAAACCCCTCTATTTAAACATAGAATGGAAGATATTGATCAAAATAAAGGGACTTATTATGCCGCTTCTTTAGGTGCTGGATTAGTTGTTTTTGATAAAGATACTATCTATAATATCGATGAAAATGATGGTTTGTATAGTAATTTAACCTCAGAAGTTGTTGTAGAAAATGATTCGACCCTATGGGTTTGTGGCATTAAAGGGCTTAATCGTATTCTATTAAAAGATCGCTTTAATTATTCTATTTCTGGTGTTTCTACATTTGACGGATTGATAAACAATGAAATAACTGATGTTGAAATTAAAAGCGATACCATTTGGGTTGGTACAAAAGAAGGCCTCTGTGCTATTAGTAAAGATTTTTTTGAAAAGAAAGAAAAATCACAATCTAATTTTTATCTATCTATAAAGAACATCAAAGTAAATGATAAAGAAACGACTATAAAAGAATTAAAACATTTGGATTATACCCAAAATAGAATTGAAATTTTATTTCAAGGTATTTCATTTAAACAAAATAAAAACCTTCACTATAGATATAAACTTGAAGGTTTGGAACAAAACTGGAATATTACAAAAACTACAAACGCTGTGTACACTTCCATTATTCCAGGGAACTATACTTTAATCTTACAGGTAAAAGGAATGTATGGAGATTGGAATGCTAATGAGCTTCGTTTTCCTATACGAATTTATCCTCCTTATTATAAGGCATGGTGGTTTATAGTATTAATTACTCTTTTTGTAATATTATTGTTATACGGTTTTTTTAAGTATAGAATTCTTTCTTATAATAAAGACATTATACGAGAAATGCTTAGATACGCTTTAAAGCAATTAAAACCCAATAAAAATTATTTAGTCTTTAAGGAGAAAGGAAGAGAAATTAAAATGGATACTTCTAATATCTATTATGTAAAAGCAGCAGGAAATTATTTAGAACTTTATACCATAAAAGGGAAGTTTACAATTAGAGAAAAAATAAGTAATTTTATTAAGCAAGTCCCAGATGCTTTAGAATTTTTACAAGTTCACCGCTCATACATTATACGTATTGATAGAATTAGTGAAAAAAATAAACAACATATTGTTGTAAATAACACTGAAATTCCTGTAGGTAATTCTTATAAAGATGCATTAAACAACATTCTTTTTTAAATGACTTATGATTCCGTCACTATTTTTAAGTGTATTCGTCACAAACCACTTATTTTATTTGTGTTCCCCTTTGTTTATTGTTTAGGTTTGAAAATGATTTAACATCATGATATTTAAGGTTTTATAGAAACGCCTTTAGTATGTCAGGTGTTTAATTAATCAAACACTTTCTGTTTTCTTGGGTAATAATTCTAGAACTGCACCTATTTGAATTTAGAGGAGTTTAATGGAGTAATACGAAAACCTAATCATTAAATAGAGTAAAATAAATTATGAATAATAGATCTAATACCAAAAAGGGACAAAGTTATACTATAATATACAGTTTGCTTTTTTAATTAAAATAGATTTTTTTCATAATAAATAATGTTTCAAATATTAATGAAATGTATGGTTAGCTACTGTTCTTGATGTGTTTACTCCAAATTGTTTGAAATCATATTATAATGTTTCGCATCAGTATTAAAACCAAAACAGGGAAGAAAGTATAAACTGTAAACAGTGTAAAAGCCTAAGACACACTAAAATTAAGTAGGCCTAATTTTATAAAAAAATAATAAAAAATGAAAAAAGTAATTATATGTATTGTAATAACATCAATAATAATGGTTGGTTGCTCTAAGAACGAAGAAACTTTTCCATTAAATAATTCACAGATATTTGAAAGATTTGCTCAAGAGGGCAATACTGCTGAAGTGTTGGGGTATTCATTAGCAAATGTTTACCAAGACTATCAAAGTATAAAAAGTTCTGATAAAGAATTTATGGTTAATACGATAAACAATACGACTCTAACAGATAATCAAAAGGCTTCTGCTTTATTTTCTAGGACAGGTCTCTCTGCCTATTTAGCTACACTAAGTACATTCAAACAAGATGTATCAAATAGTGGAACCTTTTTAGAGCAACAAAATAATGTAAATAGCACCTCAGAGTATTTTAATTCTATTATTCATTTTGAGGAGGACCTTGAAGAGATAGACCCATGTACAGTTCAATATATAACATGTATGTATACAATTTCAATAGGATGCATGGGATTTGCACCATGCATGGTAGGGGGTTCAGTTCTTTGCGCTGTTAATTATTACAATTGCTAACTTCCAATTATACATTATTAACTTAATTTATTGAATTCCTCGAGATCCTATCTCGGGGAAGTTCATTGTTCTTTATTTATAATTAACATCAAGAGTATCTTCATTATTACTTCTGCTTTCTGAGTAATAATTCTAGAACTATACCTATTTGAATTTAGAGGAGTTTAATGGAGTAACCTGAAAATCCAACATTAACAAAGAGTAGGGATAATTAAATATTATTTATTATGAAAAAAATTATTATCATTTTATCAGTTTTGTCTATTATCAGTTGCTCCAATGAAAACGATTCTCTTAAGGATAAGGAGTATTCTATAGAGACCAATACCGGTATAACATATGAAAGAAAGGATGCTGAAAGTACGCGAAGGGCTAAATTAAATGAACAATTAACAGATCTATGTCATGGTCAGTTTTTTACGATTATAAATAGTGGGAACTGTGCTGGTGATGTATTTGAACTTTGTTATTGTTGGTACGGTGTGTCAACTTGTATTTGTCAATATACAATGGCATATAATCAAGAAGCAATTGAACCTTATGTCAACTTTTTGTCAGAAAATAATTTTAATGATGTTCAAATAGCATTCAATAATGTCGTTGAATCAATAAATACAGAAGGTTACGATGAGAATGTAATAGTATATAAAAATACAATAGACTCCTTAGAAGGGGAAAGAAAGCTTATGATTACAAATTGGTTAGAGAATGTAAATTAGAAGACTCTATATTATTGTATATAATGCTATGATTTTCATAGGAGATTCACATGAAGAAGTATTAAATTATATTCTTTTCTAAACAACTTAAAATTTCGTCACTATTTTCAAGTGTGTTCGTCACAAATCCCTTATTTCCTTATTATTACCGTTTGTTTATTGTTTAGGTTTGAAAATGAGTTCTCTTTCTTAGGAGAGCTCATTCTGTAAAAAAAACTAAAAAAAATGATAGAATTGACAGCAATTTAATTCTTCATTAAAATCATAACAACTTAAAAAATTAAAACAAAACACAAATGAAAAAAATTACTTTACTATTTATCTTATGTATCATTTCAGTCTCTCTGTCTTACAGTCAATGTACAGACTCAACTATTCAATGGCCTACAGGTATTGTAACTGTTTTGGAGGTTTCTGGTGCACAAACTATATCTAATGATAATTGGCCTGATAACGAATTTTCTTTACTAACGGGATTAGTTATAGGTGAATCTTATACTATCTCTACAAACTTAACAACCTATATAACAGTTACTGAACCTGATGGAATGACAATCATTACACATGGATTAGATTCTGTTTCATTTACTGCAACTACGACAGACATCGTTTGTTATTGGACCTTAGATTCGCTTTGTAACACCCAAAATAATAGAGATACTATTACTCAAATTGAATGTACTACTTGTAATGCATGTACAGCAACAGCAACTCCTGATGCTGTAATAGAACCAACTCCTGCTAATATGTCTATAGACATTGCTATAACCGGAATTACTATTACACCTTTTTCTTGGATAGAAGATACGGTTAACCCAGCAGATAGTTTTAATCTAAGTATTGGCCTAACTACAACTGGAGATGATATTGGTACTGTTTTTGATTTTGCAAATGGAAATGGACTTAATTATACTTGGGCATATAATACGACTTATTACTGGAAAGTTGAATCAGTAAATTGTATGGGGTCTACGACGAGTGCTGTTTGGAGTTTTACGACTACTTCATGTACAGCAACAGCTAGTCCAGATTTAGCTGTAAGTCCTATGCCTGCTGATAGTGCTATTAACATCCCGATAAACGATGTTTTTGATCCAGGAAATTTAGTAGTTGGGCCATTTTCATGGACAGAAGCTATTACAGGGGATTTAGCCAATAGTTATAATTTAAGCCTTGGTTTAACGACTTCCGGAGATGATTTAGGTGTTATTACTGGAGCTACAAATGGTAATTATCTAACCTTTACTTGGGCTTATGATACTACTTATTATTGGAAAGTTGATGCTGTAAATTGTTTTGGAACAGCTACCGGGACAGTTTGGAGTTTTACAACGGAAGCAAATCCTACTTTATCAATCACTGAGTTTAATACAGATAAATTTAGTGTTTATCCAAATCCTGCAGAGTCATTTGTAATTATAAAAAATATATCGCCATACAAACTAGAAAATGTAAGCTTATATGATATAAGGGGAAGTCATATAAAGACATACAAACTAAACAATAACCTTGAAGTTAATCAGATATATGTATCTAATTTACAGGTTGGTGTATATGTATTTGTAATACAAACTGAACAAGGACAGCTTATAAAAAGATTGGTAAAAGAATAGTATTCATTCTTAAATCATATTCTAAAGAAAGCGAAATATATATGTCAAGAGGTGCATGGAATAATCATGCTTTTTTAACCGAATCTATTAAAGGAATTTTAGTGTTAGGAGTCTTTTTTAATCATGAAGAGTTTTATCCTAATCATCCTGATGTGAGAAAAACAAGTAAGCGAGTTATAGATTTCATAATAAAGCGTATATGATTTTAAAAAGATCTACCTATGAAGAGATTACAACGCCTTCATAATTAGAAAGCAATAGCGATGAGCGTCTTCAATTATGGAGGCTATAGAATAGAAATAAATCTTGAAAATGAATCTAATACACGTATGTATGCGTTTCAAATAAAGGCGAATAAAATTGTTTTAATACCACAACAAGATAGAACTAAAAATACAGAACCAACTCGATTAATTGAAGGTTGGAATGATTACTTCTGGTTGAAATTTAAAGAATAGTATATGAGCACTTATAGAATATAACAATAACAAAATATTTAGTTAATAGGAATATCAATAATTTATAAGGATAGAAGAGTACCTTTTTATGCTAGTTTTTGTTATGAGCGCTTGAAATATTTATTTTAAGCGTTCTGTTTTTAATATCAATTCTATCAATATCAAAATTCATAAATCCTTTGTCATTTGACTTTATAAATCCTTAGATATTTCGTAATTTCGTGACGTCTCATACGACTAACATTCTAAATAAAATTTTCAAATATAATATGTCAGATAAAGCTACACTAGAAATTAATGGTCAAAAACACGAATTCCCATTAGTTAAAGGTACAGAAAACGAAGTTGCAATAGATATAAAAACACTAAGAGGTGTTACTGGAGGTGTGACTACAATTGATCCAGGATATAAAAATACAGGTTCTTGTGAAAGTGCAATTACGTTTTTAGATGGAGAGAAAGGAATCTTAAGATACAGAGGATATTCTATTGAAGAATTAGCAGAAAAAGCAGATTTTTTAGAAGTTGCATATCTTTTAATTTTTGGAGAATTACCAACTCAAGAAGAATTAGAGAAATTTCACTCAGATATTAAGATGCATGCTGTTGTTGATGATGATATTAAGAAAATATTAGATGCTTTTCCGAAAACGGCACATCCAATGGGTGTTTTAGCATCATTAACAAGTGCATTAACAGCTTTCAATCCTTCATCTGTAAATGTAGATTCTGAGGAAGAAATGTACAATGCTATTGTTAGAATATTAGGTAAATTCCCAATATTAGTTGCTTGGACAATGCGTAAGAAAAAAGGATTACCATTAGATTATGGAAGCACATCTTTAGGTTATGTGGAGAACATTTTACAAATGATGTTTAAACGCCCAAATGAAGATTACGTTCAAAATCCAATTTTAGTAAATGCTTTAGATAAATTATTAATTCTTCATGCCGATCATGAACAAAACTGTTCAACGTCTACTGTAAGAATAACAGGTTCATCTCATGCTGGATTATTTGTGTCATTATCAGCCGGTATTTCTGCGCTTTGGGGACCATTACATGGTGGAGCTAACCAAGCTGTACTAGAAATGCTAGAAGGGATTAAAGATGATGGTGGTGACACTAAAAAATATATGGCAAAAGCCAAAGATAAGAATGATCCTTTCCGCTTAATGGGCTTTGGGCATCGTGTGTATAAAAACTTTGACCCAAGAGCAAAAATCATTAAAGTTGCAGCTGATGAAGTTTTAGGAGATTTAGGTGTTGATGATCCAATTTTAGGAATCGCTAAAGGTTTAGAACAAGAAGCTTTAGAAGATGCATACTTTGTAGATAGAAAATTATATCCTAATGTAGATTTTTACTCAGGTATTATTTATAGAGCTATGGGTATTCCTACTGAAATGTTTACAGTAATGTTTGCTTTAGGGCGTTTACCAGGTTGGATAGCTCAATGGAAAGAAATGCGTATGCGTAAAGAACCAATTGGTCGTCCACGTCAATTATATATTGGTGAGACCTACAGACCATTTAAAGATATTAGTAAAAGATAGACCACTTAAAATGTCAGATAAAAGCTTCATAAATTGTTATGAAGCTTTTTTATATTTGTAATCTATGATAACACCTAATGTAAAAAATGAAACATCTCGCTTACGTGTTGTAGTATTAGGAACAGCTACAAGCGTAGGGGCGACACCAGCCTTAAAAGATGCCTACGATCCTAAATCTATAGAGCATATTAAAGCAGGAACCTATCCTGTAGAAGACGATATGGTTAAAGAAATGGAAGCCGTAGCTGATATTTTTAAAAAGTATGATGTTACCGTTTACAGACCAAAAGTGATTAAAGATTATAATCAAATCTTTGCTAGAGATATTGCTTTTGTTATAGAGGACAAGTTTATTAGAGCCAATATTTTACCAGATAGAGATCGTGAGATTGAAGCCATAGAACACGTTTGGAGTCAAATTCCAGAAGCGCAGAGAGTACGTCTGCCCGAAGAATGTCATGTAGAAGGTGGTGATGTAATGCCTTGGAATGATTATATATTTATTGGCACATATTCAGGAGAAGATTATTCAGATTTTATCACAGCACGTACCAATATGGATGCTGTAATTGCTATACAAGAGCTATTTCCAAATAAAATAGTAAAATCTTTTGAGCTTCGTAAATCTAATACAGAAGCTAAGGATAATGCATTACATCTCGATTGTTGTTTTCAACCGGTTGGCAAAGATAAAGCTATACTTCACAAAAATGGATTTTTAATAGAAAGGGAATATAATTGGCTAGTAGATTTCTTTGGTAAAGACAACATCTTTGAAATTACACAAGACGAAATGTATAACATGAACAGCAACGTATTTTCTATCGCTGAAGATGTGATCATTTCTGAACGTCATTTTACCAGATTAAACACGTGGCTTCGAGAGCAAGGATTTACCGTAGAAGAAGTTCCTTATGCAGAAATAGCTAAACAAGAAGGCTTGTTGCGTTGTAGTACCTTACCATTAATTAGAGATTAATTTATTTTTTTAAATCGATTAGTCAGGGCTCTCATTCGCAACTAAATATTCGGTGTCATCTTTAAACAGTCCTTCTCCTTTGATAAGCCATGCAAATCCAAAGCTCTCAACGGCTAAAGTCTCCATCCAAAAGGTGAGTTGGTTAGCATTGTATACATGGGCTGGAATAACTTTTAAAAACCCTAACCCAATAACAATAAGCGAAGCGACAATAAGTATTGCGCATCCTTTGTAAATTTTATTACGAAGTCTTTTTTTACGTCCTTGCAATTCGGGCGATTTATTAGATTTGGTAAATAAAAAGAAAGACATATATGCTAATAAGAGTAAAAAGAGACCTGCCGATACTAAATGAAAATCTTCTCTAAATCCAGCACTAGCATTGCCTTCAATATAAGTTACAGAATAGGCTTTTAAGGTATCACAACATATACTACTTAAGTTGCCTGTTGGGAAAAATACCACAAATAAAGCACAAATCCCTGCAATGGTAGAAATGTAAAAGTCAATGGATTTTTTTCCACTATAAACAATTAAGAAAATAGCTATCATGCTTAAAATTACTGTAAAAACACTTCCAGCTCTTGTGTAATAATAATGACTAATAGATTCTATAGGTCTGGCTAAATCAAAAAACAGAAAGGTAATAGCGATTAAAATAATAGGTAAGAGCATACCAGAAATACCAATAAGTTTTCTTAATGTTTTACTACTTTTTAACCATATTTTGTCGTCTTCGGTGTAGTCGAGGTTAATTATAGTGTTAACCTTTTGTTCGAGTTGATTTTGCATAATTATAGATTTTAATTAGTATAAAAATCATTTAGTAATATTATTCTCAGATAATTACAAATGCATCAAAACGAAGATAAATCTTTTATAAACACAAAATATACGTAGATCTACGTATATTTTATATAAAATTAGACTACGATATCATAGATTATTAATCAACAATAATTGTTTTTACAAATCGTTTATTATTGATATTAAAAACAGCTAAATATTGTGCAGAAGCAATACTATCTATAGCTATTGTTTGAGTTTGTTTGGTTAAGGTATTTTGATATACATTTTCACCTAACATATTTATAAGTTTAAAATCAACAGTATACTCTAATGGGTTTTTGAATTCTATCTTTAAATAGTTCTTTGATGGATTAGGAGAGATGCTTACAGTGTTTTCAAAGTAATCTTGATCATTAATACTTAGAGATTCAAAGGCTACAGCAAATTCCATAGCTGCACCTAGAGCTCCTTTAGTCACTTCGTAGGCATAAGTTACATCCATATTGGCTAAATTATCATTAGAAGTATGATTTACAGGCGAAACATTACTTTCGTATAAACCAGTAATAATTTCTCCATTATTTTCAAAAGGCACATAGTCTGATGCAAAAGCATATGAGATTTCTGAGTTCAAATTAGAGTAGAATTCAATACAATTCGCCAAAACAAGCGTCGCAGCATTAGATGCAGCATTGTTGAACGACGGATTACTTAAATCACGTTCACAAACAACACTATCGTTTGTCATGCCGTTAACACCTCCAACTTCATCAATATTAAAAACAATTTTAATATCTAGATTTTGTGGAACAACCGTATTGTTTACATAATAGTTACTCCCAATTAAACCATCTTCTTCACCAGAAAAATGTATGAATTTAATAGAGTATTCAGTGTCTATGTTTTTTAAAAGTCTAGCCAATTCTAATAGTAATACTGTTCCTGTTCCATTATCATTAGTTCCAGGGCCATTAATAGTATCATAATGAGCATCAATAATCACAAAGGTATTTGGGTACAAACTACCTGTTTTTGTAATAATAATATTATTACTTGTTCCTGAAGAATAAGTGAAAGGCTGTAATACTATATCTGTATAGCCTAGATTTTGATAACGTGTAGTAATCCAACTTTCTGTATTTGCAAGTGCTGAAGACCCAACAGTTTTAATTCCTAAGTTTTCAAAGGCAGTCAAATCATTTAAAACATTTGTTTCTAAAGTACTTGCAACAATATCAGCATAAAATTGATTAAAACTTTGCGCAAATGATACATTTAAAGTTAAGATTAATATGAAAGTTAGGCTTAGGTTTTTCATGATTGCGATTTGGTAAGTGATAAAAGGCTTTTATTATTTTCGGTATAAGAGATAATTGTTAACTAGCTCTATATAAATTTGTTTGGCTTCATCTTCGGAAATGTCTTTTACCTGAAATAGGGCATTAGTTTTAAAAGCATTGATGATGGGTTTACTACTATTAGGTCTGCCATAATCATTACTAGCTTTTTTGTAGTAAGCATAAAGACGTAATAGGAAATCTGCAGGAAAAGGTTCTGTATGTAAATTAATACGATCTACAGCCTTATTAAATTCTATGTCTAATTCTTCTGAAGTCATAGTTTTTCAGCAATAATACTTTCTCCTCCTTTTACTTTTTGATTTAATTGTACTTTAATATCAGCATCTAATGGTAAAAACAAATCAACACGAGAGCCAAATTTAATAAATCCAGAATCTGAACCTTGAATTGCGTTGTCCTCTACTTTTGCATAGTTTACAATACGTTTTGCTAATGCGCCAGCAATTTGTCTGTACAATATTTTACCAAAATTTTTATTTTCAACAACAACAGTTGTACGTTCGTTTTCTTCACTAGCTTTTGGATGCCATGCTACAAGAAACTTTCCTGGATGGTATTTGCTGTACGTTACATTTCCGCTAATAGGATAACGTGTTACATGAACATTGATAGGTGACATAAACACTGATACTTGAATGCGTTTGTCGTTGAATACTTCTTTTTCAAATACCTCTTCAATGACTACAACCTTACCATCAACAGGAGAAACAGCAGTATGATTTTCTAGTTTTGTATGACGTTTAGGATTTCTGAAAAATTGCAGAATAAGCACTAAAAAAATAAGCATGCCTACCATTAAAAGTAATCGTAACCATGAAATATCTATAAACCAATCAATTAATAAAATTGATGCAATAACCACAACTAACGTGATGAATATAATTTTATAACCTTCTTTATGAAACATACATTACAAGTCTTAAAAATAAAAATATAAAAGGTGCTGCAAAGATAATACTATCCAATCGATCTAATAAGCCACCATGACCAGGCATAATAACACCACTATCTTTTACATTTGCTTGGCGTTTAAACTTAGATTCTATTAAATCACCTATCGTACCAAAAACACTAATAATGATACTTAATATAAGCCAGTTTGTAAAACTTAAAGCCTCTGCAAAGTTAGCAATAAAATAACTGGCTATACAAGCAAAAAAAAGACCACCTAGAAAACCTTCTACAGTTTTTTTTGGAGAAATACTTGGAAATAATTTTTGTTTACCAAAATTTTTACCAACTAGATAAGCAAATGTATCGTTTACCCAAACTAATATAAATGATCCTAAAACGAGTAGAGGAGAGAAGGTTTGGTTAAAATTTGAGATACAAATTAAAAATACAAACCCGCTTGACAAATAAAATGTTGTTATAATAAATCGTTTAGAACCAAAGAGTGGAATTGTTTTTTCAGAAAATAAATCTTTAATCAGTATTAATTCAACAAATATGGTAATTACTAAAAGAATTTGTGTGGCTTCGTCAATACCTTTAGTCGAATCTGCAATAAGTTTCCAATAGGCAAAACCAAGATATAGTAAGATGAATATTATATATGGGAAAAAACTTTTAAGCTGAATAAGCTTTTTGAACTCTGCCATGCAGATGATGCCAAATATAAAAAAGAGTACGATAAGTGCATTTTGCCAATATAGAGAAGCAATAAGCAGAGACACATATAATAGTCCAGAAAGTGCTCTTGTAACTGTTTCTTTCATTTATAAATCTTCTAAGAGCAACAAATATAAGTTTTTTGAGCTGCTTCCGTAAGTAAGAAAGTCTTTATCTTCGACTGTTTTAAAATGCTTTATAGTAGTAATGTTAGTTGGGATTTTATCTTTGTTTTTTCCTTTTATTCCTCTTAATCCTTCACCTATATTCTGAACAAATTGACTTGTAGTTGCATAGATTACAAAGTTATCAGGCAACTCTTTTAATTTCTTTTCAGCAATCTGGTTAGAAGAAATTAGTAAAGAGCCATCATCTGAAATTAAATATTCACAAGTAGAAAAGAAAAAAGCGCTTTCTGAAATTCGCTTGGTAGTATTAAAGTTAAAATCTTTAAATAAATCATTTAGGCGTTCATCAAACAATAAAATGTTGTCGTTTTCCCAATTATTTTCTTTTAAAATGGAATTTAAGCTATCTTGAATCTCTTTCATGTTTTCACAATACAAGAATTTCCCGCCATTAGCTTTGAAATTTATAGTGAATTGTTCATCTACGGGTAGCTTTATTTCTGGCATGTACTTGCCTCTCTCTTCGCTTTTTATGTTGTCTTCAGGAGTGTTTTTTAAACCGAAGATTTTACGAAATAGACTCATTTATAAGGATAGCTATTAACCTAGATTGTATTAATGTAATTCCAAATATAAAAAAACTTAAACTAATGTTGAATCAATTTAAGTTTTTTATAAGATTATATTGTGTAAAATGTATTGATTACTCTTCTTCTCCTTCTTCTGTTTTTTGTGATTGTATTAATCGTTCTTCAATTTCCTTTTTAAAAGGACGTTCTCCAAAGATCTTCTCTAAGTTATCTTTAAAAATAACTTCTTTCACAAGTAGTACTTCTGCAAGTTCAGTGAGTTTGTTTTTATTGTTTTCTAATAATTTAATAGCACGTTGGTATTGTTCCTCAATGATATCAGAAATTTCTTTATCAATTACCTCTGCCGTTTTTTCGCTATATGGCTTTGTAAAACCTTGCTCTTGGCCTGAAGAGTCATAATACGTTAAGTTTCCTACTTTCTCACTAAGACCGTAAATCGTTACCATTGCCCTAGCTTGCTTTGTCACTTTTTCAAGATCACTTAAAGCGCCAGTTGAAATCTTATTAAAAATGACTTTTTCTGCAGCTCTACCTCCAAGTGAAGCACACATTTCGTCTAGCATTTGCTCTGGTCGTACAATTAGACGCTCTTCAGGTAGATACCAAGCAGCACCTAATGATTGTCCTCTAGGCACAATCGTTACTTTTACTAAAGGTGCAGCATGTTCTAACATCCAACTTACTGTGGCGTGACCAGCTTCATGGAAAGCAATTGCTTTTTTCTCGTCTTTTGTAATAATTTTATTTTTCTTTTCAAGTCCGCCAACAATTCTATCAACAGCATCTAAGAAATCTTGCTTGTCAACTGCTTTTTTTCCATTACGAGCAGCAATTAAAGCCGCTTCATTACAAACATTAGCAATATCAGCTCCAGAGAAACCTGGTGTTTGTTTCGCAAGAAAATCAACATCTAGTTTTTCAGATTGTTTGATTGGTCTAAGATGAACTTCAAAAATTTCTTTACGTTCTCTAACATCTGGAAGGTCAACAAAAATTTGTCTATCAAAACGACCAGCACGCATTAGAGCTTTATCTAAAACATCAGCTCTGTTCGTTGCAGCCAATACAATAACATTAGTATTCGTCCCAAAACCATCCATTTCTGTTAGTAATTGGTTTAATGTATTCTCACGTTCATCATTAGATCCTGAAAAATTACTTTTTCCACGAGCTCTACCGATAGCATCAATTTCATCTATAAATATTATAGCAGGTGACTTTTCTTTGGCTTGTTTAAATAAATCTCTAACACGAGAAGCACCAACACCAACAAACATTTCTACAAAATCAGAACCAGATAATGAGAAGAAAGGTACTTTAGCTTCTCCAGCTACGGCTTTAGCAAGTAAAGTTTTACCAGTTCCTGGCTGTCCTACTAATAAGGCTCCTTTAGGTATTTTACCACCAAGGGATGTGTATTTTTCTGGGTTTTTTAAGAAATCTACAATTTCTTGTACTTCTTCTTTTGCACCTTCTAAACCAGCGACATCTTTAAATGATGTTTTTACATCTGTTTTTTCGTCAAAAAGTTTGGCTTTCGATTTTCCTATGTTGAAAATTTGTCCACCTGCTCCACCACCAGAACCACCAGACATACGCCTCATGATAAAAATCCAAACACCAATAATTAAGATAAATGGCAGCAAAGAGAAAATCATATTTCCAATAAAATTCTCTTCAGTAAAGAATGTAGTTGGCACAAAGACACCATTATCAGCATCGTTTATGCTTTCAATTTTTTTCTGAAATAATTCTTGCTCACCAAACTCAAACGAATAATTTGGTTGAGGTGAGAATGGCATAATGCTGCTAGGCTTAGATTTTTTGTGAACTTCTTTTGCTAAGGCATCTTTTGTTAAGTATACACGTGCTTCACGTCCATTAACAATTTCAATTTTCTCAACATCGCCTTGCTCCATAAAACCAAAAAAGTCTGACGGATTAATTTTTTTTGAAGAAGAACCTCCAAAACCACTTGAAAACAGTTGAATTGCTAAAAACGCTACAATTACAAATCCGTAAATCCAATATGGGCTAAATTTTGGTTTTTTATTTAAGTTTTTATTGTCTTTTGCCATCTATATCTACCACAAAGGTGGTTTTTTATTTAATGTTTTTAGTAATTAGTTTCTATTTGGGTTGTTTTCGCATCACCCCAAAGACTTTCAATGTCGTAGTATTCTCTGATATGTTTTTGGAACACATGAACAACAATATTGACATAATCCATTAAAACCCATTCGGCATTATCATTTCCTTCAATATGCCAAGGATTATCTTTATGTTCTTTACTAACCTTTTTTTGAATGGAGTTTACAATAGCGTTTACTTGAGTGTTGGATGTCCCTTCACAAATAATAAAGTAATCACAAACTGTATTTTCAATTTCTCTTAAATCTAAAACTGTAATTTCTTTTCCTTTTACATCTTCAATGCCAGCAATAACGGATGTTATGAGTTGATCTGGATTTGTATTTTTTTTCGCCATTAAATTGATTTAATTTTGTGTAAAGTTATTATTTTTTTACGTCTTATAAACGGATATTAATCATAAGAAATTTATAATTTTTTTTAACACATTACAATGCGTATAATCAAACTTAATGCCACCGACTCTACCAACACTTTTTTAAGACAGTTGCGAAGTGTCGAAGTCTTACAAGATTATACCGTAGTTGTAACAAAATCGCAAACAAAAGGGAGAGGGCAAATGGGAACTTCTTGGAGCTCTGAACCTTCCAAAAACCTTATGGCTAGTGTGTTTTTAGATGTTGCTTTCTTAAGCGTTGAGAATAGTTTTTATATCAGTATGGCTATTTCATTAGCAATTTCTAAGGCTTTAAAAACATTTCAAATTAAAAATATAAAAGTGAAATGGCCTAACGACATTTTGTCAGACCAAAAGAAGATTTCAGGTGTGTTGATTGAAAATGTCATAAAAAACAATCAATTGCAAGGCACTATTATTGGTTTTGGACTTAATGTAAACCAAATGAATTTTGATGATTTACCTTCTGCTACATCTATGCAATTGATTTCAGGGAAGCCTTATGATTTAGATGAAGTTTTGCACAGTGTTTTAGAATATTTACAATTATATTTTGAACTATTGAGGAGCGGAAACTTCAAGCAATTAAAAGAAAGTTATGAAATTGAATTATTTAGAAAAAATAAACCTTCAACATTTGAAGATGCTAAAGGTTTTACGTTTTCGGGTTATATAAAAGGAGTTTCAAACTCTGGACACCTTCAAATACTAGTAGAAGATAATGTGACTAAAGTGTTTGATTTAAAAGAGGTAAAACTACTTTACTAAACTTGTGCAGGCATATTAGCGACTAAAGTTTCAATAAACTTATTAATTGGTCCTTTTATCATCATGGCCATCATAGCATTAAATTCGCCTTCAAAAATTAATTCTACTTCACTTTTTGAAGTGTCGATTGTCATAATGTTTGCAGTAAGATAAAAATCTAATTTTCCACCAGCTGCACCTAAAACAATTTTGTTTGGTGCTATAGCTTCTTTCTTTTTTAAGACTATTTCTGGCATTCCTTTGAGTGCAAACAAAAATTTATCATCGTCTAAAACTTCAAATTTACTAATATTTTCAGGCATTAGTTTTTCAAAATTCTTTACATCAGATAGAAAATCAAAAGTATCTTGTGCCGATTTATCTATAGTAGTTTTTGGTGATTCTAATTTCATTATTATATGTATTTAATTGAGTAAGCTATAATCAAATAGCGTTCCATTCACTAGGATTAGCATTCCAGAGTGTCAAAATTTCTTGTTCTTTAGTATTAATGTATTTAGTATCTAATGCTTGCTCTAGGAGGTTTTCGTAATTACCTAAAGTATAAAGTTCAACATTAGCAGTTTCAAAGTTTTGCTTTGCGATATCAAATCCATACGAAAAGATAGCGACCATGCCTTTTACATTAACATTTACTTCTTGTAAAGCTTTTACAGCATTCAGACTACTTTTTCCTGTACTTATTAAATCTTCTACAACAACAACGTTTTGTCCAGACTCTATAAAACCTTCAATTTGGTTTTGCCTTCCATGAGATTTTGCTTCTGGTCTAACATAAATAAAAGGAAGACCTAAATATTCAGCAACTAACATTCCTATACCAATAGCACCAGTAGCTACACCAGCAATGACATCTACTTTACCATAGTGTGATTCAATGTGTTTGGCCATAGTCTCACGAATATAGTTTCTAATTGTAGGGAATGATAACACAATTCTATTGTCACAATAAATTGGAGATTTCCAACCTGAAGCCCAAGTAAAAGGATTATTGGGCTGTAGTTTTATCGCATTAATCTGTAATAAAACTTCGGCAGTTTGTTTAGCGGTTTCTTTATCAAAAATCATGTTGCAAAACTACGGATTTTAACAAAAAGAAATTTCAAAATTTCAAATAAAATTAATTTCAAAAATGATATTTTAGCTTTTTAAAATACTACATTTAATTTATGCATCACGTTTTTGTAAATGATAAGCCAATAGTTTTAACAACTGAGGTTAAAAAAGAAGATGGTTTTAAAAATTATTTATTGGCAACAGTAAATATTGGTAAAGTTATACGCGAACTCAATTCTACGTCATTAAAAGCAGTTAGGCTTATTGGTTATAAGGAGGGGAAACTACTTCATAAATTTCTTAAGTTGTTACCAAATGTTGTTGCTGGAGGAGGAAAAGTATATAATGAAAAAGGAGAGATTTTATTTATCTATCGAAATAATAAATGGGATTTACCAAAAGGGAAAACAGAAGGGAAAGAAACTATAGAAACAACTGCAATTAGAGAAGTAGAAGAAGAAACAGGTGTTACAGGATTAGAAATAACCAAACCCCTTAAAACGACTTACCATATTTTTAAACGCAATGGGAAACATAAGATTAAAATCACGTATTGGTTTGAAATGAAAACGATTTTTAACGGTGCTCTTTATCCACAAGAAAATGAAGGCATTACTAAAGTAGAATGGTTAACACCTAAGGAGAGTGAAAAAGCACTTGAGAATAGTTATGCTAATATTAGAATTTTAGTTGACTAATTTTTATTTATACGATATACAGGATATTGTAAATGGGATTTTTCATAATGACTACTTTGTTTGTGTAGCCAATCTAATTGTGCGTACCAATTATTAGCAAAATCTTGATCATATGTTTTTTTAAGGTTAAAATCTACTTGTAGTTTTGGATTTCGAATTAACAGCTCTTTAGCTTTATCTTCCCAAACATATGGAGAGAATCCTTCTTTTTGTTGTAAAATAGTATCAAAAAAATTCCAATTAAAAAACGAATCTAGTGCTTGTGGTTCTAAGGTTTCTAAGAGGTATCTAAATGCATTTTGATTCGTGGAAATTAGATAATCACCTTTTAAAAAAATTAATTGTTTTTTGGTAGATTCTAATTCTATATTATAATGAGAATAATGACCTTCATAAGCTTGCTTTCTCGTTTCGTAGTTTTTTATTTTATAAGAATTAACTGTTAACGTCGTGTCATTTTGAAATGAAGTCATTTCTACATTATTTAATTTAAGAAGTTCAATCACATTCCACCAACCTTGAGGAATTATATAGGCTTCTGGAATTTCAATGTCTAGTGTAGACGTCATATAATTTTTATAAATAACGTCTTTTGTAAATGGTTTAGTTCTATCATATTTTAACCGTTTCGCGCCAGTTAAATTGCTTTCAATTTTTTTGCCTTCAAAACCTTTAAAACGTAGTATTGATGTTTTTGTGGTGTCAATTGCCCATTGTAATGAGTATGTTTTTTTCTTTTGAAATTCTGCTAAAGCATTTTTACGCAATTTCGATATTTGTTCACCTTCAGTTTCAGTAATTTCAATCATACTTTTCATAAGTTCGTAAGTACCTTCAACACGTTGTTTGTATGGTTTTAACATATGTGTTTCGACCATCATACCTAGAGTGTTCCATAATGTTGTGTAGCCTGTAGAATAACGTGGAGAATCCATAAACTGACTAAATCCTTGCTCAGGTTTTGTATTAAAAACATTTACATATGGTGTGATATCCCAATCTTTTTCAGTGAGTTTTTCTTCTAGTTGTGGCATCATTTTAGTGTGTAAAAAATTGCCAAGTGCACCACCTAATTTATTGTGTTGAGTGAATAAATGCGTTAGTGTGTATTGATAGTCTGCTCCATTGCTAACGTGATTATCAATAAATACATCTGGTTGTATTAGATGAAAAATTTCAACAAAAGTTCTGGCATTTTTAGTGTCAGATTTTATAAAGTCACGATTAAGATCAAAATTACGAGCATTTCCTCTAAAACCATAAGAATCAGGTCCATTTTGATTGGTTCTTGTAGTTGAGTTTCGATTTAAACTACCACCAACATTATATATAGGTATTGTTACTAAAACTGTTGATTTGGGCATTGCAATTTTACCTTGTACAATATCTCTAAATAACATCATTGTAGCATCAATACCATCAGACTCACCAGGATGAATGCCATTATTTATTAATACAATACGTTTGTCTTTTCTTACTTCTGAAAAATTAAAATTGGCATCAGCATTTAGTGACACAATATGAAGTGGCTTCCCAGAATCGGTTGCTCCAATAGCTTTTATCTCAATCTCAGAATAAGTATTAGCAAGATTATTATAAAACTCAATGGTGTCAGCATAGGTTGCTGTTTGTATTCCGTTTGATGTTTCAAAAATAGTAGTGAAATCATAAATTTGATGATCCTTTTCTGAAGAGCAGGACGTGAAAATAATAATAATAAGTGCTAGTTTTTTCATAATAAAAAAATCAGTGATGATTGGTCAATTGTTAATATGTTGTTTATTTCTTAATAAAGCACCAAGTAAAAACAATTCAAAGTTAAGTTAAATTTGAGTTATCCCTCTAAACTAATAGTTATTATGAATGTTTTTATTTTGCCTTTTGGAAAGATCTCCATACTAGAATCTAATATTGCAGAAATAGTCATCAATGATGGTGTTATTATGGATGAAGAAAAGATTATTATATCTCAAGAATTAATAAAAACACATTTACAAATTCCATTTTCATTTTTAGTAAATAAAGAACACACATATTCATATACTTTTGAAGCTCAACTGGCTATGGGTAATCTTAAGGGGATTCTTTCTATTGCGGCTGTTATAAAACATCAAAGAGCAGAGATAGCTACGAAAATTATTAGAGATGTGAATCGACATGAAAATTGGAATATCAAGTTTTTTAGGGAAAGAACGGCAGCATTAGATTGGTTACAGTCAACTCAAAATAATAAAAGAACGTTATAGAATACTGCATTAAAATTAATTAATTTTGCAGTACTTTAATTTTTTAAAATGTCGCAAACTACAAATACTATTTTAATGATTCGTCCAGTGAGTTTCAGGATGAACGAGGAAACTGCTGTCAATAACTATTTTCAGGAAGCTTTAAATTTGAAAAATGCTGAAATTAATGTTAAAGCACAAGTTGAATTTGATGCTTTTGTTGAAAAATTAAGAGCAGTAGGAGTTCAGGTGATAGTTGAAGACGATGACAAGTTGATGGATACTCCAGATTCAATTTTTCCAAATAATTGGGTGAGTTTTCATAAAAATGGAGATGTTGGTTTGTATCCAATGTTTGCAGAAAATCGAAGGAAAGAACGTCGAGAAGATGTCTTTATACGTTTGGAAAAGGAAGGGTTTAAGATAGAAAATATTGTAGATTATACTAGTGCAGAGGATGAAGGTGTCTTTTTGGAAGGTACAGGAAGTTTGCTTTTAGATCGCGTGAATTCTAAAGCGTATTGTGCATTATCAGCTCGTGCTGATGAGGAGTTATTTATTGAATTCTGTGAAGATTTTGAATACACACCTGTCATATTTTCAGCAAATCAAACTGTAGACGGTAAGCGTTTGTCAATTTATCACACTAACGTTATGATGTGTTTAGCTGAGCATTTTTCTGTGATTTGTTTAGACACAATTGACGATAAAAAAGAACGTAAGAATGTGATTAAAAATTTGAAATCAGATGGAAAAGCAATCATCGAAATTTCAGAAAGTCAGATGCACCAATTTGCAGGTAATATGTTACAAGTAAAGGGCAGTAATGATCAACGTTATTTGGTTATGAGTAAAGCCGCTCATGATAGTCTGACGCCTAAACAAATCACAAACATTGAAAAGTTTTGTCCGATTTTATCTAGCTCATTAGAGACTATAGAAACTTGTGGTGGTGGAAGTGCGCGTTGTATGATGGCTGAGGTTTTCTTGCCAAAGGCTTAATCTATTTTTATGAAAATATAATCTTCTTTTTCTGTTCCCAAAATAGGCACACATTTATCATAAAAACTCTATTCTATGAGATGACTTTTGTCTTCCGTTTTATTTACTTATCCAACAAGAAGCTTCATATAATGAACTCATACAAGTCTTTTTTTAAGTTTTTATTTTGTAATAATTAGAAGTACATAAATAAATTTCGCGTCAGGGTAAATTAATTTTGGAGAAGATATTGGGTGAAATAATTATTCAGCCGGCTTGATTTTAGGAAGCTCTATATAGAATTTAGTACCTACATTAAGCGTGCTTTCTACCCAAATTCTACCTTTATTAAGTTCAACTAACTCTTTACAAATAGTTAAGCCTAAGCCAGTACCTTTTTCGTTGCTAGTTCCTCGAGTTGTAAATGTGCCATTTTGAAAAAGTTTATCTATGTTTTCTTTAGAAATGCCAACACCTGTATCTTCAATACAAATTAAACTTTTGCCATTATGGTCACTATTAGAAACGGTAATAACATCACCAACACGGGTGAATTTAACAGCGTTTGTAATTAAATTTTGAAGCACTATTTCAATCATACTTCTATCAGCGTAAATGAAATCTCTATGAGATTCATCGATAAGTACGATACGTTTTTGTTCCACTTTTTGTTCCACTAAACCAATTTTATTTTGAAATACTTCTTTAATATTAAATAATTCAGGTTTAGGCTCTAAATTCTGCATTTGCGATTTAGACCAATTTAAGAGGTTGTATAATAATTGTGAAGCACTGTCTGCATTTTCACTAAGCTCAGGAACTAGATCATAAAATTCTTCTCGAGAAATCCCATCTTCTTTAAGCAAATCAATAAAACCCTTAATTGATGAAATAGAATCTTTTAAATCGTGAGAGACTATAGAGAATAATCTGTCTTTTACACTATTTACTTCTTCAAGATGTTTCGTTTGTATGGTAAATTCTTTATTTCTTATTTTAATTTCTTTGTTTTTTTCTTGAAGCTCTCTATTAAATTTAAGTGTATTTTTTCGTTTGAGATAAATTAATAAAAGAATTGTAGACACAATTAAAAAAGCAGACCCAAGCACATATGAAATGGCCTTAAGTCGTTTAAATAAAACTTCATTTTCTTCTTCTTTTTGTTTTAAAGCAATTGAATTGAATTCTTCTGGAACATCAACTGGTTCGGCTTTAATTGGTTCTGTAATTATAGGAATAATAGGTTGGTTTTCTTTATCTAATTCACGTTTTAAATTGAAATACTTTCCTTGCCAGAAAAAAGCATTTTGAAATTTACCATTAATAGAATCTAGTTCTTTATGTAATCTGTAGTTTTTAAGAAGCTCTGGTTTATTGTTGATTTTTGTTGAAATATTGTAGGCTTCATCAATTTGTAAGCGAGCAGTTTTTAACTTGCCTTGTTGCATATTTAATTCTCCTATAGCATTAAGAGCTCTTAATGTACCATCTTCGTTTTTAATTTGTCGATTAAATTTTAAGCCTTCAACCAAATACGTAGCTGCTTTATTATAATCTTTAAATCGAAGATATTCTGCTCCAATACGAGGTAAGATTTCACCTTTAAGTTTTTGGTCGTTTTTGGGATTGAGAAGATTTAAAACGGTCTCATAATATTCGATTGCTTTTCTATGCTCTTTTCTTTCAGAATATAATAATGCAATATTTTTAGTAGAGGTTTTTATCCCTAGACTATCTTTTAATTGCTTTCTTATATCTAAAGCTTTAATATTAAATTCTAATGATTTATCAACTTGATTCGTATTGTAATAAGCTTCTGCTAGATTATTATAGGCTGAGCTAAGTTCATCTTTTAAATTTCTAGATTCAAATGTTTGTATTGCTGATAATGAATTTTCAAGACCAACACTATAGTTTCCACGTTTAATTTCAATTAAACCAATACTGTTATTAACTTTTGCTATTCCTAAGGTGTCACCTAATTGCGTGTAGTAGCGTTTTGACCTATTGTAACCATCTATAGCATTATAGTAGTCGTCTTTTTGTGCATAGATTAATGCTTTGTAGTAATTAACATCAGCAATGCCTTTGTTATGATTTAAAGATTTTGATAAACGCTCGGCGTTTTCAATATATGTCAGGGCTTTTTTATAACTCTTTGCATCGTATAAGGCTTTTACTAAACGTAAAGAAGTATCTACTTTTGAAGAATCTTGTTTTTGAAAAGATAAATGTACAGTTAGGCTATCGATCTCATTTGTTTGTGAAAAACATAAAAGCGATGTGCAGAAAACAGCTAATGTAATTAACTGCTTCATAGTTTAGTTAGAGTATTAATAATTGCAAAATTATTTTTACACGAAACTTCCTTTAGAGTCGGATAGTTAGAATGTCGAAATAATAATGTCAATCTTAATAAAGATTGATTATTAAGTTTCATCAACGTTTGGGACTTTGATTAATAGCATATCAAAAATCATGAAAAAGGTTCTTAAACCCTAATTTTTAGGTTTTAATGCCTATAAATTAGTTAAAGTGAAGTTTAAAATTCATAAAAATATCGATGAATAGATGAACGGTTAAAATCATAGAAAAACTACACTTTTACCGATGAAATGCACTTTGCTCTACGAACTTGCTTTAATTAGTTAATAGTCAGTTAATTATCTCTGTATATGTCAAATGCAGGTAATGCTTTATTGTTGAAGTCAAATAGGCATTGGTTTTCCCATGAACTGCCTTGTGTTGATGTTGTTTCATTTCCTATGAAAGCAATCCAATCTGGAGCCCAATAACAAAATCCTTTTCCGTGATTTTGAGGTATATCTTTAATAGTAGAAACAAGCCATTCAAAATAGGCTTTTTGACCGTCAGGTGTTGGTGAGAATTCGGGTATTGTTTGGTCTAAATTTCCTATAAAGTTATTTTGATTATCATTCCAATCTAAAGTAAACGGATAAGCGACTTCAGCCATCAAAATATCCTTATCAAATGTTAGTGCTAATTCATTAAGCTTGGAAGTAACTATGTTAAGGTTTTTGGTTTGAAACTGCGGATAATAAGATAACCCAATCATATCAAAATCTAAAGCAAAAGGTTCGAGCTCGGTAAAAAAGTAAATCGCATTTTCAACACTGGAGTGGTGAAGCATTATTTGTACTTCATTTTCTGTATCTATTTCTCTTACAGCTCTTATGGCTTCACGAACAAGGCTGGCATAGTTGCCCCAATTATTTGAGAATTCATCCCATACTTTGCCATGATTCCATAGAAAACCACTATCAGTTTCATTTCCGATTTGAATAATTTCAGGTAATATGTTTTCATTTTTTAATTGTGAAACTACAGATTTAGTATATTCGTAAATAGCAACTCTAACCTCTTCGTTATTCATGTTTTGCCATGCTGATGGAGGTGTTTGTGTACCTGGATCTGCCCAGGAATCACTATAGTGAATGTCTAATAAAAAAGCCATGTTTTTTGACTTAATCCGTTGCGCATAGTTTTTCACATCATTTAAAGTGTTTTGCCCATTTTGAGGTGTATGCCATAATTTGAGTCTAACTAAATTAGTGCCATTATCTTTTATGAAATCTAAAAGCTCTATAGGTGTTCCATTTTCATTTTTGTAAGTCACATTATAAGTTTCTAATTCAGACTGAAATGATAAATCCATGCCTTTATAAAATACAGGAGTTGGTTCAGATACAATGATTCCTTCTGGAGCTTCAGGTGAATTGTCAGAAGAATTACAACTCACGGAAAGTAAGATAATTATAATTAATTTTAAATAATTCATAAATTTAATTCTTACTCAAATTTAATTAAATTTCCATCATTAGTAGTGTCTAATGAAGTTAAAATCGGAATTCCTTTAATTAAGTATTTTAGGCTTTCAATTTGTAAATAAATAAGATATTTCTGACTTGTAATAGAAGGAATAAACCATATGTTATGTCTTAAAATTTTAATAAAAATCCTATCTTTGCAAACTTAAAATAAGGACCAAAATGAATCTTCAAGATACACTATCACATAATGTGAAACAGGCAATTAAGTCTGTGTTTAATGCGGAATTAGAATCAGTAGAATTTCAGGCAACTCGTAAAGAATTTGCTGGAGATATTACTGTTGTTGTATTCCCTATGTTGAGAGTCGTGAAAGGAAATCCAATGAAAATTGGAGAGCAGATAGGTGAGTATTTGGTAGCACATATTGATCAAGTTAAAGCATTTAATGTTGTTAAAGGCTTTTTAAATATTGAAATTGATGACGCCTATTACATTAATTTCTTCAATGAAATAAAGGATAAAGAAAATTTCGGTTTCGTAACACCAAATACAAATGGAAAGGCGGTAATGGTAGAGTATTCTTCTCCAAACACCAACAAGCCACTACATTTAGGGCATATTAGAAATGTAATTCTTGGATATAGTGTTTCAGAACTATTAAAAGCATCTGGAAAAAAAGTCTACAAAACTCAAATTATTAATGATAGAGGGATTCATATTTGTAAAAGTATGTTGGCTTGGAAACGTTTTGGAAATGAAGAAACTCCAGAATCGTCTGGTTTAAAAGGTGATAAGCTTGTTGGGAATTACTATGTTAAGTTTGACCAAGAATATAAAAAAGAAATTCAAGAACTTATTTCTGAAGGACAACCTGAAGTAGATGCAAAGAAAAATGCACCTATATTTTTAGAAGCTCAAGAGATGCTTCGTAAATGGGAAGCAGGAGATGATGAGGTCGTTATACTTTGGAAAACAATGAATAATTGGGTGTATGCAGGTTTCGATGTGACTTATAAAGCTATAGGTGTTGATTTTGATGTATTGTATTATGAAAGTCAAACCTATTTATTAGGAAAGGAGTTTGTGGTCGAAGGATTGAAATCTGGTGTGTTCTTTAAGAAAGATGATGGTTCAGTTTGGTGTGATTTAACTGAAGAAGGACTTGATGAAAAAATCGTACTGAGAAGTGATGGCACAGCAGTGTATATGACTCAAGATATTGGTACAGCAATACAACGTGTTAAAGATTATCCTGATGTAGGAGGAATGGTGTATACTGTAGGTAATGAACAAGAATATCATTTTCAAGTTTTATTCTTAATTATTAAAAAATTAGGGTTTGATTGGGCCGAAAATTTATATCATTTGAGTTATGGAATGGTTGATTTACCTTCAGGGAAAATGAAGAGTAGAGAAGGAACTGTTGTTGATGCAGATGATCTTGTTGCCGAAATGGCACAAACAGCTGGAGAGATTTCAGAAGAATTAGGAAAACTTGATGGTTATTCTGAAAATGAAAAGCAAGAACTTTACAAAACGATTGGTTTAGGCGCCTTAAAATATTTTGTCTTAAAAATAGATCCAAGAAAACGTATTTTATTTGATCCAAAGGAGTCTATAGATTTTCAAGGTAATACAGGTCCATTTATACAGTATACCTATGCTAGAATACAATCAATTTTGAGAAAGGCTGACATAGAAAATATTTCGATAGATTTTTCTGATTTAGAATTGCATGTAAAAGAAAAAGAGCTTCTAAAACAGTTAGAGTTATTTCCAGAGGTAATTCAAAATGCTGCAAATCATTATAGTCCAGCATTAATAGCAAACTATACATATGATTTGGTAAAAGAGTTTAATTCGTTTTACCAAAACGTCTCTATTTTAGGAGCAGAAAATGATAAAGAAAAAGTGTTTCGCGTGCAATTATCTCAAAGCGTTTCTAATGTTATAAAAAACGCATTTGGCTTACTAGGTATTAGCGTTCCAGAACGTATGTAGTATAGTAATTGCTAAAATTCACCTTTGTTAGCTATCGCTTGTTTAATATGTGCCAAATGATGCTTACTATGCCAAGCATAAATACCAATAGTTTCGTCTAATCTAAAACATTTTCCATGTTCTGGATGTATAAATTCTCTTGATAATTCATGTTTAGAAATATGACGAAGTAATTTCCCTAGTTTTGCATGAAGCCCTTTTAAAAGATGTAAAGTGTCTTCTAAATTATCGTCATTACTGTCAATTAGATTAGCCCAGCGATCTTCATAATATGGTCGTATAGTTGGAGACTCTTCAGTAAGCGCAAGCTTAAACCTAATAATGCTGTTCATGTGACTGTCAGCACAATGATGTACTAACTGCTTAATTGTCCAGCCTTCTGGTCTATACATCCAATGTAACTGTTCAGTACTTAAGTTTTTAGTCGCTTGTTCAATAGCTTTCGGGAATTTTTCAATAACATCAATCCATGAGGTAATCATTTCCGAAGAAATATAATCTGGTTTTTGAAATTCACCTATTGGAAATCGTAATTTATAAAGTTCTTCTGAAGTCATCATTATATATTTTAAAAACGTACTCTAAAACTAATATTTGGTGTTATACCAAGTGAAACATTTTCTACTGAAATTAGTTCATCATTTGTATTTTCTATGTAGTAAGTATTAATTACATTTTTTCTATCGAAAAGATTCCAAATAGAAGCTCCAATAGAGGCATCTAACTTATTGGTAAATTTTAATTGATACGTTGCAGATAGGTCTGTCCTAAAATAATCACCTAATCTATTGCTATTTGGAGAAGCGTATTCAATTTGCATATTAGTATCACTTTGCTCAAGTAAAGGTAAGGTTTGGGGTTTTCCCGAATGCCAATTTATACCTAAAGCCAGTTTTAAATCATTAATAGAATAGGTACTGGCAAAAGTAGCAGCATGACGAATATCTATGTTGTTTGGAAATGGATTACCATTATTTAAATCGTCAAAAACATAATTGTTTTTACTAAACGAATAGCTTAACCAAGTGCTAAACGAATCAAACTGTTTATTAATTAAAAAATCAACACCTTTAACCTGATATTTGCCAGTGGCATTTGTAAATTGAAATTGATTTTGAAAGCCTTGACTTCTAGTTGTTATGCCATCAACATTTTTGATAAATGCTTCAACACTAATTAAAAGTTTATTTTTGTTATAATGAATTCCAAATGCAGCTTGCGCACTTTTTATTATAGGAATATCTTCATTATTTGATAAAATCCATCGTCGTTTTTCAATACCTAAAAAATCATTTTGTAAATCGATAATTTGCGATGTTGTTTGACTTTTTAATTCTGCTAAAAATTCTAATCTAAAATCGTTATTTAATTTATAACTTAAAGAAAGTCTCGGTTCAGTAAAAAAATCAGAAAATTTTTCAATATAGTTGGTTCTTAGACCAATTCTTGCATAGGTGTTTTTATTTGCTGAAGTAAATTCGGCTTCGCCATAAATGGAATGAGTTCTAACAACTTCTTTCACGAAACTCACAATATTTGGATTGTTCGCATCTTCAGAATTACTAATAATAACTTCACTAAATTGATAACCACCATGAAGCTTTAGATTGTCATCAATATGATTTGTCGCATTTATTTTTATACTAATATCATTAACATTATTATCTTGGTTAAGCCGTTGGCTATTAACAATATCAAAATTAGTTGCTTTTAAATCGTAGCTGGTATAATAGACTTGAGCAGTAGTAGTGAGCTTGCTATTCCAGTACTTTAAGTATTCGACACCAGTGGCAAAATTAGTTTGTTCTAAGGTGTTTCTTAACGAATTTTGAGAAGCATCATTAGTTTGTTGGTCATAAGTGAGATTATTATTTATGGTTAAGAAATTAAACCGGAATTGATCCTGATCAGTAATATCATACAAAAATTTAGTTGCTATATCATAAAAATAAAAACGTTCATTGTTTGAAATTACTTCAGAATTTCCTTGTTGCTCATTAGAAAAGTCACTATCCTGAAATACACGTTGCAAGTATTGATCATAAGTTGGTGTAAAAATAAAATCAGTAACAGATCGCCTTGCAGAGACTTGTATTTCTGCTTGTTTATTTAGTGGGATCTTAGCAAAAGCATCTGCGTGTATAAGATTAAAACCTGCGCCAGCTTTGAAATCTTGATCTAAACTGTTTGATTGTTGCATATCAATAACACTAGACACACCATCTCCAAACTTTACACTAGTTCCGTTTTTTGAAATATTAACGTCTTTTGTTAGGTAAGGATTAAATGCTGAAACGAGACCAAAAAAATGACCAGATTGATACATTTTAATTCCGTCCCACAAAATAAGGTTTTGGTCATGTGTGCCACCTCTAACATTAATATTAGAAACACGCTCATCTACACTTAAAATCCCAGGTAATGCTTGGATACTTTGAAGCACATCAGGTTCAATAAGTCCAGGGAGAATACCAAAATCTTCAGTTTTAATATTGATTTTACCATCACTCTTTTTTGAAATTCCTTTAGTTAGGAAATTGGTAATAATGACGGCTTCTAGTTTTTGTGTAATAAAATCACTGAAAGGATTTGTACGTTTTGAAATGACGACACTTGTATTGTCTAATAAAATGAAATCGAGATTAGTTTCAGATTTCAAAAAATCTAAAACTTCAGATAAAGTTAAGTCTTTGTCAGGTTGAAGTATTATTTTTCCTTCAATAGTTTGATCTAAATAGGTGAAATTAATATTGTATCTGGCTTCTAATGTTAAAAGAATTTCTCCCAATGGAATCCTGTCTTTCGAATTTGTTTGAGCAAATGAATTGCTTAAATTCAAAAAGAATAAAATTATAAAAAGATAGAATACACCTTTTTTATTCACGTGTTAACCTAATGATATTATCCGTTTTACTATACTTTAATTGTAATGGTAAAGTAATGGATTTTAAGGCAATTTCAATATCATTATGGGTAAAACTTCCAGTAAAATTTTGAGTAGCGTTTAAGTTTTTAAAGTCAATAGAGACATTATATTGTCTTTCAAATTCGGCGACCACTTCTTTGTAAGGGATACTTTTAAAAGTGCTTTTGTGATTTAGCCAAGACGGACGGGATAGATTTTCTTTTTCAGTAGCAATATATTTCCCATCAATAATTAAAAAAGTGTCTCCAGGTAAAAGAGTTACTTGTTTTGTGTTTGTGTCTATACCAACTTTCCCTTCATAACACGTAACTTCAAAATAAGCATCACGTTGTTTTACATTAAATTGTGTGCCAAGAACTGTTACAGTACCTAAACTTGTTTTTACATCAAATTTTTGACCTTTAGCAACCTTGAAAAAAGCTTCGCCATCTAGTGATATACTTCTGTTGTTATACCATTTGGATTTATTAAATGTAATAACCGACACCGCATTTAATTCAACTTGTGAAGCATCTGGGAGTATAATAGTTTTATGTTCTGATACAATGGTATTGGTTGTTGTGTCTAAAGTGGTTGTATAAAAATAAATACCAAAGCAAATCACTAATATTGCAGCTATTTTTGAAACTAGTGGTAGGTATTTTTTTGTTTTCTTTGTTGAATTAATCGAATTCCAAACAGTTTCTAAAGCGGCTTCTTTTTCGAAAGAATTCGCTTTAAAACCCTTCAGTTGATGGTCTAACGTTATTAGATCATCATAATCATCAAGCTGCTTAAATGCTTCAAGCTCTTGCGTATTTAGATCATGGTCTAGCCATTTCTGTATGAGGTTTTCTCGATTCATAGTATTCAATTCATATATATAACAGGTTAAGATTAAAAAATCCTACCTAATCATAATTCGTCAATATCTTCTCTTAGCTTTTTAAGTGCTCCATAAATTCGTTTTTCAACTGCTTTTGTTGAAATTTCTAATAGTTCTGCTATTTCTTTAAAACGTTTTCCTTCAACTCTATTCATTAAAAAAGCAACACGTTGCGCTTCAGTTAAGTTTGCAATTGCGTTTTCTAATTTTTCCTTGTATTGTTTTTCTTGAAGTAGAAATTCAGGAGTTATATTAGTACTATGCTTCGGTTTTATTTTTTGATGCCTCAAAACTACTTTTTGATGTGCAAATTCATTAAGCATTAAATTATTAGCTGTAGTAAATAAAAAACTCTTTGCTTTATCCTGTGGAATCTTAATACAATTCTCCCACAATTTCACAAATGCTTCTTGCATTTTGTCTTGCGGATTTAGTTGACTGCCAAATTTGTAGTAGAGGAAGTCATGTAAATCTTTGGAATATTTTTTAAAAATAGAGGAGAACAAATGTTCTTCGCAAATATTTTCCTTTAACGGTTTTGACATTTTTTTTTGATTGTGGCTAAGGTATAAAAATTATTAACCTATGCGATTCAAAATTTAGAGCATGTTTAATCAGGGTAATTCGTTTAGATTGTCTGGATTAGAATCTATAAAAAAAATAAGGTAGGTATTTTGTATTGTTAACTGTTATATAAATAGGGTGATTAATTGTTAAGTAAAATTGACTGTTAGTTATAATTTTTAGTTGGTTAAAAAGGATTGTTGGTCATAACAATCCTTTTTTTATGTCTTAATTTCAAACTTCGCTTTATAAATACATCACAAATCGTTAAATTTGCATCTTTAAAATTCTAGAAGAATATGTTTAATAATTTAAGTGAAAAGTTAGATAAAGCATTACACGTCTTAAAAGGACACGGTAGTATTACCGAAGTCAATGTAGCAGAAACTTTAAAAGAAGTTCGTAGAGCCCTATTAGATGCCGATGTTAATTTTAAAATCGCCAAAGATTTTACTAACAGAGTCAAAGAAAAAGCTTTAGGTCAAGATGTATTGACAAGTTTACAACCAGGACAATTAATGGTAAAGCTTGTTAAGGATGAACTAACAGAGCTTATGGGTGGTGACGTAGAAGGGATTAATCTTTCTGGAAATCCAAGTGTAATTTTAATGTCTGGTTTGCAAGGTTCTGGTAAAACGACGTTTTCAGGTAAATTAGCAAACTACTTAAAAAATAAAAAAACAAAACGCCCACTTCTAGTAGCTTGTGATGTGTATCGTCCTGCTGCGATTGATCAATTACATGTTGTTGGAGATCAATTAGAAATTGAAGTTTATAGTGATAAAGGAAATAATGATCCTGTCGCAATTGCAGAAGCAGGTATTGCTCATGCAAAAGCAAATGGGTTCAATGTCGTAATTATTGATACAGCTGGTCGTCTGGCTGTAGATGAAGCGATGATGGATGAAATTTCTAACATACATAAAGCAATTCAACCACAGGAAACTTTATTTGTTGTAGATTCTATGACAGGCCAAGATGCAGTAAATACAGCAAAAGCCTTCAATGATATCTTAAATTTTGATGGTGTTATTCTTACTAAATTAGATGGAGATACTCGTGGTGGAGCAGCAATTTCTATTAAATCAATAGTAAATAAACCAATTAAATTTATTGGTACAGGTGAAAAGATGGAAGCTATTGATGTGTTCTATCCGTCACGTATGGCAGATCGTATCTTAGGAATGGGTGATGTTGTATCTCTTGTTGAGAGAGCTCAAGAACAATATGATGAAGAAGAAGCACGAAAAATCCAAAAGAAAATTGCAAAAAACCAATTTGGTTTTGATGATTTCTTGAAGCAAATTCAGCAAATCAAGAAAATGGGTAATATGAAAGATCTTATCGGAATGATTCCTGGTGCAGGTAAAATGATGAAAGATGTAGATATCGATGATGATGCATTTAAAGGGATTGAAGCTATCATACATTCTATGACACCAGATGAAAGATCTAATCCTGCACTTATAAATGCAAGTAGAAAAAAACGAATTGGGAAAGGTTCTGGGACTTCGGTACAAGAAGTTAATCAGCTTCTAAAACAATTTAACCAGATGAGTAAAATGATGAAAATGATGCAAGGTGGAAAAGGAAAAGCAATGATGCAAGCTATGAAAGGTATGAACTAATTACTCATCCTTTTTTTATATAAATTAAGTACTCAATACTCTAATAATGGTAATTCTAGACGGAAAAAAAGTAAGCAACGACATTAAAAACGAAATCACTGTACAAGTGAATAAAATGAAGGACAAAGGTGAGAAAGTACCTCACTTAGCTGCAGTTATTGTTGGTAATGATGGCGCAAGTTTAACCTATGTTGGAAGTAAAGTTCGTGCTTGTGAACGTGTTGGTTTCGAGTCAACAATGGTACGTATGTCTAATACAACCAGTGAAATTGAATTACTTGATAAAATTAAAGAATTAAACCAAAATGATGATATCGATGGATTCATTATTCAGTTACCATTGCCTCCACAAATTAATACTCAAAAAGTATTAATGGCTGTTGATCCTAGTAAAGATGTTGATGGTTTTCATCCTGAGAATTTTGGGAAAATGGCACTCGATATGAGTACATTTATTCCTGCTACACCTTTTGGAATTCTAGAATTACTAGATCGCTATGGTGTTGAAACTAAAGGAAAACACACCGTTGTTATTGGTAGAAGCCATATTGTTGGACGACCAATGAGTATTTTGATGGGACGAAAAGGGTTTCCAGGAAATTCTACAGTAACATTAACACATAGTCACACAAAAAATATTACACAAATTACATCACAGGCAGATATTATAATTTCAGCATTAGGAGTTCCTAACTTTTTAAAAGCTGAAATGGTAAAAGATGATGCTGTTATTATCGACGTAGGGATTTCAAGAGTTCCAGATGAGACTTCTCCAAAAGGTTATATTATTACAGGTGATGTTGATTTTAAAAATGTAAGTAAAAAAGCAAGCTATATCACTCCAGTTCCAGGAGGCGTTGGCCCAATGACTATTGCAATGTTGCTTAAAAACACATTGTTAGCTAGAGAGCAACGGATGTAATTTATCTATTTGGTTATATTGCAGTATGATTATATTGAGTACTGCTTTAGAACGCGTTTTAATTTTAAGTTGGGAACATCTATTGCCAATTTGTATTGCAATAATTTTTTCTTTTATAATAATTAAATATGCTCAACAAATTTCTGTAGAAAGGCAGCAAGGTTTAATTCACTATTTCGCTATTTTTATTTCGCTAGTAGTACTATCATTTCATATGTATAAAATGATAACTAGTGCATATAATTATAGAGAAGACTTACCTTTATATTTATGTAGTTTGCTAGGTATTATAATACCTTTCTATACCTATTATCGAAAATACTGGATGTTTGAAATTTTAGTATTTTGGATTATTGCAGGAACCTTACAAGGCGTTATTACACCAGATATAGCAGAAGGTGTTCCTAGTTTTGATTATTTCAGGTACTGGATTGTTCATTTAGGTTTACTCTTTGTAATATTCTATAGCATATTTGTTTTTAAACTGAAACCAAAGCTTAAAAGTGTGTTCAAATCCTTTTTCGCTCTACAAATATATGTTGTCCTTATGATAGGTGTTAATCATCTATTAAATGCTAATTATTTTTACTTGAATAAAAAACCAGAATCTGCTTCAGTATTAGATTATTTTGGTGAATGGCCTTATTATATTATTATTTGTCAGCTTATCATTATTCCTTTGTTTTTAATCATTTATTTACCTTTTTATTTCAGTAAAACAAAACCTAAGCTTTAATGAAATTGTAGGTTGGTGCCTTTGCGTATTTGGAATTATTGATTTTTTTCTTTTTTCTTTTTTTTTGACGGTGAAAGTTTATTAGTTTGTTTTTTAGTGAGTTATATTGGTTTTTGAAATTTAAAGTAAGAATTATCTTTCTTTGCTTGTCTTTTAAACTTGTTTTTTTCGAATGTAGACTAAAAATAAGATGCTCCTTATCAATTTTTTATACCTTATATAGGTGAAATAAACAACTCCCCACAGAATTTCATTTTTTTATAATAGCATTTGATATAAGGTTGATTAATAGCAAGTCAGCCTCAGTTTACATTGACTAGATATGTAACCGTTTATGTTTGGTTTAATCTTAAAACCAATCATTATGAACAATTTTGCTATTAATTCATGTGTCAAGATTTCTAAGTTTTTTAGAATAGATTTAGATTCTATTAATATTAAAAAACGATTATTACTAGTCTTCATTTTTTTATTTATTGGTTTTAACTATAGTTTTTCACAATGTCCAGATCATACTACAAATATATGTGATGGACAAAAGGTGACAGTAGATGTTGATACTTTACCTTTTTGTGATGAAGGAGGAACAGGTATTGAGGGAGATATTAGTCAAAATCTTGATTGTGAAGATTCTAGTGGTTTAAACTGTTTTGAATTCAAGTTTTTTAGATCAGTAAATTCTGCGACTGAAAGTTTTACCTTTGATGTAGGTCAGGGGCAAGGATGTACAGGGGAATTAGATGCTTCTTATTTTGTATATAATGGCGTTACTTGTGCACCACTGTCTTCAGGAGGTTCTCAAACCAATATAACATTTGACTTCCCTTTAGGGATTAATGAGATATACATCTATTTATGTATTAATTCTAATGCTCAGGTGACCATGTGTGATGTTTGCAGAGAGCGTCCACCTTGTACTGTTAATGTTGCTTGTCAGGAATTAGATGATATCTTTGGAAATTATTGTGAAGGTGATCCTTGTAATATTCCCGTTCCTACTACTATTGTATCTGATGTTTTTGTTCAAAATGAAGTTTGCGATTTTGAAGTTATAATGGAGTCTACTGATTCAGGAGAAACCGATTGTGTAGATTCTAATGGAAACAATCAAATTAACGTTATTAGAACGTATACTTTAAAATATTTTGATGTTGGAATTAATGATTTTATAACTATTCAAACATGTCAACAAAATATTACATTGTCTGAAGAGAATTGTTGTGTGCTTCCTAGTTTAACAACTAACGATAGTTCAATTTGTGCTGAAAATCAATCCAGTGTTGATTTGTCTTCTTTGGTGACTTCAAATGGAACAGTATCATATTATACAAGTCAGAATGATGCCGATAATGCTAATAATCCATTGATTGATACAAATGTTAGTCCTTTAATACAAACAGTATATTATGTAAGAAGCGAAGTAGATCAGGATTGTTACGTTACAGATACCATTACTATTTCTATAAATGCCTTACCAGATGCTTCGGCTAGTGGAGGAGAATTAACATGTACGATATTAAACATTCAGTTATTTGGTAATAGTACAACTAGTGGAGTGACGTACTCTTGGGTAGGACCAAGTTTATTTTCGTCAAATGATCAAAATCCTATTGTAAATGAAATTGGAACGTATACGTTAACTGTTACTGAAACAGCTACAGGCTGTACTTCAACAGTTAATGCAGAAGTGACATCAGATGATAATTCACCAATAGCAGATGCAGGTTCTGATGCAGAATTAACCTGTACAACTCTGGAAGTGACATTAGATGGAAGCGGAAGTTCTACTAATCCAGATGCAGATCTATCTTATGAATGGAGTGGACCAAACAGCTATTCGGCCAACACCGAAGATATCACAGTAAGTGCTACAGGAGTGTATACCTTAACAGTAACAGATAATGACAATGGTTGCTTTGCAATGAGTAGTGCAGAGGTAACATCAGATGATAATTCACCAACAGCAGATGCAGGATCCGATGCAGAATTAACCTGTACAACTCTGGAAGTGACATTAGATGGAAGCGGAAGTTCTACCAATCCAGATGCAGATCTATCTTATGAATGGAGTGGACCAAACAGCTATTCGGCCAACACCGAAGATATCACAGTTAGTGCTATTGGAGTTTA
>MAAQ01000022.1 GCA_002162685.1 Flavobacteriales bacterium 33_180_T64
GATCCTGAACTTGTCGTTTCTTCAAAAGTAACTATTGCTGTTCCACAGGTATCACTTGCGGTTAAAGTCTCTTCAACTGGGATACTATCACAATCTACAGTTGTATTTCCTGGAAGCGCCTCATTAAATGTTGGATTAATAGTGTCTTCAATAGTAAAAGTAGCTTCTTTTGTAATTTGATTTCCGCAATCATCAGACAATGTAAAAGTTACAGTTTCTAAACCTGTATTTCCACACATAGCACTCAAACCTGAACTATTATTGGTAATCGTTGCTACACCACAAGAAACTGTTCCAGAAAAACTATCAAGCCATGATGCAAAAGCTACATCAAAATCAGTTACATCATCACATTCAAGAATCATACCAATAGGTTCGTTAGTCCATGTTGGACCTTCAAATATTATTTTGTCTAATCTGCCTTGAAAAATATTCACATAATACACAAAACCGTCTAAAGGGTTTTGCATCATATGTACAATTCCAGACCCAAAATTAATAGGAGCAAAACTAGAAACATCGCTAATCCAATTCATAGTACCATCAGTAAACGTCGCTACATTTATCCAGTCTCTAACATAGTCGGTAAAAAAATACTTACCATTCATACTACTTCCTAAAGCATCTCCTTGAATATAGACACCACAAATAGCCGCATTTCCTCTAAATTCAATACCAGTAGTTGGAGATTGAGCAGTTCCAATACGAGGGTCAGTAGGAGTAACACCATCAAACCATGGAACGCGTGCTTCATTAGAATTTCCATGTCGCCATGCAACTTCAGGTCTATCATGTACAAAACGTCTAAGTGCTGGATCAAAACTATCATTGAACGATGTTGGTTGCGTGCAATTGTCTGCGAAAAGCACGTTGCCTTCATCAGGATTTGTTGCTCCAGTATTATAGTAATTACTATTAACTGTTTGTCCTTCATATAAAGGCCATCCACCATTTAAGCCTCCTTTATCAAAAATATGAAGATCTTCCCATGTAACCCAACCTACATCAGCGATATGAATAATTCCTGGGTTACCATCATTTGGATTGGTACTCCCACTACCAGCTTGAATAGACATTCGAAATGGGTTTCTTAAACCCATAGACCACATTCGGGATTTAGGCGAACGCGGATTAGCAGCTTCATAAAACGGATTAGATGCTAATCCATCACCAGTTACTGGATCTAATCGTAATATTTTTCCACAGAGAGAAGTTAGCATTTGACTTCTAAATGCACCAACATTTTCTTCAGGTCTCATAATACCATCATCAATTGCCTGTTGGTAATAGGTTTCTGAAGCGTTACCATCATCAATCGAATTATAACTAGCATTATCACCTGTTGAAACTAAAAGCGTACCATCATTAGCAAAGATTATGGTTCCACCAGCATGAGATTCGTGAGTTAAAGGCACACCTGTAGAAATCGATTCTCCTAAAAGTACAGTTCTTGAACTATAATTTGTTGTTAAAGGGCTATTAGAAATATTAAGTTGATAGCGCGTTACTCGACTTATAGATGCTTCATAATAATCGTTATCATCTGGATCATAACTAGGTGTACCAAAATTCATTAAATGTTCCCTATCAACCATATAAAACATATATACTAAACCATTCGTGTCAAAATTTGGGTCTAGACAAAAGCTAGCAAATCCGAAATCTCTCCAATCACCTACTTCATCTGAAATATCGAGTACTGGCGTTGCTTGTTTGACATAAGTTGTTCCGTCCCAATTAGAGACATAAACATGTCCGCGTTTTTCCCAAACGAACATTTTAGTACCATCTTGATTAAATACAACACCCATAATAGTATTGTAACCAGATTGCACTTCAACTGCTGAATAGCCTGTGGGTAATTGCGCATTAACAATACATGTGAAACAAAAGAAAATAACAAGGAAGATTAATCTTCTAAGTTTTAAAATATTTACGTAGCAAAACATAATATCGAAGTTAATTGGTTGTGAAAAATCTTGCTACTAATCTTAATGTTACATTAAAGATAAGCATATAACTCCAAAAATGACTCCGTAAACAGTAATATCTTAGGTTAGAAATTTCTATTTATTAATCAACTATATAAACTACAATAAGGTTTTGAAAAAATGAGGCTATCTAATAACAGCTATTGTTATGATAATACTTTAAAGTTTTCGCATTACGAAAGTTCTTTTAGAATAATATATATTCCCATAATTAGAACAAACCATCCAAAACTTTTCTTTAGTTTTTTACCGTCAATAAACTTTGATAAATAAACACCTAAAAAAATACCTATTACAGAAACAGTTGTAAAACGAATTAAAAACATCCAATCAATTTCTAAATTTTCAATATCGCCAATAAAGCCAATTAACGATTTTATAGCTATAATTAGCAGCGATGTTGCGACAGCTTTTTTCATTGGCAATTTTGCCAATAAAACTAAAGCAGGTATTATAAGAAACCCTCCTCCTGCTCCAACAATTCCTGTTAAGAGACCTACAACTAAACCTTCAGTAACAATAAGTAGATAATTATATTGTATTTCCGTTTCTTCTTCTTCTTTTTCGTTATGATTATTCTTAATCATAGAAATTGAAGCTACTAACATCACTATGGCAAAGAAAAGCATAATGGCCATGTTTTTAGTAACTAAGAAATCACCAATAGAAAATAATTCTTGAGGAATGGCTGGCATCAAAAACTTGCGAGTAGCATAGACTGCTATAAAGGCTGGAATAGCAAAAACAATAGCAGTTTTAAAATCTACTAAGCCTTTTTGCATATTTCTAATTGCACCTACCAAAGCTGAAACTCCAACAACAAAAAGTGAATATGCTGTTGCTGTGACTGGATTTATAAACATAAAATACACAAAAATAGGAACCGTCAAAATAGAACCGCCTCCCCCAATAAGTCCTAGAACTACACCTATTATTAATGCGCCTAAATATCCTAAAACTTGTGTAAAATCCATTATCGCAAAACTAATTATAAAATATAATTAGAACCCCCTTATACTCAAATAATTTATCACAATTTCTAATTTTCGCTTTAAAGACTAATTTAAAAACACGCTTATTTAGTTGTACCACGCAATTGCAGTTTGGTTTTTATGGTCTTTGTTTCTGTATCTCTTGATGTTTTGTTTTGCAAACGGTTTATTAATAACTCAACAGAAGCTTTACCGATATCTAATGTATGTTGTGATACCGTAGATAATTTGGGATCTGTAAACTGAAGTACATTTTCATCAGAAAATCCAATTATCGATAAATCCTGAGGGATTTTATAATTAAACTTTAAAGCCTTTTGAAGTGCTACCACTCCAGTTATATTATCGATAGCAATAATACCATCAATAGACGTATTCGTTTTAAAAAGTTGCTCTATACGTCCCTCAATAGAACCTTCTTTTTTAATTGCAATAACTAAGGCTTCTGACTTATAATTTCCAGCCTCTTTTAAAGCTTCAAGATACCCGTTAGTTCTTAGTTTTCCGACACTTAACTCATCTATATCACTAATAAGTGCAATATGTTTTCTTCCTTCAGAAAGCAGATATTTAGTCGCTTGGTAGGCGGCATCAAAATCGTCTATTATAACTTTATCAGTATTTATTTTATCTGAAACTCTATCAAACAAAACAATGGGGATGTTTTGTTGCAAAATGGCATTAATATGTTCGACATCATTTGCTACTTGAGTTTCTTCAGCTAAAGACATTATAAATCCATCTACACTCCCATTAGACAACAATTGAAGACTATCTAACTCTTTAGAAAACTTCTCGTTAGAGACACAAGTAATAATATCATAGCCCTGTTTAGATGCTTCCATTTCTATAGCATATAAAGCCTTAGCAAAGAAATGATTTAATATGTTTGGTATGATAACACCAATAGTATTTGTTTTGCTGCTTTTAAGACTTACTGCTAATTTATTAGGTTTATAATTTAAAAATTTTGCTAAAGCCTTTACACGTTCTATTGTATCTGGACTTATCTCATCGCTATTGTGCAGTGCTTTTGATACCGTAGAAACCGATACACTTAATTGTTCTGCTAATTGTTTTAGTGTTACCATATCTTTAAATATAAACTTGGATTTTCAAAAAAAATATTGACCATTAATATAACTCTATTCAAATAAATAATCAAAAGTGTAATTACTTTGATAGTTGCTCTACAGCTTCTTTGGAATCTGAAACAGGTAATTTACATGCTCCATTGACACAAACATAGATATAGGTGTCGTCTTCAATAAATCTATTCTCCATGATAGGCAATTGACTTTCGCTTGTAGCGCCAGCAATTAAAATATTTGGTAAATAGTAATGATTAACTTCTTTCAGTTTTTCTAAAGCATTAGTTCCAGAAATAGCGACTTCATAGTAAGGATTAGAATAATTTAAATATAGTGAGAACCAATTTGAATATCCTGATGGAGCTTTTTCCAATTGCGCATTAATATTACTTAGCATCTGCTTTGCCATATTAGAATATGTCTTATTAGAATAATAATGGCTTAATTTAAATAAACTTTCAGCCAAAACTGAATTAGAAGAAGGAATAACATTATCTATAACTTCAATCTTTCTTGTAATTAAACTTGTTTCTGTATCTGAAGTAAAATAAAACATCCCATTTTCTTTATCCAGAAAATGAGTAATACTGTAATCCATCAAATCTTTAGCCATACCTAGCCATTTCTCATCTAAAGTTGCTTGATATAATTCGATAAGTGCCGAAATCGTATGGGCATAATCTTCTGAAAACCCTTCGATAGTACTTTTCCCATTTTTATAATTATGGAATAAAGAGCCATCATTGTCTAATTGGTGTTCTTTTATAAAAGTTGCATTTTTAAGAGCTTTATCTAAATATAATGGATTGTCTAATACACGATAAGCATCCACATAAGCCTTTAACATTAATGCATTCCAAGATGTCAGAACCTTATCATCAGTTCTTGGTCGTTCTCTAGTATTTCTTACCTTAGAAAGTTTAGTTTTCCAATTTAATTTCTTCTTATTTAAGTCGTCTTGAGTTAAATTGAAAGTCTCTAAAAAGTCGGCATCTATTTTTGTTTTATAAAGGACATATAGATTCTTTTCCCATTTACCAGTAGTATTTATATTATAATACGATTTAAACACCTCAAAATCATGTCCTAATTCAGCTTCTAATTCTTCTTTGGTCCAAGAATAAAACACACCTTCTTCTAATAGCCCTTCGTCATTTTTGCTATCAGCATCCAGTGAAGAATAAAATGCGCCATCGTTTTGAGTTAACTCTCTTTCAATAAAATCGAGCGTTTCTATTACAACCGTTTTAAAAGATTCATTTTTGGTTAATTGATATGCATTTGCATAGAGACTCACCAATTGTGCATTATCATATAGCATTTTTTCAAAATGTGGAATATGCCATTTATTATCAACCGAATATCTTGAGAAACCACCTCCTATATGGTCATATATACCGCCATTTGACATTTTGGTCAATGTAGTAACTACAAAATCTTGTAAATTTTTATCCTCATTTTGAAAACTATACCTCAATAAAGCACTTAAATTACTGGGCATAGGGAATTTTGGCGCCTTTTTTTGTCCGCCATTTTTAAAATCTAAAGACGATTTCCAAAGTTCAACCATAGCATGTCCTTTTTCTACATTGAATTGAACGTCGTCTTTATTAATTGTAATTAAATCTGAACTCTTGACCCCTTCTGTTAGCTGTTCTGCAAATGCAATAACTTTTTCAGGATCGTTTTTATACAAACTAGATAGCTCTTCCAGAACTTTTGTCCATTGCGTTTTTGTAAAATACGTACCTCCAAAAACAGGTCTTCCATCAGGTAATGCTATACAATTAAGAGGCCATCCACCTCTTCCAGTCATGAGTTGAACAGCATTCATATAAATTTGATCGACATCTGGTCGTTCTTCACGATCAACTTTTATGCTAATGAAATTCTCATTCATTAGTTTAGCTACAGAATCATTCTCAAAACTTTCTTCTTCCATCACATGACACCAATGGCATGCCGAATATCCAACAGAAATTATGATAAGCTTATTTTCTTCTTGAGCTAAATTTAAGGACTCAGTATTCCATGCCTTCCAGTTTACAGGATTATAAGCATGCTGAAGTAAATATGGACTCGTTTCTTTAATTAAATCATTAGAGATTGGCCCAACATCATCAGTTGCCGTTCTATTTTTCTGTGAGCAACTATGAACCGAAATAACTAAAAGTATGGTATATATTATTTTTTTCAACATATGAATTGTATTACTACACTCAAATTAATATTGATTAACATCAAAATATACAATTAAAAAAAGCGTGTTTAACAAATATAAACACGCTTTTAATAAATTATAGGGTATAAGGGAACTATATTCTTATTCTTTGATAAGTTTTATTGTTTTTGTTCCATTATCACTTTCGATTTTGGCAAAATATAAACCAGTATTAATATTAGCTGTACTAATCTCAATGTCACTAGCATTTGGAGTTAATCTAGAAACTTGTTTTCCTAACACATCATAAAGAACAATAGAACGTATTGTTGTATTACTTTCTACATTCCAATTATTTAAAGTTGGATTAGGATACACTTTAAATTGAGCAGACGTAAATTCATTTGTCCCTAGAGTTGTGTTTTTATGAAAATAAATATTGTCATACCAAACACTAGCTAAATTAGAAGTGATACCAATTTGAGCAATATCATTTACTGCAAAACTCCCTGGTATTGTAACATCTACTGAAACCCATGTTCCAGTTATCACTCCAGGAGAGGTTCCATCATTTATATTAATTTCGAAAGCAGAAGCTTCCGCTCCTCCAAAAGCAAAATCAACAAGTTTAAAGTTAAAAACTTTACCTATTATATTAGTTTCATCAGTAAAAAAATCAAAATGGAAATTTGTAAATCCAGTTGCATCTATTCTATTATTCTGAAAATCTATTCCTTGACAAGGCAATCCAAGATATAGTTGTGTAGGATTACCAGCAATCATAACTTCTGATACAGCAGGATTACCACACCAACCAGCACTAAAAGTATCTAAGGTTACATCTGCATATGCATCACTATAAATAGAAATCACATCAGCAGGAGCTCTATTAGGTGGTGTTGGCGCTGCAATTATAGGAGGAGATGGGCAGGCAGAACAATTTGGACCACCACAATCGATTTCAGTTTCTCCGTTATTTAAAATTCCATCATTACACGTTTCTGGAGCAGGTGCTGCAACAGCAGTTATATTATCTACATAACTTGTTGAAACCGGACTACAATCTCCAGCACCACAAACCCATCCATTTGCTACACTATCCCATAAATTAAAGAAAAATATTTTCTCATAAATCCCTGTTGGTACTGGTAGATTATCTCTAGGAATCGTAAAATCAAAAGTTAATACTTCCCAACCAGAACCTGTATGACTAGCATCAGTTGCCGCAGGACCTCCTCCAATGCCTCCATCAGCTCTAGCTAACATGTCAAATGCAGTATCAGAATATACATCAACAGTAACGACTTTAGTTACACCAGACAAATCAATATAGTCGCCTTGTAAAGTAAGCTCTGCTTGTTGCCATGGCGCTGAAGCAGCTCCAGTAATAATTTCAAGTACATTACCGTGTGTTCCTCCCATTTCAGGATCAGCTACAATCGTAGCACTACCAGGACCGTTAGAAAAAGCAAGTGCTGGTGCTGGGCCTTCAAAGTCTTCTAATACCACCTGAGAATATCCAAAAGATACAGTCAAAAGCAAGAAGAAAAATGTAATTTTTTTCATGATATTTTAGTTTTAATTAATTTGAATTACAAGAACTGATTTTTTATTGGCTTTTATAGCATTTAACACCTATACAAAAACTATACGTAGTGAAATTAAAAGAAAAAATAATTTCATTTAAAATAATCATAATTAATTGATTATTAAGATTTTAAATCAAAATAAGACAGCAACAATCATGAAGATTATATCCATACAACCACAACTTTAGCTTTTTACTTCAAAAAGAGATGGACTAGTGTTATTATTAGTAATAATAATCAAAGGATTCTTATTTTGATTTACAGGCTTTATATCTCTACTATCATGAGGCACATAAAAACCACTTTTTTTAGGAGAAACATATTCAAAATTGGTATTTCCATCACCTAAAAGTACAGTTCCAAATCCTGCATCATAACGTGTAGTTTCTACTTCTACTCCATAATGATTGCCAACTGTTATAATATCTTGAAACCCATCATGATTAACATCTAATACTAATATTGATTTTATAGGTGAAATTTGTGTTTCAATTGGAAGCGTTTTTCTAATAAGTTTACCGTTTTCATTAATTAAAATAATACTTTCAAAATTTTCAATTTCATAAACAACAGCGTCGTCAATTTTGTCCTTAGGTAGAATGTCTATTAATTTTGAAGATGCGAAACTGTGATAATCTTTAAACTTCTCTGAAATATATGGCATTTGTTGACTTGTACATTCTCTTCCTCGAAGTGGTACATAATCATCTTTATAATATTTGGCTAAGACAACATCATTTGTGCCATTATTATCAAAATCGTTAGCATAAACTTTAAAAGGGTGTTCTTTAGAGGCTTTGAATTTATTGTTTCTTCCCAAGTTACCAATGATATAATCATCATCACCATCATTATCTAAATCACTAGCTGCTATAGACCACCAAATTCCTCTGGTATTTTTAAGTCCATATGCTTCAGAATTATTTTCAAAAACGCCCTTTTCATTTGTCAGTACTGTAATCTCCATCCATTCACCTACTAACATAAGGTCTTCATCACTATCATTATCAATATCTGTAAAAACGGCATCTGTAACCATTCCTATATTATCTAAAGAAGCTGCAATTCCTGTAGAAGCTTTTTTAAAACTGCCATTATCATTTATTAATAAATAACTCGTGGCTGGAAACGTATATTTACCTGAAATAAGTCGTGTTCCAACAAATAAATCTAAATCACCATCTCCATCTATATCTGAAGATTTAACACATTGCGAACTTTGATAAATTGAAGGTATTGCTTTATCATTTTTAGAAAAATTACCCGTTCCATCATTAATATATAACCTATCTTTTAATAATACATTTCCTATTTCGAATTCATTACCACCACTTGCTACATATAAGTCTAAATCATTATCACCATCTACATCAACAAAGAGACATCCTAAATCTTCAGAAGCTTTGTCTTTTCCCCAAGGTTGAGAGATGTTCTTGAAAAACTTTCCATTTTCCTTTTGTATATAAAGCACCCCACTTTGACCTAGAGCGCCACCAATAAAAATATCATCCAAGCCATCGTTATTGACATCTTCAACTGCAGAAAACGGTCCGTTTTGAGATAATTTATGAGGCAATAAAATTTCTTCAGTAAAATCATTAAAGTCATTTTCTTTATGGACAAAATCTAAGCCTGCATCTTTTGTGTTTATTTGGGATACAAAAGTCTTTACTATTTTAGGCTCTTTTAAAATTGAAGACGCTTTAGCCTCTTTTGCTGTTAGTGTCATATTAGCGTTAACATTATCAAAAACATTAACAGTTCCATTTGGCCAAATCACTTCTACCTTCTCCACCACAGTATCTTTTCCTAATCCAAAAAACAAACCATGCTCAACGGATGACAAAAAACCTCGAGTTACTGTATGTTCTGCCATTTGTAACTTACCATTATGATGAATGATTGCTTTAGCACCAATTCCAAACGTATTTTTCTCAGAACCTTCTAATTCAATTTTTAAAAAATTACCAGTAGTTTTATTTTCATACACAAAAGCAGGCGCATCAATATTATTAGTTATGACATCCAAGTCACCGTCATTATCCAAATCACCATAAGCCATACCATTAGAAAAACTAGGTGTATCAAATCCCCATGTTTCAGTTACTCTCTCAAACTCTAAATTTCCTTTATTTCTAAACGCATAATTGGATATTCGTTGCGAAGGGGTGTTTTTACTTAGCTGAAATAAATCATCTGCTGTAGCATTTTTACCTAGGTTTTGTACTTTAGATCTATAATCATTATTATCGACATCTTTTTTTATACCATTAGAAACTATAATATCTTTCCATCCATCATTATCTAAATCAACAAGGAGGCTTGCCCAACTCCAATCGGTATTAGATATTCCAGACATATTAGCAATATCTGAAAAGCTTCCTAAGCCTGTATTAATTTGTAATGTATTAGCCATATATTGATGATGAGCGCCAGACTTAACTAAAGTATTAAATGCTTCAGTACTCATAGAAGCCATATTAGTTTTTGAACGGTAATGATCTTCTGGCGTCATATCTGTAGTGATTAAATCTAATAGACCATCATTATTAATATCACCTGTATCAGAACCCATACTAAGTTGTGTGATATGCTTTAACTCTTCATTAATCACATTTCGAAATGTTCCATCACCATTATTATAATACATAAAATCAGGCTCCGCATAATCGTTTGCTACATATAAGTCCATCCAGCCATCATTATTAAAATCTGTAGCATTAACACTCAAACCATAAGACACATGCGTTGAAATTCCTGTTTCTTCAGATACATCTTTGAATTTACCATTATCATTTCTGTACAATCTATCTCTAAAAAACTTATACTGTTCTCGAGGAATTTTATTTACTAATAATAATTTTTTATCTGCTATTTGATTGACCTGATACATATCCAAATCGCCATCATTATCCATATCAAAAAATACGGCTTGAGTAGAAAATCCAACATCGGCAAGACCATATTTTATTGCCGATTCTGTAAATGTTAAATCTTGATTATTGATGTATAATTGATTTCTACGATCTTCAAGTTTCGAGGAATTACCGTTTCTACTAACATAAATATCGAGATACCCATCGGCATTTACATCAGCCATTGTCACACCCCAAGTCCAACCTGAATTTCTTGCTGCTTTAGATTTTTTTGTAATATCTTCAAACTCAAAGTTCCCTTTATTTAAATATAATCTATCTGCGACCTGATTTCCTCCAAAAAAGACATCTTGCAAGCCATCATTATTTATATCTCCAATGGCTACACCAGACCCAACGTATATTTGACTGTAATAATAATGATTGAAATATGTAGACTCATTAATCGTATTATTAAAATCAATACCTGTTTTTTCTGAAGGTAATAGTTTAAGTGAACCCACTAATTCGTTTGGATAAAGATTTCTACTTGGTTCTTGTTGACAAGTAAATAATGTAATACAAACAAGTATTAAGAATACATATTGACGATTCAGTGTTTTCATAATTAGTTTAAAAATTAATTCTAGTTAAGATACAGAATTTGCGAGATATAACCTTATACGTTACTTACAAAATTGAATTAATAAACGTTAAAAATTCACGCTTAAAACTTTAGCTTCTCATGTTTATCCCAAAGTCCCCAAAAAGCACCAACATCACCTTCATCTCCAGTTTTCCAAGATTCGTCAAATGATGAAAAATAGAACACTTCCGTATTTGTTTTAGCAACCCAAGCTTGCGTATTAACAAAATACTTCATCGCATTTTCTTCTGAAGAAAAGGCTCCCTTCAAACTTCCGCCTTCACTTGGCCAACCTGTTTCTGTAATAATTACTTTCTTCCCTCTTGCTGCATCTGTAGCTTGACCAAACATTTGTTGCATATGACCTAATGCACCATCAATATGGCAACCTTCCCAATAAGGGTAACAATTACTTAAGATAACATCACTAATTTCAACAAGCTCTGGATGTATAGAAAATTCGTAATAGGCGTCAACATAACCTACTTGAACACTTGGCACAGCATCTTTTACACGTTTTATATACGCTAGTAATTCTTCTAGTGATAAATCATTTCTATAGAGTACTTCATTTCCAACAGCAGCTATATCAACAACACCTTCTTTTGCTAATTGAATTAGTCCTTCTATTTCTTTTTCATTATCTTCTTTATTATCACTCAACCAAGCACCAACCATGGTTTTCATTCCGTGTTTATGTGCAATACGAGGAATATGCTCATTTCCTTCAATACAAGAAAATGACCTCACCCATTTTGAATAAGGCTTCAAAATTTTAACTCGTCTTTCTACTTGTTCTTCGGTTATGATATCTCCTGGTTCTTGACCATCTTCATACATGCTAAAGCAAATGCCATGCATTCCTTTTTTTAACGTAGTTCTCCAAAGTACTTTTAACTCTTCGATTGAATATGTATCAAAATCAATTCCTGAATGTTCAGCAAAATCGACATCAACTTGTTTGGCAAGAGTGACACTATTATTTATATAATATTCTTCGTTTCTATATGACATTTTAACTGTATTTTAATTTTTCATCCTTATCCCAAATTCCCCAACGTGCACCTAATTCGCCTTCAATACGTACTTTCCAAGATTCATCAAAAGAAGAAAAATGGAATATTTCAATCCCTTCATTATTTGCCCATTCTTGAGTTTGAATAAAATACTTCATTGCATTCAATTGCGATGGATGAGCAGCTTCAACTGATTGTCCTTGACTTGGCCAACCTGTTTCTGCAATAATTACTTTTTTACCTTTGGCTACTTGTTTTGTTATAGCATACATTTCTCTTAAATGCTGGAGCGAGTCTTCCACACTAAACCCTTCCCAGAACGGGTAACAATTTGTAAGAATTACATCGGTTACTTCACATAAATTTGGGCGCTTATAATATTCATAATACGTATCAACATATCCAACAGGAATATCTAAACCAAACAAGGCTTCTTTTACTCTTTTAATATAATTTATGAGCTCTTGCTCTGTAATATCTCCACGAAGTAATACTTCATTCCCTACAGCCGCAATGTCTACTTGTCCAGATTTCGCTAGTTTAATTAATGCCGTAATTTCTCTTTCATTGCGCTCTTTATCATCACTAATCCAAGCGCCAACAATAGATTTTATGCCTTTATTATGCGCTTTCATTGGAATGAGTTCATTCCCTTCTGTACACGAAAAGGATCTCACCCATTTTGTATAAGGTGAAATGATTTCCATACGTCTATGAATTTGTTTTTCTGTAAGTATGTCTCCCGCATCTTGGCCTTCAACATAAGGACTAAAACAAAGTCCATGTAATCTATTCTTTAATTTAGAATCAAATAAACGTTTAGCATCCGAAAAGTTCATTTTACTAAAATCGATTTTATTATAATCAAGAAGATTTAAGTTCTTAGTAGGTATATTAATAAGGTTACCTGCTCCTATTCCTGAAGACACATCTTTCTTTTTCTTCTTTTCTCTTCGCTTTTCTAATTCTGCACTGATTGCTAAGGCTCGTTCTTCTGTGATGTCATAGTCTCTCATAACATACATGGCGATTGCAGTTCCCAATATCGGAAAAACTGAAAAGAATACTCTTAACCCAGTAACAGCTCCATCTGGTTGAGATACTGCTCCTGGTGTGAAATCAACTAAAGACATTATGAGCCCACTTAACAAACCAGCAATTGCTAATCCAAATTTAACCATCCACCAATAAATTGCCCCAAAGATACCTTCGCGTCGTTGTCCGAAATTTAGTTCATCTAAATCACAAACATCTGCCGTCATAGACATCATAAGTGTAAACAAACCACCGATACCAAAAGAAAAGAAAGGCATCGCAATTAAGAATAAATAAGGTTTTCCTGGTACAAATAAGAACCATAACATAATATAGCCAACAATTGAAATACCCTGAGATACCAAAAAGGCATCTTTTTTTCCCATTTTCCTTGACATACTAGCAACAACAGGAATAACAAGGAATGTTGTAACTAAAGCACCAACACTACCGAAAAGTGTAGGCCAAATCCAAGCACCTTCATCACCTGTAACGCCATCAAACAAATAGTAAACTATTATAAAAAACGAGAAACCTGCTATGGTATTAAACGCATTAAAAATAAAGAATGTAGAAATACATAATTTTTTAAATGGCTCTAACTTAAATGCTTCTTTAAAACCTTTTAGTATTTCTTTTAAACCTCCTCCAACATTACTAAAGGTTAATGGTGTTAAAGTTTCATCATCTATGGTAGATTTATCTTTAATAAATAATGCTGGAACTACAGCTAAAATTGCACAACCAATACCAACCCAAACGGCAAGTGTTCGAGTTGCGACATCTGCAGATTCAAACCAACCTTTATCATACATAATAACCCAAAACCAAGGCGCAATTACCCAAGCCCATTGACCTATCCATTGTGCAACAGCCATGATGCTTGTTCGTTCATGAAAATCATCACTCATTTCATAACCCATTGCCACAAAAGGCACACTAAAAATGGTTAGTCCTAAGTAAAAAACTAGTGACCAAATTAAGAAATAAATAAAATTATAATCCAAGCCACTTTCACGATATAGTTGCCACATTAAAGAAAATGATATTCCCATAATAATAGCACCTAAAAAAACATAATGACGCCGTCTTCCCCATTTTGATCGTGTATTGTCAGAAATAAATCCCATAATAGGATCTGTAATGGAATCAAATACACGAGGTAAGAAAAACAAAACGCCCCACATCCAAGTCGGAAACCCTAAATCCTGAACCAATACTACCATAAAGATCCCCAAAGCAGCTGGAAACATTTGATTAGCAAGCATGCCTAAACCAAAGGCAATTTTTTTACCTACTGGTACTTTCTTAGAGGAATCTTTACTACTCATATTATCGATTTTTAGTTGGTATTACTATCGTTTGTATTGCTTGAGCTCTTATTTTAATATTGACATGACTCTCCTTAAGATTTAGAGTAAAATTCTTAGCTACTTTTCCTTCATTAAAAATGACGACTGCTATAGAATTATCAAGGTTTCTTGCAGCTACTACCATAAGGTCTTCATCTGGGTTTTCAACATCAATAACTACAGCTCCTGGTCGTATATATTTACTGAAATGCACCATCGTATAATAAATTGGCGTGAAATACACTTCATCTGAATCTGGATCTACAATAATTGGAGCTACACACCAATTTTTAAACCAATTAGGTCCACCTTGCCTATCCAAAACCATGTTCCAATCCACCCAGCCGTCTACCCAATTATTAAGGCAACCAATAATATCTCTTGCATATCGATTTACAGGTGCATATTTTGGGTGCAGATACTTTTCATCTTCGGCAGCCCAATCCCAACCCCAATCTGTAGCTTCTTTAGACCAATACCATGTATCATCCTGCCATTTTGGAACTTCAGAATCAACACAACCTTCTGTTTCAATTAAATATTTGTTTGGTGCTTTATTATGAGCATATTGTAAAGCTTCAGGAAAAATCTCATAGGTGCTTTCATACCAATGAATTGCTGTTCCGTCATAATACTTAGAAGATGCTTTATCTTTATACATCACATCAACCCATTCTTTTAGGCCTGCTCTATTTTGATCATAACCCAAAATTATTTTATCGCCTTTACCATCGGCTTCTAATTTTGGTCCTAAATGGTGTTGAACAAAATCTGTCATTTCTTCTGGTGAATAATGCATGCTTTCCCAGTTATTCCCATTTCCATGAGGTTCATTTTCTACTGTAAACCCCCAAATATCTATGCCTTCAGCTTTATAAGCATCTACATATTTTGAAAAGAATAAAGCCCAAGTATCGTAATACTTTGGGAGTAGTTTTCCGCCAACCCAATCTTTATTATCTTTCATCCATGGTGGTGCAGTCCAAGGAGATGCGAAAATCTCAAATCCATCTTCAGATACAGCCATTGCGTCTTTAATCATAGGGATTAAATCATCCATATCATCTTCAATTGTAAAATGATCTAAATTCATATCACCTTCAACAGGCGCATATGAATATTGACTTAAAGAGAAATCGCATGAATTCATATGCGTTCTGGTTAACGAATAATTAGCACCTTCTTTACTGAAATACGCTTTTAAAATTGTGTCTCTATTTTTTTTACTAAGCTTATTTAATAAATAGGCTGAGGATTCTGTAAATGCTCCTCCAAATCCTGTAATCGTTTGAAGCTTTTTATCTACTAAAATTTTTAAAACAACCGAAGAATCTACTGGTGAAAATTCGGTAATTCTCGTCAGTTTGTTTCCACTAGCAGATGTTTCATATACTTCAACTTCTAGCAATTTTTCTTGCTTTTGTTTTTCATTACAGCTTAGCATAAGTAGAATAAAAAGTGGATAAATTAAATAGCTTAGTGTTTTCATATTGAACAGTTTTACATGACATAATTATCAATTTGCCATGATTTCGTTTAGTGTAGGCGGTACCAATACACCGTCTAGAAGGATATCTTTATCACCATTATAAGTTTTTATTATTGGGTGTCTATTTCTTGTTAACCCATTAAAAACTCCTTTATCTACAAAATCCCAGATTGGATATTTTGCCTTTCCATCTAAAGTAAAAAGCCCAAAATGATTTTCAGAACCATTAGGATGATGCGCATCTTTCCATTGTTCGTTAAATGCTTCAAAGTAAAAACATGAAATCCCTTCTTTGTTAGTCCATTCACGCATCAGCTTATAAAACAAACCTTGTTTATACTCATCTGTTGCTCTAGATCCATTAGCGCCATAAAAGCCTTTAGATGTTGTTGCCCAACCTGTCTCACCAATATGAATAGGCTTATTCACTCCAATACTTTTCATGTAATTGCCAACACTATCATATTGGCGTTTTGAAAAATCAACAGCACGCTTCATCGCAGCATCTATTTTTTCAATAGTTGTAAGGTGTTCTTCTGCTTCAGGAATACCCCAAAACTCAGGGTTGTAATGCGAATTATGAAATGGATAAGTATGCATCGAGATATAATCGACGGTTTTCGCTAATTGTTCTAAATCTATTGTATGGTACTGGCGTTCTCCTCCTCCCCAAGACGCAAAATCATCCGAACTCGTAATCCATAAGTCTTTTGGCAGTTCACCTTCTTGCTTTAAATCTTGCAGATGCGATACCCATTTTAAAATCACTTGAGGTTGTACATAATAACTTGTAGCCCATTTCACCATAGCTTCATTCCCTACAGCGATCACTTTTACAATATCTGGATATTGCTTTGCTAAAGTCACAGCTCTTTCTATTTCGGCTGCATTATTTGGACTTTCCACATCATGATTTACAGGTTGATCTGTCCATGCATTAAGACAATCTATCCAAGCTCCTAACATCACATACATTTCAAAATTTGGATCTTCTTTTTTTAGTTCATCAATAGCTTTTAAAACATTTGAAGCATGAGGTAAAGGCAATTGTACATTATAGGTTCTCAAAACCTTTATACCCATTGCTGACAATAATTTCATATCCTCTTTTAGCTCTAGTATAGAAGGTTGACTATCTCTAGATTTTTCACGATAACCACCATAAGATATCGCCAAATAATTAGGATTTCCGAGTATATCTTTAGCCACAACTTGTTTAGGTATTTGCATTTCTTTTTTTGCTTTTGGATTTTGATTGCAAGACAACATGATCATTGAAATTATCACAACTATTATTATGTTTATGTTCAATTTCATGTTTTGAGTTATTTATTTTAACATCGTTTTATTAACACTAACACTAATTTTATCAATTAAACCAGAGCGCGTAAACACTTCATTACTTATGTCTTTGTCTAGAGTTAAACTTTTAATATTTAAAATTGAACTATCTGCATAGGTTACAGTTATACTATTTTCATCGCCTATATTATATATTATTGGAACTTGACAATAGGTAAAAGCTAATGTGCCTTTTTCTAAATTGATGTCTTTCCAATTTTTATTAATATCTACATAGTTGTAGGTTTTTTTGTTTACTAAAAACTCATCTATTCTTAATAAGCTTGGGTTAAATGTCAATTGTCCAGCTTTAACAAATGCGCCCAACTCGCCTATACGTGACAGAATATCTTCTTTTACTTGTCCGGTCATACCAGGCTGCTGCGCTCCTTTCCCGCCAGGTGTATGTGAATAAGGATCAGTTGGGAAAGCACCATATAGTTTTGGCGTTTTATGGGCGCCAATACCTGCATTGATTTCGTAATAATGTTCTAACAGTTTCCCAATCGTTTCATCATTTTCTTTATCGGTAATTGCTTTTAAACAGCTTTCTTGTACTGCTAATTGCAATTTTGAAACCATATGCCAATAAATAGAACCTAAACCTTCATAACCGTAAAAGGTTCCTGATCGTCCTGTAAAAGCTTTATGATTAAACACCTCTTCAAAAGTTTGAAGTAATTGTTCGGTTTCTTTTTGAGCAAGCGCTCTATATTTTGTATTGTCAAGACTAACTAAAGCTGCTTTAAGACTATTAGCATTATTAAAATTTCCATTGAAATGAAATGCACCATTAATATCCTTTGTAACAATTTGAGTATTGCCATCCTTAACTAATTGCTTTATTAATTCTGAATTTTCAATAGCTTTTTTTGGAATTGTATTCTTCACCATAAAGCGTGGTAATTCTTTATTTGGATACAACAAATAACTGTACTGATCTGCTCTAAACAACTTACTTTGTTTCATAGCATCAAGCACCTTAAGCGCTTCCAAAGAATTTAAATACCCAGAACTTAAAGTTGCAACCTGACCTTCAAGCATTTCATCTAAATATGAAATAGAAATTTCAGACTCATTAACAACCGACATTAAATTATAAGCGTGATATAAATTATCATTTCGCTTGTTTGCATCAATCGTATGCTCTAAATAGTCTAATGTAGTTGTAATAAAACCCTGTAATGCTTTAAATGAAAGCTCTACTTTATTTCCTGAAAATGCTTTGTTATAAATTGTCGTTCTAAATAGACTTCCAGCTTCACCTAAACCGTCAAGAATAACTTTTCTATCTCGATCAGAAATTGCTCCAGGCAACAAGTTTTTATTGTCATCTAAAGTTTTGCTAATACTATTAAAAAAGATATATAACTCTTCTGAAATTGGAATACTTTCACCAGTTTTGTTTGGTACAATAGTTTTAAAGAACTCTAGGAAACGTCTTAAATAATTAAGTGTCACCATAGAAACACCATTTCCTACTAAAGCATTATTGGCATCATTCCATTCTGGTCTTTGCGTATTTAACCAAATTCCTCCTTCAGGAATAAAATTGGACACTTTTGCTAAAACAGTCGCTAATATTTTTTCAATAAAATTAACCTTACAAATAAAGAAGTTTTGATCTCTTAATAAAGCCCCATCTGCGCCTAGCTCTAATCGCTTTTCACGAATTTTTTCATCTAAGGCTTCATCAAATTCGATGGTGTCTTTAGGGTTACTTAGTGTTTCTTGATAAGTTTTGATTTTATAAGGTACATTTGCGTACACAAATAAATCCTGATTAAAATAGCTCGTTAACTTACCAGGATTATGATTTTCAATAAATTCTAAAAACTTAAGCAAGTAAATAATTTGATGATCTCCCCAATATCCAATATATGACCAAGGATCATCTGGTTCTATAGTTTCCCAATCAAAACCGCTTTTTGTTACACGATACGGATTATAGCCATCAAAAGTCGTTGCATTCAAGAATTTATGGATCATACTTTCTATAAACTCAGGATATGCATGTGCTAAAGCTTCCCAATTTTGGAAAATATCACGCCAATTTCCTTCGTAATCCAAAATTTTAGAACCGTCAACTTCACTACGTGTATTGATTGAAAATTTATTCCATGGTCTACTAGGATCTCCATGTCGTCGACTAAACTTTAAAGGCATGTATTCTAAGCATAAACGTCTAAAGTTTTTATCATCGCTTTTGTAGGCTATAGCTTTTAATTCTGAAATTGAAAATACTTCAGGTAAGTTCTTTAAAATAGCATTAGCTTTTGAAAAAACTTTTACATTAGCCTTAGATAGATAGTTCGTGAAATCCCATTTTTCGATTGTATAATTATCATCAAAAATTCCACCACGCATAATATTAAATAAGGTATTTGCAAAATGCCTAGTATCGTTTTGCTTGTCTGCTGTAAGTTGTATACCATCTGCAGACGCATTAAGCTCTATTAAACGTTTTGTACCATTATCAATATCATTTTGAACCGCCTCTGCTAATTGCTTGTCATTATGTATTCGGTGTATAATTTCTGAAATTGAGTTATGATCTTGATTTACATTACCAATTAACGCCCATTCGCTTTTTTCATTTGCAGGCAATTCGATATCAGTATTAATAAAATAAGCGCCTTTTTCAGCTCTAATATCTATTTCTTCTATAATATTATTTGTTCTTCGGAAATCTTGCAATTGAAGAGACGACAGTAAATACTTAGGATTTTCTAGACCAATAGACCAGGCTATATTAGCTTTTAAAGCTTCGCTTGGTTCTGCTTTATCAACAATAATAGCGCTCAAAGCATAAATACCTAAACCAGCTTCTTTTTCAAGTTCATTCTTTTTATAAGCATCTACAAGATTACTAACTCGGTTTTGAGTGTCTGATGGCACGCCATATGGTACAATATTCTGAAAACCATCGAGTATAGATATGCTGATTTTGGAAGTAGAATTATTTAACAATGTCGACTTTTTTACAAAGCCAAATTCGTCACTTGAATTCCATTGATATCGAAACGTTAATTTTAAATCATAATTAACTTCTTCAAAAATCACTTTATTTCCGTAGGCGTTTTTATAAATATTTCTTGACGTCTGATATAAACCCTCTTGGCGAATTGAAAACGGTTCCCATAGTTGTTTTGAATTGACCCAAAAGATAGACTTACTTCCTGTTATTTCAGCAGATTCTGTGATTTTATCATCAGTGTAATATGGGAAAAATGCAAACTCACTATTTTGTCGCCCAGCAGATAAACCACCATTACTGGAAACGAACATCCAGTGATTAGAATCACTTACAATGCTCATAAAAAACGAACGCATCTCATCACAATTAGAAATCTTAAAGTAAGATTCGTTATCAATCACCACCTGCTCCATTGATGTAACGCCCGTTAATGTTTCGTTTATACTTTTCTCTATCATAAGTGACTCCGTAAACTTAGTATTCAACATGTTTTTATTTATACTCTAAAGTAACCTTTAGATGTGTTTAGAAGGTCGAGTAATAGCCTCGACCTATTAAGTTAATGTTATCAATTTATTGATACACTCTTACGTAATCTACCAACATGGTTTGTGGAAATACAGTTGTATTATTTGGTGAACCTGGGTAGTCTCCACCTACTGCAACATTCATAATAATATAAAATGGTTGATTAAACACCCATTCGCCAGTGACATCTTCTGGTGTGATTTGATTATACAACACATCATCTACATAATAATTAATGTAATCTTCTCCCCATTCTATACCAAAAATGTGAAACCCTGTATCAAAGCGGTCATTTTCTAATTCATAAGATTTAGTGATACCTTCACTTGCAAAATATCCTGGACCGTGAACGCTACCACTGACTAAAGTAGGTTCTTGTCCACGGTTTTCCATGATATCAATCTCACCGACTTGCGGCCAACTAACTTCAGAATTTGCTCCTAACATCCAAAATGCAGGCCAAAGTCCCTGTCCCCAAGGCAATTGAATTCTAGCTTCGATACGACCATATTTTTGCTCGAATAAATCTTTAGTTAATAGTCTAGCAGACGTATAACCAGAACCTTCATATGATTCTTTAATGATGTTAAATTTTAGAACACCATCTTCAATATTGATATTCTCTGAACGATCGGTATAATATTGCAGTTCATTATTTCCCCAACCATTACTACCTGTTCCTATATCATAACCCCAAACACTACTGTCTGGTGCTCCATCAATATCAAATTCTTGTGATAATGTGAGATTATTATATGTGGTTACAGTTTGAGTTTCATCTGTTGAACAACTGATTGAAACCAGCAATACTATAGTAAGTAAAGACGTAAATAATATCTTTAATGTTCCAATTTTATATTTATATGTAAAATTCATGATCTTAATTTTTAATTATACTTCTATATATTAGTTATGAAAATACATGTTATCAATAAACACATCTGTAACCTCAAAAGGCTGACCCACTAGGATATATTGAGCCAAATTTGATTGTCCCGTTAATCCGATAAAATCGGTTAGAGGAATATCTAAACTCACCCATTCGCCTTGGTTAGGGTTAGCGATACTAATTTCATACTCTGAATCATCACCACCACCAAAAGCATCATCTGGCCCAAAATCAACTAATTTCACATTAAATGTTGTAACATCTGGAGACCAGATATCTAAATGAAAATGCGTCATACTTGAAGCATCAATAGTAGCAGAGGTAGTTTCTATACCGACAAAACCAAGGTCTGTATATTTTTTTGCTGCTTGCCCATCAACCATTACATCCTCAAAAACTGTTGCTGCTGCAGACCAATCTGTTCGCCATGTATCTACAGTAACATTTGTATACGCATCGCTAAACATTGAAATCACATTTGCTGCTGGATCTGTTGGTGTAGGAGCTGCATTTCCTGGTGATGTTGGCACGCCCCAGAAATACACATTGTCTAAATAAAAATTTGTGAAATTAGTTCCATTGTTTTCATAAATAATAAGTCCTAGATTATTTTTATTAGCTATCGTAAGTGAAACATCAAAGCTACTCCAAGCGCCTTCAGTTAAATCGGAACTAACGAGTGTCGTAGACATATCAGAGTCATCGCCTCCACCTTCAACACCATCATTACCAAAATCTCTAATGGTAATTTTTAATTGTGTTCCAGGATCTAATGTTTCAGGAATAAATACATCGAAATGAGCAAATGACATTTCAGAAGCATTTACAGTTGGATTAGAAAAACTAGTCCCAACAAAATTGAAATCCGTATAGTTTAGTACATTATCACCATTAACCACAAAATCATCAGAAAGTGTCGTTTGATATGGTTCCCAAAAACCATTATAAAAATCTACTGGGACATTCGTATAAGTATCACTAAAGATAGAAATTACGTTAGCTGAATCTTGAGTTGGAATTGGTGCTTGAGTAAAGTCTCCTAAGGAGATAAGTGTTAATGAACCTTCAGCATCAACACCATCTAAAGTGGCAGTAATTATTGTAGTTCCTGCCGAAATTATCGTTATAACTCCTAATTCATCAATAGTGGCAACACTAGGATTAGAAGAGCTAAAAACAAAATAACTTGGTGCAGCAATTACTGTTACATCTTGACCTGAAGCCAAATTGAATGTTTCTGTCAACCCAGTTACACTAGCACTAGCACCAATAAAACTTTGTTGAACAAGATCTTCTCCATTAAGAATTGCTGGCCTTGGTTGCGCAACAGTGCCTAATTTTTCAAATTTAACTTCATCAAACCAAAATGAAAAACCAGTCCCATTTTCAGGTCCTTCAGCATACCAAAGCATACCGCGTTCTTGAGTTAACTTTGAAGGATCTGGTATTGGTATGATATATTTTTTCCAATTAGTAGTTAATTGAATCGTTCCAGAAATTTGAGCTTGAAACTTATTTTCTCCAAAGTCTTGTCCGAAACCAATATCATTGATTGTTCTTGCTTCAGATCCTTTTGCCCAAAAAGTTAAGGCATCAAAATCAGATAAATCTCTTCCGCTAGCTGTGCGAAAGATAGCACCAGAGTATGCTCCATCAGGATCTCCTACATTAGGCACATCAAATCTCATTGCCGCTGCACTTCCATCGTAAGTTGTTTCAGTATCTACTGTAAACGCTTCAAAAAATGAGTCTCCAAAAGGAAAGTAATCTAAGCCTGCACTAAAACCATCTATGAATATATCCCCATTTTGTGGAAAACCAGCTTCTACAGCATCATCTGAAATATCTCTATCACAACCTAATATAGCAATACATGCCAATAGGAATGTAATTTTTGAATTAATAAAATTTACGTTTTTCATTTTTCTATTTTTTACTTTCCAATATTAATATGTATATAGGTTCTAATTTCCCATTCGTTACCATCATCAAATCCAACAGTACTTACTGTTGGTTCTCCGAATTCTGGAGCTTGATTTGGAAGGTAGCGTGGTGAATACTCATTAAGAGATCTCCATGTACCACGTATTCCAATTTTTGTATTTGGTAAAACAAACCAATCTGGTTTTCCTAATGTTGTAGAGATGTCTAGCATTAACTGCACCGGATAAGTAAGGTTGAAATCTCTATGATAATCAAATGGTCCCCAGTCATTTATTTTAACCGATTGTGTGATTTTAAATTTTCTATAAATAGCTCTAATATCACCACCAAAACGGTCAATTAAACGTGCATCACTACCATTAGCTTGCCCATTCCCAGCATAAAAATTAGCTATAAACCCTAAATCTGGACTTACTTTTGATACAACCCTTGAATGCGCTTCCCATAAATCTTCAGCAGGCGCCGAATTAGGAAATGCAAACGACGTACGGTTACCTAAGAACCCAATCGCTGCATCCTGAGCTGTAGGGTGATGACGAAATACAAACCCTAAATTCATAGCAAATTTTGCGTCTTCTGCTCTATCATTATCCCATTCATACATCCATGTTCCTGGTGTAGGATCATAGGTTAATAAAAATTCACCAGCTGTTGTTTCTCTATTTGCTCTTACAGCAAATGGATCATCTTGAATATTTCTAAGCCTTCCTGGAGCTTGAACATCATTAGGCATCGCATCTACAATTGGTTTTTGCCATAAAAAGTTAGGTGCTATTTGAAAATTACCAAATGAGTATGTAAATCCTGTTAAAACATTAGTTTGGTTTCCGCTACCACTATCTTTTAGTCTCCAACCTGTGAATGTTTTTGTATAATCTCCACCACCATTAGCAACTAATCCCATGGCTGCACCTTGAGCGTACCAGTTAAATCGTCCTTTTTGATATGTTATTTTAGCTTTCCCTCCCCAATTATCATTTGAATTCACACGATCTACGAGAATATTATAATTTCCTGTAGTTCCTCCATCAACAACTTGAAATGTTCTTCCGTTTAAAGGGTCACCTGCCCATATACCACCAATTTCAATACCTAGATTTCCAAATTTTCTTTTAATATGTAGTGTTGCTCTTCTCGTTTTAGGCAATGGAACTGCAATTGAAGTGACAGCCTCACCTACATCGTCAATATCTTCATGATAAACACCTGTAACGTCATATTTTCCAATTGTACGACTATATTTTAATAGAACCGCTGGATTTGCTCCCCACCATAGTTGAGGTCCAAATGCTGCTTTTAAGCCTTTTAAACCTTTCTTACCATCAATTTCAATACCCATGGTTTCCCCATTATAAATATCTAAGTTCTCTCCATAATTTGCTTCTGGATATAACCCAAAGAAATCACCTTCATAACCCCAATGGTAATGACCAGTTCTATAGAATCCTCTTAAATCAAAATCTTTAGCATTCCATTCAAACGACGCATTATAAACTTGAACACGGTTATTATCTGACAAATCAATAGTTCCATCTTCGGTTTCTACGGTTACACTTCTTCCTCTGTTTTCATAGAAAATTTCATCAATAGGGTTTTCTGCTACATTTCCTAGCACATTAAAATTAACATTAGCACGCATATTAGAGGTTGGATTCCCTTCTACACCTATAAAATAAGATTGCATATGATCAAACCCGAGTTGATTTGGGTACACATTTTCGTCTGGATTTGCAGTATCTGGTGTTGTAATTAATGATCCTCCAGTGTTGTATGTTGTAAACTCTGCTCTTAAATTGCTTAATCTAATTTTATTAGAACTGCCACCAGAAAGCGCTGCTTTGTCGCCTCTAGCTCTTAAGACAGCATCCATTAATTGAATATTCATAAAATGATTTCCAATAAAATCCTGAGTGATTCCTTCATCATAAGGATTTAATTGATGAACTTCTTTAAGCGCATAATAAGCAGCACGAGGATACAAGTCATATAATCCACGTGCATTAGTTGGTCCTTTAGCACAGATTCCAAACCACTCTTCATTCATGTTATTTTCGTTGCCTTCTAAGTCTAAGCTATAACCTCCATTAGACCAAGACGCATTATTATCATGTACATCTAAATTTTTAGTTTGCCCGAATTTCCACCAACCATCACTAAATTGAAATGTAAAACCACCTAAAGAATTTTCAGATTTTCCTAATCCAGCAGCATTCTCATAAATATCTTTCCAGTTATTTACCATATAATAGGCTTGAGATTTTTGGTCTTCTTGATTTTCTATCGCATTAAATGCATCTGCACCAAACTCTGTAAATAGGATTGGCTTATTCAATTTTTCTTTTACTGTTTGAAAAGCATCTGTAAAAGTTGCTCCACGATACATATTTGTTCCAAAGATGTCTATGTCTTTGCACTCTTCAGCAATAATATCTATAAATAGTACATCTCCATTACAAATAGCCATAGGGTGTGTGGTATCAATCGCTTTCATTGCAAGAACAGCCTCATTAAAAAGCTTATACATTGCTCTTGCTCTAACCGTTGATTTTCTATCTTCTAATGGTATATCTTCGGTTTCAGCTCCTCCCCAGAAAAGCCCATAATTATTTTCGTTACCTAATAAAAACAATAAGAGTCCTGGAGTATTTTTATAGTCTTCAACCATTGTAGTTACTTCGGATAATAGCAACTCACGAGTAAGCTCATCTGAATATTCTGTATTTGGAATCCATGCACCATTTAAAGTCAAACCATAACGACCAAATGAATGATTAAGCATTGTATAGATGCCATAATTTTCGTAGATATACTGAATCCATTTTGGTTGAATGCCTGTATATTGTCTTATAACATTTACACCCATGTTTTTTAACAACCCCATTTCTGCATCGAGAGCCGCTTTAATCGTGTCATCTGATTGTTTCCATAAGCTATATGAATAATTTGTGCCAATTGGAATATAATCCCAATTCATTCCATTAATCATAAAATCTTTCCCGTCAACTTTTAATCTCATCCCCTCGCTACTGTTGTCAACAGAAACTTTATTTGCTTGTGCAAAAACTGAAAATGTTACTAAGAAAAGAAATAGTCCAAGAATATTATTCTTCATCATTTAGTTATTTTTAATTAGTTATTTAAGGAAAGGATTACTAGGTTTTGATTAAATACCTAGATACTAGTGCTGTAAAAAAACAACTCCAAACCTTTATTGGATACTTGAAAGTAAATGTATACCTATACATTAATATAATGATAAAATTGACCTCAACAAAAAACATACATTTCAAAAAATAGTGCAATTTATTGCGAATTACGCAGCTATTCACCTGTTTAATACCTATTAAAGCTATATCAAACATTAAAACTATAACGTTGTAACACGTTAAAAAAGTGAATTGTATAGGTGTTGTATAGGTGGAATAGGAGAATGTATGGTCGTTAAATTTCCAAAATGTAATTCGTTAAACTAGATTCGTGTGGTAAGTCCATTTTTTTACGAAGTCTATAACGTTTAACCTCGACACTTCTAGAAGAAATATTTAGCAATGGTGCGATCTCTTTTGATGATAGATTTAACCTTAGATAAGCACAAAGTCTTAAATCGTTTGGTGTTAATTTTGGGTGCTTAGCTTTTACTTTTTTCAGAAAGTCTTTATCAGCATTATTAAATGCTTCTTGAAAGAATTTCCAGTCATCAGTATTATTTAAGTTTTTATCAATAATCTTAATAACTGGTTTAAGTTCATTATTTTGATTAACATTCTTTAATTCTTCTTTAATACTATTTAAGAATTCATTTTTCTTAATAAGGCTCATCGTAGAAATTGCTAACTCACGACTTTTATTATCAACATCTTTTTTAAGCTGTTCATTTCTTAAAGTCATTAACTCTTGGTCATTTTCTAATTGCCTGAGTTCTAACTCTCTTTCGGCATCAAATAGTAGTTTTTCTTCTTGTCGTTTATACTTTCTTTTATAAATAGTATGCATAAGGAATGAAAAAAGAAGCACTGTTAGTATATATATAAAAACCATAAGATTTGAGATATACCAAGGTTTATCAATCTTAAATGAATATGCTACAACATTATTTGTTATTTGGCTACCTACTCTACCACGAACACTTAAGGTATAATCACCATGAGATAAATTTTTAAATAACTCTGTTGAAGATTTAGACCATTCACTCCATTTATCATAACTTCCTTCTAGTTTATATTGATATTCAGCCTCTAAATATTTATCAAATTCTGCTATGCTGTATGTGATTTCAAAATTATTATTCTTATTATGAAATTCTTCTGAAGCGGAAGGCTCTAAAATTCTTTTTTCAGAATCGATTCCGAAATTATATATGGAATTAATTTCAATAGTATAAGATTGGTTTTTCATCTTATCAAGATCAATAATAATATAACCAGATGACGTTCCTAAGAGGTGTTTTTGGTTTTCAATTGGAGAAATATTTTCATACCCAGTGACACTTTTTCGCAAATTACTAGACAAAGGAATTGTATTAATTTTTGGAATATCGCTTAATATGCCTGGAGAAATGTATTTAATATTTCTAACAGAAAAACTCCAAAGTTTGTTTGGAGTATTCACTAGCTTTCCTGATACATAATTTAATGAATCATAAGCTTGACTTAAAATAGTATCTTTTTTAAACGCATTTATTACTGTATCGTAAGCATAAATACCCTCTTTATAAGCGTATAATATTTTAGAGTCATATTTTAACAAACTTGAATGCAAACCTTTTTTTACAGAGTTTTCTTTGCTTGCCTTTAATACTTTGCTATATGTATTATCTATATCTAATTTAAAAACACCTTTATACTCATGACTAACAAAAACTTGATTTTCGTCAATTATTTCAAAAAACTTAGAAGATATATTGAATCCTTCAATTTTATTTCTCAAGGACCAACTATCATTCGATTTCTCTAAAACACTTAAACCATTATAATTACCTTGAAGTAGTAAATTTTTATTATCAGGGATTTGCTTAATTCCCCAAGTTCCTTCAATACTAGAAATCTGTTGAGCATTTTTACCATTAATAACAAAGGTTCCTAAATCATGCCCACAAAAAAGCGTAGAATTATAAACTTCCAAACACCACACTTGTCCTTTAGTACCTTCGACAAACTCAAATTCATTATTAGAATTCATAGCCCTAACAAACAAACCTTGATTAGTTCCTATATAAAGCATATCATTATACACTTTTGATGTATGAACAGCTCCTAAGTGCCCCATTTTATCATCATATTCCTTAAATGGAGACGAACTATTAATACAATTGACACCATTATCTAATCCTAACCAAATATTTTCGTCTGCATCTTCAAAAACTGAAAGCACAGTATTATTAGACAAGCCATTATTTTGGTTGAGTACATAATCTATTTCTCCATCAATTGTAATATTAATAATACCTTTAGAAATTGTACCAATAGCAAAACTACCATCTTTAAGCCTAATACTACTATATACGGTTAAACTAGAAAGAATTTCATTCGCAGGAATATCCCATTTAGAAAGCAATCCATTATTAAAAACGAAAAATCCTTTTTGGTTTGTTTGAATAATTAAATGCCTATCAATATTAAATATATTAATGATTCTATTAGACTTCAAAACCTCATCATCAGAAAATAATATTTCTTTACCATTTTCAATTTTAAAAACACCTTGATTTAACCTTTGAAAATATATCGTATTATCAACTTTAATCATTTTAGTTAAAGTTGTTTCAGAATCTATAATATGGAATAATTTTGTGGTTGTACTATAGCTATAAATTCTATTTAAAGACTGAAATACAATAAACCCATCTAGTGCGATAATATTCCAAATCTGTTCGTCTTCAATCATAGAAGATTGTAGGTTTTTGGATAGCGACGTATATATTAATTCATTAAAGTTGTTACGTTCCCAATACCCAAATTCCATATAACACCCTGTATAAATACGATTCCCTACGGTTTTAACAGATCGTAATATAGTTTGATTAGGAGTCGCATATAACTTCCATAATGCGCCATTAAATTCTAATAATCCAATATTATTAGCAACATAAATATACTTGCTGTCAGATTGAGAGATAGCCCAATTTTGATTTTCGGCTTTGTATATTTCAGGAGTAAAAACTTGAATTGGAGAAATCTCTTGCGCAGTAGAGGTTAAGCTAATCAATAGACAAACAAATAAGTTAAATAGCTTTATTTTTTTATAGCGCATAGCGTTAATTGTTTATAGAAATCGATTAAGTTAACAAGAGATTAGTTCTACAAAATAATACTTAAATTACAGATTACAAAACTTGTATTAACATGTCGTTTATAATTACAATTAACGCTTAAACTCCAAACGCTTGGTTTGAATCACTTTAGAATCTATCACTGTACTATTAATAAAAGTCATAATTTCATCTAACTCGTCAAATGCGATAGCGGCCACTTCATGCTGCCCGCCTTCAACTTGAAATAAATAGTAGGAAGATTTTAATTTTTCCAATTGTTTGAAAACAACTTCGGAACCATTTAGAATTAAAAATCCCTTATCATTGTTGTTACAAAAATGATGAGGAGCCTTGGCATAAGGCACAATGTTATCGTCTGTACCATGAAACAAAATTGTTGGTACTGCATTATCATTTGTAATATAAGATTCATCTACTAATGCTCCTGCAAAAGACACTACTCCTGCATACTTTATAAGATCATAATCTGAAGTGTCTTCTATAAAATAATCTTTCATATACACAGCACTTAAGACAGCTTCAGCACCAGCACTACTACCTCCTGCTATGATTTTTGTTGTATCAATATGAAATGCATTACTATTATTTATAATATAATTTGTTGCATCAAGAAAATCTTCAGCAGCATTTGCAAAAGTGAATAATTTTTGTTCTTTTGAACACTTACAACCAAATCCTGTTTTTGCTCCTTTTCTGAGTAATCGATAAGAAATAGAGACACCAACAAATCTTTTGGTGGTTAAATAATTCATTAATTGCTGTTCGTCTTGCCCGTTTTTTGATCCTCCAGAAAATCCTCCTCCATGCATCCAAATTAAAACAGGAAGCTTTTCATTTGGCTGTATATCATCTGGTGCATACACATCTAATTTTAAAGAATCTGTATTTTTAACAGCATAGGTATATGTATTTACATGTTGCGCTGAAGAAAAAAAAGAAACAACAAAAAAAGAAATTAAAAATTGATATTTCATGTTTAAAATACGTAGAAATTTAAAGTCAAACCAATAGAGGTTGTACTAAGATTAATTAGAATTAATAGTCTATTAGACAAAAATACTATAAAACCATTACAAAAAATCTTATGTAATTAATTAAACATTCATAAAACTATAGCTATTACTAACACAAAAGCTTACTATTTATATCAATCTCAAAAAAAAGCTTTATAATTTATATGTCCCAGTTTCTACTTCAGTAATAATTTGATTAAGTCTATTATGAAATCTTTCTGGGGCAGATTTCAACACTTTTTTTATATCCGTTATAGCCAATTTAATATCTCCTAAAAAGTAACGACTAAGGCCTCTATTTAGTAGTAAAGACCAAGAGTCTGGATAGTCTTTTAATTTTGCTCTATTGTACTCATAAGCATCTTGATAAAACTCATTTCTCAACAAGAAGGCTCCAAAATCATACGCTTCATAGGCAGTAACGTATAAATCTGCGGCATCATTTTTAGCAACATCTAATTCATCAGCTCTATTTAATTTTTTAAGAATTTTTATTTTAGTCCCTAAATTCGTTAAATTTTTATTGGCTGCGAACCCACTATAACCTCCATTTACAGATCGATTTGCCCATTCTAATGCTTCTTCTAAATTTGTGTTGTGATTTAAACACCAATTCGCAGCATCATTCCAAGCCTGCCAATGATAGGTATTAATACCCCTAAGTTCGCTTCTAAAACTTTCAACAACTGTCATGTTTAAATCAACTTCAACTTTAAAAGGAATACGTTGTTGTCCCCATTCTAAACCAATAATTAATGTGTTTTCTGTTCTGTCTAAGAATTCAAAATCTAATTGTTCAGAAAAAGGAGAGCTTACAGAATTAACATCTACACGTAAAGAAACATCTTTTTCAACATCTAGATAATAGCTTCCCCATTGATTGTTATGATGTGCAAACAATAATGTAAACGTATTTCCTTTGGGAATGATATGAAATCCATATTTCCCTGCCTTTAATAGTTGTCCTTCAATTAAAACATCAGTACTAAACTCAATTGTAGTATTCATATTAGCACCTGCTCTCCAAGGGATTGGGTTACCCTCTTGAGGTATTACTCTTGCATTGTTCCAAACATCTCTGCCTCTTACGGCTGGACTACTATAATTAATTGTGATATTAGTAACCCCTAATTTCTGACTTTCGTTAACTTCAGAACTCGATTGAGGAATATTTAAAGTATGAAACTGTGCAAAAGCAACAAACGTAACTAATACTAAAACTGATGTTGTGTAATACTTCTTTAACATTTTGTATCTTTTTAATTGATTATTATAGACAAAACTAGCCTCCTAATAGCAATATAGTCTCCTAATTCTTGAAATGTGGAGAAGGATTTAAGAGCATTTTAACACCTAGGGAATTTGTTTATTATCTATTTTTGTAAAAACAGCTTTGTAATGAGTTTACCAATAGTTCTAATTATTTTTTCAAGTATCTCTCTTGTCACTTGTGTTTTTATGATTACCTATTTTATAATTATAAAACAAGAGCACAAACTTATAGACTTGAGTCTCGGATTATTATTTTTAGCAATTGCATTAAGAATTTTAAAATCTGTTTTCTATTATGTATTTGATGGCGTTTCTGCTATTGGTGTTGCGTTTGGCTTTTTAGGATTTGCAGCTATTGGGCCACTTCTTTATTTTTACTTTAAACTCTCCAAAAATCGATCTTATACGTTAAAACTAAAAGATATAACTCACTTTATATTTGCACTATTTGGATTTACAATTATAGCTACTTTAGACCTTTATCATGCTGACTTTTATTTAGCAGCAAAGGTTCAATTCTCAAGTTATTTAGTATACATTGGATATTCCTATATTTTTGTTAAAGAAGATGATAAGCCCAGTAAATGGCATCATTCCCTTTTCTATGCTATGTTATGTTTGTTGGCTGTGCTATTTTATCAGTTTTATGTAGGCAATATGATCTCCTATACTATTGGTACAGCAATGGCTTCTTTAATTATTTATGTCTTATTTTTTATAGCGCTTAAAACACCTTCTGTACTAAAGAAAACTAAATCAGATAAACTTTCTGGAGGTTTATTAGATAAAATTAAAAACGCTATTGAAATAGATAAAATTTATACACAACCTGCTATAACGCTATCACAGTTTTCTGAAACCATAAACACACCGACATATTTAGTATCTAAAGCAACCAAATCAATTTATAAGAAAACGTTCCCAGAGGTTATTAATAGCTTTAGAATTAAAGACATCCAAAAGAAATTAGCACTGCCAGAGCATACCAACGATAAAATTGAAGACCTCGCTTATGATGTAGGCTTCAACTCCTCTTCAGCTTTTTATAACGCGTTTAAAAAAGAAACATCTATGTCTCCAAGAGCTTATCAAAAAATTGCTCATGATAGATTATATACACATTAAGATATGATTGCTTAACAACACACAACATAAAGTTGATTACTCACAAATAATCTAATCAATAGAAGACTAAAATATTTCAAGAACTATTCTATCGTTTGCTTTACACTTCCACAAGTTAACATCGCATTACCAAAGTATGGGTTAATTACTTTTTCCTCTCTGCTTAACCAATATGCACCATTATTATTATCTGCCATAGGACAAAATTGACTATACACTTTTTCATTTATTCCAAAGGTTTCAACAGCACTAATTAAATCCATCGACAAATGCTTAAAGTAATCCCTATGCAACTTTATATCAGGTGTTTTTGAAATAGAATTAACCGAATATTTAATCCCCTTTTCAAATGCCATCCATTTATTATGAGCCTCAAGATTATCTAATAATTTCATTTCGACTTTGCCTAAACTATTAAGCATAGCATCTGCATACTTTATTACTGATTTAGGATCATCTTTCACTAAGGCATCTTTTAATTCGATATAATTATTGAACACCATTTTTAACTGCTCTTGAAATTTGGCAGCTACTATTACTCTTTTACTTTCAGTCGTCTTTAATATTTCCATTCCAAAATGTCCTTCATGTCCTGTCATTGTTTTGCTGCCAGTTTTATTCATCATAGATTTTTTACCTTGTAATTGTGCAGATGCATCTACTGTAAATGTCCCATTGGTTACAATTTCGTCTCCCTTTTTGAGTCCTTCAAGAACTTCATATTGTTCTTCTAATTGTTTTCCTAATGTTATTTCTTGCATTTCAAAAATTGGTTCATTAGGACTTGTTTTTAAATATACAACAGAGCGTTTTCCTGTCCATAATACTGCTGACGAAGGAATCATTAAACGTTCCCCATTAAAAGATAGCGTATTTTCAACATATCCTTCTACAAACATGCCCGTTTTAAACTCGCGGTTTTTATTATTTAAGACGACTCTAAGCTTAACCGTTCTTGTTGCTAAATTAAATGTAGGGTCGATAAAATCTACTTTATTTTTAAATTCCTTATTTGGATAAGCATTAGTAATCACAGTAATATCTTGTCCTTTTTTGAATAATTCAATCTGATTTTCATAGACATCAAACAAGGCCCAAACTGTATTTAAGTTAGCGATTTTTAATAAGGCTTGTCCTTGTTTCACATAATCGCCTTGCTCAACCAATTTCTCGGAAACTGTTCCTGAAACAGTTGCATATATAGGAACATTTTGTTTTACTATTCCTGAAGCTTCTATTTGATTGATTTGGTTTTCAGAAATTTTCCAAAGTTTTAATTTATTCCGAACAGCTTTGTATAATGCAGGCTGTGATTCTTTTAAAGATGACGTCGTAATTAATTCTTGTTGCGCTGCAAATAATTCAGGAGAATAAATGGTTGCTAACAATTGTCCTTTTCGTACCTCTTCTCCTACAGAGTTAATACTTAAACGCTCAATTCTTCCTGAAAAATAACTCGCTTGTACGACGTTAGCTTCTTCATTTTCTGAAACCTTTCCAGATAACTTAATAGCAGTATTTTTGTTTGTATTTTTTCCAACAAAAGAAGTTTGTATATTCGCTAATGCCATAGCGTTATTTGTTAGTTTAAATTCATTTGCATTAAGTCCGTCTGCACCAGATTCGGCAGGAATTAAATCCATACCGCAAATTGGACAATCGCCAGCTTCAGGCAACATAATTTGTGGATGCATAGAACACGTCCACAGTTGATTTTTTTCGATTGATTCTGCATGATTATGTTCTGCTTTTTCATTGATTGAATTTCCAAAAAACAACCAACCTAAAAGTAAACCAACTGCTAAAACCCCTGAATAGATTATATATTTTTTCATTTCTATTTATTTTTTCTTTTTAATAATTTTCTAATTGATGGTGACGATGTAAACCCTAGTAAAAACCCACTTAATACAGTCATCAAACCTAATAGAGAAAAGACTCTTAATACGATTGTATTAAAGTTATCTCTACCTTCATAATCCATTGTATGTGTCATCCATAGAAAATCAAACCAGCGCCAACTTCGATGTCTAACTGTTTGAAATTTTCCATCTTTAATAGACACATAAGCTTTAAGGGTTTCATCTGCTTGATAGGATATAACATAGGCAGGTAACAGCTTTTCTCTATATTCGTGATGCTTTCCCGTTTCATTAATCTGTTCAATAGTTTCTACTACTAAGCCACTCTTCATATTGAGTTTCGCTATATACAAAGCCTCTTTTTTGGTGATATTAGTTTTTAAACTTCCGTCAATGGCATTGTATAATTGCTTTTTGTTAATCCAATAATAGGGCGAATTATTAATGTCTCTCAATTCAATAGTATTGATACCGCCAGAAACATTATACTGTGATGGACTAATGAGATTACTAAATGCTTTAGGCTGATACTCTAAATTTTTAAAATGATCTCCATGAATATCGTCAATATCTGTCCAACTAAAGTATAAACCACTTATAGTCCAAAACAAAAATTGAATTCCTAAAAACAAACCTAAATAACGATGTGTTTTTCTAATTTTTAATGCTGTATGCCTGTTTATCATCTTATTGATTTATTTTGAATGGAAAGCTAATTGTTACCTTTTCCCAAGCAAAAGAAATATTGCCCTGTGTTTCACTAATCTTATTTACTTTATATTCTAAATGCTCTGTAATTTTATCTGAAACATTTGGTGTCACTCGAAATCGTATCACATCATCCTTCTCATCATACTCGTCTTTCCCATGTTGATCCCAATTTTTATTAATCATTATAGTCCAATCCTCCTTTGATGGAATTGTAAAAAACCCATATTTCCCTTTTGGCAATAATTCTCCATTTATGACTAAATCCTTATTAGTTTCTAACCAAGTGGCATTATGAGCTCCAGCTTGCCAAACATTATCATAACCAACTAATCCACCGAAAATGATTCGTCCTCTAACTCCTGGCGAAGAGTAATCAATATGAATATGAGCATCTCCAACCATTTCCATTGTAGATGTATGCGGGCTCAATACTTTCTTCTTTGGTGCTTCATCCTTATCAGATGTTGTAATATGATTTTCATGTTCGCCTTTTTCTGCTTGATGTGCTTCTTTTTTACAACCCAAAACTGAAACTGTTAACACAAGTACTATTATTAAATTTTTCATAATTATATTTTAATATTTCTTAATCGTAATGCATTTACAATTACAGACACTGAACTAAAACTCATTGCTAAAGCGGCAATCATTGGTGAGAGTAATAACCCAAATATTGGATATAAAACACCTGCTGCTATTGGAACTCCTATTACATTATATATAAATGCAAAAAACAGGTTCTGTCTTATATTTTTAACGACGTTATGACTTAATTTTTTAGCTTTAACGATACCTTGTAAATCACCTTTAACTAAGGTTATTGATGCACTTTCTATAGCAACGTCTGTTCCTGTTCCCATTGCGATACCAACATCAGATTGTGCTAAGGCAGGAGCATCATTAATACCATCGCCTGCCATTGCGACAACGTTACCTTGGTCTTGAAGTTTTTTTATTTCATTAAGCTTGTCTTCTGGAAGACATTCAGCTTTATAATGTTTTAAATTTAATTGCGCGGCGACTGCTTTTGCTGTGTTTTTATTATCCCCTGTTAGCATTATTACTTGAACACCATTATTTTGCAATTCTGCAATAGCGTTTTGGCTCGTTTTTTTGATAGCATCAAAAATGGTAACATAACCTATTGCTTCATTCTCTATTGCTATATATGAAACTGTTTTACCCTGTTCTTGTTCAACGATAACTTTATTTACTAAACTTTCTGTAATAACAATAGAAAATTGTTCTAATAGTTTAGCATTACCTAAAGCAATTTTTTTATTGTCAACTGTACCAGTAACGCCTTTTCCAGTTACTGCTTCAAAATCATTTACTTTAGTGATTGCTACATCTTTTGATTTTCCATAATTCACAATAGCTTCGGCTAATGGATGCTCACTATATTGATTCAAGGATGCTATATATTGTACTAAAGTTGTCTCTCCTATAGAATTCGTTGCTATTACTTTTTCAACTGACGGTTTCCCCTCTGTTATTGTTCCTGTTTTATCTACAATAAGAGTATCTACCTTATTCATTTTCTCTAATGCTTCTGCATTTTTAATCAAAACACCAGATTGCGCACCTCTACCAACACCAACCATAACAGACATTGGCGTTGCCAAACCTAATGCACAAGGGCAAGCAATAATTAATACTGCAATAGCATTTACAAATGCAAATACATAAGCCGGATCTGGACCAAAAATTACCCAAACAATAAATGTTATTACTGAAACAATTAATACAATAGGAACAAAATATTTAGAGATTTTATCGGCTAATTTTTGAATAGGCGCTTTTGAGCGACTTGCGTTATTTACCATATGAATGATTTGAGAAAGCAAGGTTTCTGAACCTACTTTTTCGGCTTTCATAATAAATGACTTTGTACCATTGATTGTTCCCGAACTGACTTTATCATCTACATTCTTATCTACTGGAATAGGTTCACCTGTAATCATTGATTCATCAATGTTACTATGACCTTCTATAATACTACCATCTACAGGTATTTTCTCGCCAGGTTTTACTCGTAATAAATTACCATGTTCAATTTGATCAATAGCAATTATCTTATCCTCACCATCTTCTACTAACGTCGCTGTTGAGGGTACTAATTTTAGCAATTCTTTTATTGCGCCACTTGTTTGACTATGCGCTCTTGCTTCTAATAATTGTCCTAACAATACTAATGAGAGAATGACTGTTGTGGCTTCAAAATAAACAAAAACGTTACCATCAGTAGTTTTAAAATCTGATGGAAATACATCTGGAAATAACATAGCAAATACGCTAAACAGCCAAGCAATTCCAGAACCAATACCAATAAGCGTAAACATATTTAGGTTCGTTGTCTTAATAGATCTCCAAGCACGCTCAAAGAACATCCAAGTAGCGAAAAATACAACAGGAATTGATAATACAAATTGAATCCAATTCCATTTTTTTTGTTCTAAAATGGTATACAATGGATTATTATTTAACATTTCAGACATTGCTATAAGAAATATCGGAACTGTAAAGGCTACTGCAACCCAAAACTTATTTAATAGTTTTTTATAGGTTTTATTTTCTTCTGAAATAGCACCTTCCAATGGAATTAAATCCATACCACAAATTGGACAAGATCCAGATTCCTCTTTTATGATTTCTGGATGCATAGAGCAAGTAAACTGCGTACTAGAAGGAACTATATTTATTTCTTCAACCAAGTCCATACCGCAAACAGGACAATCTCTTGCTTTATCATAAATTTTATTACCTTCACAATGCATTGGACAGTAAAACGCTCCTGTAGCCTTTCCGTTTGGTAATATTTTCTTTTCTTTTTCGTTAGTATAATTATGCTCTCCATCTTTATGAATGCTGTATCTTCCTCCTTCTTTTTGAAGAGAGTTTTGAAATGTTTCTATGGAGATATGTTTTTCCATTTCAATAGTCGTTTCTGCTTTGTCTAAATCTACTGTAGCTTTTAAAACACCTTCCACTTTTGAAAGGACTTCTTCTACGTGACTGCGACAACCGTTACAGGTCATTCCGTATATATGGTAGGTATGTTTCATCTTTTATCGTTTATAAACTATCTTTAAATCATCAATCCATTTGATTATTAGCTCTTCATCACTTTCAGATAATTTAGCCCTTCCATGAATTAATGTGTATGATGATAATGGCATTTTACCATCCTTAATTTGACTTATAATTGATTTTATTTTACTTTTTTTTCTTCTATCTGAATAGTTTCCCCATTCATTAAAATTTAATTCAGCTTTACCGTCTTCTATATGTCTCCCCATAAACCAAGCTATTGGTTGAATTTTATGATACCAAGGATAGGCCGTATTATTACTGTGACAATCATAGCAAGATATTTTGAACTTACTTTGTATTGTTTCTGAAACATTATTTACTATCATAAAATCTGTTTCATATACAATATCGCTTTGATTGAGAGTTGTGGGAATAAATTGTATTCCCACAAATACAACCAATGCAACCAATGCTATGATTTTAAAAATCTTCATTTAATTGATTTGCCTTTTGATACTCCCACATTTCATCATTTTTGAGCCGAAATATGGATTTTTAATAGCTTCTACCTCACTTAACCAGTAAGCACCTTTATTGTTATTTGCCATTGGGCAAAAATCTTGATATAAAGTTTTCTCTGTTCCCAATAAAGTAATCAAATCATTAATATCAGTACTTAATGTTTCAAAATGCTCTCTTTGATGGTCAATAGCGCTTTTTACAATATGTTCTGCTTGTTCTTTAGCGCTTTCATATATTTCCATATACTCTTTATGTGTGTCGTCTTTTAAGGTCGTCATATCAAACTTCGAAAAAGCAGTCAATAATACTGTTCCTCCTTTTGCTGTCGCAGCTTCGTCTGTGGCAACCAAACCGTTCTTTATTTGGATGTATGCGTCAATAATTGGAGATGTTGTTACATTTTTTTGAGCATTGATATCAATAGCTCTTTCTCCCTTATGGGTATATTTATCGTGATGTCCGTCACTATTATCATGATTCATATTTGAATGGTCATCACTTTTCACTTCTGAATGATGCCTATCATCATTGTTATCTGCTTTTTTATTGCCATTACAAGATGTTACTGTTAACGCAATGAATGCTATTGCTAAAACTCCTGTTATTACCGTTGAATGTTTCATTTTTTTATTTTTAAGTTGTTAAATAATTAATAATTGTTGTTTGCAAAAAATATTTTTTAATGGACTCTATTTGATTGATTTGAAATTTTAATTGTAGTTCTTGAATATCAAGAACATCATTAAAATCAATAGTTCCTGTTTCATAACTCTTTACTAAAATCTTTTCTGCGTTTTTAGCCTGTTTCAAATTTTTGGTTTGTGTATTGTAGCTAATTCTTGCAGAAACACGGTTTTTAATTGCTTTATCCAATAACGTTTCTAATGTATTGAAGCGTTCTTGTTTTTGAAAAGTGATTTCTTTCTGTTTGAGTTCGTTTTGCTTCGTTTTTGATTTGTATTTCTTATTAAAAAGAGGAATAGACAGTGATACCATTGGCATTACAATATCTTTTCCGTTATCATTAAAAATCATATTTGGTCTTTCAGAAACAGCAATATAATCTAACCCAAAGCCAAGCATTGGGCTGCTTTCTTTTTGATTTAATAATTCCGATTGCTCAATAGATTGATACAGTTTATCATATTTAGTTAATTCTGGATGTACTGTTAAATTTTCAATAGTAATTAAATTATTCTCTAAAGGAATATTCAACACATCAACCACATTAATTACTATTGCCTTATCTCTATTTAGATGTTTATTAAATGTGGTTTGTTCTGCCAAATATTGCTGCATTAAAACCTGTTTTAATTGCTCTAATTCATTTTGACGCATTTGCAATCGCAATACATCTACAGCTGATGCTTTTCCAACTTCTACAGAAGTTAAAGCCAAGATTTCATAGGTTTTAAGTAGTCTAATATTTTCAGTTAAAACTTTTTGCTTTGCTATATTGGCATATAAATTATAATAGGATTCCGACACTAAAGCTACCAGTTTCCTTTTAGCAATTACTATATCTTCATATTTTGCATCAGCCATTGAACTCACATAATTTTCCCGTGTAGTTATAGTCCCAAACCAAGGAATCATTTGTTTAGCTGTTACTTTAAAACGTTGTGATCCTGTTCGTGTCTCTGGTTCACTTACAAAATAACCAACACCAATTTCAGTATTTGGAAGTGTATCAACTTCATTTACTTTTTCGGATGCAATCTTATATTGTAGTTCAAATTTTTGAATTTCTGGATTATTCGTCAACGCTTCATCTACTAATGTTGTTAGTTGTTGACTTTGAACAGAAAGAACAAAGAGGAAAGAACAAAGAATAAAGACTGTATTTACTATTTTATATATGTTTTTTGCTTTCATTAGACTACTATTTTAGGTGTATTCTCTATGTTTTTTTGTATAGATTTTAAAGACATTTCTTGTTTCCAACTATATAAAACAGGAACAATAAAATAAGATGTTATATCTATAATCATACCTCCAAAAATTGGAATTGCCATTGGTATCATAATATCACTTCCTCTACCAGTTGAGGTTAGTACTGGTAATAATGCCAAAATTGTGGTAACAGTTGTCATTAAACAAGGTCTAATACGTTTGCTTGCGGCTTCTAATGCTGCTGCTCGAATAGCTTCTTTATTTGAAGGCTTCTTTTTCTCAAAAACTTGTGTAAGATAGGTTGCCATTACCACACCATCATCTGTAGCGATCCCGAACAAGGCAATAAACCCTACCCAAACAGCAACACTCAAATTGATAGTTTTCATATTAAAGAGTTCCCTTAAATTTTCTCCGAAAAAGCTAAAATTTAAAAACCAATCTTGTCCATACAACCAAATCATTATAAAACCTCCTGCAAATGCCACAGTGATTCCTGAAAAAATCATTAATGAAGTGGCCGCTGAACGGAATTCAAAATAAAGAATCATAAAAATAATAAACAAGGCTAATGGTACTACAATAGTCAATGTCTTCTCTGCTCGCAATTGATTTTCGTAGGTCCCTGTGAATTTGTAATTAATTCCTTTTGGTACAATTAACTCTCCAGAATCTATTTTTTGTTGAATCAATGCTTGTGCATTTTCGACCACATTTACTTCGGCAAAACCGTCTAACTTATCGAACAGCACATAGCCTACCAAAAAGGTATCTTCACTTTTAATAACTTGTGGTCCTTGCTCATAACGAATATTTGCTAATTCACTTAAAGGTATTGGGCTTCCATTTCCAATAGGAACATAAATGTTTTTTAAATCGGTAGGATTTCCTCTTAACTCTCTTGGGTAGCGTACGCGTATACCGTAACGTTCACGCCCTTCAACAGTTTGTGTTATTTCCATACCTCCAATAGCAACACTTAAAACATCTTGAACATCTTTAATAGAAATCCCATACCGTGCAATTTTCTCCCTATCTATATCAATTAACAAATAAGGTTTTCCTACAATTCGATCTGCAAAAACGGCTTCTTTTTTTACACCTTCAGCTTGTTTTAAAATACCTTCTAATTGGATTCCAAACGCTTCAATTTGCTTTAAATCTTGCCCTTTTACTTTTATTCCCATTGGTGCTCGCATACCCGTTTGCAACATTACCAAACGTGTTTCTATGGGTTGTAATTTAGGAGCAGAAGTCACGCCAGGTAATTTGGATACTTTTACAATTTCATTCCAAATATCATCTGGATTCTTTATTTCTGGACGCCAGTTACGGTAGAATTCGCCGTCTTTGTCTTCAATTAATTGCTGTCCATTTATTTCAGGATTTAGCATTGAATTTTCATCTGTACTATTAGGGTTTTCAATAAACCTACCATCTTTCAACTCAAATAGGCCATCATTATTTACTTTATAACGTTGACGTTTCCCTTCTGCATTCAGCATATATTCTGATTTATACTGAATCATATTCTCATACATTGATAAAGGTGCAGGATCTAAAGCAGATTCTGTTCTACCAGCTTTTCCAACCACAGTTTTAATTTCTGGAATACTTGCCACAGCCATATCTAATTGCTGTAGTACACGTTTATTTTCTTCAATACCCGAATGTGGCATTGAAGTTGGCATCAATAGAAAAGAACCTTCATTTAAAGAGGGCATAAACTCTTTCCCCGTATTTTTCATTATATAAAACCCAAAAACCACAATAGATACTGGAATGGTAAAAAAGAACAACTTATTTTGCAACGCCCACTTTAAAATTCGTGTGTAATACTTCTGAAACACCGTAAAAACACCTAGCAGTCCGAAACAAACAATTGAAACAAAAATAAGATTCAAAAAGATACTTTTATCAACACCCAACGGTCTCCAGTAGGTTGCTAAAAGAAATACAATGGCTGCTACAGAAATAATAATATTAATAACATTTTTTGGAAGTGAAAAACGAAAATTCGAAATAGAAAAGTGAAAGATTTCTTGTTGTATTAAAGATGTAATTCCGAACCCTATTAATACTAAACCAAGCCAATTTCCGTATATAATGGTGGTAACACCTGAGATTAGTAAAAGTCCACTAATTATAAATTTTGTTATCTGCCGAGTACTTCTCTTTTTAAATATATAGGCGGCAAAAGGTGGAATTAAAAACAAAGCAATTATTAAAGCAGCAGTTAGAGCAAAGGTTTTTGTAAATGCCAATGGTCTAAATAATTTTCCTTCAGCTCCAATCATTGTAAATACAGGAACAAAACTTATAATGGTTGTCATTACTGCTGTTAGAATAGCTCCGGAAACCTCGGAAGTTGCATTATAAACGACAGTGTTTATAGGTAAATTTTCTGTGTCTTCATCTAAATGCCGAATGATATTTTCGGAGAGGATGACCCCAACATCAACCATTGTACCAATAGCAATAGCGATACCTGACAATGCTACAATATTAGCATCGACATTAAAGATTTTCATCGCTACAAAAACCATCAATACTGCAACTGGCAGTAAGCCAGAAATTAACACAGAAGCTCGTAGGTTAAATACCATTACAATAATTACTAAAATGGTAATTAATATTTCTAAAGTCAGAGCTTCGTTAAGTGTATCTAATGTTTCATGTATGAGTTCTGTTCTATCATAAAAAGGCACAATAGTTACTTGTGATGTTCTTCCATCTGTTAATACTTTAGAAGGCAATCCTGCACTTAATTCTGTTATCTGTTTTTTTACATTCGTAATAACCTCCATTGGGTTTGCGCCATATCTTGCTACTACAACACCACCAACAACTTCTGCGCCTTCTTTGTCTAAAATACCTCTACGTGCAGCAGGACCTAAAGACACTTTTGCAATATCTTTAATTTTAATAGCCGTAAAATCTTCTGATGAAACTACTGCATTTTCTATATCTTCAATAGATTCTACATACCCCAAACCACGTACTAAATATTCTGCTTTATTTATTTCTAAAGTCTGTGCACCAATATCTGCATTACTTTCTTTAACTGCTTTTACTATATGATGTAAGCCAATATTGTATTGACGCATTAATTCTGGATTTACATCAATTTGATATTCTTGAACATAACCACCTATGGACGCAACTTCTGAAACACCGCTTGCAGATGATAAAGCATATTTTACATAGTAATCCTGAATACTTCGTAATTCGTGTAAATCCCAACCACCAGTAACATTGCCATTTTCATCACGTCCTTCTAGTGTGTACCAATATATTTGTCCCAATCCTGTAGCATCAGGTCCTAAGGCAAGATTAACACTTTCTGGTAATAAACCGCTTGGTAAAGAGTTTAGTTTTTCAAGAATTCGACTTCGACTCCAATAAAACTCTATATCCTCTTCAAAGATGATATAGATACTCGAAAAACCAAACATTGAAGAACTACGTATGGTTTTCACTCCTGGAATTCCGAGTAGAGAAGTGGTAAGTGGATATGTGATTTGGTCTTCAATATCTTGTGGCGAACGCCCTTCCCATTTAGTAAATATAATTTGCTGATTTTCGCCAATATCGGGAATAGCATCTACTGCTACTGGGTTACTAGGCAAGAAGCCAGTTTTCCAATTAAAAGGTGCATTTATTGTTCCCCATCCTATAAATAGAACAAGTAGAAGTACTGCAACAAGTTTATTTTCTATTAAAAATTTGATGCTTTTATTTAGCATTGATTTGTATTTTAAACAGTTAGACATAGGTATTTAAGAGAATACCAAATACGAAAAAATAGCCTAATGGAATATTTCCATAGGACATTACAGTCTATTGTTTAAAAATCAAATTAAATATGTCTCGTCAAGTTTGTAGATTTCCCTGACGACCAAAGGAGGAGAATAATCTCTATAAGAATTAATCTCTTCTTCTATATTTTCAAAAAGATTGATATAAGCATATACAAAAGAGGTGATAAATTGTTGTTGTTCAAAAGAAAATGTGTCAACAGAAAGTTTTAATTCATCTTGACTGTCAACAACCATTTGTTTATCATTACAACAGTTCTTTTTAGTTATTGAACAACCTTTACTTGATGGTTTTTCCATTTCCATTCCGCAGGTTTTAACCTTATTGAAAATTGCAGTATCAACCAAAGTATCTCCACAATAGTGCATATCAATAGTAAATGACATCGTAGAAAACAACACTACAAAAGCCATTAAAAAAGACATTACTTTATGGAACACTTGTTTCATATAAGTTATAAAATTACTAAAAATTTAATAAACAAAATATTCATTTTCAACAAAGAAAATCATAATACTCAATTATACCAAGATTTTATAATAAGTTTAATACATTAATTGATAATATTAGTTACTTCCCGATACAGAAAGTGATTCTTCAATATGAATAGGATTTTGTCTTCAACTATTTCATAAACAAATTTGCATAATATTATATTTATGGTAGTATATTCATATAAATGTGGTGTTATGGTTAAACCATTAGAATGATAGATTTGATTAATCGTTACAAAAGGGTTTTAAAAAGATACTCTTTATCTATACCGTCTTGCACCTAATATAGGCTCCGCTACTTTAAAGAACCGTAAAAACATACAATATAAATCATTACTAATAAATGACTGAATAATACAAGAATACAAAAAAAAAGTATCAGAAAATCAAATTCAAATAGCTTACTTTGACATAATTTTGAAACACAAAATATGCTAATCATTTTATCCTTTTAGGCTTCACTGTGTCGGTAGTATTGGTTTCTTATTTTTTCACACGAAAGACTGAGAAACAATAGTAATACATCCCAAAACAACTAACTTTAAAAACAACAAATGTCAAATAAAAACAAACTTTCAATAAAAGAAAAAATAGGATACGCTCTTGGTGATACTTCTGCCAATATTGCCTGGCGTACGATTGGTCCTTTTTTACCCATATTTTATACAGATGTATTCGGGTTAGGAACTGTAGCCGTAGCCACTTTATTATTGGTGATTCGATTAGGTGATGGTGTTACCGACTTGGTTATGGGGACAATTGCCGATAGAACAAAAACAAGATGGGGAAAGTTTAGACCATGGCTTTTATGGACAGCCTTGCCTTTTGGAGTTGCTCTCGTATTACAGTTTACAACACCAAACTTAAGTCTCTCTGGAAAACTAATATGGGCATACGCTACTTCAATTTTTTACACCTTGGCGTATACAGCTAATAATGTTCCCTACTCTGCTTTAATGGGAGTGATGACTTCAAATCTAAAGGAAAGAACACAATTATCCTCATTCAGGTTTCTTGGAGCTTACTTTGGAGGCATCATTGCTACCATTGGAGTGATTGTATTAGTCGATTTTTTAGGAAATGGAAATGACAATTTAGGATATCAATATACGATGTATGTCCTTGCTATTATTTTGGCTTCATTTTCAATTATCACATTTTTTACCACAAGAGAACGAGTTCCCGCTCCAAAGAACTCAACAGTAAGTATCAAACAAGATCTTAAAGATATTGCTAACAATAAACCGTGGATCATCCTTTTATTTTTAGGGTTTGTTTTTGTCACATACAATATTATAAAACAAGGATCAGCTATGTTTTACTTTACACATTTTGTAGATGACTCTAATAATTTCTTCGGAAGCCTTTCAAAATGGGGTGGTAAAAATGGCTTGGCAGGCTTATATATATTATCTCTGTTAATCATCTCCATGATATCCACATTTTTCGCCCCTTATTTAACAAAACTCCTTGGTAAGGTTAAATTGTTTATTATATGCATTGCGTTTTCAGCTATTACCGCTGCTGTTATGTTTTGGCTAAAGTCAGATCAAATTGGATATATCTTTAGCCTAGGAATCATTTCAGAATTTGGCGCTGGAATTATGCCTGTCCTATTCTTTGCTATGCTTGGAGATGCTGCTGATTATTCAGAATATAAAAATGGTAGACGGGCTACCGGACTTATTTTCTCAGCTGGTGCTTTTGCAATGAAATTTGGGAGTGGTGTTGCTGGTGCAATCACTTTATTGGTTCTAAATATCTATAGTTACGACGGACAAGCCATCGTTAAAACATCTGAAATGCTTCTGGGCATTAAACTCAACATGAGCATTGTTCCTGCTATATTTGTTTTATTTGGCATAGTAGCCTTATTCTTTTATCCATTAAACACGAAAAAAATGGAAGAAATCGAACTAGAACTAGAACAAAGAAGATCTGATGTAGAAATTTAATATCCAATGAAATCCGATTATGAACATTTAAAAACGGAACTCCAGCATGAATTAATTAGACTGGCGGATTTTTGGATTTCTAACTGTATTGATTATCAAAACGGTGGATTTGTAAGCGAACTAGACAATGAAAATTTAGTTCGTCAAAATTCATCCAAAGGCGTCATATTAAACACAAGAATACTTTGGGGTTTTTCTGCTATTTCTAATCATTTAAAAACTCAAGAATACAAAGCTATTTGCGAGAGATCCTTTACCTATTTAAAAAAATTCAATGACAATGTACATAAAGGATTGTACTGGGAACTAAATCATAAAGGTCACGTCCTTGACTCAACTAAAAATAGCCTAGCGCAAGCACATGCTATATATGCCTTATCAGAATATTATTTATTTTCTAGAAATGAAGAGGCCAAACTATGGGCCATTGAAATTTTTGAAACTATAGAAAGTAATGCAAAATTAAAAACAGGTTTAGGTTATTTAGACAACTTTAATGAAATTTGGCATCCTACATCTCCTAATCCAAACACTAAACGACTAGGTACTCATATTCATTTTTTAGAAGCCTACACCTCTTTACTAAAAATACACCAAAGTCAAGCCTTGAAAAATTCTATTAAAACCATCATAGAAACAATTCTTACTAGATTTTTACACAAGGACTTTTACTTTGAAACAATAATGGATGTTGATTGGAACCCAGTAAGTGAACATGTTTCTTTCGGACATAACGCAGAAGTCTCGTGGATATTAGTAGAAGCAGCTCAGGCTTTAAATGATCCTATATTAATTAAGCAAACAGAATTAACACTCATAGATGTTACGAACAAACTTATAACAGAAGCTATTACTAACCTAGGATCTGTTTTGCATAAAAGAACAGTTGAAACCAACAAAACGGATACAAACATACTTTGGTGGACACAAACGGAAGCTTTAATCGCTCTATTTTATGCGAATAGCATCCAACCCAATAATGATATATATATAAAAGTGTCAATTAAAATATGGGAGTTTATTAAAGAATACTTTATAAATCACACCTACGGAGAATGGTATGCTCTACTTGACTCGAATGGAAATCCGAATCCAAAAGAATACAAAGTTGGTATGTGGAAATCATTATATCACAATGCAAGACTTTGTATAAAACTTAATAAATAGTAACTAAAAAAAACCAACAGTATTTAATAAGATACTGTCAGTTTTTTTTTGACTAAATTCAAATATTACTACTTTAATTCGAAACTACTAGTTAGCTTCGTATAAGAACTTCCTCCTACAAAGATTTCAAAATCTCCTAACTCAAGAAGAAACTCTCCTTTATTATTATAAAAACCTAAAGATTCTTTATTTAAAGTAAACTCAACGGTCTTTGTCTCTCCAACTTCAAGTGTTACTAATTCAAATCCTTTTAATTCTTTTACAGGTCGCGTTACACTTCCTACCAAATCTCTAATATAAAGCTGTACAACTTCTTTACCCGCTAATTTCCCTGTATTGCTAACATCAACAGTTATGTTCACCTCTTCATTTATAGCATATACCCGCTTATCAAGAGTTAATTTAGCATATTCAAATGTGGTATAACTCAATCCATAACCAAAAGGATATAATGGTGTGTTTTCTATGTCACTATAATGAGACCAAAAAACTAAATTCGGATTATTCTTATCTAAAACAGGTCTTCCTGTATTTTTGTAATTGTAGTATATAGGTATTTGACCAACATTTCTAGGGAAGGTCATTGGTAATTTTCCACTAGGATTGTAATCACCATATAGTACTTGAGCAACTGCATGCCCCGTTTGAGTACCAAGTTGCCATGCTTCTACAATAGCTGGAATATGTTTATCTGCCCAAGAAATTGTTAATGGTCTCCCGTTATTTAACACCAAAACAATCTTCTTATTTACCTTATACACTTCTTCTAAAAGCTCCTGTTGTAATCCTGGCAATCCTAAATCGGTCCTACTTCTTCCCTCTCCACTTTGAAAACCGTGCTCACCTAAAACTAGAACAACAACATCAGCCTCCTTTGCTGCATTAATAGCCTGATCAAACTCACTCTTATCGTTAGTATTAACACTAATTTCGTTTACAAATTCTGCATTACCAACAGTAACATCAGTTCCTTTTTTATAAACTAAAGTATTACCCTTATAAGCCTGCATACCTGTCAATATAGAAACTGCTGTACTATCTTTAGATGCAATTCTCCAACTTCCTAAAGGGCTATTATTTTCATTTGCCAACGCTCCTATCAAGGCTATTTTTTGACCTTCTTTCTTTAGAGGCAACAATTGTTCTTCATTCTTTAATAAGACTATGGATTTTTTAGCCACATCTAATACCGCTTCCATATGTTTTGGGCTACCAATGACTTCTTTTTCTCTACTCTCGTCACAATATTTATACGGATCATCAAACAACCCTAGCTCAAATTTCACTGTTAAAATCCGACTTACAGCATCATCAATCACCGCTTCTTTTACAACACCATCCCTAACTAATTGCACCAATTCTGTAACATAAATATGAGATTCCATATCCATATCAGAACCAGCTATAGATGCAATCTTTGCAGCATCTCTGTTATCTTTAGCATATCCCCAAACAACGAGTTCACGTATAGATGCCCAATCAGAAACAACAAAACCCTTAAAACCCCATTTGTCTTTTAAGATATCTCTTAATAAGTAAGAACTCCCAGTTACCGGAACACCATCCAACTCATTAAAACCATTCATTAAGGTTTTAACACCTATATCTACTGCAGCTTTAAATGGTGGTAACACCATATTATGTAAAGTAGAGTTCCCAACATCTACAGTGTTATATTCTTTACCAGCTTCTGAAAATCCATAGGCAGCAAAATGTTTTGCACAAGCAGCAATGGTATTTACATCCGATAAATCATTTCCTTGAAAACCTTTAACTCGTGCAACAGCTATCTTACTTCCTAAAAATGGGTCTTCACCTGCTCCTTCCATAACTCTTCCCCATCTTGGATCTCTTGAAATATCCACCATAGGAGCAAATGTCCAGTTTATCCCTGCTGCTGAAGCCTCAGCAGCAGCAACTTGGGCAGATCGTTCAATAGCCTCGAGATCCCAACTTGCAGCTTCTGCAAGAGGAATTGGACTTAAAGTTTTATATCCATGAATCACATCAAAGCCAATAATTAAAGGGATACCAAGTCTAGAATCTTCGACTACTATTTTTTGCACAGCTCTAACTGCTTTAGCTCCTCTAACAGATAACATCGAACCAACAAGTCCTTGTTTTAAATGTTCATATTTCATCTCTGCATCTCCATCATCCGGCACAGGCCCAGTAACATCCCAAAAACCATTGTATTGGTTCATTTGACCCACTTTTTCCTCAATGGTCATTAGTTTTAATAGAGAATCAACTTTTTTTTCTATTTCCTCAGTTTTCGTAGGTGACTCTACTGTATTCTTTTTAATTTTATCACATGTCATAAACGTTGCAATTACTGTTATGTAAAAAATGTATTTGATTTTTTTATTCATAATCTGTCTTTAAAAGTAATTTATAATATTCATAATCAACTTATTACTAAATACTACCGTGTTCTATTTCCTTCAAAACATCAAACATAATAGTATCATTTTGTCCATAATTATACATATTTATAACATTTATATGAAATAAATCATCTTAAATATCATCATAAAATAAACATATAATCACAATAACCGAAACACCATTACCTTCTATTAATTCAAGGTTTACAACTAATAAACAGAATTAGACATCATATTTTTTTTGTAAAATTATAGTATTGATCACAATAACACTTAACTTATATAATCAAAAAATGATATTATTTTTACTTAATACCATACAATAATACACAACGTAAAACCTGATTTAAATGAAACTAACGAAGTATTAATACATCATTAACCACGCTATTTAGAAAACCCAAAGCTAATACTCTAAAAAAAAACACCTATTAAAGAGAACACCTAAATAATCATAGAACTCTTTTTATTCCTCCACTGAATTCTGTTTTAAACTCACTAGGTGTACAGTTCTTTACCTTTTTAAAGATCCTATTAAAATTTGCTATATTATTAAACCCGCACTTAAAACTAATCTCCCCAACACTTAAATCAGTCTCTAACAACATTTTACTAGCATAACTTATACGCGTATTGTTTACATACGATACAAAGGTTTTTCCTGTCCTCTTTTTAATAAACCTATTAAAAGATACCGGGCTCATGTTTACTAATCCAGAAATCTCACTTAGCGATATCTTTTTATCGTAATTATCTTGAATGTAATCATACACCTTTTTTATTTTAGAACTATTTTCAAAATTTCTAATCTGAGAAAAAGTAGTAGACAACATGCGTTGATTCCTCGAATTAGCCAAATCATAAAGTATCGATATAAACTCTAAATAATAGTCAATACCATCAATTTTAGAAAGCTGCACCAACCTAGAAGACATCTCTCTAGACGTTTTTTTAGAAAACAAAATTCCGTGAGTAGACTTACTAAGCATATCTTTTATTGGTTTAAAAATTTTCCTAGCCAAAAACTTCTCATCTAATAGGTCGTAATTAATATGTATTGTAATTTCATGAATTTTTTTACAGACACAATTATGTAATTCCCAGCCATGCACCAAATTAGGCCCAACCAAAACCAATTCTATATCGTCTATCTCCTCTACACTATCACCTACAATTCTACGCACCCCTTTTCCGTTTTGAATAAAATTCAATTCAAGCTCCGGATGAAAATGAATTGGAAAATCGAAATCATCTTTAACTCTATCAAAAACCAAAAAACTATCTTCAGGTGTTAATTGCGTTATCTCTCTATGAATATTACTTAACATGGTGTATCTTTTTTAGTTGTGTTAAAAATATATTAATATTTGATAAAATGATATTATATATACATCAAATATGAGTCTATTTTTGTATCAAACGAAATTACTTCATTTGCTATTAGCTGATACAAATTTATCTTTTTTTAGAATATAAATTTACATTATTCAATAGCATAATTAAAAAAATATTTTTAACTGACTAATTTTTAAACACTTATGAAAAACAAATTATTAAGAAAATTACTTTTCTTTGGAGGTTTTATAATGAGTCTGTCCATATATGCTCAAAGCATCACTGGTACAGTATCTGATAATAATGGACCACTTCCTGGAGCAAATGTAATTGTAAAAGGGACCTCAAATGGAACGACCACAGATTTTGATGGGAATTTCACTTTAAATGAGGTAGATTCAGATGCGGTACTTACAGTCTCGTTCTTGGGTTATATTACACAAGACGTAAAAATTGCAAATCAATCAACTATTAATATTGTATTAATAGAAGATGCTAGTCAGTTAGATGAAGTTGTTGTTGTTGGATATGGAAAAACATCTCGACGTTTTGTGACAGGAGCTATTACTACAGTGAAATCTGAGGACATCACAAAAACACCTGTAATTTCAGTAGATCAAGCATTGCAAGGTAATGCAGCAGGTGTAACAGTTATTAACGCTGGTTCACCTGGTACTTCTCCACAAATACAGATTCGTGGTTTAAACACTTTTGGAAACAGTCAACCATTATATGTAATAGATGGTATTGTTTCTGGAGGATTAAATGAAGTGAATCCTAATGATATTGAATCGATCGATATTTTGAAGGACGCTTCTACTGCCGCTATTTATGGCTCTAGAGCATCAAATGGTGTTGTATTAATTACCACAAAGAAAGGTAAAGCTGGAAAAACTAAAATTACAGTAGACTCTTATGTTTCAGTACAGTCACTACCAAAAGAATTAGACTTACTTAATTCTTCTCAATTTGAGCGCTATGCTTCAGAAACTTTCGGGTTGCCAAACAGATATACTGATGATCCAGCTTCGACTCAACGCAATACGGATTGGCAAGATGAAGTATTCCAATCTGGAGTCACCCACAATACTAATTTAGGAGTCTCTGGGGGAAGCGATTCTGCTATTTTTAATATATCTGCAGGGTACTTAGACCAAGAGGGAATCATTATAAATACAGGTTTCAAAAGAGCCTCTTTTAGAGCTAATAGTGAGTTTAAATTAGGTGATAAATTCAAGATTGGAGAAACCTTATCGGTTGCAGATTCAGAAATGTTAAATGAAGAAGAGAATGGGGACAGAACTTTACTGGAACACACAATAAAATCTCTTCCCTACACTCCTGTTTACAATGCAAATAATCCTGGTGGCTTTGGAGGTACAGACACCGCTTTAGACGCAGGTTCTGATGCAGAAAATCCTGTAAGACTTCAAACTATCGGAAGCAATACTACCGAAACCATGAAAATTCTAGGATCGCTTTATGCTTCTTATGAAATTATCGATGGGTTAAATTTTAAATTTCAATATGGTTATGACCGCTCTACAGCTGAGAACAATATTCATAGACCTTCTTTTGATGAAGGAATTAATGAAAGAGCCGCGGCAGAAATCATTCAAGGAACTAACATTTTTAGCTCCAATACCTTTACAAATGCATTGACTTACTCAAAATCATTAAATGATATTCATAATTTTGATATGTTAGTTGTTGTAGAAAAGTTCGAAGCTACAACTAGGAATAATCGTGCGCAAAGTTCAAACCCTTTAACTGATGCGATTACCGTAATACAAGGAAATGCAACCGTAACCAACCAGTTATTTGAATATGGGTTAATATCATATATCGGAAGACTTAACTACAACTACGACGAAAAATACATCTTATCGGCTTCTATACGTCGTGATGGATCATCACGTTTTGGTTCAAACAATAGATGGGGAACCTTCCCTGCTGTTTCTTTAGGATGGGCAATAAGTGAAGAAGACTTTTTAAAAGACTCAAATCTTTTTAGTAATCTAAAACTTAGAGGATCTTGGGGTGTTACAGGAAATGACGGATCTCAAGATTATGTTTATCAATCAGGTTTAATCTCAGGATATAACTATAGTGGATTTGCAAATAATACTGGTGTTTCAAATTTCGGAAGCGCAAATCCAGATCTTAAATGGGAAGAAGCTACACAAATAAACATTGGTTTGGATGCCGCATTCTTAAACAACGCTTTAAAGGTATCATTAGAATATTATAATAATGAAAATGAAGATGTGATTGTACCAATCCCTAATGTATCGTCAGATGGTCTAGGGGAAGCATTTACACAACGTAACGGAGCATCAACCAGCACTAAAGGTTTTGAATTAAATCTTGGATATACTCATGACAAAGGTGGTGATTTTACTTGGGCTGCTAATGTAAACCTTGGAACCTCAAAAAACGAAGCTACAGATCTAGGTGATTTATCATTTATTGAAAGTTCAATTTTTGAAGGAGAAAATTTATCGAGAATTACAGAAGGAGAATCTTTATTTTATTTCTATGGTTATGAAACTGACGGCTTATTTCAAGCAGGTGATGATACTAGTGCTCAACCAAATGCAGCAGCTGGAGATATTCGTTTTGTAGATCAAAATAATGATGGCATTATCGACAGTGAAGATAACGTGAAAATTGGAAATCCATTTCCTGATTTTACGTATGGTATAAACCTAACTGCTAATTACAAGCAATTTGATTTTTCATTATCTTTAACAGGCGTAAGTGGTAACGATGTATACAATACAAATATTTATGATCTAGAAGGCATGACGCGTTTATTTAATGCTGGAACGTCTGTTCTAAATAGATGGACACCAACCAACACTAACGCTTCTGTTCCTAGGTTTACTTTAGATCATTCTGATAATGTAAATCGTTCAGATCGTTTTGTCGAAAATGGTGCCTATGCTAAACTTAGAAACTTAACTATTGGATACAGCTTAAAGGACACAGAGCTTCAAGGTATTGCTAATGGAGCACTATCTAAATTAAGATTTTATATAGCCGCACAGAATTTATTTACCATTTCTGATTATTCTGGGTATGATCCTGAAATTGGAGGTAGTTCAACAGTAAACCCAGGTCAACAATCTGCAGCTGCAGGTGTCGGTATAGATAGAGGTGTTTACCCGCAACCTAGATCGATTATCGCTGGTTTACAATTTGCATTTTAATATATTAATTATTGATATTTAGAAAACATGAAAAAAATTAAAATCATAATCACCGGAATCATTGCCGCAACAGGCATACTGATCTCATGTGATGAATCTGACATCGAATTGAATAACCCAAATGAGTTATCAGCAGAAACATTCTTTGAAACAAGTGCTCAATTAGAATCTGCTGTAACATCATGCTACGCTTACCTACAGGACGTAGGTAACTATGCAAGATACCAGTTTTATATTAATGATAATATCGCAGGCGAAAATTATGCAGCTGGTAATTTAGAAGCAGATAAACAACAAATGATCAACCATCAGGTAGATGAAGCTAATAATGGTAATAATCAGTATTGGGATCATAACTACAAAGGTATTGGTCGTTGTAATTTTGTAATTGATAATGAAGAGAATTTTGGAGACATTGATGCTACAGAAATTTCTCAACGCTTAGGGGAAGCACGCTTTTTAAGAGCTTTATATTACTTTAATATTGTTACCAAATACGGCGAAGTCCCACTGGTATTATCAACAGAATCTGTTGCTGGAGGACGACCAAAATCACCAGTTGCTGATATTTATAGCGCGATAGTTTCAGATTTACAATTTGCCACTACAAATTTACCAGCAGTTGGAGTTCAAGAACAAGGACGCACTACTTCTGGGGCTGCATGGGCATTGTTAGGAAAAGTACTATTACAAAGTGAAGATTATACAGGAGCAAAATCTGCCCTATCGAATATTTCAGGATATACATTAGTACCAAATTACAGAGACAATTTTACGGTAGCTGGAGAGCACAATAGTGAATCACTTTTTGAAATTCATTATGATGAAGCGTCTGGAAATGGTGATTCTTGGAATCAAGATGGACTAGGTAATTCTGAGACTTCATTTAGAGCTCAGGAATATTCTGGATGGTTTAATGTAAAACCTAGTCAAGATCTTTTAGATGAATTCGAAGATGGTGATACACGTTATTCAGACACCTTCTACTCTATTGATGCTAGCGATAATGGCACTATGACCAACACTTACAACAACGGAAATAGCACCTATATTTCTGGAGGTATTGGACCAGATGACAATCCTGCGTGGCGTAAATATCAAAACCTAGATGATAGACCTTCAGAAACTGTAGACAGTGGTATTAACGCAAGAGTACTCCGTTTTGCTGATGTCTTATTAATGCAAGCTGAAGCAGAAATTCGCTCAGGAGGTTCTGAGGCAGTAGCCCTAGGCTACTTAAATCAAGTAAGAAACAGGGCTTCAGTTTCAATGCCAAATGTATCTGTTTCTGGCACAACAGCAATATTAGCTGCTATTAAACATGAAAGATGGGTAGAATTAGCAGGCGAACAGTCACGTTATATGGATTTGCAGCGTTTTGACGGATTCTCCTACCTAATGCCAATACCTAATATAGAATTAACCGCTAATACTAATTTATAATTTTGAATTTTTTGTTAATTTGAATTAAAATCCTGTATAGATTCATCTATATGGGATTTTTTATATTTGTATAGTGCCATTTATACTAACAACACATAAACTACTATATCTATTTCATAATCAAAACAAACAGGTATCTGGTTTATGATTAAAAAACCTTAAATCTACAATAGCAAAAAGATGACAGTATTTAAATATCTTTTCCTAATTATACTCATTACTTCCTGCTCAAAACAAACAGATCGTAAACAATTTAGTATACTGAATTCTAAAGATTCTGGAATCACATTTATGAATGCCTTAACCGAATCTGATACTCTTAATTATTTTAATTATCCTTATATTTATATGGGAGGAGGTATTGCCGTTGGCGACTTCAATAACGACAATCTTCAAGATCTTTATTTTACAGGAAACATGGTAAGCAACCAGTTGTACTTAAACAAAGGAGGACTGATTTTTGAAGATGTAACAACACAAGCAAATGCAGGTTTGGGTAAGGATTGGTTTTTAGGAGCCACTACCTGTGATATTAATAATGATGGCTGGCTGGATATTTATCTAAGTGTTTCAGGTAAAAATAACCTTTGTCCCAACAAACTTTTAGTCAACCAAGGCCCTAATCAAGAAGGCTATATTAGCTTCAAGGAAGAGGCTGAAAAATATGGAATTGCAGATAAAGGCCATAGCACCCAAAGCACCTTTTTTGATTATGATAATGACGGAGATCTCGATTTATATGTAGCCAATTACCCCATTACCCCCTTTAAAACCTCTCCAGATATTTTTAAAAAGCATATTGAACATGCCAATACTCAACATTCTAACCATTTGTACACTAACAATGGTGATGGTACATTTACAGAAAATACCAGAGCCGCAGGAATGCTATCCTATAGTTTATCTCTAAGCGCTGTTGTGAGTGACCTCAACAATGACGGCTACAAAGATATTTACGTGAGTAACGATTTTGCTAGTGCAGATTTTTGTTATATAAATAATGGAGACGGTACCTTTAGAAATACCATCGAACAATCTACAAAACATACCGCTCTTTATGGCATGGGAGCAGATATTGCCGATTTTAATAATGATGGTTTTTTAGACATTTTCCAAGCAGACATGGATGCTTCAACAAACAAACGCTCTAAAGCCAATATGTCCAGCATGAACCCTCAAGTATTCTGGGACACCTATAATTCTGGACTCCACTATCAGTACATGCACAATTGCTTGCAATTAAATACAGGAATACTAGACACAACAAAAACACCAACATTTAATAATATTTCCAGGATTTCGAATACTTCAACCACAGATTGGAGTTGGGGACCTGTTTTTGCCGACCTTGACAATGACGGGTGGAAAGACTTATATATTTCTAATGGTACAAGACGAGAAATCAACAATACCGATTTCTTTAATACTATTAAAAAAAACCGCACGTCCTTTTCAAATAACAAAGCCACTGAAGCATTAAACAATTCTCTAAAAATCCCATCAGAAAAAACAGATAATTTTGCTTTTAAAAACACAGAAGATCTTTCCTTTAAAAAAACGAATACCCAATGGGGACTTGAATACAAAGGGTTTTCCAATGGTGTTGCTTATGCCGATTTAGATAATGATGGTGATTTAGAAATCATTCTAAATAATATAGATGATACTGCTGTTATTTTTGAAAACAATAATATCGCCAATAATAATTATTTAACTCTCAAGTTTAACGGCCCTAAGCAAAACCCTAAAGGAATTGGCGTAAGATGCACTCTCAAGGTCAATGAAACACAACAGTTTCAAGAATTAACGTTGGAACATGGTTACATCTCGGCTATGGCTCCACTACTACATTTTGGTATTGCAAAAGAAGTTGCAATAGATACGTTAACTATACAATGGCCTGACGGAAAAAGGCAAATCTTAACACATATTAAAGCCAACAAAACACTTACATTAAACCACTTAGACGCGATCCAAAATGAGCCAATAAAGAACAGTAATACACACACCATTTTCACTTCTAATAACACCGTTCTAGATTCAATATTTAGTCATAAAGAGAATGAATATGATGATTATAAGAAAGAAATTCTTTTACCTCATAAAACATCTACATTTGGCCCTTATGTCTCTGTAGGAGATCTAAATAAAGATGGTTTAGATGACTTTTATATTAGTGGAGCATCTCATCAAAAAGGAGGCTTATATTACCAAAACAAAGAAGGATCTTTTGACCCTATGACCTTCGACTTAGAACAACATAAGCATCAAGAAGATATGGGGTCGCTAATTTTTGATGCTGATAAAGATGGAGACCTCGATCTGTATGTGGTTAGTGGTGGTAACGAATTTGAACCAGGCTCCGAACAACTTCAAGATAGAATCTATAAAAATAATGGTTCAGGAAAACTGTCTATAACAAAAAACGCCCTTCCAAAAATGCATACTAGCGGCTCTCGGGTGTATCAATTTGATTACGATAAAGATGGCGACTTAGACCTGTTGGTTTGTGGAAGACTTGTACCGGGTAACTACCCCTCGCCTGCCAAAACTTATATCCTAGAAAATGTAAGCACACAATCTACTATTAAATTTATAGACGTTACAGGTGCTATAATTCCTGAGTTCAATAAGCTTGGGTTAACAACCGCAGCAGATTTGGTAGATATCAATAATGATGGATGGCAAGACATTGTTATTGTTGGCGAATGGATGCCAATACGCGTATTTAAAAATAATCAGGGAGAAAATTTTTCTGAAATCACAAATCAGTTGGGATTAGAAGAAACAACAGGATGGTGGTTTAGTATTAAAAGTGGTGATTTTGATGGTGATGGTGATTTAGATTTTGTGGCGGGAAACCTCGGACTCAACTACAAATACAAGTCATCAGATGACGAAACATTTGACATCTACTTTAACGATTTTGATAAAAACAATAAAAACGATATTGTACTAAGTTATTATAATGAAGGTGAAAAATACCCAGTTAGAGGACGTTCTTGTTCATCATCTCAAGTAAATGAGATTAAAGACAAATTTAAAACCTATAACGAATTTGCTGAAGCTACCTTAGTAGATGTTTATGGAGAAAATCAATTAGAAGATGCTTTGCACTACCAAGTAAATACATTTGCTTCTATGTATATTGAGAACACAGGAGATACATTTATATTACACCCCTTACCCAAAGACATTCAACTTTCTAGTGTGAATCAGCTTTTAGTAGACGATTTTAATAAGGACGGTTATCTAGATATTCTTGCTGCTGGAAACCTATATGCCTCAGAAATAGAAACCCCAAGAAATGATGCTGGTACTGGGTTATTTCTAAGCGGAAATGGCAAGGGCGAATTTAAACCCTATTCAATTTCTAACAGTGGATTTTATGCCCCCAAAGATGTTAAAGACATGGCTTTAATAACGGTTGACGGAACACAAATGATTCTGATAGCGAATAATAATGAGGCTGCGCAATTTATTGAAATAAGAAATAAATAGATATTTTATACAATGATGCTTTATAGTTATATTTCAAAGAGACATTATATTTTAGCTTTAGGATTACTTATTCTTTTGGGATGTAATACTGAACAAAAAAAAGATGACATTCAAAAAAAAGAAACACTATTTAGTAAACTCTCCTTTAAAGACACTGGAATTACATTTAACAATCAAATCGAAGAAAACAGCAATAACTTCTTTGTTGTTTATAATTATGCTTACAATGGCGGAGGTGTAGCTATTGGGGATATTAATAATGACGGTCTATCAGATATCTATTTTACAGGTAATCAAGTTGGCAATAAGCTCTATTTAAATAAAGGTAATCTACAGTTTGAAGACATTACAGAAACTGCTGGAGTCTCTGCTATTAATGGGTGGAGTAACGGGGTTGTAATGGTAGATATTAATGGAGACAATCTACTAGATATCTATGTTTGTAGAGGTGGCTGGAAAGGCTCAGATATAACGCGTTCTAATCTTCTTTTCATAAACAATGGCGATACGACATTTACTGAACAAGCAGAAAAATACCATATAGCAGACAAAGGCTTCTCTATGATGGCTTCCTTTTTTGATATGGATAATGACAACGATTTGGATATGTATTTAATCAATAGACCCAATAAGTTTTTTCTTACCCATGATGATATAGCTAAAGGTAAAAAAGAACAAAACCCTCTGAATAGGCAAAAATTATTTGAGAATAAAGAAGGCACCTATGTAGAAATAGGGCTTTCATCAGGTATAGACAACACCTATGCTTATGGTCTGGGACTAGCAACATCAGATATAAACAATGATGGATTTAGTGACATTTACGTGGCTAATGATTATTTTGAAAGTGATTATTTTTTTAAAAACAACGGAAACAACACATTCACTCAGGATCTTACCACTATGACTAATCATGTAGCATTTTATGGTATGGGTGTTGATGTGGTTGATTTTAACAACGATGGTTTTGAAGATCTTATTGAGTTAGATATGACACCATCAGATTATGAGCGTTCAAAAACCACAATGGCAAGCATGAATGTAGATGGGTATCAGCGTATTTTAGAAAAAGGAAATCATTACCAGTATATGCATAATATGCTGCAAATAAATAATGGTAATGGTTTTTTTAGCGAGATCAGTCAATTTTCTGGAATTGCCAAAACCGATTGGAGTTGGGCTTGTTTAGGTGCCGATTTTGATAACGATGGTTTTAGAGACCTATTTATAACCAACGGATTTAGACGTGATGCATTTGATAAAGATGTTACCAATGAATTTTTAAAGTATGTAACCTCTAAAGAAAAAAAGCAGCGGTCAAAAAGAGAAAACGTCAAGCATATTGTAAATATGTTTAACGAAAATAAAATTCATAATTACATTTACAAAAATGATGGTGATCTTAAATTTACTTCAAAAGTTAAAGATTGGGGTTTTGAAGATGCCAGCTTCTCTAACGGTGCTGCCATTGGAGATCTTGATAACGACGGAGACTTAGATTTGGTAGTTAACAATATTAACGATAAAGCCTTTATATATTGTAATAATACCGAAAAAACAGGACGGAACTTTATTAAAATTAAACTGAAAGGTCCTAAACAGAATCGTTTAGGATTGGGTGCTAAAATCACGCTATACATTAAGGATAGTATCCAATATTATGAGATGAAAAATGTACGAGGTTATCTATCATCTGTAGAGCCGATCGCACATTTTGGATTAGGATCACATCAGGTTATTGATTCCCTTCATGTGGTTTGGCCAGATCAAAAAACGAGTCGCATTTACAATACAAAAGCCAATATGACCCAAGTTATAAGGTATAGTAATGCTACAAAAATCATTACAAAAAAGAACAGAGATATTGAACAGCCTCTGTTTGTAGACATCACCAAAACAGCCTTTTTAAACTCTCCATTTTCACATTGTGAAAATACTTTTAACGATTTCAAGGATCAAACTCTATTACCACATAAACTCTCTACAGAAGGGCCTTGTATCGCAGTTGCAGACATCAATGAGGATGGACTGGAAGATTTTTTTGTTGGAGGCGCTTCACAGCAATCAGGAAAAATCTTTATTCAAAAAGAAGGAAATCGTTTTATCGAATTACCACAAAAGGATCTTCTGAATGACAAAAATCATGAAGATACTGCGGCTGTTTTTTTTGATGCAAATGATGATGGGTATAAGGATCTCTACGTCGTTAGCGGTGGCAATGAATTTCCAGAGAATTCTGAGCAATATCAAGATCGATTATATTTAAATGATGGAAAGGGACATTTTTCTAAAAGTAATAGTTTACCAAAAATATTAAGTAGCGGTAGCTGCGTAATCCCATTAGATTATGATAAAGATGGTGACTTGGATCTATTTATTGGTGGTCGACTTATTCCTAAAAAATACCCATTAGCTCCTAAAAGCTATATCCTTAACAACGACTCAGGAAAATTTACAGATGTAACAGAACAAATAGCTCCAGAGCTAGAACACCTTGGTATGGTTACAGATGCCTCTTGGCAAGACATAGATGGCGATTCTAACAATGAATTACTCATTGTTGGTGAATGGATGCCGATCACCGTTTTTCAATTAACACAAGGACAATTTACTCGAAAAATAATGTCTAGTTTAGAAAAAACCAATGGCTGGTGGAACACCATTGAAGCTAAAGATTTGGATGGCGATGGCGATCTAGATTTTGTATTAGGCAACCTTGGAGACAATTACAAATTTAAAGCTAGTAAAGAGAAACCATTTTATGTCTTTGCTTCAGATTACGATAAGAACGGCACCAACGATATTTTTCTAGCTAAAAACTATAAGGATAAAATAGTCCCAATTCGTGGTAAAGAATGCGCTACAGAGCAACTCCCCCATTTGTCTAAAAAATTTAAAACCTATAGCGAGTTTTCAAAAACCGATATTGGTGGTCTTTTAGGAGATATCGATCCAACATCACAGAAACAAGAGGCATTTATATTTCAATCTACCTTTTTAATTAATGACCAAGGAAATTTAATGCTTAAACCAATGCCTAATGAAGCACAATACTCTACGATACAAAGTGTAGTGATTGCCGATTTCACTAATGATGGTAAGCCTGATATTCTTGTCGCCGGAAACAAATTTAATGTTGAAATAGAAACGACCAGAGCCGATGCTTCCATTGGAATATTCTTCAAAGGAAATGAAGCCTTTAATTTCGAAGCAACAGGTCCGACTTTCAGCGGCATCTTTCTTCCTTATAATGTAAAAGATCTTCAAATGATTCGTTTAGGCAAAAAAGGAAGTACTCATGAAAGCAAAGGTGTTCTAGTAGGGATCAATAATAAACCCTTGCAACTGTTAAGAGGCAAGCATTAGTTAGACTGCCTTCTATATCATAAAAATATTCATGGTTATCAAAGATTAAGTATCTTAGACTCATAAAAACTACCAATAAAATTGATTAAGAAAAGTAATATTACTTCCCGATACACTAAGTAATTTCGTCTTGTATATTTGAATTCCTAGAAAGAAGGAAAAAATTTAAGACAACTGGAATTCAGAATAATTAACAATGTATTCATCCAAGCATTGATTATAGTTTCAATTCGTTCATCATGTTTCTAAGGTATTTATTTAACAACAAACATCCATATATTTTGTGTTTCAGTAAATATCATAGCAGCATTTTTTTTGAAACAAGTTAGACAAACAAAAACCCTTTCGATAATCGGAAGGGTTTTCTTTGTCAAATATGATAGAAAATCTCTAAGTCTAGATTTAAAGGCTTCTATTTGATCACAAACAAATGTGTTTCATTTTCACCTTTTTGATTTGCGATTCTCACAAAGTACATACCTGGCTTCAGATCATTAAGATTTAAGGTGACATCGCTTAAAACTGAAACTTTTTCTTGGTTAAATAACGTTGTTCCTGAAAAATCTAGAACACTAATATTTACAAGAGAGTTATTTCCATTTTTCTCCAAGACGCTCACGCTTAACATCCCTTTTGAAGGGTTAGGGTAAATCATAAATTTCTCAACAGGTTCACCAATTTCTTTCTTATGACTACCATCGGTAAATGGTAACACGCTGGCATCAATTCGTTCCATATAATAGTCAAAATCGACACTTTCTGGTAGTCCGTTAATTAATGGTGAGGTACTTCTATAGATCCCAACAAGATAAATATCGTTACCTCTTCGTGTTACTTCTGGTACATAGATTCCTGCAAAAGAACCTGTCAAGGTTTCTGCAAGTTCCCATACTGGTACACCAAGTGTTTTATCAAACATACGTAGGTGTTCTTCATTACCTTCTTCACCGAAAGTAGCCACAAGTAAAGTTTCAGATTCATAATCAAAAAACATATCATTCAAAGTAGTTCCTCCTAAGGCAGCGCTAAAGGTGAGTGCATTTAGATCCTCATCAAAGACATCAATTTGATTGTTGTTTCCAGCATACAAATAATTATCCTGTTCGTTAAATTCTAAATTAGTATACCATTGATTACTAAATACTAGAATATCAGGCTGCAGGACATTACCAACAATATTGAATTTCGCAATAAACATAGACGTAGTTGGAGGTATCGTATAGATGATTCCGTTAAAGTTAATTGTAGATCCAGCACCTGAACCTAAACGATGCATAAAAAATACCTGATCTCCAACCACCTCAATATTATCCCCAATAATAGGTCCAAAACTTGAGGAGCCTGATATTGTATTATCAAATACATATGGTGTAAATGGTACTCCTGTTGTTGTATTTACTAGTGTTAAAATTGGACCTTTCTTTTGTATTGGCTGAGGCGTAACAATAAAATTCCCATTAAAACGAGCATCAGTCGATCCATAACCATAAACCAAATGTGATGTTCCTGTTGGAACAGGAGCCTGATTATCGTTTATATTTATATTTCCTTGGTATGTAATCGATATGTCCTGATTAAAAAGAACATTTAAATTCTCATCTAGCTTTATAAACTTATCGTTTTGCATCGCAGTTAAATACAGATTATCTTCATTATCAATTTGTAAATCCCCATAATGAGACCCAAAATTGGGCGATATTGGTATTTCAATATAATCTACCAAACACTCATCGTCATCAAACTTTAATATAAATGCGCCATCTGTAAAATCTGTGTTTTGTAAAGCCGTTAATTCGGGAGATTGTTCATAAAGGTCATCTAGGTATACAAACGTATCTCCAGAAGTACTCACAACCACATTGCTAACACGTCTTTGTGAGCGGTTTGTATATCCAAAATTTAAGGGGAATGCGCCACCAACACAACAATTCTGAAATGTAATATCTGGACCAACATTAGTTGATTGATCTTGTAATGTGATGGTATAAGGAGTGACATTGCATAAGGTTTGATAATTTGCCACAACTCTAAGTTCAAAGTCGTCCATTAAATTAGGCATGGCAGATTCTGGTAGGGTAAAACAAAAAGTAGTACCTGCTAATGTTGGTATTGAACTCACTTCGGTTGGGAAACCAAATTGATCTACAATATAGAGCGTCATATCTAGTAACTCTGTATCTAAAGGCGCATTATAAGTACCGCAAACTTCAATTGGAAATGTAGGACAACTACCGTTGATTTCATCTAAATTGATATGTCCAAAGTCACTATCTGTACAGGCAAATTGACATGCATCATCTATATAAACATAACCATAATGTCCTGAATGTCCACAATCTGCAATACTATATTCTACCGTTACAGTTTGTCCGATTAGAGCTTGTGTATCTAATACAAAGCAGGACCATTCTGAATATAAAGGCGAATTACTATCTTGAGGGTCTGTATCAATAAAAACACAGTTGGTAGCATCAGAAACGACACATGCTTCAACAGCAACCTCTCCAGTACTGTCTAAAATTCTAACCTGAAAAAAAGGCTGTTCATTATCGTGATTACTAGGGTTTTGCATTACAGCTGCAAAATCGAAAACAAATAGCCCGTCAGTAATAGTAACTAACTGCTGCATGGTGACAATATCTGCTCCTCCCATATTAGAATTTAGTCGCATAGCAAAATCTCCTTCGCTTGTACGATTTAATTGAACCCCATATGGTAATAGAGAAGGATCGAATCCAGTACCATCGACAATTGAGGCATCTGCACTTATATCGTTTGTTGCTCCTGGGAAAACTGGAATGTTCTGATTAATGTCCATATCACAATCGTTAAATTGTTCTGATATAGGTCCAGGACCGTATTCATGTTTAGCAAAAGCAAATCCCAGAGTTCCATTTTCGAAACCATCATTGAAACATGAATTTAAGCTTAATTGATATGCTTGATAAAATTGTTTGTATTCTGGATAAATTTCGAAAAAAGCAATTCGTAATGTCGTTCGTTTACGTTGATACAATAGCTGATATTTTTCCCATGATGATAAATGTTGCTGATCTGCCAATTCTTCAAAAGTAAAAGACACTTGGGTACTGGCTTGATTATTTTGATAATAGACTTCAAAAAGTGCTTCTACTTCTTCGGCAGAAGAGGGCGCTACAGCATCACCTTGTGTATATGCTGTGATTGTAAATAGCATGCATGTTAGCAGCATTAATAACGTTGTTTTTTTCATTTTAGCGTGTATTAAAAATCAAGTAGATGAAACTATACTACTAAGGTTCATTTCTATAAGACGTGGTTATCTAATCAAATGTGCTCTATTTTTATTATCTAATCAATAGGTAGTAAAGAAGTGAAGGAAAGCATTTCAAATGCGTTTGGAGAAGATGTAAAAGTGAAAAACGCATAATTATTTTTGAACTTACAAACGGGTTTAAAAATAATAAGCAACAAAGCCTCACTGTTATATGAGGCTTTGCCTTATCTTTCCAAGCTCATTTTTTTAATACTTCATAAAAAAGACATGTTAGAATCGATTTATTCTTTCGTTTTCCATCCAATTTTCAAATTCGCGTTTATTCCAATAATTATTGCAACTCCAAGTCCAAAATCTAATCCATAAAATCCTTCAGTATTAGGTGAAGCTTTAACTTTTGTTGGCATTTTATAAAGACCCACATTTTGAAAAGCTTTGCTATTCTCTGAGTTTTTTATTTTCGCCAATGGTATTATAAAATAGATTCCACCTTCCTCAGCAACCTGCTCAGAAGAGCTATCATGCCCACGATGAACCGATTTGTAATTACCCCCTATAATTTCTTTACCACCAATACCAACAATGACGTCAATTCCTGTTTCATATTTAACACCTTTACCATCTCCGTTTAAAATATGTTCAACCATATATGACTCAGCTTTACCGGGGTTTGTTAGGTCAACTTTGCCATTTATCAGTTCAAAACTTACGACATCCAATTTTCCTTTTACATCTATGACACCATATATTTTACCATTAACACCGATTTGTAAACCAATATCTGCTTTAGCAGATCCATCCAAAACAAATTCCTTATCGTCGAACCAACCATTATCCAAATCATCCATAATTTTACTCCAGTCATATTTTACATCTTCCCAAGTATCTTTCAACCAAATCTTCCATTTAGGTGGATCTCCTGGTCCATTCGGCATCATTCCATCTGGATCAATTAGATTGATAGGATTCTGCATGGTATAATTATACGAATTCCAAGATGGCATGGCATCAGCCATAGGGTCGACACTTAACCAAACACTTGTGCTTGGGTTATAATAACGAGCTCCATAATAATAGAGTCCTGTTTCTGTATCTAACTCTTTCCCATTAAACTTATAACGGTTTTCATAATCATCAGGGACTTCAGTATTTTTCTGCTCGATCATAGTTTCCCCAAAAGGCAAATTTGCAAAGAATTGATAAGCATCTCCTGATGCATCTGTAATAAAACTCGCCGAACCTAAGTGATCTCCATGAAAGAAATAAATGTTTCCAGGTGCCGATTCTGAGGGTTTATCACCTTTTTGAACCTCATCGTTCTCTAAGTCATTTACTTCCAAAGCATCTTCTTTAGAAACATACTTTTTAAATTCAACCGTTCCAACACCAGATTTTATAGTTGTTTTTTGGAGATCCTGAATCTGACGTTGTTGTATCGATTTTAATTTTCCAATTAATGTCCCATCACCAGATATTGGTGTTGCAAAATCTATATCACCATCACCTATACGACTTAAAATACGCTGACCTCCTGAAAAATAATGCTTCGTATATTCTCCATCTGGTTTCACGACAATTAAACTACTTGGGTAAGTTGTATAATTTTCAAAGGTTACACTTTGTGACTCTACTGGACTACCATTTTCATAAATCGCCGTAGGATCAGAACTTGATTTAAAAATTCTTTGATTTGAAGCATCGTAAATATAATGGTGCATACGCATGGTTGCAATATCATGCACTACACGTAAACGATTAGATTCATCCCAATAATAATTTGAATTATTCCCATTGGTATCATTTACATTAGTTATGTTTCCATTTACATCATAGTCAAAGTTCATCGCAAAACCACTACCTACGACTGTAACAGCTGGTTCTTCTATCTTTTCTAATTTATGCGTGCCCTCTATATAAGTATATATTCTATTATATGTGTTTTTATCTACAGCGGTATTATTAATATTATGCTGCTGTTTTTTATTGGCAATGCCATGAGAATTATTGTATTCCATAGTTAGAGAATACGAACTATTAAACGCCTCTGGATGTGAGAAACCATTCCCATTAAATCCACCACTTGCCTCAGAAAGTCTATTTAGAATATCGTAACTGTAATTATGTGTGTAATTTCCGCCCATTTCATATTCATTATTAGAACCAGCAAGATTTTTGATTCGAGTTACATTACTTGCCTTATTATAGGTATAATGATTGTCTAGAAGTTTTGTATTGGCTCCATCAAATAATACAGCTCTACTTAAACGTCGCAGTTCAGGTTCATAGGTATAGGTTGCTCGAGTACCATTACCAAACTCCTTAGAAGTGGTTTGACCAAAATAATCATAATTGGTGTTTTTTATATACATATATTCACTACCATCTATGCCTCCTTGTACATTGTTTAACTGACCTCCAAGATTATAATTATAATTCACAAGTTCTCCATCAGGATATTGCACGTTCAACACCCTATTCCAACTATCATATGCAAAGCTTGTATCAAAAGTACGTGCAGGAAGACTTGGCGCAATAACTGTTCTTGTGTTATGAACAAGTTCTCCCATGTTTCCGTAGGTAAATGTTTGGATGCCTGTGCCATCAGTCTGTTCTATAATTCGCCCCGTTTCAAACCCTGAGTTTGCAGCCCCATAAGAAATAGTAACATTAGCTATATTTTCTTCACCTCCAGGACCATCAGGAAAATTAGACTTTATTAAGCGATTAAATTCGTAATCGTATGTGATGAATTCGTCTGCAATAGCCATTTTTTCTGTTTGCATCTTAATCAGGTTATTCGCATTATCGAAGAAAAATTCTGTTACACCATTATCTGGGTGAATACGACGAATCTTCCTTCCTAATAAATCATAATCAAAATAAGTAGTAATATTATCGGCATCTGTATAGGCTTCTAATTCGTTTATTGCATTATATGTAAACAAAGTCTCTAAATTTCCATCAGGACCTACTTGAATCGTTTTTACTTTTCGCCCTCGAGCATCAGAAAATGACATTGAAGTTATCTCATTTGCATCATTTTGCTCTATACGAGATGTCGACTTATGTAAATTATTGCTTACCGTGTAACTAGAAAATGATTTGTTACCAGCAGCATCAATAGTCTCTTTTACACGATCTAGTTGATCATATATTGTCTCAGAGAAATAATTAATGTTCTGATAATTATTTAGCTGATAATTCAAATCTGGAGCTGTATTCTCATGCCAAGGGTGGTATGTTTGTATAGCACGCCCTAAATGATCATAAGTTACTTTTCCTGTAATGGACATCTTTTCATTTCCAGAGCCTGGACCTGGAACACCAAAAGACTCGTATTCTATATCTTTTTTAACCTGAACAATACGTGACAAACCATCAATGAAGGTAATTGTCTTAATAGTATTATCTGGGTGTTGAACATCGAAATGTTCTGTTACACCAACAGGCATAAAGGCCTCTTCAGGAATATTAGCCACTCCAGTAAGTTGATCATGCTTGGTATAATAACGGTACTGAATTGTAAAATCTGTTCCGGGATTTTCAATTTCCTTAGGTCCAATAATCTTAGTCGTTCTACCAAAAGCATCATACTCATATTGCATAGGAGAATTAGTGATATCGATAGTTTGCAAAATTGTATCAAATTCTGGATCATAACTTGCCGAAGATGTATACCCAAATGCATCTTGTGTTTGCACTCTATATTTACCTTCTTGATCATAAGTATAGCTGTAGCTCATACGTTCTCCACTAGCATTCTCAGGATATGTGATAGAAGATAAGTTACCAAATTCATCATAGGTCATATCTGATTCTGAAAAGAGATCATCATTATTTATTCTTGCCTTTATCCTTCCTACTGTTCCTGTGTTAAGATCGATATTTGTAGTGAAACGTTCTCTCATTTCTTCATTACCTACCGAAACTATAGTACTTTTAGGTATGTTTATTAGATTCTTATCTAATAAAACAGCATCATCATGATAAGTTACTGTTGTTGTATATTCATCTGGTTCCGATCCTTGGTCTACATCACCATGGTTCGTGAAACTCGAAACTCTGGCTAGGTCATCATACTCCATGGTCACTTCGGAAACAATTTCATTAGCTGTACGTTCAATAATACGATTGGTTGTTTTAGTTAGCACAGCTACAGCAGATCCTCTCCCTTCTGTTCCTCCAACATCGTAAGACTCATCTAGAACATTAGTCAAATCTAAGTGTTGATTATCAGTCTGAAGACCATAAATCGTGTATTCATTTTCTGTTTCGGTAAATCGGTTATCTGGAATATCGACAGAAAAACCACTTAAGTCACTACTCCCTCCAGATTTTACATTCTTAAGTTTTACAAGACCTTGTAAATAATAATTTTTGTTATGGTATTGCGTCGTTGTTGTACGATATACGTCTGTTAGATTTTCGTCCCTATAGTCAAATACCTTGACAGTTTCAAAACCATAGAATTCACGTTCTCTTCTATCATATTTTGCATCGTCATATCTAAATTCGGTTACGTATTGATCTTCTCCATCGTTAACAATATCATGGTACCCATCATCTACAGTAACGCTTTTCATTACCCATTTTGAATTTGGGTTATCTGCAGTTTTTGGATTAGGATTATAATCAACACTAAAAGAACCTCCTAAAGGATTATTCACTGTACGAAGTTTATTAGTTCTTCCTATGGCCGAATAATAAACAACTAAATCATCTCCTGAGTCTTTCACATAATCGAGATAACCATCGCCATTCATATCTTTAAATGCCTTTTCTGTATCTGTAATTGACAGACTCATGCTTCCACCAAGTGTTACTCCAAACTTCAAGTGAACTGTAGGAACAGGGCCGCAGCATACTGGGAAACCAAAATAAATTCCTGCATCAATTGCAGCTCCTACACCTCTGCTTCTCGAATCTTGTTTAAGATTTGGGTTTCCAAAAATGGGAGAAGGTGTTGTTAAACTAGTTATTGGTCCAAATTTGTTCCCTAAATTGAAACGCACTTTTCCATCATTACCATCAGATATAAGCACATCTTGAAGCCCATCTCCATTTACATCCTGAAATGTAGAACGCGTCGTCCCATTTGATCCAGTTACACCAATATTAAAATCGATTGACCCAGAAAGAATGTTTGATGTCGCAGGGTTATTTCCAAAAATTGTTGTAAAATCTACACCCCCAGGTAATCCTACATTGACATCAAAAGTGCCTGGTTCTGATCTTCCTCCTGTGAAGAGATTAGGAAATATCTCTGAAGTACTTTCATTTATATTAAATCCTCCTTTATTAAGACGATACTTAAAAGAACCTCCTTCTTCAGCAACACGATCAACTAAACCATCTCCATTAATATCTAAGAAAATTGCTGTTTGCTCACTATCTGCTTCTATATTAACATTGATGCCTAAAGTTGCCATTGGTGGCCCTGTCGTAACGGTATTCAAATTACCCTTAGCATTAGCTTTGGGTGCTGGAGCACTTTCCGAAGCGTTAGATTTGTCTGGTCTAAGATCATTGGTACTTCCAGATAAAGAAATAGATTGACCAGAACTATACATGTTTCCAGGCTCGCCAAACAAATGTTGTTCCAACATATTTTTATGTCCACCAGTCATATTAGACTTAGTTACTACTTGTGGATAAACCGCATCTGGATAACGATCTCCATTAATATCAATAAAGTCTGAAACCGTATTGTTATAATCATCTGTTTCGGTATTATTAAGTGCAACAGGACCATAGCCTCCTGCTAGTGTTTTTGAAGAACTTTTTTGCACTTTATTAATAGCATGCATTCCTGTCGTTCCATTGGCATCACCCCAATCTCCTTCATCGTCTTCATCCTGAATTATTCCACTGAATGGACCACTATTTCCACCATCATTATTTCCTCCACCAGCATAATTTACCGTTCTATAAGTTCTTGCAGCCGAAAATTGAGCTTCTGAGAGTCCTATCCATTTTTCAGAATCTAATGATTCCATGCGTTGCGCCTTACCAGGAACAAAACTAATTTCTGGATATTCAAAATTACTTGGGTCTAGCATACCATCTAGATTTCCAAATAGATTATCTAAATCGCCAGCGGTTATTACTGTCCCTTCGCTTGGTAAATTTAAACTTTGCTGTACACACTGTGCATAATTTTCATCTTGAGGACAATTAACACCAGGAATTGAAAACGTGTGATTTAATTCTGGGTTTTCAACAATATCCTTATTTATTAGGTTTCCAAAAACATCACCTGCCATGCCTCCGCCATCGTAATTTTCGTTATAAAAGAACTGTCCCCAACCTCTATAGAGAGGACCTAAATGAGGCATTTCATTATTATAGTACTCATGAGCGCCAGTCGTATACATTGCATTCGGGTTTGACCAGTTATAGCTAACTTCAACACTTTGATTTATTCCAGCAGCATCAATATATTTTCGGAGTAATTCTTTATTATTCTTACCGATTGAATAATACCCAATAAAAGACACTATAGTTCCCGGCAGAGGTATATCTAGGTCTCCATCAAATATCCCAATAGGAATAGTACTTTCTGGGGTAATCACACCATCGATCACATCAATTCTAATCTTACCTTTTGTGTAATTCGGTAATTTCACAACAAAAACGAAAGTCCCGTTGTCCTCATTTGTAAACCCAGCTGGTGTACCTGACAAAATCGCTGGGCGTGCTTCACAAGAGTTATTCCCTGATGGAGGAATTGCCGGAGATTGCCAATTCTCTTCGGCAAGAACATGACCATAAGGAATATCGTAATTTGTTGCTCTATAAATAGGATAATCTGGTACAATATGTCTGGTTATTTCCATATCTGGAATACCTTGATTTTCGATAGCATCTTGATTAGGTTGATAAATAAAGTCCATATTCCATCTAAAAGCAGACCATTCTAAAGCATTAGAATCTGACAAAGCTTCAAAACTTATTGTAGAAAAATAGGCGCTATTTAAGTGAGGTAGAGGCTGTTGCAAATCGGCATTGCTAATAACCGTAGTTTGTAAATTTAATGCGACTTTGTTCATTAATTGATGTTCACTGATCAAATCGCCATCAGTATTCCAAAAGCGTTGCACAACTTCAAATGTGATATCATCTGTAGGTCGTACAGTAATTGTTGGCATAGACAAAGCACCTATCCCTGTTCCTGGAAACGCCACACCTGTATTATCATCTAAACAGAAATCCTTTGCGAACTCATATACTTCTTCTTTCTTACCTATTTCATCTCCCCCTGAAGGTCCATCATCATAAACTATTCTTGGTGAAGAGTTTATTTCTGGATTATTATTTCCAGAGTGCACTCTAAAATATAATTTTTGCCCTTTGTCAACCACAATAGGGCCTGATGGAACGCCTAATCCTAATGGTGCTCCATTTTCATATTCATGCAAAGTGACATCTTGAGACGATGTGTTTATATATGTAAAAAACATTCTAAAAGGATCTCCATTATTTAATGAAGGTTTCGACGTCTCTATTGTGTATACGACATTTCCAGGGGTTAAACTTTGAATTTTATCTGTAATCGCGACCGTACCATCTCTCGGAGCTATCCATACTCTCACTGCATCAAAATCAAGGAGTGCCTGTTGAACCTGATCTTGTGGATCTGGGTCATCTGGAAGACCAGGAATACTAGAATCGGTTATGACCATATTTTCAGATTCGGCGCTTGAGCTAACAAAACTTCTCCCTCCAGTAGCTTCGTCCAGTGTATTGAAATATACCACTTCATCTTTTACAATATCCATTATATTATCGCCATTCCCATCTACAAAATAGACTGTAGACTCCGACTTCGTCTTAACACGCTTTTTCGACCCAAAAAATCCAAAAGCATACAGGTCGTATGATTCTCCAAATATTGTTTTAGAGAACCCTTTACTTCTATAATAATCTGAAGCATTGTTTATAGGTAAAGCATTACTTGGTGTATCAGTCAGAAAGGTATATTCAAATCTATTTTCAAATTGGTCGCTAAGTTCCAATTGACCTCTAAAATATTCTAATCCGTTGCCTGTTCTGTAAATGAGGTCATCTAATCCATCTCCATCAATGTCAGAGAGTGTAACCTTTCCTTTATTTTTAAATGAATTTTCGCCAAAAGGCGCTCCAAAAGTTACATGTCTTCTTTTGTTCTGAGAATGTACTGCAGGTCTTATTTCAATTCCAGCAGAAATACTAGCCCTAAACCCAGTTTCTATGCTTTGATTTGCGCTAATCTCTGATCGATCTATTAATCCACCTAAGCTATTTGCAAAGCTTGGACTATAGTCTGGAAGTTCTATAGTTTGAGGCGCAGTATATAAATTGCCTCCATTCAATTCTTGTACGTCGTCATAATATTGGAAATCATGACGATAAAATTCGTTGCCTTCTTTATCTTTTTCAGCTACCCATTCTAAGAGGTTTTTAGTAAAACGACCTTCAATATAATCAAGTTCATATGATCTTATTAGGTTATTGTTATAACTAATTTCAATGTTTTTAAGCAAATATGGATCAATCCATTTTAAACCTAATTTAGCATTAATGTTGACATCAAGTTTCACATTACTTTCATCAAGTATAAATTGTACTTTATATGCTCCATTTGTTGTATTATGTCCAGTATAAATGACACTATCGCAATAAAAATACGTTCCATTCGATAAATTATCACCAGTGGCTCCTATATTTTCATTTGTATAGGTATATACCATATTGTTTCCGAACACATCTTCAACTTTATACAAAGCCCAATGTACAATGTTATTGGCATCATTCCTTACAATAGTATTATCGATAAGATTTCCGTCGTATCCACCATACCAACTTACAGTTCCTGATGCATCTGTGGTTTTCCAATAGTAATTTTCAGGTGTTGTTCCGTACCGCTCAATCTTAGCAAATCCACCTTGTTTTCTTGGTGTAAATATCTTTGCGCCATCATTTATATATTCGGTTCTATTTTGAAGAGATGTATCATACCCACTAACCTCATCACCAGCGTGTCTATGTGGTAAGAAATTGTTTGGATACATTAACATTTCTCCATTGAGGTTATATAATTCTGACTCTCCAGTTGTATCGAAAATTGGCGCTCCCCAACGTGTATCAAGATTTACAGAAGGCATATTCATACTCCAACCAAGGCCCAACCAGCCATTACCCCCTTCACTGCTATAGCGCAACCCAACATTAGGTTGCATTCCGTTTCTTCCAGCTGGAATTCGAATAGGATAGGAAATATTAGCATCTCCTCTTTGCGATACAACAGGAGGTGTAATTAAGGTCATTGCTGCTGAAGGATCAACAGCCTTAATATCATTCATCATTGTTGGCATGAACGAACTTGTCGATGATGCCTCTGGAGTTTGAATTATTCCGTTTATATAATCTGTACCATTGTTGATGTCATCAATTTTTAAATAGGAAATAAGTCTATTTTTTTTGACATCTAAAGAATCCTTTATCAACGCCTTCCAACCTTTTTCTTTTTTATCAAAATAAAAAGTTCTTATATCTTTTTTAGAATAACCCTCTGGAATCATTTCTGGATTAAACTCTAATTCCAATTTAAAAGGTTTTTCAGTATTAATTCTATTGGTTGAATTAACTCTATATGCATGAGCATTTTTAGTTACATTTCGCATCCCAGATTCAAATGGTGCAATATCTATTGCTCTTAAAGAGGTTATTGCGATACTTTCTTTTGCTGAGGTATCTTCATAAGTATTTACTGCTATTCCAAAAGCTTCATTCCGTTCAGCGACCAAAGCACTTACAGTTGCACGATACTTTGTAGTTTGCAAATCATAAAGGTGATCGGCTTCCATTAAATAATCTTCTACAAATATCACTTCTTGCCCTAATAAACCAGAAGAATCTGTTGCGATAACACGTAAAATATTACTTGCGTTTTGCCATTCTTTAATGGGCACTAGACCTTCAAACTCTCCATCTGAAACTTGTAATGGTGTCGTTCCTGCTATAACATTAAGATTTCCGGAAATGGTTCCTTTTACAAATCCCTTAATATATATATTATTGTCTTTTGTAAGTTGAACTTGATCTTGTTGAAGCACTAGAAGAGAAGGTACTTTTTCTGTATCTCCTGATTTTATTTCAATCTGTACATTTTTAATGGTATATTGATGGTGCATTGAGGACGGAATTGTAAACAACACTTCATTTTCACCTTCCATTAACCAATTTTTATTCAATTCCTCCTCTTGAGTGGTCCAACCTTTTGTAGCTTTCACCATATATCCTCCAAATGCAGAGCGTCCATTGATACTTCGAGAAACAGCATATTGTCCTTGTACACCTTCCAGTTCGTATTTCAGGATCACTTTATCTGTTATTTTTAATTGCGGCAAATCGTCAATCTGAATCACAAATAAATTATCTGATGGATTGTCCATTGGCATTTGCTTTGATACACCAACATGCCCTTGTACTAGGTCTGCTTTAAAAATTCCGCCTTCAAAAAGAGATTTTATTTTCGATAATGACGCTTTAGAACTTATTGGTGGCTCTTTTTTATCTGATGTGACTGTGTTGATTGTTTCCGAATCTAAATTCGCACTATTTTCCTTCTCTGAAGATGTCTCTAATGAAATAAAATCTAAGGTATACTCTTCTAATCCTCTTTCTAGATTGGTTTCAAAAAAATTATTTAAACGATCACCATAAAGGTCGATTACTGGCCCTAAAATTGGTTGCGCTGGAAGAACAAAAATCCAATGTAATGCTGTTATTAATATAACGCGATAAGCGAATTTTTTGAACCGTCTATTTGTTGTAAACGATAAAGGTGTCGTATTAGTTTTCATAAGATGTGCGTTTAATAAAATATTATGTGACTTTGGTATTTTACTTAACCAAGAGTTTGAAGGTTCTACTCGTTTGAGCTGTTTCGACAGACACAAAATAAATTCCCGAATTTGATAGTTTATTTTGATAAGTGATCTGTTGTCTATTCAACAATTGTTCTGAAGCTACGAGTTGGCCGTTTATATTGAAAATGCGAATTATCACCTTAGATGGTTGCTTTAAATTCATACTCAATGTAAACGATTGATTAATTTCTACCGGATTCGGAAATAGTTCCGAACTTCCGTTATCAAAAGCATTATTTCCAATTACTTCTATAGGAAATCGTGTTTCACATCCATTGGCTGTGATTACTACAAATTCATAATTTCCCTTCGATCGAAAGACAAATTGTTGAGTTGTGGCCAGTTTGGTTGTACTATCATACCAGGCATATGTTAAGTCTAAATTTTTATGTGCTGTTACATATGGCAATACATGTACTTGACCATTGGCATCTAACTGCCAAACAGGTGCAATTTCTACTACTGGAGTATTTTGAACATCAAGTTTTACAGACGTTTCGAAAACTTGATTAAGTGCATCGGTTATTATTATGTTGTGGGTTCCAGCTTCTAAATTTAAATTAAAATGAGCGTCATTAGTTTCGTGTATTGTTATACCATTTTCAGACGTTGTTTCAATGTTAAATGGAGCTTGTCCTCCTTCAAGTTTCAATTCTACTAAAGACGATGTTGTATTGACACAATTGGTTGCAGTAACTTTGGTTTGTGCAAAAAAAGCAGGTGCAGCAAAAAATGTGAAATAGCGAAACTCTTTATCAGTAATCTCCCAAGGAATATCTTTAAAAACCATAATTCCAGTTTCGGTATTTACTGAAGGGTATATTATAGCCGTTTCAAAATCGAAAGATCCCTTATAATTATCCTGAACTGCAAGCCATAATTTAAAAGGGGTATCACCTGGAGCAGGTAATTTCATTTCCATATCCTTCAGGTTGACATGTAATTCTATGCTTTGTTGGTTTAAATCTTCTAGCCCATTACTGGTTTGTACTTTCCATACACGTTCCATTTTTCGAAACGTATCATTTGCATTATTCAATAGTTCTGTGCCTGCGTTATTATTTCCCCAAACTAGAAAGAAGCCATTAGATACTTTAGTTTTATTTTTAGTATTTGATGTTTCTATTGTATCAAAACCAATAATAAGACCATCATTCAAGGCATTACCTGATTGTTTTTGATCTAATTTATGTTCATCATCTCTACCTATACCTGTAACATTATGAGTAAATTCTTTATTCTTTTTATACGACCAGATGGTATCGTTCTGTGAAGTGATATAGCTCTTTTTACCAATAAGGCTAATGCCATATTTAATAGATAAATACGACTCTACTTTAGAACGCTCTAGTAGGTTGAGGATCTTTGGGAAATATAAAACTTCAACCAATTGATTATTTTCTGGATCTTCATTAATACGTTTATAGAAATCCTTAAATGACAAGCTATTTTTTTTAGAAAAATGCTTCATTCTGGTCATGTAGGATAAAATCATTCCATTATTCGGGTCTGATTTATCATATTCTAAACCTTCATCTTTATCGATAAAAGTACTTGTTACTTTAATTTTATTTTTTCGAGTAGATAGTTTAAAGACATTTTCTTCACTATTGTCATTGGTCTTAAAAACTGTGAAAATGGAAAAATATTCATCTAGTAGATTTTTATAAACTGCTTTTTCTTTCATAATATCTACCACAGGATTGTAATTATACAACACCTCCTTGTTTCTCGTTCGATTTTCGGAATTCTGTTGTATAATACTGTCTCCTCTTAACCAAAGTTTATTTTCAGAGAACCCTACTGTTTGTTGCCCATAGGTTACCTCAAGACAAATAAAATATATTGCAAAAGCTAAAAATAATAGTCTATTCATAATTTAAGATTTAGAATACATGTAGATATTCAAAATGAATACCTGACTCAAATGTGATTCCAATAATTAGATATTACAATAGCTACTATTAATTCGAGAGAATTAATTTCAAAAACGTCATAGAATAATACAAAAGCGCGTTTTAGTCATATCCTTCAAAATTCTTGATCGATACATTAAAGAGTACAGATGATATATTAAAACGTTTGATAAGCTATTATCGACTAGAAAGTTTCTTAACGGAAAGGCTAGAGGAAGGAAAACTAAAATTTTGATGACAAATTATATACGCATGGAGTATTTTCAGATATTTCACTTTTAGTATGTGTCTTTTTGTCAAAATAATAACCAGTTACTTTTTCATCAAAATTAAGTCCCCTATCTCTTTGTTGATTATATGAAGAGTGGTACATAGGTTTAAGGTTATTTATATGAGCAATAGTAATGTCAAACCATTTTGTTTTAGCTTGATTCATTTTAACAGAGGTTATTATTAAAACGTTATTCTTAATTTTTTTATCTCTGTTTTAATTTTTCCGATTTCTATTTTGGAAGTGTCTTATACGATAGACCAAGTCATTTCATAATTCTCATTTTTGATTAACTCTGAATCAAAAGAATTGTTTAATGGAGTGATCGTAGAATCTTGTGCAAATGAACTCAGAGAGATCAGTATTGAAAGAATAGTGAAAAGAATATTTTTTATAAATTATTTTTTAAATGCTATGTTAATTTTGATCATGATGAGATAGTTAAACCAAAAAGACATCATAATTTTAAACTATCTTTTTGGTTTAGATTTGGTATCACTTAAAACTTATATCCCAATGAAATTTGAAATACACTGTTTCTAATATCAGGGTTTTCTCCAACTGTTGTAATACCGTAATTATAGCGTACTTGCGCAAATAAATGAGAACTGAAATTATATCCAACACCAACATTAAGTCCAAAATCAAAACTTGAGGCATCAATCTCAGAATCAGCAATTGACCCATCATTAAATTCGGCTTTATCATTAATCAAAAATGACGCTTGCGGCCCTACTTCTATACTAAATTTTTCAGACAGGTAATATTTTGCCATCAATGGGATTACTAGATAATCTACTTTGATTTTTGCTAAATTTTCAGCCTCTGAACCCTGTGTGGAATACAATAATTCTGGTTGAAGTGAAAAATTTTCGTTTATCTTAAATTCGGCAAATCCACCAATATGAAAACCGAATAAGCTATTCCTATCAGCGTCACCTCCAGTAAAGTTTGAAATGTTAAGGCCTGTTTTTAATCCAAAATTGACATTTTGTGCCATCATTGAATTTGTCATTCCTAAAATGACAATAGTTGATACTAGCAATAGTTTTTTCATAATAGTTTTGTTTTAATTTTTGTTTGTGTTTTTTATGTTATTTACTCTACTAATTCCATGACCATTTTTCTGCCACCAAAATCAATTTCTTGTTTCAGTATTTTTCTAGTTGTCGTGTCAATATAATATGTGCTTACAGCAGAATTGTTTGAAATATCATCTGTGGTTTCAACTTTCCAGACGCTTCTTTTCTTTTCATTAAAATTTAGAGTTGTTTCTTCTGTATTTTTGATGGTTGCAGTAATTAGTCCTATTTCAGCTTTAGGATTATAGTCAAAAATTGAAATAGTATTTGAGTATCCATTTTTTAGGGGAAGAAATCTTATGAATTGAGGATAAAAATTACTATCAAAAAAAGAAGTCTCAGCTTCTTCAGAAATTTCTGTTTTCATTTCTGTTTTTTTATCTAAATAATAGCCCGTAATTTTTTCTCCAAATTTTAATACCATATCTCTTTGTTGATTGTATGACGAATGATATTTAGGGGCAAAATTCTGTGTTCCAACAACCGTACTGTCAATCCATTTTGCAGGTGAATGTACCATATCAACTGTTGTTATAATATATATATTCTCTTTTCTCTTCTGTATTTCTGTTTTTACTTTTCCTATTTGTACCTTCAGCGTATCTTGAAGCATAAACCAATTCATCTCTGATGTTTCGGATAAAACTAGGTTTTTGATAGCTGGATTATTTATTGGACTTAATACTGTTTCTTGACTAAATACCCGAAAGGATGTTACAAGAGTAATTAGTATAATGTAAAGTGTATATTTCATTTGTTTAAGGATTTGAAATGTAAAGTGCGTTTGCATTTTTGTATTTGAACAGAGTTATTTTTTAACTATTGAAAACTATTCACCAATTTTCATGTATTCTTTCGGAGGTGTCAAACTAAACTTTTTGTCTGATACAGGCTCACTTACTATTTTTACTACTTCTGATATGCTTTGGGTCTGACCTTCAGAGGTGACTTTTCTATATAAAATAAATCCTACTTTTAACTCCAAACGCAATGTTTTATTATTATTCAAATAAGTGGTGCTAAATTCTTTTGTACTATATATTTCAAATTGAGTAGACTCATTAACTTTTATTATATATTGTTGACAATTATAACCTAGAATTTTTCTTTTTTTGTTTCCTAAAACAACTTCATATTTTTCTTTTTGATCTTCCCTAGAATTCCTTTTTGCAAGACTAAATGTTTTACCATAGTACGGATGATCTGTAAGAGTTAGAATTTCTTTAGTTTTAACATCAACAATAAGTATAGTTTGTCCACTGCCAACGTAATAAGGCGATTCTGCCCTTATTTTATTATTCTTGAAATATGTAATCGAATTTAAGGTGTCAGGTTCTAAATTAATTTTTTGGGTGATTTTTGAAACAAAATAGCCTTCATTAAATATTTTAACTTGTGACTTTTCTTTATTAAGTTTTTCCTGGCTAAATACCTGTATAAATGTTACAAGAGTAATTAGTATAATGTAACGTGTATATTTCATTTGTTTAAATATTAAGTGCGTGTTTTTATTTTGTTTCCTTATATTTTTAGTTTAGATATAAGAAATACCAAAAGCTTACAAGTTATTTTTTAATTATTGCTAACGATGTTGTACATGAGCTGTAGCATATTTCGGCACGAACATTTCCTGATAAAAACCTAACTTTGTAAGTACATTCAAAACTGAAAATCTTTACAGAATTTCAAAAGCAGAAAACAACAATCATTATTTATAGCCAATGTTATATGCTTTTTTTTTAAAACTTATATTGAAAAATTATATTTCCAGAATATATATTCACTAAAGAGTTTAGATTCATATTTGGGTTTATTCCTATTCCAAAATGCTTACTTGTATAAAAAATTAGTTTTACTCTAAACGGAAAACCAATAGTCGACTCTTTTTCTGTTTTCCAGTCAGTTGAACGATTTTTAACACTGTAATTAAAAAAACCCAATCCTATATGCCCTTCTACTTTTATCCAACTATTCAATTCAATCTCTCTTCCATAAGTTGCATTTATTTCAGTATATTCCTCCTCTGCCCCTGCATCAAACACCTTAAGTTGAGAACCTGAATTCAAATAGAAAGAAATAAGATTTTTATTCAACTTAGTAGAAATATCTAAACTTATATTAAATCCACCTCTAGAATTATCAAATGATGAATCGATTAAGCCGACACCTAAACTTAAAGAGCTAGAATTCAACTTTAATTTACTTTCTTGCGCAAAAGTAAAAGTTGAATTCAGAAAAATTAAAATAATTACTATGATAGTTGAAGTCAATTTATTCATAATTTATCGTATTTTAATTATTATTTGATTTTTGGTTCTATAATTAACTATTGATTCTCTTTGTCTGAACTTTCCTCTTTTTAAGTTAATAAATCCATGCTGCGAAAATAAGAAGAGTCATTTGCTAAAATATTGTCTTATGACAACCTTTTTAAGTTTCTAATTTTTCGTATTTGTTTAATACTCTTATGTTTACCGATATTTCTTCTAATTCTCCAAGTTGGAACTATGGATAAGTTATCCACTTTTTTTTTGAGGCGCGATCATATCCAAAGTCGAGAAGTAAATCGTCTGAACGAAAACTTGTTTTAAGAGAAAAGAAATTTCCGCTATTGTGATCTATTCGTTTTAACTTATTTACGTGTTTTTCTATCATTATATTCTTAATCTAATATCATTAATTACACTAAAATCTAATTTTATAGAAAAAATTTCATTAGAATTTACTTCCATTAAATGAATTAGCGCATATCCTTCTAATAACTGAGAACCAATTTTAAAATTACCAGTAGCATCATTTTCAAGCTCTTTCCTATCTTCTACTTTTTCAATAATTAATTTATTATCAGAATTTGAATGGAAAACAAATTTATCTTTAAGCTCGTCAATTTTATCTAAATATTTTAAGACTTCATACTTTTGAATACTTAAAACATTAACAATAGCAAACGTTGTGTTTTCAGGAGAAATGAAAGCGTTTATTATGATTTCTGGTCCAGCTAAACTAAAAGAGCCAACTTTAAATTTTGGGTTCTTTGTTTGTCTTGTAATTTGCAGACTTAAATCAAAATTTTTCGCAGCTTCAAATTTACCAAGAGGAGAAGCAAGTTTAGATGTTATAAAACCTTCTTTAAGGGTAATGGTATTAAAACTAGCATTTTTAACTTGTTCAGATGTCGTACTAAAAACATTACTATTTGATATTTGATAAGTTATTAAATTTTGATTTACATTATCATCGACATTAGTTTTAAGACTAGTATCATTCGAACAAACCACTGTTCCTAAAACAATTAATGTTAATAAAAAGATTTTTTTCATTTTTCGTAGTTTTATATTTTTGCACGACGTCCCTTATATACTTCGTTTGCATCCCGAGGTGTGTACATGCATTGTACAAATTGATATGCTCTTTTATTTTTCTTAGTTCAACTCTTCTGTTTTTAGCCTTTCCCTTTCCGAGTAAATTGTCTTCTACAGGTTTGGTTTACCCAATGCTTTTACTTTTCAGTTTGGATTCATGAATACCCACATCAGTACATGCCATAAGAACAAATTTTGTTCTATTTTTAGACAACTTCATATTAGATTTACCGGCATTATCAGTATGACCTTCTACCCAAATTTTTCTTCTGGCTCTTTTAAGTTCTCGTATCTGTTTAATGCTCTTATAGTTTTTATTTAAATACAATCGATACCACAAAGTTACTTATTAGGGATGATAGAAATTTGTAAGAATCGGTCGTTTTCGTTATTTGATAGATTTTTCGAAGTAGTTTTGGCTTGACAATAAATCTCCTTTTTTGATGTCTTTGAATAATGCCGAACATCGTAATATATTACAATAGGCTATTAGTGAAAGCCCTAACAATTTATTAAAATATCTATTGGTTTACCTACTGGATCAAAATACGTTATCAGCAAAATAGCTCACGCTGTGATTGCCTTTGGTTTTGCTCAATAAGCTGAATAGATTAAGTTTTCGATTGTCTAAATTATTTTCTTTATTGATTTCCTGACTTATTATTAAACTGAACGTATCAATCGCATCTAATTTTTAGAAAAAGTCAAATAAATTTAGATTCCAAAAGCATTGGGTATTTTTTTTTCAGATTTTAATAACGGAGCAATACTTTCGCAGAATATATATTCCACAGCCTGTAATTTGAATTGTATTCCGAAAAGTTGATAATTTGGAGGAATTACCACTTCAACCTCTTTTGTATATAGTCCTGTTAGCACGGCACTTTGGTATTTATAATTTCAAAGCGAACGATAATATCAAAAAACCGTCAGATAAAATGGTGTAATCAAGATTTTCTGATGTACGGTTTCAAAACCTCATTGGAGGCTTGTTGATAGTAGTTCACGTTATATATTTAAGTTTTCGGATTTGTTTAATACACTTATTATTTAGATACAGGGAATGCTAAAATTTTACATTATATTTTTTTAATTATTACCAAGGTGTTCGTGTATGGTTAGTTGCATTTACTAGGTTTCGGTCTTGCATGAAATTCCTTTTCATTGACTTTACTGGAATTTAAAATTTCCTAGCTAGGTCCAAGTTGAGTATTCACTAATATTCACGCTAGTTTTATCGATGATTGAACTCAATTGAAACTATGTCAAATATCTTTCATTATCTAAAAATAATTAAAAACAAACTAAAAAGTAATTTTGATACTCTGGTAATATTCATGTTTTAATTTTTGTTGAAATTAAGAGGTTTATAACTCTAAACTTTTGACCTATGTCAAATAATTACTCTTTAAGGCTTAAAATGTTTTGCAATAAGATTTAAAGATGGCTTACCTTCAATAGTGAAATTGGTATTATTCCCACTTGACGTACCACGACTTTGCCATTCCCAGATATGAATACCATGAAACCATGGCTCCTCCCATATGGTATTAAAAAAAGCCTGATAACATAAAAGCTGTTCTTTTTTAGAAATTTTTGAATACGTATTCATTATACCATTCCACTCCCATGGTTTTTTAGAAGTACCTCGAATAGACTTATAACCTAATTCTGTAAAAAGTATGGGTTTGTTAAACTTTGAGCTAACCAATACTATCTCTTCTGCATGTTTTCTCCAATAGTTTTCTAACTCCAAAAGTGCTGGGTCGTCTTTCACACTTATCGGAAAGTAGGCTTGGATTCCTATATAATCTAACTCGCCCCAAAAAGGCACTTTCTTATACTCATTATCCCAATTAGCTGCATATGTCAGTTTTCCTTTATAGATTGCTCTAACTTTTTGTATTAGGGCTTTCCATTGATCAGGTTTTTCATAAACAGTAGTTTCTAACTCTGTGCCTATACAGAATTGTTCCATCTGTAATTGTTCTGCAAGTTCTGCATATTTTATGATGGTTTGATTATAATTTTCAAACCAAGTATTCCAATCTTGCTCAGTTTCCATTTCAATATCAGATCGCCATTTCCCGTTTTCAATTTTTGATAGCCAGATATGAGGTTTTAACATTATTTTTATTCCATAGCTATCACATTCTTCCTTTATGACTTTATAATGTTTTAGCATATTTTCATAGCTATCATCAGAAATTAATCTTAACGTGGGTTTATTATAATCGCCCTGATTTATAAATGGTGTAAGAGTAATCCATTCAAAATTATTAGTCTTAAGCAGTTCAATGTCCTCTAAATCTTTACTTATATTGAATACATGAATGCCTCTTTGCTTATTATCGATACTATAATAATTGTTTACTTTAGTCGAATTGTTTTCTATAGTAGTATCCCAAGTATAGTTTAGCACTTCAGATAATCGATAATTCTGCAACGCTTTATTTCCTATAAAAAGAATCATAACAGGAATAGCTATTTTAAAAAAAACACTTTTTAATAAGCCTTTAATTTTATTTCGTTTGTAGTCGTAAATAATATTTTTAATAAATAAAAAAAGAAAATATGGTATCGTAGTTATTACATAAAATGAGGGGCTGGTAAACAGATTACCCACAAAATCTTTAAAAAACAAAACTGTAGTAGCTACTGCATATTTGTTTTTAAATAGAATTAATAAAAACATGAATACCAATAGAATAAAAATTATACTACTGTAAAACCAGAGAAAATGCTTTACTACCGATGCTTTTGTCTTTATTTTGTTTGTCATACAATTTCTTGAATTTACAATGGGAGAAACGCCCTTTCATTAGTCAAATAACAGAATATATCCTTACACCTGGGACTCTCTGTTTTTATAATCAATTTTTATGTTTTTAAATAAGAAGCCCCATTTACATCAATGATTGTTCCTGATGAATACAATGCCTATTTTGATGCGAGAAATAGTATAGCATGTGCTACTTCAAAGGGTTCTGCCATTCTTTTAAAAGGAGATTCAAGTAGTAACCTTTCTTTCTCTGCAAAAGCTATAGCCGTAGCTTTTCCAATGCCTTTGGAGCCTCTCATGATTAGCACATTCTTGTTTTTAAATTTTTAAATAATTATAGTGAGCAAAAAAAAGTCATAATATCAGAAGCTAACAATACTGGCTTTTCCATAGCAGCAAAATGACCTCCTTTTGGCATATTTGTCCATTGGGTTACATTATATCCTTTTGACATATATACTTTAGGTGGTTTAGATAATTCCTTAGGGAAATTAGCATATGCAACAGGTGGTTTCACGAAATCATTTGCTCCAAATTTCATTGGATTTTTACTGTTTTCATTATATATTCTTATGGATGAATGGATGGATTGTGTCACCCAGTAAAGAGTAATATTGGCTAAAATTTCATCTTTTGTAAATATGTTTTCAATGTCCCCTTCATTATCACTCCAACTATTGAATTTTTCGACTATCCAAGCGCATAACCCAATAGGTGAATCATTTAATCCGTATCCCAATGTTATTGGTTTCGTGCTCTGTATATAAGCATATCCAGCTTCTTTTGAAGCCCATTCTTCAAGTCCTTGATTGTATTTTATCACATCTTCAGAAAGTTCTTCTTCTGTCATATAGGGTTGAAAAGAATCCGACACATAATTAAGATGTATTCCTATTATATGGTCGGGATATTTCATTGCTAGTCGCGTACTAATACCAGAACCTATATCTCCTCCCTGGGCACCATATTTTTTATAACCAAGTTTGAGCATTAGCTTATGCCATATCTCTGCTACATAGGCATTATCACATCCGCTTTCTACATACTTGCTAGAAAATCCAAACCCAATAACTGAAGGAATTATCAAATCAAAAGAAAAATTCTCATCATTAGTTAACAGTGGAATCAGCTTTAACATCTCTATAAATGACCCTGGCCATCCATGTGTGATGATTAAAGGTATAGATTTTTTACCCTTACCTTTTATATGCAAAAAATGGATTTGATGACCATCAATATCTGCCATAAAATTTGGGAATGCATTAATCTTTTTTTCAACTTTTTTCCAACTAAAATCATTGAGCCAGTAGTTACTTAATTCTTTCATATAAGAAAGGTTGGTACCATAATTCCAATTGGAGTTGTTTATTTCATCAGGCCAGCGCGTGTTTTGAATTCTTAAATTCAAATCATCAATAATTTCTTGGTGCACATTTACTAAATAGGGTTTTATCATACTTTTTAGATACATTTTTTTCTTTGACTTGTAATAAATATCTTTAACCAGTTATATTATTTCTCTCTAATAAGGATGAATTTATATAAACAATTATTATTCTGTAATGATTAAATTCCTTATCAGTATTTCAGATCTATTATTTAGAGTTTCAAAACTTAGGTTTCTGTCTCCTTGTAAACACATGCGATAGTATTAAAAATAGGAACGCTATGCCAAATCCTAAAATTCCAATATTAATTCCTAATACAATCTTTTCACTTCCATCTAAATATTTCATAGAACCACCATACCCATCTTTTAAGAAGAATGCTAATAAAAACCCTCCCATAACGATGAGACTTAATAAAGTACTTAATCGAACTTCTTTTTTATACCAAACTAACCACAAGCATAATACTCCAATACTTGAGTTAGTAACTAATTGCCAAACTTCATGAATTCGTGCATGAGGCGTCCAATCTGGATTCCAAACATGCGTTTCATTGATGTCCAAAAAAGGGACGACAATGGCATATAGAATTACACTAAATGTTATTGCTATTTTTTTTATCATCACTATTTATTTTTAGATTATACACAACTAATGTTATATGACGTATTTCATTTCAAGCATTCTCAAGTTTCAGAAAACCTTTTTAATCAAGAGAGTTGTCGTTAATGTTTTTTTGAATTTCGTTTCTAAATTCTTGATAATATGACAAAACCCCACTTGGGTCCTCAATTTGTGGCCAATGTCCAATGTCTTGTCCTAGTAGCTTTACGTTAGGGCTGGGAATCAGTTCCTTATATCGATTAGCCATATGGATACCAGAATTAGGATCAAATGGACCATTTATAAAGCACATGGAAACCTTCGTCTTTTGCATTGCACTTATCCATCTTTTTTGATGGTTTAATTTGTCAAAAACCAGCCTACCAATCAAATATGCGATCGATTTGCCATCGTTATAATTTAAAATATCCCAGAATTGATTTATGAGTTGGTTCGTGGGTTGGGTGTTAGGACCAAAAATTGGTTGTATTGATTTTTTCAATTTCTCTTTAGTGAGCAACTTGCTCAACAATTTCCCAATAGGCTTGGGAGATTGTGAAAGCAATCGCTGTATCATTCTAGGTTTGTAACTATCCATAAACAAACCACCGTTCATATATACTAACGATTGTATTTTAAAGCAGTTTTGTGAAGCTATGTCTCTAGCTAATAACTCTTGAGCAATACTGACTCCTAGATCATGTGACAGGATATGGGTTTGTTTAATACCCCAAAATTCAATTAGAAAATTAACCATTTCGCAATGTTCATGAAAGCTATAGTCATGATTTTTGGGTTTATCTGAAAAACCCATACCCAAATAATCAAATGTAAAAACGGTGTAATCTTTTACTAGATATTCCCAAACAGATCTCCACTCGAAAGTATTAAAAGGATAGCCGTGAAGTATTAAAAGGTTAGGGCCGCTACCTTCCTTGATATAAAATACTTGATGGCTGTTTACATTTATTGTTTGACCCTTGTTTTTCCAATCAACCACTTCTTTGTCCATTCCTAGTTTATCATGGTTAGTAATATTGCGAAGTTACTTATTAGGGATGATAGAAATTTGTAAGAATCGGTCGTTTTCGTTATTTGATAGATTTTTCGGAGTGTGGTTGGTATACTTTTTTATTTCTTTATTAAAATGAGATCTGTCGAAGTAGTTTTGGTTTGACAATAAATCTCCTTTTTTGATGTCTTTGAATGATGCCGAACATCGTAATATATTACAATAGCTTTTTAGTGAAAGGCCAAACATTTTATTAAAATATCTATTGATTTGCCTACTAGACCAAAATACGTTATCAGCAAAATAGCTCACGCTGTGATTGCCTTTGGTTTTGCTCAATAAGCTGAATAGATTAAGTTTTCGATTGTCTAAATTATTTTCTTTATTGACTTCTTTACTTATTATTGAACTTAACGTATCAATCGTATCTAATTTTTCGAAAAAGTCAAATGAATTTAGATTCCAAAAAACATTGGGTATTTTTTTTTCAGAATTTAATAACGGAGCAATACTTTCGCAGAATATATATTCCACAGCCTGTAACTTGAATTGTATTCCGAAAAATTGATGATTTGGAGGAATTACCACTTCAACCTCTTTTGTATATAGTCCTGTTAGCACGGTACTTTGGTATTTGTAATTTTCAAAGCGAACGATAATATCAAAAAAACCGTCAGGTAAAATGGTGTAATCAAGATTTTCTGATGAATCATTGTCTAACCACCAAAAACATCTGATGTACGGTTTCAAAACCTCATTAGAGGCTTGTTGGTAGTAGTTCATGTTATATATTTAAGTTTATGTCAAGATTACATACAACGTTTCGGCTATGAAATATAGCGTGCAAACAGATGCCAATTTTTTATGTTTTGTTCTCACTCTTTCTATTTTAAAAGCCAAATTTAAAAATTTGACGGTCTTTGTAAATAAACCACAACCTTTCGGAAAGCAATTATGAGCTATATTTTATAAACGTTGTTAGCAAAAGTTACTTCCATGGGTTAGTAGTGTAATTTTCTAAATGTAATTTAATTTCACCACTATCATAAAACTGATATGTAATTCTTGTTCCATAGTAACTTCCTGAAGCAGTTTTATTTTTTTTCTTAAATCTTTTAATTTCTTTTGATTTTTTATAGGGTCTTAAATCTAAGGTTTTAGTGAACTTTAGAGAGTCAATAGGTATTTGTGTTTTACAATGAGATTTTGAATAGTATGTTTTTGCTATTTTAAGTTCTTTTTCAAATTGTTTTAAAACACTTTCCTTGGTAATTTTCTTATTTACCATTGAAGCTAAAGTGGCTCTACCCATTGATTTTTTAAGATAAAAATTAGCTTTTTCTTCGCTCATTTCTATAATATCCCCTTTCTCTATTGGTTTGGAATCACTAATAAAAATTAACTTTACCGTTTTCGTTGTTCTAGAATTATTACAATCAGATAGTTGTATGTATTGATATTCAAATGTTAAATAATTAGGAAGTTTTGATTGCGGTATCTGTTTAGAGTTTCGCAATGAAGTACTATTGCTGAATGATCCAGGGATTGAGGGGTTCACATTAATACTATCTGTAATCAGATTTACAGGTACTTCTACTTTATTATGTGGTGTTATTTTAGTAACTATAACACCATAACCCCTTTCAGAAACACTCATCATTTGTGAGTCGAATTTACTAGGGATAGAACAACTAACAAATAACAATCCAATTATTAATAGCAATATTTTTCTCATAATGTATCGAAGGAGTTGTTTTTAATTTTTGCTAACAACTGAATAAACTTACTAGTAGACTTATTCAGTTGTTGTAGCGATTTTATAATAAATAATCCAGCGCTCATTGACTATTGAATCTTATTAACATCATACTAAACGTATAATAAATATTTACAAACGATTAACTATACACGTATGGACAATATCTTTTCTACTTTTCTGTTTTTGTCGGATTAGCTAAAAATATATATACAATATTAAAGTGCTCTACTGTATGCCGTATTTTTTTCACAATCGCTTATCTTTTTCTTGTATTTCAAGATCATTAATACTGGCATATCTTTTTTCCATTAGACCATTTTTGTCAAATTCCCAGTTCTCATTACCGTATGCTCTGAACCATCTTCCATTTTTGTTTTTATATTCGTATTCAAATCTAACAGCTATTCTATTTTCTGAATGTGCCCAATATTCTTTCTTTAATTTATAATCTAACTCGTTTTTCCATTTTTCCGACAAAAAAGTTGCAATTTCATCTCGCCCTTTAATAAATGTATTTCGATTTCGCCATTCACTATTAACAGTATATGCCAAACTTACTTTTTCTGGATTTTGAGAATTCCAAGCATCTTCTGCCATTTGAATTTTTTGTTTCGCAGTTTCCAACGTAAATGGTGGAAGAGGATGTTTTTGTTTCATAGTTTAAGTATTTAATCCACTAATAAATCTATCATTTTAAGTGCTACGCCAACTGACGATGTTGGGTTTTGACCAGTTACCAAATTGCCATCTGTGATAATATAGGAGGTAAAATCATTGCCTTTACTATAAATACTTCCTAATTCTTTTAGTTTGGTTTCTAAAAGGAAAGGTACAACTTCTTGGGCACCGACTGCAACTTCTTCTGAATTTGAAAATGATGTTAATTTTTTTCCCTTTATAAAAGGTTCTCCCTTGCTATTCAAAGCATCAACTAAAACTGCAACACCATGACACAGCGCACCAATAGTCTTATCTTGAATGATAAAATCATTTAAAAGTTTAGTTAATGTTTCATTATTCACAAAGTCCCACATTGGCCCATGACCACCTGGAAAATATATTTGATCATAATTCTCACTATTTAATTCATTAAGTTTTAAACTATGATTAAGATAATCCATCGCGATGCTATCGTTTTTAAACTGAATCGTATCTTCAGTTTCCCATTCTGGTAGTTCACTTATTGGATCAATTGGAATTTCTCCTCCTTTTATTGATGCAATGTCAATATCAAATCCTGCATTTTTAAAAGCATAATATGGAGTTGCTACTTCTTCAAACCAAACCCCAGTTTTTAATCCTGAATTACCCAATTCATCATGAGATGTGGTAATAAACAGCACTTTTGATTTTCTCATTTTTTTCAATTTTAAATTAGCTTTATCATTTCAATAGCTACTCCAGATGCGGATGCCGGATTTTGACCAGTCACTATGTTTCCGTCTGCAACAACATATGATTCAAAAGGTGACGTATGCGAAAATATTGCCCCTTGTTTTATCAATTCTTTATCAAGCATAAACGGGATTACATCTCCTAATAAATGGGTATCAATATCCTCCTCTTCTTTAGTAAACGAATTAATTTTTTTTCCTTCTAATAAGTTACTACCGTCAGATAGAATAACATTGAGTAGAGCACTTGGCCCGTGACATACTGCACCTATAACATTTTTATTCTCATAGGCCTCTTTAATGATTTTTTTAACCAATGGATTATCAACCATATCTGTCATTAATCCTAAACCTCCTGGAAAGAAAATGGCATCATAAGCAGAGATATTAACGTCATCTAATTTATGACTAAAATTAAGTCTCTTAAACCCGTTACTTTCTTTAAATTTCTTACTGGATTTTTGAGATGAATCATAGCCCACAAATGGCGGATGTCCACCAAGAATACTTGAAAAATCAACGGTATATCCTTTGTTCGTGAATTCAAAATAGGGGTCGGCTATTTCCGAAAATTCATATCCTGCAGCGTGTTTTCCAGTACCTGTTATATTAGTACTTGTTACAATAAAAAGTATGTGTTTCATTTTTAATATTTTGAATTGAGAAAATAACCTTGAACAGTTAGGTCAAGGTTATTTTAGTTTGAATCTTAGTTATAATTATCCTTTGCTAATTTCTGCACCTAATTCGTCATTCGTCATTGCTTTTCCATTTAAATTCCATCCACCGTCTACAGCATGAAGAACATTTACGTAGATATTATCTTTAGGTTGTGTTTTTCCTGATAATTGATGAATAATTTCGGTTGCATCTGCAAAAAACTGTTTCTGAACATTTCTATCAGCAAGTGCAAATGATGGAACTTTCCATTCAACCCATGCTCCAGAAAATTCTTTTCCACCTGAAAAAGTTGAACTTTTAGGCAGTACTGATACATGGGCAGTTATGTTTGGTGTCATTACTTTATTTCCTGTTAAACCGTGATTCTTCAAGAAAGCATCAGTAATTTGTGCTACAGCTTCTTTCTCTTTTCCGATTGGTAAAACACCTTCAGTTAATGTTAATGTTAATGGCATAATATATTAATTTTAAATTGTGAACTTCGTTGCTCAACAACATTACAAAGTTGCGATATAACTAAAGCTTTAATGTTGTCTTATGACAATGGTTTAAGAGATATCATGCTATCATCAACCTTCAATTTTACGAGTTATAGGGTTTTGTAGCTGGGCAATTTAATTCGTCAAATATGCCTGATAATTATAAATTAATAAGCCTACTTCCCAATAAATTAGATAAGTAGGCTCACTCAAAGCAAATGTTCTAATTTAATTAGGATACTTCCATCAAAGCATTCGCAAGTTCTTCGGGTGTTGTTACTAAGGGAACATGACCCGTATCTAAAAGAACCGACTCTGTAATTCCAGTCTCTTTTTGTAACATTCTTTGTGCATTTAGACTCAATACACGGTCATATTTTGTTTCGATATATGCTTTTGGAACGCTACCAAAATTCTTTTCTGTAGTCTCTACAGACTCAAAGAAAGGTTTTGTTGCTTGCTCAACTAATTGTGGAATTACTTCATCAATTTGTGCATCAGTTGCTCCACCAAAAACGATATTTTTAATGGTTTCTCTATTCATGGTTGCACTACTCTGGTCATCAGAAAATATTAAATTAGCAAGGAATTCACTTTCTTTATCTTCTTCAAATATTTTAATTGCTGGCTTACCATTATAAGGAACAGCAGATGCAATAAAAATTAATTTTTCTATTTTTTGGGGCACTTCTTCCGCAACCTTTGAAATTACATAACCCGCAAAACTATGTGCTACTAAAACTACTGGATCAGAAAATTTATCTAATTCCGTTTTAACTCTATTAGCATAAAGATCTAAATTAATTTCAGAAATAGGTGTTTCATCATCTCCATGACCAGGAAGGTCTATAGAAATTACTGTATTGCCTTTACTTTCTAAAAATTCGGTAGTTTCTTTCCACGCCCAAGCACCTTCCCAAGCTCCATGAATTAATAAAAATGTTTTTGATGTGCTCATTCTTTATATTTTTAAGTTGCAAACTTTATTGTTCAACAACATTCCAAAGTTGCGATGTTTTTAAAATTTAAATGTTGTCTTATGACAATGGTTTATGGCCTTTAGAATTAGTGTTTTTTTTTCTTGTTATGAGCATCCCTATAATAATTAATAAACCTCCAATAAGATGATACGTATGTAAGCTCTCGCCAAAAAAGATAGCGAGTACTGCTGCTGATAATGGAACAATATTCATATAAATTCCTGCTTTATCTGCGCCAGTAATCTGAACTCCTTTTTGCCACAAAAAATAGGCTAGTGCTGTGCCTAGGCATCCAATTCCAAATACAGCCATCCAATAACCATATGTGTGTGTTGTTACCAGTGTCATTCCGCTAATTGGTAATAAGACCAAGAAACCTATCAGACAACATGTACTCGTTAAAAGTGTGAAATTTAAATTTGAAATTGTTGTACCATACTTTTTAACCCAAACGTGATGCAATGCAAAAAATACATTAGCAATTAATATGAGAATATCTCCATAATTAAATTGAAGGTTATTAAAGTTAGTAATTTTTCCATTTAAGATAACGTATGTAACTCCTATAAAAGCAATGACAATACCAAGTAACTGTTTTTTTTTAATGGATGTTTTCAATATTTTATGAGAAAAAAGAATCGTCAACGCAGGGTTTAAACTTACAATGAGAGCAGCATTAACTGCTGAGCTGTTCATTAAACCTAAAAAGAAGAATATATTGAACCCAAATAGTCCTATAAAACCTGTCAAAGAAATGCCTTTTATGTTTTTAGCGATTAATTGTAAATTGGGTATTTTATTTAGTCCTAAAAGAACTAATGTTCCAACTCCAAATAAAAAACGCCAAAAACCAGCTTCAATAAAACCTACTTCTTTTAATATTATTTTTGCTAAGTGAAAATTTAACTCTAAAAAAATAGTTGCAAGAATTAAGTAAAGTGTTGCTTTCATTGATTAAATATCCTACAATTATAAAAGTGTAAAATTAAAAGTGCTTGAAATAATAAAAATTGTGCTATGACAACATTTACATATTATTTAATTTTGCTCGTAATTTACTCAACGTAGAATTAGTCATACCTAAATAAGATGCAACTGCCTTACTCGAAATACGGGATAGTAATTTAGGCTCGTGCTCTATGACCCATTTGAGTTTATCAATTCCTTCCATACCTAAAAAACTATAAATTCTCATTTGTGAATGAATAAAGGCAAATTCCATAAATTTATGATAAACATTTGCAAATTGTGGTACAGTAGCCACTAACTTAAAAAAATCATCTCTATAAATTGCCAGCAATTCTGATGCTTCATGAGATACTAAAGAGTCTCTTGAGGGTTTTTGTAAAACAAAACTTGTTATAGCTGACATGATACTATCTTCTAATGCGAAATAACCTGTAACTTCATTTCCTTTGTTATCAACTTCATACATTCGTAAACAACCTTTATTTATAAAATAAAAATATTTACAGGTTTGGCCAATATTACACAACATCTCATTTCTATCTGTTTTCAAAGGTTTAAAACAGGCAGTTATTTCCTGTAGTTCTTTTTGGCCTATTTTTCCGTGACTTATTATGTATTTTTCTAGTTCTTGATACACTTTTAATTTTTAAGGTTAATTAATATGTGTGGTGAAGGTAAGAAGTATCATTTGTGTAATTATTGCTTTATGACAATCTTTTTAAATTTCAAATTATTCTTGTTTTCTAAATTTCGCCTGGCACTTTCATAAATTCCAATTATATATTTTTTTAAATCAGTTAGTTGTTCTTTTAAGTCTTTTAGTTGAGCAATTAATTTAAGTAATAGGTAATTGTTATTTATACCCACTCATTTCTAATAGTTTTTCGGAACTTAGGTTTGTCCAATTTTCTACGCTCTTTATTGTGTTTTTCAATGCTTTTTGAACTATGTCATAACCGAGTGTGTAACCGCCTGAAAAAGGGAAATTTCTGGAGCCAAACATAACTTCCATTTGAAAAGGAATATCTTCGCTTTGTAATTTTGGTTTTATCTTATTCCATAAGTCCTTTTTATTTTTTTCATTCAGTGCAGAAGTCCAAGGCGCTTTTACTTTTGGGTATAATAAATGAGCAAATGAATCGCCTCTACCTTCAAAAATCAAGTAATCGAGTAGAGTCCATTTGGTAGACTTTCCGAAATTTAAATTTGTCCAATATGTATGATTGAATTCGTGTGCGACAGCATACTCAAGCATTTCTTCCCAACCTACTATTTCAGGTTCAATTGTTAACAGAATCTGTTTGCTTCCTGCCGTTAAACCCATAATCCCACTCATACTCTGCATAATTGCTTTGTTGTCTGGGTTTGCTGGTAGGATATAAATAGTTAAGCTATCATTTTTTATATAGGTGTTGCTTTTTTTTAATGCTGAAGTAATTTTACTTTCAATCTTTTTTTTATTGACGTTAATCCTTTCGATTGCTTGTTTTAATTCGGTTGTGTTTTGGATTGGTGCAGACAGAAAGTTATTTACAATATCAGAATATTCACTTTTTAAAAAGTAACTGTTAAAAATAGCAGTTTGAATTTTTTCTTTGTAAAGATTATCTCGATTTGCAATGTCATTTTCAGCAGTGTCTGCATAAGATGAATAATAATCATTTAAAAAAATTATTTTGTTACGTGGATTTTGCCCAAACACATTGCCTAATGATATCAAAAGTATCAATGTTAACAATTTGAATTTTATATTTTTTTTCATGTTTCGTTTCATTTTAATTAAAGTTTTGATTGTATACATTTTTCTTCAGTTGTAAAATTTATTACTCTTGGGTAAGTTGTAAAATTTCAGTCCAATTCATTTAATTTCTCTAGTAACTTTTAAGATTTCGCTTCAATAATATTTTATTTATTCGAATTGATAAATAAGCTAGCTATTTTATGTGGAAGACTAAAGAATACGTTTTTTGTTTCTTGTGTTGATGCGTTCCTATTCATTGTTATAGCTACTGTCAAATTATATTCTGGTAACAAAATCAGCATTGCAGTTGAACCCATTGCTACTCCTCCGTGATGAATAATGTTCACATCATGACCATCTTTATGGATATTTTTATACATATCGTTTCTCCAGCCCATACCATAATTTTGGCTATTTATTTTGCCCGAATTAAGTTTTATTGGTTCAAATAATTTTGCGGTAGTTAAGGAGTCTAATAAGCTGTAATTGAGAACTGCATTCCCTAATTTCACCAAATCATTTGGTGTTGAAAGAAATCCACCTCCGGCCCATTTTACGCTGTTATTTACCTCGTATGATTCTTTAATTTTCCCATCGCTCACCTCGTAAAACTTGGCTGTATTCTCTTTGTTTTGATTCTTTTTGTCGGCTTTGGTCTGAGTCATTTGTAAAGGTTGAAATACTTTATCTTGCATGAAGGGTAGAAACTTTTTTTCTGAAGCTGTTTCCATCATTGCGCTCAACAATGTATAGTTATATGAGCTATAGCTAAAGTTCGTACTCGGTTCAAAAAGTAATTCATCATTGTTAAAAACAGCCACACTTTCTTCAATTGATTCATATTCATGGTTGTCGTAATATTCCCAAAAGGGAAAACAATAGCAGGTTCCATAATTCCTAATTCCTGAAGTATGTAAAGCTATTTGACGTAATGTTAATTCAGATAAGTTATTACTCACATATGGTACGAAGTCTCTTACTAAAGATTGAGTTTTAAGTTTTTTATTCTGAATTAAAATACCTAAACCAACGGATGTTAATGCCTTTGACGTACTGCCAATTCTAAATTTGGTAAGAGAATCTGCAATGATTCGGTTATCAATATCGGCATATCCAATTGTATTTGACCAAACAAGGGTATCATTAATTCCTATGGAAGCCGATAGAGCAGGAGTATTAAGTTTATTAAATTCTGATATTAATAAACTATCAGCTTGTTTTTTAATTTGTTTACTGTATTTAATATTTGGCTGTAAATGGCTTAAATCCACTAGTTTTTCTCTTCCAAAGTTATATATAACAATGGGTTCGAAAAGGAAGTAGCAAAGAATTATGATAAGTGTAACGACAACTGCAATAATTATTTTTTTCATATAAAATTATAACTAACTGAATATTTTGTAAACTAACAGTTAATTATAATTACCATCGACCGAACTTATAAGATCAGACAAATTTGGAGGTTTATTTTTTGTTTTTTATATATTCAGAAGGTGTTTGATTAGTCAGTTTTTTAAATACACTATTAAAGGTAGCTTTACTATTAAACCCCGATTCTAAAGCAATAGCAAGTAATGTTTTGGTTTTATATTGCTTATCATCTAACAATTCTTTGAGGTGTTTTACTCTATAAGAATTAACAAAGTCATAGAAATTTTGACTGTGCTCTTCATTTATTATTTGCGACAGAATGTGTGCTGACATTTCTAATTCTATGGAGAGTTGTTTTAGAGTGAGTCGAGGTTCTAAATACGGTTCTTCGGCTGACATATAATCAATCAGCTTAGTATTCAGAAGTTCCCTTTTATTGCTATTTATTTTAGAATTTTCATATCGTTTCCCATTTTTTGAACTTCCCTCTTCAAAAATAATATTTGAAAAAATTGTGGTGTCTTTTAACGCAATAAAGGCGATTAACAGAATTCCTATAACGTATATAACTCTATAACTTAATTGAAAAACTGCTGTGGGAATAGTTGGTGACATTATCGAAGCAAAATAACTCAGTAATATAATGGATAATGACGTTATGTATATCATAAACAAAGCTCTCACCCATTTTCTATTCATTTTTTCATAATTGGACACTTGCTGCTTCAAATTTGCATCATAAGATTTTAACATTCTATAAAACCATAATAGATATATCGGTCCGGTAAGTACGAAAGCAAGGGCAAAGATCAGCCAAACAATTGATAATTGATCATTAATGTAAATAAAGCCGTTATAAATTTGAGTATTTGTATTCGGAAATACATTATGGAAATAATAGAAATAAAATATTCCATAAACTAAAAAAGGTAAAATATTTATGAAGCATATTTTTTTAGATAAATAGCTGTTTTTTGTGAGGGAATAAATATAAAAACAAAATAATGGCCCTTCAAGTAATATGAGTCCGTTGCCTAATCCCCAAATTAGTTCATTTGTATGAATTTCGCCGCTATAATCTAGGTAAAAAAATAATTGATGTAAAATTGAAAGGCTTAGATATGGTAATAAAACATAATCTACCTTATTTTTTATTTTTTTAAAGATTAAAAGTGTCAATAAAAAACTTGATAGAATAACACCTATGAGGACAACGAAAATCATACTGCAAAATAAAATTTAATCTTTAAAATATGCTTCAAAAATCTAATTAATCTTTTGTTAAAATTGTGTGCGGTTATTATTCCATAATTTTCATTAAAACTACCTTCTCTAAATTTTCGTAAAGCGATAGCAAGATCAGACCATCCGGGTTTTCCGGTAGAATTATTAAGTTGTCTTGAGCCAATTATTTAGATTTGAATAATTCAAGACCTCATTTGGAATATTAATTTTAGTAATCCAAATGAGGTTAATTATAACTTTAAATATTTAAGTTTTAATTACCATAAACCTATTTTAGTACAAGTATGAATCCTGAAGTTCTCACTTCTAATACTAGAATCTGTAAATATAACTATAACCTATGTTTTAAAATCACTCGAAACCAAGAGCACTTAGAAGCCCTGCAGGACAACCGAAACACGTGGTATGACTAAGGTAGAAAGTACCATCAGCTCTCTGATAATAGTAATAAATTTTTACTTGACTACCACCACATCGACACGGTCTTACACGTGGTCCTGCAAGTGATACATCCTCTCCAGACCCCTCAATTTCTTCTATTGGGTAATATTGGACAATAGGAGCACTTTCTAAATTTTGTCCAGTGATCTTAAAAAGATGGAAATCATTATACCTAACAACATCCATCTTTTCAATACTATTAAACTCCTCTTCAAAGTTATGACTCACTTCATCAATGTAATCAGAAGAAAGCTCATAAACAAGATTTTCTCCTGCTGAAATAAATTCGTTAAACCTGTCGGAATCAGTTTGAGATTCCCGGTTGGGAGTTTTATTTTCCAACTTTGTATAGGATTCTGTATTAAATTCGTTGAGAGTACTTTCTTTATCACACGACACAATAATAAAACACAATAATAGTGCAAAACTTAACTTGTAAATTTTCATTTTAATAAATTTTTAATTTTTCCTACTCTATTTATAATTAGGCTTTTCAGATACCACCTTGTTAGATTAATCTATAAAGTAGTATTAGAAATAAGAATTCATTACCCAAAAAATGAGAGTAATCGTATAGAAAATAAAAAATAAGAGTCTATTGGTGAAATTAGCGAACTGCCTTTTTTCGTTTAAGTACTATAAAAAGTATTAAAATGACAAGAAGAATTAATATTAATTGCATAATATAATTATCTGTAGGTTTTATAACTGGTTCAATATTGCCAGTAAGTGTCATTGCTGCCCAAAAATAGGGTGAAGAGTCGTATAAATCGCTAGTGTTTAAGTGGTCTAATTTTGCGTTATGCAGTGCTTTAGATTTTGTTTTTCCTTTTTGTAATTCTTTGAAAAATGTGTTTAGAATTTTAGTATTAAATCTTTCGTTCACCTTTCGTTGCGATGCAATTACACTTCGAGTACCATTATAAAAAAACCCTCGTGACAAACTCATTATACCTTCTCCTCTTTCTTGTTTTCCTAAAGCAGTTTCACAAGCATCAAGAATAACAAGTTCTGCTTCATTATCTAATTTGTACAGTTCACTTAGGGTTAATTTTTCATCAAAAAATGCTATCCAAGGCTCACCAGTATTTTCATTAATTCCAGCGTGCGTATTTATATATATAATATCATGATTTTTTAAATTAGCGATAAAAGACTTTTTTGTTGCTTTTTCTTTAAGCAATATTTTTGATGAAAGAGATGTAAAGATGCTTCGCATGTTATTTTTTTGTAATGATGGTAAAGAATCATAATTAAAAATCACTGGTGCGTAGCTTATTAATGTTTGCTCTTTTTTAAATTTGTCTTTTTCTAATTTATTGAAAACAGAAACAGATTGTAAATATGAAATTTCAGTTTCTTGGATTAAATAATTGGGCTTAAAATCACCTATGACCTTTTTTAAGGTTAACGCTTCAAAAGGAAAATTTAGCAATTCACTGTCAGATATCACAGTTAATTTTTTGTTTGATAACTGTTTTATATTTTCTTTAAACGGAAATAGTCTATTAAAAACTGAATATGCCAATTTGTTATATTCATCAAACTCTACTTGGTACTTAAAGGGTTTACTAATCATTACTTTTAGATACTTTACATCTTCAAATAATTGAAACGTATTTGCTATTTCAAAAAACTGAACGCCTTCTTCACCACTAAAAATACCATAGCCATTCTCGTTATTAAAAATATATTCTACAAAACAGGATTGTTTTGATACGTGTTTGTTTGTCGCATTGTTTAATGTAAGGATTTTTACATCTTTATTCATATTAGTATACGAAGGATAATTACTCTCTAAAGAATCTAAAAAGTTGGTGTAATTTTCTTTTAATATTGAATATTCAATTTGTAAACTTTTATTTTTTGGTTTTTGTTTTATATCTCGTTCTATATCTAGTAGTTGGTGTTTTAAACTATACTTTCTGTTTTTTAGCTTTTCAGGTACTTGCAAACCCATTTCAATCTGTTGCTTATTAAGATTTTCTAGTAATAATAGTGCTTTGTTTTTCTCCATAAAATAAAACGCTTCTTCTTGCTTATTTAATAAATAACAAACTTTTACAGCAAGCATATACGTATTTACTCCTCTTTTAATCCAATACAGTTTAGAATTGTCTGCTTCACTCTCCATTCTAATAAGAGATATTAATTCATCAATTAAGTATAATGTTTCTTTAGCATATTTTAAATACTCGGTTTTTTGCTCTTCTTCAAAACTTACAACCCAATTATTGGCTTTATCAATTAAATAACCTAATACATCAAGTTTATATTCGGAGTCTTTAATATCTTTAATTGTAGGTAATGAAATTAAGTTCGTTGAATCGTTTGGAATCTCTAAAACAGTATATATTGCTTTTTGATAATAATAGGTTTTATCAAACGCTTTATTGGTTTTAAGATAATATCCCAAATTATCATAAACAAAAGAGTTTGCATATGGGGAATTAGTACCCTTTAATGATTTCTTATAATAATCATTTGCTAAATCATCTTTATTTTGCATTGAATATAAGGCCCCAATATTATTATATAACAAGCTAGCATTAATAGAATCATTTAATTCTAAAGATAATTTTAATGCATATTCGTTATATTTAATTGCTCTGTCGTTTTCTCCTTTTCTTTCATAAATTTTTCCAAGATTTCCATTTACAATATAGCTAGTTTTGGCATCATTTTGAATTAGTTTATCAAGTTCCTTCTTGTAATTCAATACAATATCCATTTTACTTTCAGGCACTTTTTCCATTAAACTATATATATAAATGCTTTCCATGTAACATTTAAGTAAAAGTTTTTGCTCATTATGTTTCTCAAAATATGTTTTTGCAATATTTACATAATCTAATCCTTTAAAAAAATCACCTGATTCGCCATATAATATTCCTAATCTAAAATAAGCGTAATAGTTGTATTTATTTTTCTTATCACTTTTAATTATTCTTTCTAAAACTTTTTTAGAGTTTTCTTTATCTTTTGCTTTGTTATAATATTTATACGCTTTGTATAAACTATTGTCTAATTTATAACTAGCATTTGGAATTTTTTCTCTTATTTCTATAGCTTTTGATATTTCTACAATTGCATTTTTATAATTTCTTATTTTATAATTATAACTTCCTAATTGATGATATATATCACTTTGCTTTTCTAAATTATTTACAAAATTATCATGCTCTAAAAGTAACTTGGTTTGTTCAATTTTTTCATGAGTTGGCATTGAAGAATCTTTAATAACACCAATCAGATCTGCCTCTATATTTTGAGCTTGCAATACATAACAATGGCTAATAAAAAATAATAATTTCATCAATACTTTCATAAACATAAATTTGCTTTTAAATTAAGCATAAAAAATCGCCTAAAGAAATATTTTAGGCGATTCCAATCTATATTTTTATCACTTTTATTCTATGACTTTTGAGTATTTAGTGGCTCTTGAAAAATTTGCTGCTGGAGTTCCATTACTATCAAGATAATCTATTAATTCTGCTGGAGAATAACTCATATTTGATTGGTATAATACCGCTGCTGCTCTAGCAGCTACATATGAAGCCGAAAATGAAGTACCACTTAACTCTGTATCATAAAAAAGAATACCTTCTCCTTTTGCGTAGAAATCAACACTTATACCTCCATAATTCGAAAATGAAGCTATATCACTAGAGTTTGTATTAGAGGCAGCAACTGCTATAATATTTTCGTGAGTATAAGATGATGGGTAATGTTGCAAAATATCATTATCATTTTCATTATTCCCAGCAGAGGTAACAACTAAAACATTTGGGTGATTTTCAAATATACTTGAAAGAATATCACCTTTTAAATTTCCTGAACCATCATCATGCCATCCAAAAGCCTCTGTCACTATATCTGCATTTTCACAAGCATATTGTGTACCACAAACCACGTCAGAGTATCTACCATTGCCATCATTATTAAGAACTTTTACTCCTAGTAAATTATAAAATATATTATTATATAATTCTTCATGTATAATAGAGCTTACTTGAGTACCATGTCCGCTATAATCATAGATATTGTTATCATTATTTACAAAATTCCATCCAGATGGCATTATTGAAGAATTTCCGTTATATAAAAATTGGGCTTGGTTAAATACTGGATGATTTGAATCAATTCCAGAATCTACAACCGCTATTGTAACCCCTTGATTTACACTGACTAAATTCGATAAATAATTTATATTTGAAGCCCCTTGGAACCCATCACTAGAATAGTTTGAAGAAAATTCAAACTGATTATCGATGTGCTTTACTAAAATCCCATCATCATCATCATCATCATCATCATCAGATGATTTAAGAGATGCTGTTGCATGTTCTGCTTGTATTACTTCCTCAAACGTCCATATTTCAATGTCATTAGAACAAAAACAAACTTCATAACTTAAAACATTATATTCTAATCTTAATTCTTCTTTTTGAATTTCTGTTATTTCAGCTACATACTGTAAAACAAGTTCGTTTTCTATAATGGTAGTATTATTTTGAAGTTCACTTGCTTCTCTCGAGAAAGCAGTTTTATTTTTGTTTAAATTTTCATCATTAAAGAACTCTTCATCTTTTTGTGAGCATGAGAAAACAACTAGGATTACAAGAATAAAAGGTGAGATTAATTTTTTCATTTTTTACATTTTTTAATTAATAATTTAAGTATACATTTCATATCTTCACGATAATGCTTACCGGTTTTTTATAACATTAGTGAGATATTATATATTAGTATTAAATACTAAAAAATATTACCCAAATCATCTAAAAATTAATTGTTAAAATAAAAATGTTACAATCAGAAAGATATTTAAACGGTCTTATAGAAAAAGACAATGTTGTGACTTTAAAAATTTATAAAAAAAATTTCCCAAAAATAGAGTTATATATATTAAGAAATAATGGAGAGAGAGAAGATGCTAAAGATGTGTTTCATGATGCTTTACTATATTTAATCATTAAACATAAAGAAAAGCCTTTGAAAATAAATTCTTTTGAAGCCTATTTATTTACAACATGCAAAAATATATGGAGAACTAAATTAAAAAACAAAAAAGAATGGGTAATAAAAGACAATAGTGTTCCACTAATTTCTAAAGAAGACGATTTAAGCCTATTTATTTTAAAAGAAGAATATTTAGATTTGTATCGTGATATGTTTCAGTTGCTTTCAGAGAATTGTAAAGAAATTTTAGGGAAATATTTTAGCGGACAAAGTTACGAAGATATTCTTAATGATCTATCATATAGCTCAATTAACACAGTAAGACAAAGAGTTTTTAAATGTAAATCGAAAATCATTAAATTGATAAAAGCAGATTCACGCTTTCTAAAATTAAATAAATGAATTTAGAAGATATAAATATTCAAAATAAAATTGAAGCGTACATTCTCGGCAAAATGGGTGCTAACGAAAAAAAAGCATTTAAAAAACTTATTAGCACAACACCTTTACTTAAAGAAGAAGTTAATATTCAACAATCTTTGCATTCAGTTTTTAATGAAAATATAAAATTTAAATTTGATAAAAATAAAGTTAATAAAATTAAAGTACAATTAAAAAATAATGAATTTCAAGAGCTATCTGATCATATAAAGAATACTCATAAGGTTTTTGAAAAAAATAGAAATAATAAAATATCCTTCTATAAATATGCTTCAGTTGCTGTAGCTGCCATTTTCATTCTATTTATTATAATTTTTAATCCAAATGATTTAAATGATTATTATAATGAATATGAAAATTGGGAAGATTTACCTTCTTATATTGAACAAGGAAATAATGAAACAGATAATCTATATAAAATTGAAAGGTATTATAATGAAGAAAGATATCATGAAATTATCAAGTTAATTAATTCAAATCTTAATGAAGAAACTAATATTAACCCTGAAAAATTGATCTATCTAGGTGCTTCTTATTTTAAAGTTAATGATACTAAAAAAGCTTTAAAAACGTTTGATGAACTAACAATATCTGGCCATGTTTTAAATTCTAGAGGCTATTGGTATAAATTGCTTATATATTTAAAAACAAATAACGCAAAAAAAACTAGTGAAATATTAGAAATTATAACCTCAAATCCATCGTATTATAAACACAAAGAAGCAATAAAAATACATGAAAGTTTATAATGTGAAAGTTTAGATAATTGGTAATTAATTGTTGAATTCAAAATATCCTACAATCATATTATAAGATTTACATTTTCGTTCTTTTTCAAATCTAATCTTTTGAATAATATAATAAAGATTAACTCTTAACTACTAATGAAGATTCTTTATTAGCTGTTCTCTTTCTTTTGAAGTATTTGATGTTGAGTAGATATATAGGCTTAAAGATTACTTTTTACACTTTTGATTGGTTTTTGGAAGATAATAATCTAAGAGTAAACTTTCTTGACCGTCTTTCATTTTACGCTTTCTAATTGCTATATTCATATCAAATTTTTTGTGTCACAAATAAAAAAAGGCAAACAAACAAAAACTAAATTTTCATGTATTTGATTTTTAGTTAATTATATTAATGTAGTTTATACTAGTTACTTTCCAATACAGAAATTAGCAAAGATATTACCAAGTAAATCATCGTTGGTGATTTCTCCTGTAATTTCCCCAAAATGGTAGAGAGCTTGTCTGATATCTATAGCTAATAAGTCTCCAGACAATCCTGTTTCAAGACCACTTTTAACTTTTTGAATTTCTTCAAACGCTTTTAATAACGCATCATAATGACGAGAATTCGTAACAATAGTTTCGTTATTACGTAAGGCACCTGTATTTATTAATTCTAAAAGCGAATTGGTTAATTGCTCAACACCAAAACCTGTTTTTGCAGACAATAACTTTATTTCAGGTATTTCAGACTGTATTTTTGAGATTAAAATATCATCTACCTTATCTATCTTGTTTGCAATAACAATAAGTGGCTTTTGCGGATATTTATTCTTAATTTTCTCTAGTTCAACTTTTAACGCCGAACGCTGTTTTTTAAAATCATCTGCATCAAACAAGTAAATCACTACTTGTGCTTGATCTATTTTTTCAAATGTTTTTTTAATCCCAATAGTTTCTACAATATCTTCCGTTTCTCTAATACCAGCAGTATCAATAAAACGAAATCCGATACCTCCAATTGAAATTTCATCTTCTATTGCATCTCTCGTTGTTCCTGCAATTTCAGAAACAATAGCACGCTCTTCATTCAATAATGCATTTAATAAGGTAGACTTCCCAACATTAGGTTCTCCAACAATAGCAACAGGAATTCCATTTTTTATTACATTACCTACAGCGAACGAATCAATTAAACGCTTAAGAACAAAAGTGATTCTATCTACTAATTCTTTAAACTGTGAGCGATCTGCAAATTCTACATCTTCTTCAGCAAAATCTAGTTCAAGCTCAATCAACGATGCAAAATTGAGAAGCTCTTCTCTAAGCTTTGCTATTTCCGAAGAAAAACCTCCACGCATTTGTTGCATTGCAATTTGATGTGAAGCTTCATTATCACTAGCTATTAAATCGGCAACCGCTTCAGCTTGAGACAAATCTAATTTACCATTTAAAAAAGCTCTTAAAGTAAACTCTCCTGCATTTGCCATTCGGCAACCTTTCCGAAGAAATAATTGTATAATTTCTTGCTGAATATAATTTGACCCATGACAGGATATTTCAATGACATCTTCTCCTGTATATGAATTTGGATTCTTAAATACTGAAACTAAAACCTCATCTATAACTCTTACATTATCAACAACATGACCTAAATGAATCGTATGTGTATCTTGATTGCTTAGTCTTTTTTTATTTTTTACAGACTGAAAACAATTATCAGCTATTGTAATAGCGTTATGACCAGAAAGTCTTATAACGGCAATTGCTCCACTTCCTGAAGCAGTAGCTAAAGCGACAATTGTATCTTGATGCATCATTGCGTATTATTTTTTTACAAAAGTATTGCAATTTTATTTTTATTGAATGTTTTGCAAGGGTTCTTTATATTTTTATTACTAATCTCTATAGATTTTCTTGTCTCTAACTTGTTATATTTGTAGAAGCAAAATTAAAAACTTAGAAACACTCATAATTATAGCATGACTGTTCTATTAGAAAATAAAAACAATTTAAACAGATGAAAAAGATAATTACAATTTTATTAGTAAGTGTTTTATTAGTTGCATGTAAAGCTGAAGAAAAACAAAGCAATAGAGATGGCTACCTTATTTCTGGAGATGCTCCTGGAGTTTATAATGGTATTAGAGTTTATCTTGAAGCTCCAGGCGAACGTGGCAAATCAATTAATATTGATACTGCGATTGTGATGAATGAAAAATTTACATTTGATGGTAAAGTAGCCAACCCACAACTTTTAAATTTAATAGTAAATAGTGTTAAAGGAAAGATTCCAATTATTCTAGAAAATAAAGATATTGCAATACAAATTGACAAAGATAATCTCATTAACTCTAAAATTTCTGGAACAAAAGCTAATGACGATTTAAATGCGTATAGCTCTAAGCTAAGCAGTCTAGTTACTCAAATAAAAGCATTAAGAAATAAAATTGATGCGACTACAGACAACCAAGAAAAAAGTAAATTATCTCTTGAGTACAACAACTTGAATAAACAATATGTAAATCTACCTGTGACTTATATTGAAGAAAATAAAGGAAGTTTATATGCACTAGTATTATTAGACAACTTACAAAAAGCTAGAAATGCAGATCTTGATAATGTTGCTAGTCTTTATAATACTTTAGATGAATCTATTAAAAACACCTCATTAGGAATAAAAATAAGTACTAATATAGAGAAACTTAAAAAACAAAAAGAACTTACTCGAGCAACAGAAATAGGCAAAAAAGCACCTGTATTTACAGCACCAACTCCTGAGGGAGAACAGCTTTCACTTAAAGATGCAATGGGAAAAGTAACTATTATTGATTTTTGGGCATCTTGGTGTGGACCATGTAGAAGAGAAAACCCAAATGTTGTTAAAATCTATAATAAATATCATAGTAAAGGACTAGAAATTATTGGGGTTTCTCTTGATGGAACAACAAGACAAAAAAACCCTAAAGACGCTTGGATAAAAGCTATTGCAAAAGATAAATTAACATGGAATCATGTTTCTAATCTTAATTATTTTAATGATCAAGTTGCTAAAGCTTACAACATTAGATCTATCCCAGCCACGTTTATCTTGGATGAAAACGGAACGATTATCGCAAAAAACTTAAGAGGAGCAGAATTAGAAGCTAAAATAGCAGAATTACTTAACTAGTAGTAGCAGCCTTAAAAATTAAAGCCTTCACTCATTTTAGACTGAAGGCTTTTTCATAAGATTATACGACACAAATAGCATTAAATCTTTCCTAGTTTATGCATAGCAAGTAAAATAATAATTGGAATAGCTAATAGACCTACCATTAGTAAATCGGTTTCAAATAAAGACGGTTGCAATATCAAGGTCACCAAATAACCACCAATTGCACCACCAAAATGAGCATCGTGACCAATATTACCAACTCGGTTTTTCATTCCATAGATTGAGTATAATAGATACACAATTCCAAAAAGATAAGCAGGAATAGGTATTGGGATAAAAATCATATAAATACTCTTATTAGGATCTAATAATATCGCTGCATATAAAATCCCCATCACTGCTCCACTTGCTCCTACTGCACTATAATGGTATTCATCTTTATGAAAATACAACGATAATAAACTACCTAATGCCAAACTACAGACGTATACAATTAAAAAGTTCACACCTCCTAAATGGTAAATCACACGATCTGCAAAAAAATATAGCGTTAGCATATTAAAAAGCAGGTGCTGCATATCGGCATGAAGAAACCCAGAACTAAATAGTCTAAACTGCTCACCACGTTTTATACCACCTACATTAAATTTATAACGCTCAAAAAAGCCATAATCATTAAACCCTTTGTATGATGTTAATGCATTTACTGCAATTATGATAATCGTAAATAAACTTAAATTACCCATAGACCTTAAACGTTTTTATTATACATATATTTGCCTCTGCAAATCTAATATTTATTAATGCAATTTCTTATTTACATTTTAGTTTATCCATTTTTATGGTTTGTGTCTATACTTCCTTTTAGATTATTATATACGTTTTCAGATCTCTTATGCCTGCTTATTTATCATGTTTTTGGGTATAGGAAGAAGACTGTTCAAGCTAATTTAAGATTAGTTTTTCCTGAAAAAGACAAGAAAGAAATTAACAGAATTACTAAAAAATTCTATCATCACTTGTGTGATATGATGGTTGAAGCCATTAAATCTTTATCGATTTCCGAAGATGAAATGAAAAAACGCTTCACATTCACTAATGTAGAAATCATGCAAGATTTTGAAAATAAAGATAAAAGTGTTGCTTTAATGTGCGCGCACTACGGAAGTTGGGAATGGATATTCATTTTACAGACTTATGTGAAATCTCAAGGAAATGCTGTTTACAAGCGTATTGAAAATAAATATTTTGACCGATTAGTAAAACGTATAAGAGCTAAATATAACAGTCATTTAATAACGACAAAAGAAACCATACCTGAGCTTATAAGACTAAAAAGGCAAGGCATTACAACTATTAATGGTTTTGTATCTGACCAAACACCTAAACCATGGAAAGCCCTTCACTGGACCGAGTTTATGGGGATTAAAGTCCCAGTACATACAGGAGCTGAAATGTTAGCCAAACGCTTAGATATGCCTGTAGTATTTTTTAGAGTAAAGCGCTTAAAAAGAGGATTTTATCAAACCACTTTTGAAACCTTAGCAGAAAACCCTAAAGACTATAAAGACTACGAAATTACAGATAAATTCTTAAAGCTAGTTGAAAAGCAAATTCATGAAGCTCCTGAATATTATTTATGGACACATAAACGCTGGAAACACAAAGATAAATCTCCTGAAGATTACAAAAAAGACTAAAGTTTAAACCAAGAATTAATCATCGTATCATCTGAAGTTTTTGAAACTAAAGACTCATGTATAAATTCATTGGTCTTCCCATCATACTGATAAGCTTTTGCCCAATCTTTATGATGCTTAGCTAAAGCCTTAATGCTTTTACACACAAAATCCATTTCTTTATTTGTTGTCGTTGGATGAATAGACATCCGAATCCAACCTGGCTTACGTACTAAATCTCCAATAGAAATCTCATGAGTAAGCTCGTTACTAGTTTGTTGATCTACATGTAGTAAGAAATGCCCATAAGTTCCTGCACAACTACAACCACCACGTGTTTGTATACCAAAATGATCATTCAACAATTTTACGCCTAAATTGTAATGCATATCATCTATATAAAATGAAATTACACCCAACCGGTCTTGATGTTGACCTGCCAGAATTTTTAAATTATCAATAGATCCTAATTCACTAAAAATTGTATGTACTAATTCATGTTCACGTTTGAGAATATTATCAACGCCCATTTGTTCTTTAAGCTTAATCGTTAAAGCCGTTTTTATGGTTTGAAGAAAACCTGGCGTTCCGCCATCTTCTCTATCTTCAATATTATCAATGTATTTATGTTCTCCCCAAGGATTAGTCCAACTAACTGTTCCTCCTCCTGAACAATCAGGAATCATGTTTTTATACAACTTTTTATTAAAAATTAAAACTCCTGAAGTTCCTGGGCCTCCTAAAAATTTATGTGGAGAAAAGAAAATAGCATCCAAGCTCTGGAGTTCATTTTCTGGGTGCATATCAACATTTACATAAGGCGCAGAACATGCAAAATCTACAAAACAAACACCATCATGTTTATGCATCAATTCTGCTATATCATAGTAAGGTGTTTGAATTCCTGTAACATTTGAACCACCTATAACAGAGGCTATTTTTAATGTACAATCTTTATATTGTAGTAATAATTTTTCTAGATTTTTTAAACTAAATAAACCATCATCATCTGGTGGAATCACCTCTACTTTAGCAATGGTTTCTAGCCAAGACGTTTGGTTAGAGTGATGCTCCATATGTGTCAAAAAAACTACAGGACGAATTTCATCAGGAATCGTTGTGTACTTTCTAAGGTTCTCAGGAACTTTTAGTCCTAAAATGCGTTGAAATTTATTAATAACACCTGTCATTCCATTTCCAGAAACAATCAAAACATCATCGTCATTGGAATTCACATGTTTTTTAATAATATGCTTTGCCTCATGATAAGCCTTAGTCATCGCTGTCCCTGAAACGGTTGTTTCGGTATGCGTATTTGCTACAAAAGGCCCAAACTCATTACATAGTTTTTCTTCAATAGGTCTGTATAAACGACCTGAAGCAGTCCAATCTGTATACACAATTTTTTGCGTTCCAAAAGGGGATTCAAATTCTTGATCTACACCTATAATATGAGCTCTGAATTGATTAAAATGCAATTCGAGTTCTGAAGGTTTCTCTTGTGTAACTTCCGTAGAAATCATATTAAAAACTTTAAATAAAGATACTAAATATTTGCGATTGCCTTAATTTCAGAAATAATACGATCAGCAAGATCATCTGCTTCTTGTTGACTAGGCGCTTCTGTATAAATTCTGATAATTGGTTCTGTATTACTTTTTCTTAAGTGTACCCATGAATTAGAAAAATCAATCTTAACACCATCAATTGTTGTTAGGTTTTCATCAGCATATTTTTCTTCCATAGCAATTAACAAACCATCAACATCTAATTCGGGAGTTAATTGGATTTTTTTCTTGCTCATATAATAGTTTGGATACGACGCTCTTAATTCGCTCACCGTCATATTACCTTCAGCTAGTAGACTTAAAAATAAAGCCACTCCTACGAGTGCATCTCTTCCGTAGTGTGACTCAGGATAAATAATTCCACCATTACCTTCTCCACCAATAATAGCATTATTTTTTTTCATTAAATTCACAACATTCACTTCACCTACTGCACTAGCTTGATATGTTCCTCCATGCTTCTCTGTGATATCACGAAGCGCTCTCGTAGAACTCATATTACTTACTGTATTTCCAGGGGTTTTACTTAGCACATAATCTGCACAAGCTACCAAAGTATATTCTTCCCCAAACATCTCTCCTTTTTCATCCATAAATGCTAAACGATCAACATCTGGATCTACTACAATACCGAAATCGGCATGTGCATTAACAACAGCTTCAGACAAATCGGTTAAATGTTCTTTTAAAGGCTCTGGGTTATGAGGAAAGTGTCCATTAGGCTCACAATATAATTTAACAGGATGTACTCCTAAAGATTCCAACAACATAGGAATAGCAATCCCTCCTGTTGAATTCACGCCATCTACAACCACTTTAAAGTTTGCTTTTTTAATAGCGTCTTGGTTTACCAAATCCATAGCTAATACTTCATCAATATGTATATCTATGTAAGCATCATTAATTGTGATTTCACCTAAACTATCTACATCTGCAAATGACATATCACTTCCTTCTGCAATTTTTAAAATTTTTGCACCTTCTTCCCCATTTAGGAACTCACCTTTAGCATCTAAAAGCTTTAAGGCATTCCATTGTTTTGGGTTATGACTAGCTGTTAAAATAATTCCTCCATCTGCATGCTCCATAGGAACAGCAATCTCAACAGTTGGTGTTGTTGACAACCCTAAATCAATGACATGTATCCCAAGTCCTACCAAAGTATTCATGACTAAGTTTTGAATCATTTCACCCGAAATTCTCGCATCTCTACCTACGACAACTCTATAATTATCTTTGTTACGCTGCTGCTTAATCCAAGTTCCATAAGCTGATGCAAACTTTACAGCATCTATTGGTGTTAAATTATCGCCTACGTTTCCTCCAATAGTTCCACGTATTCCTGAGATTGATTTTATAAGTGTCATTATCTAAATTTTGTTTTCAGTTTTAAAAAATATGTTTCAAAATATTTATAAGACAAATGTGCCATAAATATTGTTCCTGCAAAAGTCAATATATAAATTAAAAGTATTGTCATTGAATCATTAAAAATTTTCAGTGCTTGAATTTTCAGCATAAAAAACACGACAAAATTTAAAGTAATAATATGAAACATATAGATGCCATAAGAGATATGACCCAAGTGGGTTAAAAATCTACTCTTAATTGTTATTCCAAAATTATTATGGGCTAATGTATGTACGAACAAAGCAAATAAAATCATAGTTGCCAAATTTCTCATCCATAAGACATCAAATCGAAATAAGTTTGTTGCAAAATATAAAATTATTGCAGCTACAATTAGTATTGGAATAACAACTGAACGCTTCAAGAACTCTAAACGTTTTTGTGCTTCAAGAATAGCGATTACACCACCAGAAAACAAGAAAAAATAAACAAATGCATAGGTTCGTAATGATGTAACTATGTTTAAATGGAACACAATAAAATAGCTAATCGTTAAGACAGATAAAGCTAATAAAATTCTATTTTTCCGAATAAGGTAAAGCATAGGTGCTATCATTAAATAAAACTGTTCTTCAATACCTATAGACCAAAGCACTTCTAAAATGCCTCCTGGAGCATGAAGTACACCAAAAACATTAGGTAAAAAAAATGTCGTTAATAAGAGCCCTTCTCCTAAATTATAATTATTTTCAAAAGGAATATTTAAAACAGGTAAAACCAGCCAGTAAAACAGAAATCCGAAAACTACAATTAAATAATACAAAGGGAAAATCCTAAGTATTCTCCTCATATAGAAGCGTTTTATCGAAAAGGAATCGCGCTGTTTATATCGGTAAATTAATCTGATTATTAAGAAACCACTTAATACAAAAAACATATAAACAGCTTCTGTACCTTTACTAAAAATTGGTACGTCTAAAAAATAAGGAAGCCCTTGATTTCTGCTTAACAACGGAATATGAAAAAACATAACCAGCGAAGCCAACAAAAAACGTAAGGGATCTAAATTTGGTAATCTATCCAATTTTGAATATTTAAAACTCAAAAATACATATATTTATCGAATGAATTTCCTAGCCCATATTTATCTTTCTAATAACAATAATCAAATCACCATAGGCAATTTTATTGCAGATGGCATTAGAGGAAAACGATATAAAAAGTTTCCTGTAGAAATTCAAAAAGGGATCTTATTACACCGGCAAATAGACACCTTTACAGATGCACACCCTACAGTAAGACAAAGCACCAAACGCTTACACAAAAACTATGGCCATTACAGTGGCGTGATTGTCGATATTTTATATGATCACTTTCTAGCTAAGAATTGGAGCACCTATTCTGAGACGCCTCTAACAGATTATATTGATAACTTCTACGACCTACTAGAAGATAATTTTGAAATTCTACCTACGCGTATTCAAAAAATGATGCCACATATGATTTCTGATAACTGGTTATTAAGTTATGCTAAGATTGAAGGCATTCAAAAGGTTTTAAACGGAATGAATCGTCGCACTCAAAATAAATCTGGAATGCATACAGCTACAGTAGAACTCCAAGAATTCTATACTGAATTTGAAACCGAATTCACCTCTTTTTTCGAAGAACTTATAGCGTTTTCAGAACAGACTTTACAAGACATTGAAATCAAATTTAAAGATGAAAATTAAACTTACAATCATACTAATTAGTCTTATTGCTTGCTCATGCAAAACAGAGCCATTACAAAAACGTGGTGTCACCACTCAAAATGCAATGGTTATTTCAGCACGTAAAGAAGCCTCAAAAATTGGAAGTGATATTTTAGAAAAAGGAGGCAATGCTTTTGATGCTATGTTCGCTACAGAAATGGCACTTGCCGTTACCTATCCTTATGCTGGGAATTTAGGAGGTGGTGGTTTTATGGTATATCGTCTTAATAGTGGAGAAACTGGAGCTCTAGACTATCGTGAAAAAGCACCTTTAGCCGCATACAAAGACATGTATCTGGACTCTCTCGGAAATGTGATTAAAAACAAAAGCACTGTTGGTGCTTACGCTGTTGGTATCCCTGGAACTATTGCTGGAATTTTTGCTGCTCACAAAAAATTTGGAAGCCTGCCAATAGAAACCTTATTAAAACCTGTAATAGAATTAGCAGAAACCGGATTTATAATCACCGAAAAACAACACAAACGTTTTGGTAAATACGACAGTATTATTACTGCTGTTAATGGAAAACAAACGCTAATTAATAAAGATGTAGCCGCAAACTCGACATTTAAAAATTTAGCTTTAGCCGAAACTTTGAAGCGCATTTCAAAACATGGCCGTGATGAATTTTATACGGGTCAAACAGCAACACAACTCGTTCAATTTCTCAATCAACATGGTGGAGTTATTACAACTGAAGATTTAGCACTTTATCAAGCCCAATGGAGAAAACCTATAACATTTAAGTATGATAATCTAAATATCATTTCAATGTCACCTCCTTCTTCGGGAGGTTTGTGTTTAGCGCAAATAATGAAAATGATTGAACCTTACCATATAAGTCAATATAGTCAAAACGCTATAGAAAGCATTCAAGTACTCGTTGAAGCCGAAAAACAAGCCTACGCAGATCGCAGTTACTATTTAGGTGATCCCGACTTTGTAAATATTCCTATTGAAGATTTACTCGATGATACATATCTTAAAAAGAGAATGCAACATTTCTCATTTGATATAGCAACACCTTCCGATTCTATTTCTTACGGAAACATTCCAAATTATACCATGGAAATCTCTGAACGTATTCAATACCAAGAACACGAAGAAACGACACACTACTCTATTGTTGATCAATTTGGAAATGCTATAGCAGTTACTACAACCCTAAACGGTGCTTATGGTTCTAAACTTTATGCCGATAACTTAGGCTTTTTCTTAAATAATGAAATGGACGATTTTAGCAGTAAACCAGGTGTTCCAAATGTTTATGGGCTTATAGGAGGAAAAGCAAATGCTATTGCACCACAAAAACGTATGCTAAGCGCCATGACACCTACTATTGTAGAAAAAGACGGTAAGCTTTTTATGGTTGTAGGAACTCCAGGTGGTTCAACCATTATAACTTCTGTATTACAAACCATTTTAAACGTACATGAATTTGAAATGACCATGCAAGAAGCTGTTGATGCTCCTCGTTTTCATCACCAATGGTTGCCTGAAGAAATTAGAATAGAACCCAAGCGTTTTAATAAAACACTATTAGAACAACTAAAAGCAAAAGGCTATACCATTAATGAAGAACGTACCCCTGTAATTGGAAAAGTAGATGCTATACTTGTTTTAGATGATGGAACGCTTGAAGGTGGAGCCGATTATCGTGGTGATGATACAGGTATTGGATTTTGAAATAATAAACACATTAAAAAATAAATCATTAAACCCCGAAGATTATTTAGTTCAAAAAACCTACGCAACCTTTTTGTTTTTTTTAGACTATAGTATAGAACTTAATATTAAACAAAAAATCTTATGAAAAACCACAGCTTCTATTTTATTCTACTAGTAATATTTACGCTTACAATAGCTTGTTCAAATGAGGAAGATGACATTTTTATAATTGAAAATTCTAAAAATGCTACTGATTGTGAGCTTACAATACTACCAACAACTCTAGTCGCAATATGCATGAATGGTTCTGATTTTGCCTTTCCAAACGAAACATTGACTTACGCTAGTAAATTTGCATCAACCAATTGTGACTATTTATGGACTGTTGAGTCTGGAGACATAGAAATTTTGAATGTAGAAAACAGTATAGTAAACAGTTTTACAAAATCTATAGCTACTATTCGATTTGGTTCAGATTTCTCAGGAGGCGTTATTTCGGTAAAAGCGGAAGACACTCTTAGTGAAGGTATTATTGAATATACTATTGAATTAGAAATTCAATAATATAACTAGGTCTAAGGCCTATTTTAGTTAAACGCTTATAGTTCCTCAATACTGCTTTTAGGTGAGCATATAAGTCTAACTTTCTGTACTTGATGTAGAATCTATAATTACGTACATTTGAAAAAACTTCTAAGAATGCCAAAACCTAAAAAGATTTTAAAAATTATTGGAGGGGTTATCGTTTTTTTCACACTTCCTTCTCTTCTATTTTTTACTTATTTATATTTAAAATATAACGAAGACTTACCTACAGGTATACAAAATCAAGCTGCAGATCAACTTGCTACTAGAATGCTCGATGTTTTGGATTACGAGGCCTACAAAACTACAGATTACATCGAGTTTACATTTAAAAAACGTCACCACTACAAATGGTCAAAATCTGAAAACACATGCCAAGTTTACTGGAAAAACATAAGAGTAAATTTAGATATAGCTAACCATGATAATTCGCAAGTATTTATCTCAGATAAACTATACAACGCAGAAGATGCTCATGAATACATCCATAAAGCAACATTTTATTTTAATAATGACACCTTTTGGCTAGTAGCACCTTATAAAGTATTTGATCCAGGTGTAGAACGTAGACTTATAAAAACCTCAAATAATAAAAATGCTCTTTTAGTGACTTATACTAATGGAGGTTCTACTCCTGGAGATTCGTATCTCTGGCATTTTGATGCTACCGGAAGCCCTATAAGTTATCAAATGTGGGTTGACATTTTACCTATTGATGGACTTAAAGCATCTTGGAGTGATTGGACAACTACAGAAACAGGTGCACAATTACCAACGTTTCATAAACTAATGTTTTTAGGATTAGAAATTGATGATATAAAAGTTATTAAAAAAGAGTAAACACTATTAACAATTACACGTCAAATAGTTACTGTTTAAAACTTATAGTTATCACTAATGTAGGGATCAAAAAAAAATAGTCACTTAAGTATATTTCTTAATTTTAGCGTTTTATTTTAATTAATTATATAACCTTAACAATTATGAAAAGAATTACTTTTTTACTTTTTGCCCTACTTTCTTTTTCATTTGGATTTTCCCAAACTTTCACAGATTCGGGTGGTCCTTATGACATTCAAGGATCTTCAGCAACTTGTGGTACAGCTAATGCTCTAGACTTACCGCTTACTGTTTCTGGTGTTGGTGTTCTTGGAACGACCAATAGTATTGAAAGTGTAACAATGAATATTACACATTCCTTTGTTGCCGATCTTGAATTTAGTTTAGTAGATCCAACTGGAACTGTAACAATTATTTTAATGATGGACAATGGTGCTGGTGGTGATAATCTTACCAATACTGTTTTTAGTGATTTTGGTGTTACAAGTATTTCAGATGTTGCTGCTGGAGATGCTCCTTTCACAGGAACTTATAGTCCTATTGAAGCATTAGCAGCTTTTAATACCGCTGGAATTAATGCCGATGGTGATTGGAGATTACTGCTTTGTGATGATGCTGGTGGTGATACAGGGATGGTTGACGATTGGTCAATTACTTTTGGACCTACGCCTAATTGCCCTAATCCAAATGGATTAACAGCTAATAATGTTGGTGGTTTTTCAGCTGATTTAAGTTGGAATGCTGGCGGTTCTGAATCTTTATGGAATATAGAATTGATAGATATAACTGCTGGTGGAACTCAAACAATGGCAGCGACAAGCACTGGAGTTACTAACCCATTTGCTCAAACAGGATTAACACCATCTAACGATTATGAATACTATGTACAGGCAGACTGTGTTGGTAACGGTACTTCAATTTGGATAGGCCCTTTTGCCTTTTCAACAACTGTTGCTTGTCCTGATCCTACAGTGCTAAGTGCATCAAACATAACAGCTAATTCGGCCGATTTATCTTGGATTGGTGGATCAGAAATACTGTGGAATATAGAACTCGTAGATTTAACTGCTGGTGGAACACAAACGATGACAGCTACAGCTACAGGAGTTGGAAACCCGTATAACCAAACTGGCTTAGTTCAAAATAATGCTTATGAATTTTATGCTCAAGCAGACTGTAATCCTAATGGAAATTCAAATTGGGTTGGACCATTTGCATTTACGACTGCATGCGATGCAATAGCTGCACCATATTCAGAAAACTTTGAAACCTTTACAGTTTCTGCAGCCGATTTTACTAGTGAAAATTGTTGGTCAGGAAATGTTAGTGGAGATGGTTACAATTGGGAAGTGGCTGCTACTACAGATACATCATCAGGCGGGACAGGGCCAGGAGCTGGTGTTAGTAATGGAAACTATCTATTTACAGAAGCTACAGGTCCAGGAACAGCTGCAGTTACTGAGTTATTTTCCCCTATTGTTGATTTATCAACTTTAACAGTGCCTTCTTTGTCATTTGATTACCACATGTTTGGTGACGATATGGGAACTTTAGACATATTAGTTAATGGAAACTTAGAGTTTACTTTAACTGGACAACAACAACTTGAAGATGATGCTTTTCTTACTACAACTATAGACTTAGCGGCATATGCAGGTACAACCGTTCAAGTAACTTTTAGAGGAACAAGAGGTGCTGGTTTTGAAAGCGATATGGCTATCGATACCGTTATCTTTGACGAAGCTCCAACTTGTTTTGCTCCAACTAATCTTACAGCAACAACTATTACAGATACTACTGCAAATTTAGGTTGGACTATAGCCGGTAGTGAAATGTTATGGAATATTGAAATCGTAGATATCACTGCTGGTGGAACTCAAACGATGACAGCTACAGCTACTGGAGTTACTAATCCTCATGCTGCTTCTAGTTTAACTCAAAATAATGATTATGAATTTTATGTACAAGCAGATTGTGGTGGTGATGGAACTTCTACATGGGTTGGACCATTTGCATTTTCAACACTTGAGACATGCCCAACTCCAAGCACTTTAACTGTGGATAACATTACGGATAGTACTACTGATTTAGGATGGACCGAAAATGGAGGTGCTATGTCTTGGAATATTGAAATTGTTGATATTACTGCAGGAGGCACTCAAACAATGATAGCTACAGCTACTGGTGTTACAAATCCATATACTGCTACTAGCTTAACATCTGAAAATGCATACGAATTTTATGTACAAGCAGATTGTGGTGGTGATGTATCGCTTTGGGCTGGACCATTTGCATTCAATACAACACCTTTACCTCCTAGTTGTGGTGGTGTTTATGTAGATTCAGGAGGAGCTTCAGGAGGCTATTCTGCAAGTGAAGCTACAACAACGACAATAACTCCAGATCTCGCAGGAGATGCTGTTACAATTACATTTACATATGTTGATTTAGAATCAGCAACAGGAACAGGAGTACAAGACGGTTGTTATGATTTCTTAACGATTTATAATGGACCAGATACTGCTTCACCTGTTTTAGCGATGACGCTTTGTGGCGAGGAAAGTGGTGATGGAGGTGTTTCTGGTACAGCAACTAGTATTCTTAGTATTGGTGATGCTTTTACCTCAACACATCCTTCTGGAGCTTTAACAATAGTATTCAGTTCTGATAGTTCTGTTCAAGAAACAGGTTGGTCTGCAGATGTAACTTGTGCAACATTATCTACTGAAGAAGTAACTATTAATAACTTGTTTAGTTACTATCCAAACCCTGTTAATAATGTACTATCATTACGCGCTCAAAATGATATTTCTAGTGTAACTATCTTAAATACATTAGGACAAGTCGTTTACAGAAATACACCAAATACAATAGACAACGACATCGATATGTCTAACTTACAATCTGGTGCATATTTTGTGCAAGTAACTATAGGTAATGCTACTAAAACGGTTAGAATTATTAAGAATTAATGCATTAATATTAATTTTTACTTCATAAAAAGCCTTTCTAGAAATAGAAAGGCTTTTTTATGTTACAATCAGTCTTTAATTATAAAATTGCATCAACTAAAGACAATCAATTATTAGTTGCTCTTTTGCCCCGTAAATTGTTGCGATTTCAGTCTAAATAAGACATTAAATGTTGTTAAGCTTAACAAATACTTAATTAGAAGAGTCTTTAATACAATATCCCAATCCAACTAAAAACACATTTAGTATTGTTACACAACATCTAACTTTAGAAGAATTAAGCATTTATGATATGCTGGGACGTTTAATTAAAAAAAATGATTTACGACAAGAAACAGAAATTATTACAGTAGATATTTCAGATTTAAATACCGCCTCTTACCTTTTAGAAATCACAAGTAATCATGGGAAAATTGTAAAGCAATTGATTAAAGAATAAAGACTTCATTTTCAAAAACCTAAAGACTCCAATAGAACATTATTGGAGTCTTTTTTCTAATAGACCTACGCTACTAAGTTTCCTTTTTTTATTGCAGAATTTGTACCTTTGCAACTTTGCTATCTAAATAAAAAGTTCCAAGTACATTTATGAGTAAATTTGACAATGCCATTGAGGTTAAAGGTGCTAGAGTACATAACCTAAAAAATATTGATGTAACTATTCCACGTGAGCAACTTGTAGTTATTACAGGGCTATCTGGTAGTGGTAAATCATCACTAGCGTTTGATACTATCTATGCTGAAGGTCAACGTCGTTATATTGAAACATTTTCTGCTTATGCGCGTCAGTTTTTAGGAGGTTTAGAACGTCCTGATGTTGATAAAATTGATGGCCTTTCTCCTGTGATTGCTATTGAGCAAAAAACAACGAGTAAATCACCACGATCTACAGTTGGGACCATTACCGAAATTTATGATTTCTTACGACTCTTATTTGCTCGTGCAAGTGATGCCTATAGTTATAATACTGGTGAGCAAATGGTAAGTTATAATGATGAGCAAATTAAAGCTCTCATCATAAAAAGTTACACAGGAAAAAAGATTAATATCCTCTCTCCTGTTATTCGGTCTCGTAAAGGACATTATCGTGAATTATTTGAGCAAATTGCTAAACAAGGTTTTGTAAAAGTAAGAACCGATGGTGAAGTTCGTGATTTAGTAAAAGGGATGAAACTAGATCGTTATAAAACTCACGATATAGAAATTGTTATCGATAGATTGAAAATTGATGATACTACTAATAATGACAAACGACTTTCTGAAACCATCAATACAGCCATGTATCATGGTGATGATGTCCTTATGGTTTTAGATCATGACACCAACGAAACACGCTATTTTAGTCGTAATTTAATGTGTCCGTCTTCTGGAATATCGTATCCAAATCCAGAACCTAATAATTTCTCTTTCAACTCTCCAAAAGGCGCTTGTCAAACATGTAATGGGATTGGAACCTTATACCAAGTTAATGAAAAGAAAATTGTTCCTGATGAAACGATTTCTATAAAAGCTGGAGCATTAGCACCTCATGGTCCACAAAAAAACAGTTGGATTTTTAAACAATTAGAAACCATTGCGCAACGCTTTGATTTTAGCTTAGCAGATGCTTTTAAGGACATACCTGCTGATGCGAAACAAATGATGATGTATGGTGGTAATGATAAATTTTCTGTAGAAAGTAAAACCTTAGGCGTTACTCGAGAATATAAAATTGATTTTGAAGGTGTCGCTAATTTTATTGAAAGTCAATACCAAAATGCCGAAACTACATCGCTTAAACGATGGGCGAAAGACTATATGGATAAAGTCTCTTGTCCTACATGCGAAGGCTCTAGATTAAGAAAAGAATCCCTTTATTTCAAAGTCAACGATTTAAATATAGCAGAATTAGCGCAAAAAGACATTGTTGATTTAGCCGAATGGTTTAAAGATTTACACAAACATTTAAGTGAAAAACAATTCAAAATTGCCGAGGAAATCATCAAAGAAATCAAAGCAAGATTACAGTTTTTATTAGATGTCGGCTTAAACTACTTATCATTAAATCGAAGCTCTAAATCGCTTTCTGGAGGAGAAGCACAACGTATTAGACTAGCCACTCAAATTGGCTCACAACTAGTAGGTGTGCTATATATTTTGGATGAGCCAAGTATAGGTTTACATCAACGTGATAACGAAAAACTAATCAATTCTCTGGTAGCACTTCGTGATATTGGAAATTCGGTTATTGTTGTAGAGCATGACAAAGACATGATAGAACGTGCCGATTATGTGATAGATATTGGTCCGAAAGCAGGAAAATATGGTGGTGAAATTATTAGTATCGGTAATCCAAAAGAACTCCTAACGCATGACACTTTAACTGCAGATTATCTTAATGGAAAGAAAAAAATTCCTGTTCCGAAGAAAAGACGAAAAGGGAATGGTAAAAAAATAGAACTTAAAGGCTGTACTGGAAATAACTTAAAAAATGTATCGGTCGAATTACCATTAGGGAAAATGATAGGTGTTACAGGAGTTTCGGGAAGTGGGAAATCTACACTTATCAATGAAACCCTCTACCCTATTATGAATGCGCATTACTTTAATGGTGTTAAAAAACCAATGCCCTATAAAAGCATAAAAGGTTTAGAGCATATTGATAAAGTCATTGATATTAACCAATCTCCTATTGGAAGAACACCACGAAGTAATCCTGCAACATACACAGGAACCTTTAGTGAAATTCGCAGCTTATTTGCGAAGATTCCTGAAGCCATGATTCGTGGTTATAAACCAGGACGTTTTAGTTTTAATGTCAAAGGCGGACGTTGCGAAACCTGTCAAGGCGGTGGATTACGAGTGATAGAAATGAATTTCCTTCCAGATGTTTATGTCGAATGTGAAACTTGTCAAGGAAAACGTTTTAATAGAGAAACCTTAGAAATTAGATACAAAGGGAAGTCTATTAGTGATGTATTAGATATGACAATGAATGATGCTGTAAATTTCTTTGAGCATATTCCAAAAATTCATAAAAAACTAAGCACGATTAAAGACGTAGGCTTAGGTTATATAACACTTGGTCAACAAAGTACAACCTTATCTGGAGGAGAAGCACAACGTATTAAATTGGCAACAGAACTAAGTAAGCGTGATACTGGTAATACGTTTTACATCCTAGATGAGCCTACAACTGGTTTGCATTTTGAAGATATTCGTGTGTTGATGCTTGTACTAAATAAACTTGTTGACAAAGGCAATACTGTTTTAATTATTGAACACAATCTAGATGTTGTTAAAATGGCAGATTACATCATCGATATTGGCTATGAAGGTGGTCAAGGTGGTGGAAAGGTTGTTGCAAAAGGAACTCCAGAGGAGATTATAAAAGATAAAAAGAGTTACACAGCAAAATTTCTAAAAAAAGAATTAAATTAGCTGGTTGACTAAAAAATTAAAGATCATAACATATGAGAAAAGAACAAAACCATAAAGGTTGGAATGAAATAAAGACTAATGACTCTTGGGCTATTTTTAAAATCATGGGAGAATTCGTAAACGGCTACGAAAAACTCAGTAAAATTGGACCTTGTGTATCTATATTTGGATCTGCAAGAACTAAACCAGATCATAAATATTATAAATTAGCTGAAGAAGTTGCATCCAAAATTGTAAATCATGGTTATGGTGTCATTACTGGTGGTGGACCAGGAATTATGGAAGCTGGTAATAAAGGTGCGCATATTGCTGGAGGAACTTCAGTAGGATTAAATATTGAACTCCCTTTTGAACAACATGACAATCCTTATATCGATAATGATAAGAGTTTAGATTTTGACTATTTCTTTGTAAGAAAAGTAATGTTTGTAAAGTATTCTCAAGGTTTTGTTGTTATGCCAGGAGGTTTTGGTACACTAGACGAACTCTTTGAAGCCATTACGCTAATTCAAACAAATAAAATTGAAAAATTCCCAATCATTCTCGTTGGAAGTGAATTCTGGGATGGTTTAATGGATTGGGTAAAAAGTACCCTTTTAGCAAAATTTTCAAATGTTAGTGCTAATGATTTAGATCTTATTCATGTTGTAGATACTTCAGACGAAGTTATCTCTATATTGGATAAATTCTATAAGGAATATGGGCTGAGTCCTAATTTCTAGACCAGATATAAAAGCAAAAATTTCAAGATTACCGCTATGATTAAGAAATTATATTTGTTTACAGTTGCCTGTGCTTTAATGTTTCAATCGCTTTCTGCTCAAGAAAACTTTAAACTCATGTTTTACAACGTACTAAATTTTCCGTTAGAAGATGCTGTACCTAATCGTTTACAATATCTAGAACTTGTTTTAAATGATTATAGACCAGATCTCTTTATGGTTTGTGAACTCAATAATGAAACTGGAGCAAATACTATATTAAGTTCCTTACAAGGTATTAATTCTGACTATCGAAGTGCAGCATTTGAGCTTAACACATCAGACGATACTATAAGTAATCAAAATGATTTGCAGCAGTTACTATATTATGACAGTTCAAAGTTTAGTTTAGAAAGCCAGAATATTGTGACTACTATTTTTAGAGACTTTAATCACTATAAATTAAAACTTAATACAATTAGTCAAGCAACAAACCCTATCATTATAGATGTTATTGTTTGTCACCTTAAAGCTTCTAGTGGAACAGCAAATCAAGCCTCTCGATTAGAAATGATTGAAGACTTGATAATATATCTTGATACATTTCCTTTAGATAGTAATATTGTACTCGCAGGAGATTTTAATGTGTATACAAATTCTGAACCTGCATTTCAAAGATTAGTAGATACTAGCAATGCGATTACTTTTATAGATCCAGCAGACAGAATAGGAAGCTGGCACAACAACACCAGTTATATTGATGTGATGACACAATCTACTAGAACACAAACAGGGTTTGGCGGTTCTACGGGTGGTTTTGATGACCGATTTGATTTTATAATGACTTCAACAAATATGTTGTCTAATCCTGAATTATCTTTTATAAATAATAGTTATAAAGTCTACGGAAATAATGCCAATGTACAATGTTATAATCAATCTATAAACTCTAGTGATTGTGCTGGAGCAGACTATTCTTTTACAATACGAGATGCTTTACATAATTTTAGTGATCATCTTCCCGTTACATTAGAATTACAAACCAATCAGTCATTAAGTCTAAAAAATGTTTTAATTGAAGATAATATCATCATTTTAGGCACAAACAGTGTTGATAATATTCTAAAGCTAAAAATAAAAGCTAGCTTACAAAATTCATTATCATTATCTGTATTTAATAATTTAGGCCAAGTCATAAAAACTATTGATGTCAACAATACAATAATACATATAGATACATCACAATTTGCGAATGGCATCTATTATATTACAAGTTCAAAATTTCAGTTTAAACCCTTAAAATTTGTCGTTACGCATTGAAACTAAAATCTGTTTTATTTATTAATCTTTTCCTTTGGAGTAGCCTGATTGCTTTTAGTCAAAATAAAATTGAACTAAGAGCTTCCTTAGATGTTAATAGTAAAACAATAAAAATAAATCAACGCATTACCTATCAAAACGAAAGTAATGACACCTTATCTACAATTTACCTAAACGACTGGAACAATGCTTACTCTTCTAAAAAAACACCACTAGCACAGCGATTTATAGAAGAATACAATGATAAGTTTCATTTCGCAAAAAACAAACAAAGAGGTTATACATTAATCACTAAAGTTGAAGATAAAAACTCAAATGCTTTACATTTTTCTAATGTAGACCTATATCCAGATGTCATTCAAGTCACGTTACAAAAACCGGTATTACCAAATGCTTTTTATGACCTCTCGTTAACTTATGATATTGTATTACCCGATGATAATTTTACAGGTTATGGCATAAGCCCTGAAAAAGATTTTAATCTAAAATACTGGTATCTTACACCAGCTGTTTATGACGGAAAATGGCACTATTACAGCAATAAGAATCTTGATGATTTATACATTCCTAAAGCAGATTTAACCTTTCAAATCGAATTTCCCCTCAATTACCAACTAGTTTCTGAGCTTAATACTTTAGATATCAAACAAACTAAAGATAGGCAGACTTTCTTTTTGCACGGAAAAAATCGGGTAAATACACTTTTGATATTGACAAAGTTTTCAGAATACAAATTTGTTCAAACTGATAACTTTACTATATTTTCAAACCTATCAAATGAAGGTATTACAAATGAAGAAAAAGCTTTAATCACAGATAAAATCACACGTTTCATTACCGAACATCTTGGCGAATATCCTCATGAACGTTTATTAATCACAAAAGATGATTATAAAAAAGATCCGCTTTATGGGCTAAACCAATTACCTGATTTTATATTACCCTTTCCTGATAATTTTCAATATGAATTAAAACTTTTAAAAACAGCATTAAATAATTATCTAGAAAATACTTTACTTATCAATCCAAGAAAAGATTATTGGTTAAGAGATGGTTTTCAAATTTATTTCTTGATGAAATATGTTGAAACCTATTATCCAGACACCAAACTTTTGGGAAAACTAGCAAATATATGGGGAATTCGCTCTTTTCATGCTTCAGATTTAGCCTATAACGACCAGTTCAATCTGTTTTATATGCAAATGGCCAGAACCAATCGTGACCAAGCATTAACAACATCAAAAGATTCTTTACTAAAATTTAATGCTAATATTTCTGGAAAATATAAAGCAGGTATTGGTCTACGTTACCTAAATGATTATGTAAATAAAGATATATTAGAATCTACAGTTTCAGAATATTTAAAAACTGAACAGCTAAAAATAACCAATTCAAATCGTTTTGAAAATCTTATAAAATCTAAAACAACTAAAGACATCAATTGGTTTTTTAAAGACTATATCGCTTCTAGAAAAAAAATAGACTTTAAAATTCAAACCATTGAGAAAACCGAAGACTCTGTTACATTAACTATCAAGAACAAAAGAGAGAATAGCATGCCTGTATCTTTGTTTACACTTAGTAATGATTCCATTTTATCTAAAATATGGATTGATAATATAAATGGACGCAAAACCATTACTATTCCTAGAGATAGTTTGAATAAACTAGCCCTTAATTACGACAATACTATTCCTGAATTTAATTTACGAGATAATTTTAAATCTCTAAAAGGATCATTTATAACGAATAAACCATTACAATTTAGATTATTTAAAGACATCGAAGACCCGTATTACAATCAAGTTTTCATAATGCCTCAGGTAGAATTTAGAAACATTTATGATGGTCTGACACTTGGTGCTAAATTTTATAATAAATCTGTTTTAAGAAAACGATTGAACTATAGATTTTCTCCTGTATACGCTACAAAATCTAAATCAATAACAGGTAGTAGTAGTCTATTTTATACGCATAATATTGAAGACATGGATTTATTCAATATTACCTATGGAGTCGTTGCTAAATACAATTCATTTGCCGAAGATTCGTTTGTAACGATCCTAACACCAAGTTTATCATTTTTCTTTAGAGAAAATGAAGACTTTCGATCAAATAAAACACGCTCTCTAAATGTTAGATATATAAGTATCTCAAGAGAAGTTGGAGAAAATGCGATTATAGAAGACTTACTAGAACCAGACTATAGTGTTCTTAATTTGAGATATATAAGTTCCAATCCTGGTTTAGTGAACTTTAATCGCTGGTATTATGATGCACAAATAGCTAGTAAATTCGGAAAAATATCTATTAACTACGAATACCGAAAACTTTCTGAAAGTAATAGACAATTTAATCTACGCTTATTTGCTGGTACCTTTTTATATAACAATACAAGTTCATCATCAGACTACTTTAGTTTTGCATTAGATAGACCTACAGATTATTTATTTGATTATAATTATCTAGGACGCTCAGAAGCCTCTGGAATTTTTAGTCAGCAAATTATTATTGCCGAAGGTGGTTTTAAATCTAAATTAGAAACACCATTTGCTAACCAATGGATGACAACTGCCAATGCAAGTACTACTATATGGAAATATATTGAAGCCTATGGAGATATTGGCTTAGTTAAAAACAAAGGCATTAATCCTGATTTTGTTTATGATTCTGGAATAAAATTAGACTTAGTTACCGACTATTTTGAACTCTACTTCCCCATCTATTCAAATCTTGGTTGGGAAATTGGCCAACCCAATTATGATCAAAAAATTAGAATAAAATTTACTGTAGACCCGCAGGCTTTATTTGGTTTATTTAGAAGAAAATGGTATTAACACATTCTTAACGAAATCGTGTTTTTTAAATAAATTTTATTAATATCACTAAAAAATCATTACTTTTTTGATGAATTCTTAATAATATAACAATCAACAACGTTGTTACATTAGTAAAAATTAGCTAAATTTGCATCCAATAATTCACAACTATGCCAACACAAACTAAAGCGACTACCAATATGACTTTTGAAGACTTCAAAATCGAGGTCTTAAACGACTACAAAACTGCAGTAACAAGTAGAGAGTGTAGTTTATTAGGACGTCGTGAAGTGCTTACTGGTAAAGCGAAGTTTGGAATCTTTGGTGATGGAAAAGAAATACCTCAATTAGCTTGGGCTAAAGTATTCAAAAATGGAGATTTTCGTTCTGGATATTATCGTGACCAAACATTTATGATGGCTATTGATCAATTAAACATACAACAGTTCTTTGCTGGTTTGTATGCGCACACATCAATTAAAGCAGACCCTATGAGTGCTGGTCGCCAAATGGGTGGTCATTTTGGAACTCATAGTCTTGACGAAAATGGAGAATGGAAAAACTTAACAGAGCAAAAAAACTCTAGTGCAGATATTTCTCCTACTGCTGGTCAAATGCCTAGACTCTTAGGATTAGCACAAGCCTCAAAAATATATAGAAATGTAAAAGGTATTGATGCTACCAAATTTTCAGTGAACGGAAATGAAATAGCTTGGGGAACAATTGGTAATGCAAGTACCAGTGAAGGCTTGTTTTTTGAAACATTCAATGCTGCTGGTGTATTGCAAGTCCCGATGGTTATTAGTATTTGGGATGATGAATATGGGATTTCTGTTCATGCAAAACATCAAACGACTAAAGAAAACATCTCAGAAATCTTAAAAGGTTTTCAGAGAGATGAAGAAGGTAATGGTTATGAAATATTAAAAGTTAATGGTTGGGATTATTCGGCTTTAATAGAAACCTATCAAAAAGCCGAAAAAATAGCACGTGAAGAACATGTTCCTGTAATGATACATGTTGTTCAATTAACACAACCTCAAGGACATTCTACTTCTGGCTCGCATGAACGTTACAAAAGTAAAGAACGTTTAGCTTGGGAAGTTGAATATGATTGTATTACACAAATGCGCCTTTGGATGATTAGCAATAATATCGCAATCGAAGAAGAACTTGATACCATTGATAAAGGCATAAAGAAAAATGTAAGAGATGGTAAAAAAGCAGCATGGAGTGCCTATTTAGAACCCATCTTACAAGAGCAAGAAACAGCAATCGAATTAATTTCTAGTGTTGCAAGAATAAGTACTAATAAAGCATTTATCTCTAAAATAATAAATGATTTAAAAGCAATTAAGGAACCTATTAGAAAAGATTCACTTTCGGCTGCTAGAAAAACATTACGCTATTTAGTTAGTGAAGAATCTGACGAAAAAAACGCACTTCAAAACTGGATTAATTCCTATATTGAAGACATCCAGCCTAAATATAGCTCTCACTTATATAGTACGTCTAATAAAGCGGCATTGAATGCTACAGCAGTTAATCCAACCTACGATAGTAATGCTGAATTGGTTGACGCTCGATTAATATTAAGAGATAATTTTGATGCTATTTTTAATACCTATCCTGAAACATTAATCTTTGGTGAAGATTCTGGTGCTATTGGAGATGTAAATCAAGGATTAGAAGGCTTACAAGAAAAATACGGCGAACTAAGAGTTGCAGATGTAGGGATTAGAGAAGCTACAATTTTAGGACAAGGTATTGGCATGGCAATGCGAGGTTTACGCCCTATAGCCGAAATTCAATACCTAGATTATATTTTATATGCATTGCAAATCATGAGTGATGATTTAGCAACTTTACAATATAGAACTAAAGGGAAGCAAAAAGCGCCTTTAATTATTAGAACTCGTGGCCATAGATTAGAAGGTATTTGGCATTCTGGCTCTCAATTAGGTGGAATTATTAACTTAATTAGAGGTATTCATGTTTTAGTCCCTAGAAATATGACTAAAGCTGCTGGTTTTTATAATACACTTTTAGAATGTGACGAACCTGCACTTATTATTGAATGTTTAAATGGGTATCGATTAAAAGAAAAAATGCCAAATAATATTGGTGAATTTAAAACGCCAATTGGTGTTGTAGAAACCTTAAAAGAAGGTACAGATATTACTCTAGTATCTTATGGGTCAACGCTTCGAATTGTTGAACAAACAGCTAAAGAGCTTCTTGAAGTTGGTATAGACGCCGAAGTTATTGATGTGCAGTCATTATTACCATTTGATGTTAACCATGATATCACAAAAAGTATTGCTAAAACAAATCGCTTAATGGTAATTGATGAAGATGTTCCAGGAGGCGCTTCAGCTTATATCTTAAATGAAATCGTAAACACACAAGATGCATTTCAATATTTAGATAGTCAGCCAAAAACGTTAACAGCAAAAGCACATCGTCCTGCTTACGGAACAGATGGCGACTATTTCTCTAAACCTTCAGCAGAAGATATTTTTGAAGCTATTTACGAGGTTATGCATGAAACGAATCCTACAGATTTCCCTAAACTACGGTAATACAATAGTTTAAGCGTTTTATATTAGGATTTCAAAAAGCAACTAGTAAATCACTTTAACTAAACAATTTTGTTTTTATTGTTAAAATCGATTACACTTATGATGGATTTTCTATATTTATAAGAAAGTGACCAACCTATGCTTTCAAAACAAGACAAAGAACAATTAAGAGGTACCATTTTTAGACACCTTGATGGTATTGCAATAGCAACTTCTGCTTTCTCATTGCATAAAAAAGGAGTTTTAGATTATTTACTAGAACACAAAAATGTTGAATTATCTACATTAACATCAAAATTTAATGCTAATGAAGGCTATCTCAATGTTGCATTAAGATTACTAGCCTCACAAGGTTGGCTTACACAACATCTCAATAATAAAAACAATACGGTTACATATGAAATCAATACGTTAAGTGAACAAGCCTTCAAGTATATCCCTTTATACCAACAAGCAGTTAATTTACTTAAATATTCTGTACGCTTTCCAGATGAACGTATAGGTCTGGATGCATTTAGTGCTTTAGAAAAAGTTTTTAAGCTTTATGAAACTCAATTTGGAATGGACATTAAAAATGAAACCACTGTAGAGTATCAAATTATAAAGCATATAGAAGGTGTTATTGTTGCTCCTATCATAGTGCTTCTAGGCGTAAACGGACTCTTTCACAAGTATTTCATGGACGCATCATTTACAGCTGAAGAATACCACAAAGACCCTGAAAGCTTCAAAAAAATATTAGATTTCTTTGCACATTTAGGCTGGTTTAATAAAAAGAAAAACACTTATCAATTTACTAATGAAGGTTTGTTTTTTGCTAAACGCGCCAGTGCTTATGGTGTTACTGTATCGTATTTACCAACATTTGTTCATTTGGATGATTTAATCTTCGGAAATGAACATATCCTAAAAACGTCGTCTCCTAATGAAACTGAAAAACATGTACATCGTGAAATGAATGTTTGGGGAAGTGGTGGAGCACATTCTACATATTTTAAAGTTATTGATGAAGTCATTATAACACTCTTTAATAAACCTATAGATGAACAACCCAAAGGCATATTAGATATGGGTTGTGGAAATGGTGCGTTTATACAGCATATATTTGATGTTATTGAATACCAAACACGTCGTGGTAAAATGCTAGATGAACATCCTCTCCTACTTGTTGGAGCCGATTTTAATCAAGCAGCTTTAAAAGTAACAAGAGCCAATTTAATAAAAGCAGATATTTGGGCAAAAGTGATTTGGGGAGACATAGGCAGACCCGATATTTTAGCTAATGATCTAAAAGAAGACTATAATATTGAACTCAAAGATTTACTCAATGTTCGCACATTTTTAGACCATAATCGCATTTGGGAAACACCACAAAACACAACAAATAGAGTAAGTAATTCTTCTGGAGCATATACTTCTTCTGGACAACGCATTAGTAATAATTTGGTTGAAGATTCCTTATTAGAACATCTTACCAAATGGAAACCTTATGTAGAGCGTTTTGGATTATTAATGATAGAATTGCATACTGTAGATCCAAAATTAGTATCCAAAAATATTGGAAAAACTGCCGCAACGGCATACGATGCAACTCATGGGTATAGTGATCAATACATTTTAGAAGTAGATGTATTTAATACAATAGCCAAAGAAGCAGGATTACACCCAGATCCTAATTATTTTTCTAAATTTCCTAATAATGAATTAGCAACAGTAAGCGTCAATCTTTTAAAAGGAAATTAAACAAGTTTTACTTATGATAAAAAAGAATTTTACCGATTTGGCCTTACTCTTATTAAGAGTTGGTTTTGGTGGATTTATGTTAACTCACGGAATACCCAAAATAAGTAAACTTTCTAATCCATCTGGTTTTCCTGACCCTCTTAATATTGGAGAAATGCCTTCTTTGATACTGACTATAATTGGTGAAGTTGTAGCCTCTATTTTAATTATTATTGGTTATAAAACTAAATGGGCTGCAATCCCTGCAGCTCTTACAATGCTAGTTGCTGCCTTTATTGTTCATGCTAAAGACAATATAGGGACTAAAGAACACGCCTTATTATTTCTTATTGCATTTACTGTAATATTCTTAACTGGAGCGGGTAAACTTTCAATTGATGGTCTCAAAAAATAATGAAAAACGATACGACACTTATTACACGAGATTGGTTAGCTATAGAGCGAACAAAACTTGCAAACGAACGCACTTTTCTAGCTTATTTTAGAACATTCCTTGTTGTTCTCGGAACTGGTGTTACAATTCTAAAATTAGATTTTTTTTCAGATATAAAATCCTACGGAATAATCCTCATTATCGTATCTGCCATTCTCTTAGGTATTGGTATATACCGATTAATTAAAGTAAGAAGAACCATTCGAAAACATTATAATCTATAATCACAAATTGTTAGCCTTTTGTGTATATTGAAACATATTAAAACACAGCACTAAAAACCGATATATGAAAGCCGTTTCTGTTGTAACTATTAGAAAAGAACTTAAACATAAATCCAATGAAGAATTAGCAGAACTATGCCTGCGTTTATCCCGTTTCAAAAAAGAAAACAAAGAACTTCTCACCTACTTATTGTTTGAATCAGATAGTGAACAAGGGTATATAGAAACTGTAAAAGAAGAGATTGACGAACAGTTTGAGCTGATCAATACAGATAGTTTTTTCTATATAAAAAAAAGTGTTCGTAAAATTTTAAGACACACAAAAAAATACATTAGGTATTCGCTTAACAAAGAAACCGAAGTAGAACTTCTCCTCTACTTTTGTAAAAAATTAAAAACGATGTCTCCTTCTATAAAACGTAATACAACATTAATAAATTTGTATGAGCGTAATATGGAAGCCGTATCTAAAAAAATAGTGAACTTACATGAAGATTTACAATACGATTATACAATTGTAGCTGAAAACATAAGAGCTTTATAAATTCGTTAAAAAAAACTTGGCCGTAAGGGATTTTTGAATATCCATCACTTTCTTTTCTATAAAAATTATAATATAAAGCATGTAAAAGAATATATGCAAAAATACATTTTTGTATCATATATACTTTGGAATGGTAATTGAAATAAAACCAAATTAGAATCTTAAGCACCTATAAGTAAATTAACATTTACAAAAAAATATTGTAATATTGCAACCCATTAAAAAACAAAAAAATGAAAAAAAGTATTTTCTTAATATTCACAACATTAGTGATTTACACGACTAGTTTTGGCCAAAGAGCGCTATCAGAACAAGTTAGCTATTTTGACGTAAGAATACCTAATAATCAGTTAGATGAATCTATTAAAACATATAATACTATTGTTGAAACACCATATACATTAACTGTTGCAGAATTAAATGCGCAATCTTTAGCAGATTTTGAAGTTGAAAAAGCAAATTATGTTAACGTGCTCAAAGAAAGTGAAATCGAATTTCAAGAACGTTTAACTAATCATGATGATGAAGTCATAAAGGCAGAAGCACGTTATGATAAAGAAATGAAAGATTTCAAAGACCTCACATTACTAGAGCGATTAGCCTTAACAGATCAAGGGAAAAAACCAAAACTTAGAGTCCCTTCTAAACCAACATATGTAAAACCTAGAGAACCACAATATATTCAACCAAATTTAAATGATCATCTCATCTTTGACAATAATGTTTTAGCTGATGGTGTAGTCTTATTAGGCTATGAAAAAGGTAGTGATATCCTTTTTATTATCAACATCTCAAAAATGATATTTCAAGATAATGGCGGACAAACATTTTATAGCCAATCTACCAATTTAAAAGTAATGAAAGGTGCCGATCTTATTAATGAAAAAAACTTTGATGATGAATTTCAATTTTTAACGTCGTCTTCTAGTAATACCATTAATTTAGAACGTTATGAGAAAAATAACGTCAATAAAATAATGAAAAATATTGGTAAATACATCAATGAAGAGTTTGGCTATATTCCAGTAGCATCATCTATAAAAATTGAATTTCCAAAGAATAAAAACAGAGCATACGATGCTTTAGAAAATGCAAAAATCAAAGCAATCTCAGCCTATAGGAAATTAAAAAAGGAAACTTCTTCAGAAATAAGAGAACGCTCAAAAACTGAGCTCGAAGCTGTTAGAGACGTTTGGAAAACAGAACTTGCAAAAGTAGATTACAACGACAAAAAAGCTGTAATGAACAAAAAAATCGCTAAGATGATTTTCTTTAATTTAATGCGTGTAGATATAAGTCTTAAAGATAAAACACAAGCCGAAGAAACTCTAGGTTTAATGCAAGAAAGGCGTATTGATTTAGATTTAGATTATAACGATAAAATAACATTTACAAGACTTGAAGAGCAGGTTTATAAACTATAATTGATAATGAAAAGAATACTACTAACAATTATTGCTTGCTTAGCACTTAGTTTTGGTTTTGCTCAAGAGTTTAAAACAGAACATAGCAATTATTTTAATAAAGAAAGTGAAAAAGACACTTATAAAATTGTATTCCCTTCTGCCTATGGTTTTATGACATTACATCATTTAGATAATGTTATGATGGACAACAAAAAAACTATGGTATTGACCAAGTATGATCAATCTATGAAATCTGTTGAGACAACATCTTTTAATTTACCAAAGCTAGGCTTACGTGCTGCAGATTTAAAAGAGGTTATTGAATTAGATGATCAACTCATTTTTTTGTCAACTGTAATGCACAAAAAAATGGCTAAGCATGAAGTTAATGTGCAAGTCTATTCAGAAAAAGAAAATACAGTAAGTGATCATAAAATTCTAGCATCTTTTACTATTGATGGGTATTCAAAATCTGGATTTTATAACATTGCTATTTCTCCAGATCAAACTAAAATTGCGATTGTTGCTAATATGCCTTTTGTTAAGAAAACTCAAGAAAAAGTAAAAATATGGGTATATGATAATCAATTAAACCTTCTCTGGGAACAGAGTGAAACATTAAATTACGATAGTAAGAGAGCTTATCAAGAAAATATATTTGTACAGAACTCTGGTGAAGTTGTTATGAATAAAATTAGTAATGCTTACAAAAAAACACGCCTATCTCAATTGCTAACATTTAATGGTAATTCTGTTGAGACACAATCTTTCTCTTCTCCAGGATTTTTGCCAATGGAAATGAAACTTATAAACGTACACGGCAAGTCTATGTTTACAGGTTTTTTCTGGAACGGAAAAAGTAGTGTTATTAAAATAAATAGTAAAGAAGGCAAAAATAATGATGGTGCTTTTTTATATGATTTAAGTACTAATAACTTAATTGGTATCCATGAGTGGAGCGATGATTTAAACTCTGAAGACTTGAAAAGTCTTCATGTAGTTGATGTAAAAATCATTAATGATGATATTTTTATGATAGGTGAAAAACACCTTGAAGATAGTGAGTTTAGAAAAAATGGAAATGCAATGACTAATGAGCTAGACTACTTATATACGTATGGTTCTAGTATTATTGTTAATTTTGACACTACAGGTACTTTAAAAGGCTTTATGCCTTTGTTTAATTCTAAACAATATAAAAACGACCAAAAAGAGAAAGGTTCATTATCTGCATTATATTTAGAAAACGGATTGCGAATATTCTCAAATAATAGCAATAATATTTCGTTTGACACATTTTATACTGACAACAAAGGCTCTTTTGCAAAGCCTATAATTATACCATTTGAACATGGTACAGGAACCGTACCTTATGTCTTACCAAAAACCGTAAGAGCTGTAAAAAACTATGGAATCGTATATTATATTAGCCACTACAGAGATCGTTATTGGTTTAATAAAATGACCTGGTAGTAAAGTAATATCTTAAAATGAGCTTATTAATAAAATTAAAAGAGGCGACCAAATTGGTTGCCTCTTTTAATTAGAGCAAACAAAACAAGGGATTAAGGGAGAGATACTTAAAGCAATATATGACAACAAATATTAAGAATAAAGACTCAAAATAAAAGTGTGAATCTGCTCTATTTCGGGAGTATATTTTATTTTATTATTTCAAAAATTAGATTACTTTTATGCAATATTAACCTATTATGTAACCCGCTATCATTCACTTTTCAGTCAGAATTAACTCATGACAAATTGTATTTTGATTAAATTCATTGTCTTCCATTAAAGGCAAATGAATAGGCTTTACTATTTTTTAAAAAGATAAAAATATAACTTTATGAAATTATTTATTCAACTGTTTATTCTCTTTTCTATATTCATTTTTAAAAGTTCAACTGTATACGCTCAAGGCGAACATCAAAATGAAATCTCCAAGTTTATTGCTGCCGAATTAGAGGTAAAAATGATGGTTACAAATTACGGAAAAGGGTATTTGATGTTCGACTATGAAGACAATTCTTATAGTGTATATTCAAATTCTAGATATCTACAACTTACTACTGGAAGCGGATTTAAGGACCCAATACTTCTTTTAGAAATGCATTCTAATTCTAAATTAGAAAAAAAAGTGATACAATCTTTTAAAGAGATTTTAAACGAAGTAAATAAGAACTATTATCTTACTAAGGCCTATTGGAACAATTACGATGATCCCATTTACCAATTACATCCCATTTTTAGCATGAGTCTAGACATGAAAGATAACGAGACATGGAAGGCGGAATTCAAAAATGCAGTCGAAGCAACCAAGAATAGTTTGAACCTATTTAAAGAGAAATATGTGACAAGCATGTCAAAAATGATTTGGGATATTTATAAAAATGAAACCGATCCAGAGGTCATTCGAGAAGCATTGTTTTGGGCAAAGGATATTCATGAATTGCAACCTGACATTGATAGAACATATCTCCATGCTTGTTTATTATCTAAGTCAGGACAAACGTTATTAGCCTTAGATAAAATTGATGAAGTTATTGAACGTTGTAAACAAGAAAAAGTAAATTATGATTTGTCTACTGCCTTAAAAAACGAGCTCCTTGCCATTGTATATACAGATGATGTGTGGTTATATAATATGAAAGTTGAAAATCAAGAATGGCAAGTTTATAATTTACGAACGACAACATTTAAAAATGGAGATAAAATCCTTCATGCACAAACTGCGCAAGAGTGGAAAGAAGCTGGAGAGAAAGGTATTCCTGCATATTGCTATTATAATCATAATAATAAGTTTGGTTTTAAACTAGGGAAATTATACAATTGGTATGCAGTAAATGATTCACGTGGTTTGGCTCCAAAGGGATGGCATATTCCTAGTGAAGATGAATGGAATGTTCTTGTTACCTATTTTGGTAAAGATAAATTAGGAGGATATCTTAAAAGTAAAAACAATTGGGCAAATGATTACGGAACTTCAGGAAATGGAGACAATTACCAACATTTTGATGCCCTTCCTGGTGGATGGGTTAGTGAAGATGGTGAATTTTCATATTTAGGTGAATATGGAAAATGGTGGAGCACTACTGTAGACGATGAAGGTCTAGCGGTAAGTATAACTTTCTCCGATAATTCCAGTGATGTGTACCTGCCATCTGCAAAAAAAGCAAAGGGGTATTCTGTTCGTTGTATTAAAGATTAAATAAATACTGTTAAACCTTTACATACTCAATGAAATAATACTAAATCCACTTAAAAAAGCGAAATAAGGGACTAAAGTAAAAAGGTACAAAAGCAACAGTTAATAACAACTATTTAGAACAAAGGCTCTAAATAAAAGTGTGAGTTCAGCCTACCCTACGCAATAGTACTTGTTTTTAAATTTCAGTATTAGTACCGCTATATATGTTTGTTTCTATATCTAATTTTAAGAAACTTTAAAACATAAATATCATGGCAGGGATTTTAGTAGCAATTAGCACATCAATTGTAGCAGGACTTATCACAACCGGATTAGAAGAAGGTGCAGGATGGGTTCTCAAAGGAATTGAAGGAGACACGGGGCAATCAGAATCAGAAGCACTCGAAAAAGAACTGAGTTATATTGAAGGAGCCATCAATGGTCTTCAAAAAGAACTAGCAAAAGATACAGCATTAATTCTAAAAGAATTAAAAGCTATTCAACAACAACAGCTGTACCAAGCATGGGAAACTCGTGATAATGATTTACAAGATTATATTACAAAGGTAAATGTACAATATTCTCGTTTTTTATCTTATGCTAAAAATCCAAATTCAACATCTAAAGCTGATGTTGCAAATCTCGTTAACGAAATTTTAGATTCAAATAGTGGTGCAGCAGTATCTCTTGCTGAAATAAACACATTACTTACTGGATCTGGACCCAATAAAGGCGTATTACAATTGTATCGAGAAATGACCGAACCAATCATTATTGACGGGAAAATTAATGGTTATGATGCCTTAAATTCATATTTTCAATACTTCATGGATGCAAGCTACGCGCAATGTCGTGCATTGTATCTTTTAATAGAAGCATTTCATTATAAAAATAATGATGCTGTAGCTGAAGAACAATATGATAATTATCAAAAATTAGCACTTACCCAAGAAATACCATTTATTAGTAACGTACAATACTTTTTACGTGGAGAAATTCTTGGTGGATTTGTTAAACCACAAGGCTTCTTATGGGCTATATCTTTAGGAAGTATTAATGCTTCACAAGATTTTTGGGCACAAAGTGGTTATGTTTCTGGATACTCTCCTACTGAAGCTCGTGCAAAAGCTGAACGTATCTTTAGTAATTCTTTAGCACTTAAAAAGAACGAAAACAGAATTGTATTAAACATGGTATATAATACTGGATATGGCACTAGATCACCATTTAATTTAGATAGTGTACATGTTCCAATTGTATCAGCTTCACAAACGTCTCCAAGTGAAATACAACCCACAAAATCTGATCTCATAAAAATACCCTATCAAAATAAAGCCTCAGTTAACTTTTCGACTGAAGCATTGACACTTAAACGTATGGTATATACAAACGTACCTGGCGACTCCTATCAAATGAAAGATATGAACGATCAGTCTGGTCTCGCTCCTCAAGGAGGTTCTGCTGGTAGAACTAGCTATTTTCAAAACCCAAAATATTTAGATCACTTGTTAATTGTTAATGAAGGCAGCAAACATAGCTCAATGGATTTCGCATGCTATCATCAACAAACAAGTTGGGCTAACGTTCGTCAAACTAACTAGAAAAGAGGTGTTAAGCAAAGAAGATTATAACCAACATCGCCTAATAATTGCTGGGCTTGCTCAGTGCGATGTTGGTCTAACAAATGTATTAAATGCCATAATAGAATCGCTAAAGCATTCATGGGAAATTTTAGTTTTTGCACATGGTACTGAGTCTAATAATTACAAAAAAATTAAAGGTGTAAAAACAGAATTATCATTCCTACAGGACTGGTCACAATCAACTCAAGTACATTTTGAAAAAATTATAAAAGATTATAAACCAGATGTCATTTTAATTATAGGCCATCCATGGAAATCTCCTAAATTTACAGCTGTTGCTAGTAAATACCCAAATGCTAAATTGGTGGTTTACATGCCTATTGAAGGACGTCCTATTGGCAAACATATTGCGACTAGTTTAACTGGTGTAGATTTATGCATTACATATACGAAATTTGCTCAGAATGCATTAAAAAGTTTACTTAGTAAACCAGACACAAAACTAATTAGTATAGGACACGGCCTTGACACTTATTACCAACCATTAACGTCTAATAAATTACCTGCAGAAACAAGCTTTCGTGAAGCTTTACGAAAGAGATTATTCCCAAACCATCCTGAATATTGGAAGCGTCCAATGGTCTTAAATTCAAATCGTTTATACTATAGAAAAAGACTTGATTTAACCATTAAAGGATTTGCTTTAGCTGCAAAAAAAACAGATGCAAGCCTCTACCTAAATATTGCTGCGATAACTCAATATGAACACAACAAACTAGAAACACTTATAAAAAAACTAGGAATTGAAAGTCGTGTTATGTTAAACACTCTCAATACAACAAATAAGCCTATCCCTAAAGAACAATTACGACAACTCTACAACGCTTGTGATATAGGAATCACAACATCTATGGGAGAAGGTTGGGGTCTTTGTGTTTTTGAACATGCTGCCACAGGCGCGATGCAAATAGTCCCAGACCATACTGCTTTTCGTGAAAATTGGCCTGATAAAACAGCTCTTAAATTTACAGCCAAGAAGCCTGTTTATGTCGCAGATGAAGCTGCCGAAATGTATGAAGGCTCAATAGAAGACATAAGTAATGTTATTATTAAAGCTATTAAAAACCAAGAGTATAGAACATTATATGGATACAATGGTTTTAAACATGCGCATAGCGAACAATTTAATTGGTTTAATATTGGAAAAACATTTGATCAGGCATTAAAATCTATTTTGATCGCGATATAACTAAAACCTAAGAAAAAATTCGCACCAATAATTCTTTTAACAAATCCCCTTGAGGAACAGCATTCGAATTCACACCTTTACCTCTTACATCAAATTCACGTAAGGTTCCTACAATCTGACTTACTTTTCGCATTGGAAAATTACGAGCAGCAGATACATATTCATTTACAAAATAAGGATTGATTTTTAATGCCGAAGCTACTTGTCTCGGGTTTTTATCATGCAAACCATGAAAATGTAATAACTGCGAAAAGAAATTAAACAATAAAGATACCGTTACAACCATTGGATTATCCTTAGGGTTTTCAGCAAAATAATTAATAATCTTAAATGCTTTCACAGTATTACGCTCGCCTATAGCTTTACGCAATTCAAAATTATTATAATCCTTACTTATTCCTATATTCTCTTCAATTTGCGCTGCGGAAATTTGCGTTCCTTCAGGTAATACGATCTTTAATTTTTCAAGTTCATTATTGATTTTACTTAAATCGGTTCCTAAAAATTCAACAAGCATTTGAGCTGCCTTTGGGGAAATACTGTAGTTTTTTCCTGAAAGCACGCGACGAATCCAATCTGAAACCTGATTTTCGTAAAGTTTCTTACTTTCAAAAACAACACCCGATTTTTTAATTGTTTTATATAAGGCCTTTCGCTTATCTATTTTTTTATACTTATAGTTCATTACTAAAACCGTTGTAGGTTGAGGGTTTTCAGCATAACTAGCTAGTTTTTCAATAGTACGAGATAAATCTTGAGCTTCTTTCACAATAACCACTTGCCGTTCTGCCATCATTGGATATCGCTTAGCATTACTCACAATATCATCTACCGAAACATCACGACCATACAAAACCATTTGGTTAAATCCTTTTTCTTCTTCAGCAAGTATATTTTTTTCAATAAAATTTGAAATAGCATCAATATAATAGGGTTCTTCACCCATTAAAAAATAAATAGGCTTAATATGACCTTTCTTTATATCTGCAACTATTTGTTTTACGTCTTCCAAACTATGAAAATTTCAAATTTTATTTTAAAACCCCAAAAAAACAGATGGTGTTTTGGATTTCAATTATAGTAGAGTAACTTTGAGGAAAATCTCTATTCATCTTGATGCAAGAACTTAATTTTCCGAAGTTTTCATTCCGTTTCAAAAGTAACGAAAATAAAGTTTCTATTTTCGATGAGATTCGTAAAAAATTTATCGTTTTACAACCTGAAGAATGGGTACGTCAACACTGTGTTCAATATTTAATTCAACAAAAAAACTATCCGAAATCATTAATCAATGTTGAGAAAGCATTAAAAATAAACGGCTTGACAAAGCGTTATGATATTGTTGTTTTCAATCCAGACGGAACTATTCACCTCATTGTAGAATGTAAATCTCATAACATAAATATAGATCAAACTACATTTGATCAAATTGCACGTTACAATTTAGTATTAAACGCAAGCTATTTAATGGTAACTAATGGAATTAATCATTATTATTGCGTGATGGATTTTGATAAAGAACGTTATCAATTCTTGAAAGATATTCCAAATTACAAATGAAAATAGCTGTTGTTATATTAAACTGGAATGGACAACAATTGCTTGAGCAGTTTTTGCCTTCGGTACTTCAATACTCTGAAGGTGCAGACATCTATGTCGCAGATAACGCATCTACTGATACGTCTATAGATTTTTTAAAACGGAAATTCCCTCAAGTTAAAATCATTCAAAATGAAGACAATGGCGGCTATGCTAAAGGATATAATGATGCTTTAAAAACAATAAAAGCGGATGTGTTTTGCCTACTTAATAGTGATGTAAAAGTGACTCCTAACTGGCTCTCTCCTATTATTTCAGAATTTGAATCTCATTCTACTACCGCTATTATTCAACCAAAAATTTTGGATTACAAAAACAAAACGCATTTTGAATATGCTGGTGCTGCTGGTGGATTTATAGACAAATATGGCTATCCCTATTGTAGGGGTCGCATATTTGATACCTTAGAAAAAGATACTGGTCAGTATAACGATACCGCTTCTATTTTTTGGGCTTCAGGAGCTTGCTTGTTTATTAGACAATCAACGTTTGAATCTCTAAATGGTTTTGACGAATCGTATTTTGCGCATTATGAAGAAATCGATTTGTGTTGGAGAGCATTTAACGCAGGCTACTATACTAAATATATTGGTGCTTCTACAGTTTACCATGTTGGAGGCGCTACACTTAATGCGATTCATCCTAAAAAAACTTATTTAAACTTCAGAAATAGCTTATTCACTATAACCAAAAATGCTCATGGTTTTCTCTTCGGAATCCTTTTTACAAGATTAGTATTAGATGGCATAGCAGGTATAAAATTTCTGTTTAACTTAAAGTTTACTCATACTATAGCTATCATAAAAGCACATTTCAGTTTTTATGCACATCTGTCAAAGCTTTTAAAAAAACGCAAGCAACTTCCAAAGAAAAAAAACTATTATGGGACCACTTCTATTGTATGGTCTTACTTTATAAAAAAAAGACGCCAGTACTAATTGTTTATAAAAGTGTTAAAAATTTAGTTAAAGACTATCATAAGAATTTTCTTTTATATAATTTTGGTATGTTGAATAATAACTAATTATTAAACTTTATTATGAAAAAATTAATGCTATTAAGTGTTGTTGGGATGTTCATTTTAACGTCATGTGTGTCTAAGAAAGATTTTATGGCACTAGAAGAAAAACATAAAAACACTCAAGACTTATTAAATACTGCGACCGTAAAACTAAACAGTTGTATCTCAGATAAAGCTGCAGCAGTGGCACGTCTTGATGCGATGAAAGACCAACTTGCTGATTTACGTAAATCTAATCAAGATTTAATTGACACCAAAGGAAATTTAACAACGTTAACTCAAAAAGGCGCCGAAAATCTTGAAAAGTCATTAGAAAGTTTAAAAGAGAAAGATTTAAAAATTTCACGCTTACAAGATGCCTTAACCAAAAAGGATAGTGTAACATTAGCAATAGTTACAAGCTTAAAGAAAGCTGTTGGAATTAATGACCCAGACATTGAAGTCAATGTAGAAAAAGGTGTTGTTTTTATTTCAATAGCAGACAAATTATTATTTAAAAGCGGAAGTTATAATGTAACCAGCAAAGCAAAAAATGTATTAGCTAAAGTTGCTAAAGTAATTCAAAGCAAACCAGACTTTGAAGCTATGATTGAAGGCCATACAGACAATCGCTCATACAGTAAAGGTGTTCTTGTAGACAACTGGGACTTAAGTGTAAAACGTTCAACATCTATTATTCGAGTATTACAAGAATTAGGAGTTAACCCTAGTCAGTTAATTGCAGCTGGGCGTAGTAGCTATGTCCCTTTAGAAGACAATGAAACTGCAGAGAACAGATCAAAAAACAGACGTACTCGTGTTGTAGTATTACCTAAAATTGATCAATTCTATGAAATGATTGAACAGGAAATGAAAAACTTATCTAAAGAATAATTTACAGAATATAATAAAATGAAAAGCGCAATCGAAAGGTTGGGCTTTTTTGTTTTTAATATTTAGTAAAAGCGTTTAAAATATTTCTAAATCGCCTTTTCCTTCTCTTATAATTTCGGGTTCATCTTGAGACAAATCAATAATTGTAGACGCCTCATTATCACCATAACCACCATCAATAACTAAATCTACTAGATTATCCCATTTTTCAAGAATAAGTTCAGGATCGGTTGTATACTCGACAACAGAATCTTCGTCATGTATAGATGTAGATACTATAGGATTTCCTAATTGCCTAACAATTTCTAAAGCGATATTATTATCTGGCACACGTATCCCTACTGTTTTTTTCTTTTTAAATGGGTGTGGTAAATTTTTAGAGCCTGGAAGAATAAATGTATAAGGCCCAGGAAGTGCTCGCTTTAATATTTTAAATGTAGTCGTATCAATTTGTTTTACATAGTCACTAAGATTACTTAAATCTTCACAAATAAATGAAAAATTAGACTTTTCAAGCTTTACACCTTTTATTCTTGCTATTTTCTCTAATGCCTTTATATTAGTAATATCACAGCCTAAACCATAAACCGTATCAGTTGGGTATATAATTAACCCGCCACGTTTAAGCACATCTATAGCCTTCTTAATTTCTCTAGGGTTTGGATTGTCTTCATAAATTCTTACTAACTCTGCCATAATATGTATCTTACAATTACGTTTACAAAGTAATTAAATATTTCATTATGAAGACTATTAAATACATTTTACTACTTCTTTTCATATCTATCGGAATAGTTTCTTGCTCTGAGGATAATTTTAATGCTAATGATCCAATAGATGAAACACCTTTAGAGTTTCGTCAAGAATTAAATGTATCCTACGGAAATGATAGTCATCAAGTTTTTGATATTTATTTACCAGCCAATAGAACCCTAGCGACCAAAGTTATGATTTTAGTTCATGGTGGAGGATGGACTTCTGGCGATAAAGAAGATATGGCTCTTTTAAAAGATTTAATACGGCAAGATTTACCCAATATAGCAATCGTAAATATTAATTACCGATTAGCAAATGAAAACAATCCGCCATATCCAATGCAAATAAATGATATTACCAGCATTGTAAATATGCTTAAAATAAATCAGAATGATTATATCATATCCAACGATATTGGCTTTTTGGGCACTAGTGCTGGAGCCCATTTATCCATGTTATGGAGTTATGCTTTTGATGATAATAGCGATGTGAAAATGATTGCTAGTATTGTTGGTCCAACCAATTTTACAGATTCTGCGTATTTAGAAAATGAAAACCCTGTTTTACAGGAAGTTATTGACACCTTTGGAATTGACACATCAATAACCTTTCTTGAAGAGATAAGTCCGTATCACCAAGCAACAGCAACTTCGGCTCCAACCATTTTATTCTATGGAGGTCAAGACCCACTAATACCTATAAGTCAAGGTGTTGACATGGAATCTAAATTATCAAGTCTAGGTGTAACACATCAATTTACACTCTATCCAAATGCAGGTCATGGTTGGGTTGGTGTAGAGTTATTAGATACTTGGACAAAACTTAAAGCTTTCACAGAAACACATTTAGAATAATAGTGTAACTTTTTAGCATATTTAGAGTCTATTATAATATGCGAAATTACTTTTTTATTATAGTAGCATTTATATTATCCTTGCAAATATTTGCTAAGGAAAAATTAAATGTGATTTCGTTTCCTAAAGCTGAAATTTTAAGTGAGTATACAACTAGAATACCCTTTAAACTTATAGATAACCTTATTGTTATTGAAGCCGAACTTTTAAACCAGAAAGGAAATTTTATAATTGATACAGGTTCTGAAACGTTAATTCTCAATAGAACACATTTCAAAACAAGAATACCACTTTACAATAATTCAAAGAAAACATCTGGTGTAATTAATAGTATTGATAATCCTTTAGAAAAACGTCTAAGGGAATTTATTATAAACGATTTAATTTTAGAAAACAAAACCTCTGATGTCATCGATTTATCACATATTGAAGCTAGTAAAAAAATTCATTTATTAGGAATTATAGGTTATAATATTCTTAAGGATTATGAGGTTTTTATTGATATGTACTTAAATCAAATCACCTTATCTCGTATAAATTCTGAAGGCAACAAACTAGATCCAAGACAGTATTTAGAAAAAATCATAGATACAGTCGATTTTAAACTTAAGAAACATACTATTGTACTAGAAACTTACGTAAATAATCATAAATTAAAATTTGGCTTAGACACTGCAGCAGAATATAACCAACTCAACAAAAGAACTAGTAAAAAAATTCTTAAATACTTTTATCCATCAAACCGATTGATGTTAGTTGGTGCAAGTGGAAACAAAATTGAAGTTTTGGCAGGAAAATTGTATCGTGTTAGATTAACCGAAAAAATTTATTTCGCGCCTATGGAAACCATGCTTACAAATCTCAATCAGATGAATGAAGCCTTTGGAACATCATTAGATGGTATTTTAGGTTACGAATTTTTTAGGCAACAACGTACTATCATTAATTATAAAAAAGAAAAGCTTTACTTTGTAGAGTATCCTCTAAACAAACAGTGAAACCTATAATTAAACATATTGCAACCTTCATGTTCGCATTAGCGACATGGATTACTTTTGCTCAAAATGGAGACAAAGGCTATCGCTTTGAAGGTAATGATGTTGTCTTTACGTTTAATAAACATGATTACAAAAAATTCACAAATGATGATTCTTCAATAAAAATCAAATTTGAAGACTTAACTATAGATAATGTTGTTGTTGCTGGCGAATTTAACAATTGGTCTAAGTATGATTGGACCATGAAAAAAATCAACGATTTTACATATGAACTAAGAAAACACATCAACGACTTTAAAGATGAATTTTCTTGGGAATTTAAATTTATAATCAATAATCAATATTGGGCAGAACCTTCAGTATATGATCCTAATATTAGATTAGCAATGAAAAAAGGTTCACATCTCAGTGTATATAACTTAAGAATGAATACTAGTGCCGCTTTTCCTGATAAAAAAGGTAATGTACGTTTTAGGCTTAGAGGTTACGAAGATGCAAAAAAAATAATCGTAAGTGGATCGTTTAATAGATGGAACACACATGATTTTGAAATGTATAAGATTAAAAATGGCTGGGAGCTAAAACTAAACATCAAACCAGGTGAATACGAATATCGCTTTATTATAGATGGATACTGGATAGAAGACCCTTCTAATCCCTCAAAAGTTCTTAATGAATTTGGAGAGTTTAATTCTCATATAAATGTAGGTAAGTATGTTACTTTTTTACTTAAAAATTACAATAATGCTAACCGTGTTATTCTAACAGGTTCTTTTAACGATTGGAATGAAGACGACATAAAAATGGAGAAAAACGAAAATGGTTATTGGAGTTATCGTATGCCATTACCTGCAGGGAAACATTATTACAAATTTATCATTGACGGACAATGGATATTAGACCCTGATAATCCTGTAAAAGAATATGATAGCAAAGGACATATAAACTCTGTATTTATGGTCAAATAATCACAAATTAATCCTTTAACTCTTCTCTAGAAAACTCAATAGGCTTAATAATACCATTTTCCGAGTTTAAGACACCATATTTTCCGTTTTTTCTAACAATAAAATGATCAAGCTTTTCGTAAGTTTCTTTATATTCTATTGTATCATATTCGATAGGTATTAGTATATCTCCTGTAGCATTTACAACACCTTGTTTTCCATCTTTTTTAAGTACAAATTTATCTGGGTACTTTCCTTTTTCGCCATATGCCGTACAATAAATAATCTTATCATAAATATGAGGCACCAAGATGTCCTCGTTATAATTTACAAGCCCCATTTTGCCATTCATCGTAGCCACAAAGAAGTCCTTTCCATCAAATAGTCTTACTTTAGGCATCGATTTATAAGACCCAAATTCGTATCCACAAATATCATCATATTTGGGTTCTATTATAACCTCGTTTGTATGCAAACCAACCTTATCATTATTGTACAATAAATAGGATATAGAATCCTTAAAACTTTTGTGTATTGAAGTATGTCTTTGCAAGATGTAATCATATTTAAGCGGTACAATCCATTCGTATTTACAATTCATAATACCACGTTTACCATTATAGATAACTTGATATTTAATCCAATCTAATCCTTCATAAATACTATTGAGACTATTTGAAAGTGCTAAACCACTATAAGGGTTAGCTTTTTCCATTTTAAATTTTTTAGTAAACGTGTAACTTTCCCATTTACCACCACGCTTAATAGAGTAACTTTTAATATTGGGATGGTTAAATTGTACTAGTACAGAATCAATTTCGTAAGGAATGATCAACTTATTCTTATTTGCATTTTTCAAAGCCCATTTTCCTTCTTTATTTACAAAATGAAACCCTTTATCAACAAATCCCCATATTTCACTTGAATACACTGGTATTTTTGTTGAGTCACCAAAAAAAGCATTTTCTTCAACCCTTAACTTTATATAAGACTCTTTTTCAAACTGTTGCGCATAACTAAAAACACAATTAGTTATAACCAAAACTAAAACAATTATTTTTTTAAGATTCATTTCCCTCTTATTCTTTTAACCTAAAACGTCCAACTTAGCAAATCGTAATAATAATTTTTTCACACCACCAACTTCAAAATTAATCTCTGCTTTTACATCAGCTCCCTTGCCTTCTATCTTCATTACTTCACCTTTGCCAAATCGTGCATGTTCTACAATATTACCAACAGCAAGGTTACCATCAAACAAATTAGAATTATCAGATGGAGCACTTTTAGAAACACGTTTTAAATTTTTAGGTGCTACAAATTTTGGAGGCGCAGCAGTTTCTGATTTTCGTTTAATAGGTTTCTTAAATCGTATATGATTAGGCTCTACATCACCAAAAATATCTGCACTTAACATTGGGTTTTGCCTTGGCTCGTGAATCGGTGTAATAATATCAAGGAATTGATCATCGATTTCTTCAATAAATCGGCTTGGTTCAGCATCGATTAATTTTCCCCAACGATAACGTGACAATGTATAGGTGAGATAAGCCTTGTTTTCAGCTCTTGTTAAAGCCACATAAAACAAACGTCGTTCCTCCTCTAGTTCACTTCTAGTATTCATACTCATGGCACTAGGAAATAAATCTTCTTCCAGACCTACAACAAATACATGTGAAAACTCTAGTCCTTTAGCTAAATGTATCGTCATAAGAGCCACATGATCTGCATCACCTTTGTCTGCATCCAAATCGGTTGCTAAAGCCACATCTTCTAAAAATTCCGCTAACGAATCACCAGCATCTGCGAGCTCTAATTGGCCTTCTACAAAATCTTTTATACCATTTAATAACTCTTCAACATTTTCTAAACGTACTTGACCTTCAGGAGTTCCTTCTTTGTTAACCTCTCTAATTAAACCACTAGTTTTTGTAACATGCTCTGTTAAATCAAATGCATTTGCTGTTTGATTCATCACCTGATAACTTTCAATAAGGGTCACAAAATCTTTCAATTTATTTTTTGTGCCTTTATTAATATTAATATCAATGTTATCTATATTTTGAAGGACTTCAAAAATAGTTCTTTTGAAACCATTAGCTGCTACAACCAATCGATCTATAGTGGTTTGCCCTATACCTCTAGCTGGATAATTAATAACACGTTTTAAAGCTTCTTCATCTGCCGGATTTAAGATTAAACGTAAATAGGCCGTTACATCCTTGATTTCTTTACGTTGATAAAATGATAATCCGCCATAAATACGATACGGTATATCACGTTTACGCAACGCATCTTCAATAGCTCTAGATTGTGCATTTGTACGATATAATACCGCAAAATCACTGTTAAGTAATTGGTTGTTCATTTTAGTTTCCCAAATGGTACTCGCCACAAATCTACCTTCATCACCATCAGTCAATGAACGATGTACTTTTACTTTTTCACCTTCAGTATTGGCGGTCCAAACAACCTTATCTAATTTCGTTTTATTATGTTCTATAACAGAATTTGCTGCACCAACTATATTTTTTGTTGAACGATAGTTTTGCTCCAATCTGTACATTTTAACATCGTCATAATCTTTTTGAAAATTTAAAATATTACTAATATTAGCACCACGGAAAGCATAAATACTTTGCGCGTCATCCCCAACAACACATATATTTTGAAAACGATCTGCCAATGCTCTCACAATTAGATATTGTGAATGATTGGTATCCTGATACTCATCAACCAAAATGTATCGAAACTTATCTTGATACTGTGCTAATACACTAGGAAAACGAGTTAACAATTCGTTAGTACGTAATAGTAAATCATCAAAATCCATAGCTCCTGCTTTAAAACAGCGATCTACATAATTTTTATAGATTTCACCTAAACGTGGGCGCCTAGCAGCTGTATCAGCTTCAATTAATTCTGAATTTTTCAAGTAAGCCTTAACTGTTACTAAATTGTTTTTATAAGACGAAATCCGACTATAAATCTGTTTCGTTTTATAAAGATCTTTATCCAAGCCCATTTCTTTAATAATAGAGCCTAATAATTTTTGAGAATCTTGAGTATCGTAAATTGTAAAATTACTTGGGAAACCTAAGTTGTGTCCTTCAAAACGCAAAATTTTAGCAAAAACAGAGTGAAAGGTTCCCATCCATAGATTTTTGGCTTCACTATCACCAACGATGTCAGCGATTCTGCCTTTCATCTCTTTGGCGGCTTTATTGGTAAACGTCAACGCTAAAATATTAAACGAGTCTACGCCTTGGCTCATCAAATAAGCTATACGATAAGTTAATACACGTGTTTTACCCGAACCTGCACCAGCAATAACAATCATTGGTCCATCCTTTTGTATTGTAGGTGCTAATTGTGCCTCGTTTAACTGGCTTAAATACTTCTCCAAATCTAAATTCTTTTAAGAATGTGAAATTAACCAAACCTCTAGTTTTAATTAAGCGATTTTATCAAAAATTATAAACAATTTGACATTAAATTTCACTTAACCATATTTTGAATATCTTTAAGCTCAAACTTTAATTTTTTGTGAAATGCGCTATCTATTTACATTGTATTTTTTCTTCGGAAGCTTATCGCTCTTTTCTCAAGATAACCTTGAAAAAGATTTCTTAAATATCGAATCTAAAGTCATTGAATGGCGACATCATTTTCATCAAAATCCCGAACTCTCAAATAGAGAGTTTAAAACTGCTGAAAAAATTGCTTCTCACTTAAAGTCTCTAGGTCTTGAAGTAGAAATTGGAGTTGGCAAAACAGGCGTTGTTGGCATCCTAAAGGGCACCCAACCTGGAAAAGTAGTTGCCTTAAGAGCAGATATAGATGCACTTCCAGTAACAGAACGTAATGATTTACCATTTAAAAGTGTGGTTGAAACTGAATTTCTAGGAACAAAAACTGGTGTTATGCATGCTTGCGGACATGATACACATATTTCCATTTTGATGGGAGTAGCAGAAGTATTATCAAAACATAAAGATAAAATTAAAGGCTCTATAAAGTTTATTTTTCAACCTGCTGAAGAAGGACCTCCTCCAGGTGAAGAAGGTGGTGCGAAACTAATGATAAAAGAAGGAGTTTTAGAAAACCCAAAAGTTGATGCTATTTTCGGGTTACATATTCGATCTAATTATGAAGTAGGTACTATTTATTACAAAAAAGGTGGCATTATGGCTTCTGTAGAACGTTTTGTTATTAATGTGAAAGGCAAGCAAACACATGGAGGAAGACCATGGCAAGGCGTAGATCCCATATTAATCTCTGCAAAAATCATAGATGGCCTTCAAACTATTATTAGTAGAGAGTCAAAATTAGTTGATGAAGCTGCAGTAATTACCGTTGGTAAAATAACGGCAGGAACACGTTTTAATATTATTCCAGAAAGCGCAGAGTTAATTGGAACTGTTAGAACCCTAGATCCTGATATGAAGGCGCTTATTGAGCGTCGTATGACCGAAATGTCAAGAGATATTGCAAAAGCATATGGTGGAGAAGCAACGATTACATTTCAAAATAATACCACAATAACATATAATGATTTTGATTTGGTTGATCAAATGCTCCCAACAATGCAACGTGTAGCTGGTGACAAAAATGTTCGCTTGCGCAAAGCAACTACTGGTGGTGAAGACTTTTCATATTTTCAAGAAGTTATTCCTGGGTTTTACTTCTTCTTAGGTGGCATGACACCAGGAAATACAGAAGCATTTCCACATCACACACCTGATTTCAAAATTGATGACAATGGCTTACTTCTTGGGGTGAAAACTATGGCACATTTGGCTTTAGATTATTTGAATCAATAATTAACAGAACTTCTATTTTTCAATATCTTTACCATTCAATTAAATTCTATGGATACTTTTTTAAACTTCATATCAAACATATCCTGGTGGATGTGGATTATTATCATACTTGCAATCGTCGCTATTCGTGATATTATACAGAAAACACATACCATAAGCCATAATTTCCCAATTATAGGACATATTCGTTATGTGTTTGAAAGTATTGGCCCAGAAATTCGTCAGTATTTTGTTGCTAATAACAGAGAAGAATTACCTTTTAATCGTATTGAACGTGGTTGGATTTACGCTTCAGCAAAAAAAGAAAATAACTATGAAGGTTTTGGTACAGATAGAGATATTTATGCGCATCAGCATATTTTTATTAATAACGCTATGTTTCCTTATAAAACAGAAGAAGGTCATCCAAACACAATTGACAAGTCTTTTTTACCATGTGCGAAAGTCATGGGTGAATTCAACAAACGAAAAAAACCATATAGACCTGCATCTATAATTAATGTATCAGCCATGAGTTTTGGTTCATTATCTGCCAAAGCTATAGAGTCCTTAAACAAAGGAGTGAAAATGGCTCATGCATACCACAACACAGGTGAAGGCGGACTTTCCCCATACCATAGTAATGGAGGCGATGTTGTATTTCATTTTGGAACTGGCTATTTTGGCGTTAGAGCAGAAGACGGTAATTTTTCTATGGAGAAAATGAAACAATTGGTTAAAGACAATCCTTTTGTTCGTGCTATAGAAGTAAAATTATCACAAGGAGCAAAACCAGGCAAAGGTGGAGTTTTACCAGGATCTAAAATCACTAAGGAGATTGCAGAAATTAGAGGTGTTGAAATAGGAAAAACAGTTTTATCACCACCAAATCACAAGGCTTTTTCTACTATTCCTGAAATGGTAGATTTTATAGAAGCAATTGCTGAAGAAACAGGATTACCCGTTGGTATTAAGGCTGCTATTGGCAAATTAGACCAATGGGAAGAACTCGCTAATATTATGCTTAAAACGGGAAAAGGCCCTGATTTTATTACTGTAGATGGCGGTGAAGGTGGCACGGGAGCTGCTCCTCCTAGTTTTGCTGATCATGTCTCACTTCCGTGGGTTTATGGTTTTGGTGATTTATATAAGTTATTCCAAAAGAAAGGGCTTTCAGAACGTATCGTTTTTATTGGTAGTGGAAAACTAGGTTTTCCTGCTAAAGCAGCAATGGCATTTGCTATGGGAGCAGACTGTATCAATGTAGCTCGTGAAGCCATGATGAGTATTGGTTGCATCCAAGCGCAAGTTTGCCACACTAATAAATGTCCTAGTGGTGTCGCAACACAAAACAAATGGCTACAAAACGGGATTGATCCTACTTTAAAATCTGTACGATTAGCCCAATACTTTAAAACATTTAGAAAAGAACTCGTTGAGATTACACATGCTGCTGGTTATGAGCATCCGTGTGAGTTTAAAATGAGTGATATTGAAATTAATGTAGATGACCACAATCTATCAAAAGAATTAAGCAAAACGTATTGTTATGAAAAAACACCCATCTCATACTCATCGATGCAAGATTTAAAAGACTGCATGTATTTAGGAGGTAATTTTAATTAAATATATTTAGAAACACTTTCTTATTTGTTTTAGAAATTGGCCGGCGATACTCATTGTCTAAAACAACGTAGCCTTCATTCTCAAAATGACCCACTTTAGATAAATTAATAATATGTAATTTATGACATTTGAAAAACGTCGTATTTAGCATTACATTCAATAAAATCATCTTTTCATTAAATAAACCATAACACTTGTACAATAACAAAAAAGAAATTAAGTTTACTCACCGAATTAAAACATTATGGAACTCGATATTATTGGCCTTTTATTATACTGTATTCCTGCTTTAGTTACAGGAGCCATTGCCTTTTTATTTTTTAAAGAACATGTAGAGAACGAAAATAGACGTCGTGATTTTTTAATCCAAAAAGATCTTCAGAAAGACGCCTTACCTATACGCCTTCAAGCCTATGAGCGCATGTCATTGTTTTTAGAAAGAATAAAACCTTCTAAATTACTAGTCAGAGTTACACCGAATTCCTCAGATAAAGAAGATTATGAAACCTTACTTATAGCAAATATAGAACAAGAGTTTGACCATAATTTATCACAACAAATCTATGTTACAGATAAGTGCTGGAGCATTACTTCAACTGCTAAAAATGCAACAATTCAAATGATTAGAAAAGCAAATTTATCTGACAAAGTTGATTCTTCAGATAAACTTCGCGAAGTTATTTTAACAGACATGATAGATAAAAGAGCACCTAGCGACGCTGCACTTTCTTTTATAAAAGAAGAAGTTTCTAATATTTGGTAACGCCTATTATTCCGAAACTGATTCTTTTTCATACTTCTCCATGGCATAAGCATAACCTTGCTCCCACCATTTGGTCATTAGTCGTTTACTAAAGATTAAAGAGTTTTCAGTTAAACTCGTTGGCGTATAATATAAATTAAGTTTTACACCTTTGTTTTTTGCAGCAAGTTTACCAATAACAATATCATTTTTTTCAACTTGATCCAGAAGATGTCCAAATAAATTCAGCATTAAAGAAAACGGGTTTTTCCCTAAAACCTTAATGCGCTCCATTTGCTCAGCCTCCAAAACAACAGCATCAATTTCAGTTGCACCTCGCAATATCGCTTCTCGTATTGGGATTACACAACCTAAACCACCATCAGCATACTCATAGCCATTAACTGTAGCCAATGACATAAACGGAATATAATTGCACGAAATCCAAATCCAATTACAAAACTCATCGTAGGAATAATCATTAATTGACTTGTATTCCACACGATTCATAGATAAGTTAGAAACCGTTACTACAACATCTTCTTTAGTTTCTCTAATTCGATCATATTCTTTCTTAGTGAAATTACGTTTTATATGACGCTTCAAAGCTTTACTCTCTCCAAACGTACGTTTTCGTCTAATAAATTGCCATAGCGAGTTTATAAAATCAATCGACACATATTCTCTTTCACCTTTTTTACGCTGCACAAACGGACTGATACTAAAAATATCATGCTGTTGCACATTTGTAAACACATCATAAAGCTTACCAATATCATTAACAGCAAGGTGCGACACCAATAAACTACCCGTAGATGTTCCTAGAAACATATCGTACTCACGGCCTTGACCTTCCATCAAATACTGCGCAACGCCTCCTGCAAAAGCACCTTTACTCCCTCCTCCTGAAATTACTAATGCTCTCAAATTATTATTCGTTTTTAAGTTCCTCTATTAATACTTTATAATTCTCTTGTTGCTCTAATTCAATCAATATGTTTTTAGCATATTTCGAAAAACGCCAGTTATGGTGTTTTGTAGCCTCTAAAAGACTTTTAATCGATTCAATCTCAAAACCACCAAGTAATTTTAAATAGTTAAATGCATTCATTCTCAACTCAAAATGCTGCATAGGCAAACTATACCCTATAAGCTCACCTAAAATATCTTGTTTTTTTTCAGGCTGATATTCAACTGTGTTTAAATGCAGAGCCAGCCAGAGCAATCTCACATTATAATCATTAAACCCTATGATAGCTTTCGTTTTTTGCAAATATTTAATACGATCTTGAGGGAAATTTACCCATAAATTATATAAAGCATACTCTATCGTCAGGTAAGACTCATCATTCAGAAGCGATTCATATTCAGCTTTTAATTCTGCGGGAACACCATCAACATATCTAGCAATCGCTTGCCTTACTTCTCTAGTATTCTGAAATGCACCAGCATCAATTCTATTCGGTATTTGGCTAATCACTTTCACTTTAGCCTTGTCGGAAATATAAGATGATAAATACTCTTTGCATTTTGATGTATAAACCTCACAATCAACCATAAAGTATTCCTGCATGAATGTTGATTGTTTTAAACTCTTAACTATGGCATCTTCTGGTAACTTCTCATCAACCAACCAATCTAACCAAAATTGAGATAAATCTTGGCCGCTAGACTGCTCGATTTCAAACATAAAGTCGTTAGTCTCCACATTAGCAAACTGATGTTTTTCTAAATACGTTTTGACAGCCAATTTAAAAGCACTATCTCCAACTTGCTCTCGCAACACATGTAACGCCCATGCTCCTTTTTTATAAAACGTAACACTACTTGATTTCGGATCTAATAACGATGTACTTTGTCCTGCCGATTCTTGAGCTATTAACTCTTGAGCATATTCAAATAATTGCCAATAATAATGTTTATCTCCAAAAATATCACGCTCAGCCAATAGTGCATAATACGTTGCAAAACCCTCTTGTAACCAATGATGCTCACTAGATTTTGCTGTCACTAAATCTCCAAACCATTGATGTGCCAATTCATGCGCATTAACTGTAATATAGTTTTTATCATTAAACGCGGTAGAATCAACTACAAAAGTGTCTGAAAAAATAGTAAGACTCGTATTCTCCATTCCCGAATACAGAAAATCCTTAACAGGAACTTGTTTATAATTCTGCCAAGGATACGGGAACTCAATTTCTTCTTCTAAAAAATCGAACATTTGCTTTGTATAACGATAAGTAGACTCTACTTTTAAAGCATCTTCTGGATAATAGTAATACTCTAGCGGAATACCACTTTCTGATAGCTCCGTTTTTTTATCATATTTACCAATAGCTAATGCTACAAGATAACTAGACATTGGGTTTTGCATGTTATAAAACCACAACGTACTATCATCTTGAACTATTTTTTCTTTAAGACTACCATTTGCTAACACTTGATAATCATTATCCGTGGCTATAGCTAAATCGAATTTTATTTTATCATTTACATCATCTATACTAGGCAACCAATGACTCGTATCTTTTCCTTGACCTTGTGTCCATACCTGATAAGAATCAACTCCTTCTATAAAATACATCGCTTTCTTTGGCTTAGATTTATAGTGTACAAACAGCTCATTACGCTTTGATGGTTTAAAACCATTTATAATCCATAACTTTTTCCCATCATTAACAAAATCAACTTCCTTTTCATTTAAATAAACAGTTTTAAAGACTAAGTCTTTTGCATCTAAATAAATAGAATCGATATCTTTTATAATATCAAACGTATAAAGCGCTACGCCAGATATCTCATCAGACTGATTATTCCTTATATCTAACTCTACATTTATAGATTTAAAATCTACATACATTGTTTGCTGTGCAGCAACATTTCCGAAGGCACCTAAAAAACCAACAAGTAAAAATAATCGCTTCATAGATATACTATAGCAAAGGTGAGACCATTCTATTCAGTTACAACAGGTTTATTTATTGGTGAATTACTTTTAACAACTACAAAAGTTGATGTCGCATAAAATGAGTCCCCATTCAGACCATCATTAGTCCAACCATTTTCATATTCGTACTCAAAATCAAACATACTTCCTGCCATAGAGGTTCCAAATTGATCTATACGAACAGGAACCACCATTCCTGGACACCATCCAGCTCTATCTGGTTGCCAATTTCCAGGGGCTTGATTACTTACCGGATTTGAAGCACATCCTAAAGGCCCCAAATCATGCTGAAACATGTTTGCGCCATTAATTTTGACATCATGAGTTCTATAACACCATTCTGCACAAGGTCTTCCATCTCCATCATTAGGCGTCGCGTGTCCCCAACCAGAAATTATAGTTCTTAAATGTGTACTTTCTGTATTAGCAGGTACTGAAACGGTTTTATTTAAGTCAAAAGCATGATCAACACCGTAAGGTACACCTGAGCTTGACCAATCATCATAAGCGATAACACGTGATATTCCATAATATAGATAGTCTGGAACCCCTTCAATATAGTCGAAATCTACAGTAACCTCATAACCTCTATCATTCCAACACTCTGTTCTAATTCTTAATTCTGTTGAACCAGTTAACATTGATTTAAAATCAGTTACATCAAACTCAAAACCACGATCTAATTGACTATTATCATTCCAGTAAGGTGTTATGTAACGACCTAATTCATATAATTCACCCGAATCATTATCTCTCACTTTCACATTAGCATACACATCCCATTCATCACAACCACCAGAAGGACAAGTCAATTTAACATACATCTTTATAGTTTCTATATTAGTTAAATCATCATGCAAATTAAATACTTGAGTAGATGATTGGTTAAAACTCCCTCCAAAAGCTAATCGCTCCTGATTAAATGTAACATAATTATGAACAATTGCTAAGCCTACACCAGACAAAGCTATTTCGATAGTTTGAGCACCAGTGCTAGCTAAACTTAAAGTTCCTGAGATATTTCCAATAACCGAAGGTGTAAACCTTAAAAATACAGTGACTTGCTCATTAACAGAAACCAAAGGAATTTGAACTGTATTAGCAAATGCTATTCCATCTAATGATATTTCAAAACCTTCTGTAGCACTTAAATCTATTTCGCTCGTTAAATTACTTCCATTTACAAAAAGGGAAGATACAGAAGATTGGCCTGAAACCTCCGTGTCCTCAAAATCAAATGCTGTCGTATTAACGTCTATTATTGGCGCTATACTTAAGCCAATTCCACTCAAACTCAATGTTTTTGTTACCGCAGAATCGCTTTGCAACGACACTTCTCCAGAAATAACGCCTATAGCACTAGCTGAGGGTGAAAAACGTACATAAAATGTTTGATTAGCTGCATTAGCAATATCCATACTAATAGTCAATTGATTTGAAAAATTTGCATCATCTAAAGATACTTGAAAATTATCTGAAACTGAAATGGATAAACTTGACACCAAATCATCTCCTTTCACTTCTATACTTTGCGAAGCTGAGTTACTAAAAACATTAACTTCCCCAAAAGCACTTATTGTACCTGTAATTAAAATGTTGGACGATGTTGAGTCTTCCCCAGAATCATCATCACTACTACAATTGACAATAAACAATAAACTTAAAAGGACAACAAGAACACCAATCCCTTTTTTAAAAAATGTGATTTTCATAACTTTTGTATAATTTTCTACAATGTATAAATTATAATAATCGTAAAAAAACAAAACGGACAATTATAGCCCCATTTGCATGCGGTATTATTATAAAACAAAAAAAGCCGAGTATTACTCGGCTTTTCCTCTTATTTTAAAAAATTACTTCTTTATAAATCGCTTAGAAATAATATCCTCCCCATCTGTAAATTTAATAATATACACTCCAGGTTTCAATGCACTAACATCTAGTTTCCTTCTACCTAAATCTGCCTTTGCAATTTCCCTTCCTAACAAATTAAAAATACTGTAAGACTGATAATCCTTATCTATTTCAACAGTTAATGTAGAACTAACCGGATTAGGATATAACTTTACAACCAATGATTGATCCAACTCAAAACCAGTATCTAATGCTGATACAAATTCAATAGTTTCAGTTAATGAATTCCCATTATATCGCGCCGAACTTCCATTTGCATTTCCTGTAATAACAACTTCATCAACATAAATTTGATCTGCATTAGCTGAAGCGTCACATTGTATTCTGAATTTTGAATTATTTGCAAAATTAAAAGCTAAAGCATCTACTGATATAGAAACTGTATAGAAACCATTATTTTCAAAATCAGTTCCTCTAGCATAATTACCTATATCTAACCACGAACTTCCGTCAAAAAACTTAACAAAGAAATCTTCTCCGTTTTCCATACTGTATGAATAAAAATAAAACTCAATATCAACCGAATCATAAGATGTTAAATCAAAATCTTCTGAAGTCATTGATGAAGATGTTCCTGAATTATCCCTCAGTCTAATCGAATAAGACCCTTCGTGAGATCTAGACCCAGAATATCTGGCACAATCTCCTCCGCCATCTGTCCAATTATCTAAACCTGATTCAAAATAGCCTTCATGAAGTATTACTGAAGAAGCGCCTTGGCTTCCACCATCAATAGCATGGGTTCCTAAATCACCAAACGTATCCGAAGCATACTCATCCCATTCTACGACATTATATGTTACTGATGGACTACTAACAGATGACTTTCTTCTTAAAGTTGTATTTGCTGCAAAATTAGAAGACCCATTATTAAACACTCCAACAACATCTATCAATACGCCATTTTTAAACAATCCTACTGGATCATTACCATTAAAAGTCATTGCGTTTGCTGCTGTTGCAATATCTGCCGTATTTAAAACCGTTGCAGATGCCGAACTATGAGAAATAACAAAAACAGCACCATTATTTATAGTACCTGACAAAACCAACGCTGTATCCCACGAAGATCCTCCATTTGTGTTTCTTCTTAAATCGTATTGCGACAAATCAATAGAAGTTCCTGTAAAGTTAGCGATTTCAATAGCCTTATTATATGATGACCCTTCAACATATTCTGAGATAAACAACTCAGAAGATGTTCCTCCAGAACCAGAACTCAATGTTATTCCTACTGCCGTATCACTAACTAAAGACAAATTCCCAGCTGCATCATTAGCAAATACTGTAAATGTATATGATGTATCAGATAGTAATCCTGACGCTGTATACGAAACACTACTTGGTGAACCAATTAATACACCGTCTTGATATACTTCATAACCTATCACACCTACATTATCTACAGAAGCTATCCATGACAAATCTAAACTACTAATTGTTTCATTTGAAACGACTAAACTTGATGGCACAGTTGGAGCTGTTAAATCTATAGTTGTTCCATTAACAATAATGCTATTATCTGAAACATTTCCTGCCGCATCATTAGCATTAATTCGAATAGAATATGTTGCATTAACAACAAGACCATTTACTTGTATAGATGTATTAGAAGTTGATGAATTTAATACATCATCCACATATACATCATAGCCTACTACACCAATATTATCTGTAGACGCATCCCAAGATACATCTATAGTGGTTTCTGTTTCATTAGATATAACCACATTAACAACAGTCGAAGGAGGAGTTACATCCAAACCAGAACCTCCGCCATCAATAACATGAATACCTAAATCCTCAAATGCATCTGAAGCATACACATCCCATTCTGCAACATTATATATTGCCGACGGATCACTAACAGACGACTTTCTTCTTAATGTTGTATTTGCAGCAAAACTTGAAGACCCATTATTAAATACTCCAACAACATCTACCAATACACCGTTTTTAAATAATCCTACAGGATCATTTCCATTAAAAGTCATTGCGCTTGCTGCTGTTGCAATATCTGCTGTATTTAAAACCACTGGAGCTGCCGAACTATGAGAAATCACAAAAACATCACCATTAAGTATTGAGCCAGACAAAACCAACGGTGTATCCCACGAAGATCCTCCATTAGTATTTCTTCTTAAATCGTACTGCGACAAATCAACAGATATCCCTGTAAAATTAGCAATTTCAATAGCTTTATTATAAGATGAACCTTCAACATATTCAGAGATAAACAATTCTGAAGATGTTCCTCCAGATCCAGAACTCAATGTTGTTCCGACTGCTGTATTACTAACTAAAGATAAATTTCCTGCTGCATCTTTTGCAAATACAGTATATACATATGTTGTATCAGATATTAACCCTAATACCGTATATGAAGTATTACTTGACGAACCTGTAAATACACCATCTTGATATACATCATAACCCACTACACCTACATTATCAGAAGAAGCCGCCCAAGACAAACCAATACTATTACTTGTTTCATTTGAAACAGCTAAACTCGATGGCGCTGTTGGAGACTCCGTATCTGTAGGCATCGAACCAAACTTATCCTCCGCTTGTGGTCCGCCCCAAATTTGAGTAGCAAACGCTGGGTTATCAATAAAAGGATTCCTATTCCCTTGTAAACCTTCTAGTATAGGATTCCTTTGCTCTTCAAAAGCAGAAACCGGATCTTCAGCATTCCAATCTAAAAATAAATCAATCATATCCGAATCTATAGCAACCGAATTACCTTCTCCTACATTAACTGGCAAACACTGACTTCCGTATCTCAAATACATATACATCATCATACGAGCAACATCACCTTTCCACTCATCCCCAGGATACCAAAATGCTCCTACAATAGAGGCATCTCCACTACCATCAGTAAATTTTCTATTATTACGAGTTGAATTAAACTGCGTATCACATGGCCTTAAATGATGCGCATCTGAACCAGGACCAGACGTTCCCAAATTTGGGTTCCCTAAAGATTTTGGGTAAACATGCTCTCTATTCCAATCACCAACACTACCACCATTTTGATTTACGCCACGTGTTCTATCAGTTTTAGCCTCTCCATCATTATCATTATAACCATAAACTAATAAAACCTTAGAACTATCATTTGGATCTAAATCGGTTTGCTTAAGTGCATCCCATACGCCTGGTGTATAAACTAAAAAATTAGTGTGCGTTGCGATAATCTTAACCGCTAGCTCATCTTTTAAAGATAAATCTGAAAGCGATAAATTAACATCGTTGTAATACGACGGAATTTGTGATAATCCCAATAAGGGAATAAAAAAAATCAGATAAAATAAAATTTTCCTCATAATTATTGTTTTTAAAAAGTTAATATTCAAACATTTTAAATTTACAGAATACAAAACCTTTTTTGTTGCGGAAAAACCGCAAACTTGATGCGGAAAAACCGTAAGCAAAAAATTCACCCCCTCACCAAATAAATCATAAATAACTGACTTATAGAATATTAGCAATTACATTTATCAAATCAATACAAAAACAAAAAAAAGACACCCATCATCTATTACTATTTTTGACATCTAAATAAAAAACGAAAAAGCTTTAAAAAAAATTATCGCGAATCACAACCAACTTATCAAACAAAAAATCAAATAATAAATCTATATTAGCTTTCTATGAGCGTCAATCTTCAAACCCCTATTGATTACCTTAAAGGTGTTGGTCCAAACCGAGCAGACTTATTACGCTCTGAGCTAGGCATTCAAACCTATCAGGACCTGATTAACCTCTTTCCAAACCGTTACTTAGACCGAACGAAATACTACAAAATAAGCGGACTTCAACGCAACAGTTCGGAAGTTCAAATCTCAGGTAAGATTATTGGTTTTAAAGAAATCACTCAAAAAAGAGGCAAACGTTTAGTTGGAACATTTCAAGATGACACAGGAAAAATAGAATTGGTTTGGTTTCGCGGACAAAAGTGGATACGCGACAGCATAAAGCTCAATACACCATATGTTATCTTCGGAAAAATTAATTGGTTCAATGGTGTTTTCAATATGCCACACCCAGAACTAGAATTATTAAGCGAACATAAACAAAATTTGCGATCATCCATGCAGGCTGTTTACCCTTCAACTGAAAAATTGTCTAACAAAGGCATCACTAATCGCGTGATGAGTAAAATCATGCAAAGTTTATTTTTAGAAACTAATGGACGTTTCTCTGAAACGCTTTCTGAAAATCAAATTTCTGAACTTAAATTACTCTCAAAAAGCGATGCACTCTTTAACATACATTTTCCGAAAAACCAAGAGCTATTATCTCGTTCAGAATTTAGACTAAAATTTGAAGAATTATTTTACATTCAATTGCAATTAATTCTCAAAAACCTTATTCATAAATCAAAAATAAAAGGCTTTCCATTTGAATCGGTCGGCAACTATTTTAACACCTTTTACAAAAACCATTTACCCTTTGAATTAACCAATGCTCAAAAACGTGTTTTAAAAGAAATCAGACAAGATTTAGGTAGCAATGCACAAATGAATCGATTACTGCAAGGGGATGTAGGATCTGGAAAAACCATTGTAGCCTTCATGTCAATGTTAATGGCACTTGACAATGGTTTCCAAGCTTGTTTAATGGCGCCTACTGAAATTTTGTCAGTACAACACTATTCAGGATTAATTGAGCTATCTAATGAATTGAATATCAACATTAAGCTACTAACAGGTTCAAGTATTACTTTAGAAAGACGAAAAATTCATGAATCGTTAGAAAATGGCGAATTACACATCTTAATTGGCACGCATGCATTACTTGAAGACAAGGTTAAATTTAAGAATTTAGGGCTTGCAATAATAGACGAACAACACCGATTTGGAGTTGCGCAACGATCAAAATTATGGAAAAAAAACACTGTTCCTCCGCACATTCTAGTAATGACTGCAACGCCAATTCCGAGAACTTTAGCAATGTCTGTTTATGGTGATTTAGACATCTCAATTATCGACGAATTACCACCAGGAAGGCAAGCTATAAAAACAGTTCATAGATATGATAAAAACCGGCTCAGAGTCATGCGTTTTATGCGTGATGAAATTGAAAAAGGCAGGCAAATTTATATCGTATATCCGCTCATTCAAGAAAGCTCAGCTTTAGACTATAAAGACTTAATGGATGGCTACGAAAGTATTGTGAGAGAATTTCCGCAGCCAAATTATCAGATTTCAATTGTTCATGGTAAAATGAAACCTGCCGATAAAGATTATGAAATGCAGCGTTTTGTAAAAGGAGAAACTCAAATCATGGTTGCGACTACTGTTATTGAAGTTGGTGTTAACGTACCTAATGCTTCAGTAATGATTATTGAGAGCTCTGAACGCTTTGGATTATCCCAATTACATCAATTAAGAGGACGCGTTGGTCGTGGAGCTGAACAAAGCTACTGCATCTTAATGACTGGACATAAATTGAGCCAAGACAGCAAGGTACGCCTAGAAACAATGACAAGAACCAGTGATGGTTTTGAAATCGCTGAAGTTGATTTAAGACTACGTGGACCAGGAGATATTATGGGAACCCAACAAAGCGGTGTTTTAAATCTTAAAATCGCTGATATTATTAAAGATAAAGACATTTTAGAAAGCGCTCGTTTTTATGCAAAACATGTATTAAGCAGCGACCCTTCTTTAAGTTTTCCTGAACATAAAGTTATATTAAACACTTATCGTCAGCTTGGTAAATACAAGAATATCTGGAATTATATTTCTTAATCATAAAAAAAGCCCAATCTTTTGATTGAGCTTAAAACCACTGAACGTTTTTAATTAATTGATGAATATTTATAGTGCGCCTAATTCTTTTAAATGCTTTTCAGAGTTCGCTTTTACATTTGCTGGAGGATTCATAGATAAGGCCCTTTTGAAATTTTTAATCGCATTCTTCTTATCACCTATTGTTTTATAAGCTTCTCCTAAACTATCATAAACATTAGGATTCTTAGGGGCAAGGCTTACCGCTTTTTTAAAATAAACCATCGCTCTATCATTATCTTTTAAATTCAACATTTGGTATCCCATTCTATTAAGCTGACCTACATTAGCAATAGCCGCAGCTTCATCTAATGTCGCCCCAAACGCTTCTATTTCACCAAGTTTATTTAATAGTTGGGCCTTAATTGCTAGATTATTAAACGTCTTCTGACTGAAAAACTGTCCTGAAATAGCACTATTTATCCAACCCAAAGCTTCATTAAGATCTCCACCATTATTTAATGCGAAATTTGCTGCCTGCTCCCAGTTTTGACGTTGAAAACCTGCTTGACCTTTAGCTTTTGCTCTAAAATCAGCAAGAACAATACCTGTAACTTCAAATGAAACATTAAACGGAAATGCTTTTTCTCCCCAAGCTAATGATGCTGTAGCAGAGTTAGCTTGAACATCATTAAACTCATAAGTCAACAACTCATGATGTGATACTATAGTTGTTGTGATATCTACACGCAAAGCGTCATTACTTTTATCATAAAAATAGCTTCCCCAAGCATCAATATCTTTAGACAAAATTAAAGTAGCCGTATTATCAGCCCTAACTTCTATATGTAACCCATAAGTTCCAGCCTTAATTGGTTTTCCTTGAAGTGAAGCATCGTGAGTAAATGCAATTGTAGTATTTTCATTAGCACCAGCTCGCCAAGGCGCCTCTGTTGCCGTTCCGAAACCTAAATTATTCATACCATAAGGCACTAGTTTTCCCCATATTTCGCGGCCTTTCACACTTGGTCTAGAGTAAGTGATAGAAACGTCTGAAACACCAATTCGCTGTGAAACAGTAGCCTGCTGACTTCCTCTTGGCGTGTTTAGTTGTGCAAATGTGCTGTAGCTAATTGATAGTAATAAGCACAAGAAAAGTGTTGTAATTGTCTTTTTTTTCATGATTGATTGTATTAGTTAAAATTGCGATTTTAAGATAAAAACAAAACTCATGGAATCATGTTACAGACTTGTTAAAGAAATAAATGTTAATGTTAATTAACATTTATAATGTAGAAATTATATGGCTATATTTACTAAAAAAACAATAAGCCATGAGCATGCTTCACCTTAAACTAGAAACCGATCCACGTTGGGCAACTATTGCTGAAGATAACATTGAAGAAATTTTGACCGACCATGCCTGGTGTGAACAAAAAGCAGCAACAAATGCTATTACTATAATTACTCACAATTCACAATATGAAGATCTAGTTACAGATTTACTAGCGTTAGCCAAAGAAGAAATTGAACATTTTCAAATGGTTCATGAGATCATTAAGAAACGAGGTTACAAGCTTGGAAGAGAACGAAAAGACACTTATGTTAATGAACTCTATAAGTTCATGAACAAAGGAGGTAATCATTTACAAAGCATGGTTGATCGCCTACTATTCTCAGCAATGATTGAAGCTAGAAGTTGTGAACGCTTTAAATTACTATCACAACGCCTAAAAGACCCAGAATTATCTCAATTTTATTATGATTTAATGGTTAGCGAAGCTAGTCACTATACTATTTTTATTGGCTTTGCCAGAAAATACGGCAAAGACATTGATGTCGACAAACGCTGGAAAGAGCTAGTCGCTTTTGAAGGCGAACTTATTAAAAGCTATGGGAAATCTGAAACCATACATGGGTAATATATAAAAAACCAAATAACACTAAAACAAAGAAAGCACTCCGCATTTTAAATAATTACAAATCTGTACCGCTTACACCTCTCAATATGCATCTATAATATTGAGGTATCTACAGAAATATATTCATTTGATTTTAATACTAATTGCTACATAACACATGTAACGTTTTAAAAAATCAAAAAAAAATACCTATAATTGGGTATTGAAACTCTGAAATATAAAACCAATATTTGAGCCCAAATCCTTAACTCATGAAAAACACCTTAGCCCTATTAGTTATTTGTACGATTAGCATGTTAAGCTTTTCGCAAACCGAACTTACCGACAGCAATGCAGAAGAAAAACTTTTAGCGAATAATGATCGTTTAATTGTTTTAGATTTTTATGCCACCTGGTGTGGTCCTTGTAAACGCATGGACCCTATTATGAAAGAACTAGAAACAGAATATAGTGATAGCGTTGATTTTTATAAAATAGACGTCGATAAAAACGAAATAGATGATGCTTTAAACATTACATCTATGCCAACCTATTTATTCATCAAAAATGGCTCTAACTTAGAACAAATTGAAGGCGCTATGAGTAAAGAAGAAATGACAAGGCTCATTGAAAAGCATACAAATGCTTCTTCAGAAACTTACAACTCTAATGATTCTATAAACTCAGAATATTATGCTGCAAATGATAATCACGGGAATCCTGATGAATTTAGCGATAATACTATAGATGCTTTATGGGACAGTACTACAAGATTAAATTCTTTGGCTTGGCATGCATACGAAAATCATGAAGATATAAAATCACTTCTTAAAGCCATCAAAATCGTTGAACGCTCGATAACACTAGAAGTTACTTATTACAACCTAGACACACATGCGGCTTTATTATATAAAACAGGCAATTATATTGCGGCATTAAAAAAAGCAAAAGAAGCCATTGATATAGCAAAAGAACAAGGTCAGTCTTACGATTCAACTTCTGAATTGATTATCAAAATAATTGAAGAGTTATAACATGTAATTAAAAACAAAATTTACGTTTGCTAGTTTAATTATTCAAATAAAATTAGCAAGCATTTTTATTTTTCTAGCAGCAAGTTTTCAATAAACCCTGTAAACTCTTCTTTAAATTCAGTAAATTTTTCACCTGTTGCTGGACCATTAAATCCAGTATGAATTTTTCTAACCTTTCCTTTTTTGTCAATAAAAACAGACGTTGGATAGGACAACACATGATTAAGCATTGGGAGTTTTTCTTGTGCTTTAGATTTACTAGACGTCCCGTATTGCGCTAATAGTATTGGATACTGAATCCCTACATCAACTTGTAAACGCCTGATACTATTAAATGCTTTCTCTTCTGTTTTTACATATTCAAAAGCCAAGGCTACAAATTCGATATCCTTTTCTGTATTGTTATCATAAAATTCAGAATAGTACTTACTTTCGTCAAGGCAATTAGGACACCAGGTTCCCATGATTTGAACAACAACAACTTTATTATTAAATCGCTTATCAGATAGCGATACTTGATTCCCATTCACATCAGGAAATGTGAATTCTAAGGCATCATAACCTTCATTTAAAAACGTAAGTTTATTAGCATCTGGCAACTCAAAATCTTTGTTTCGCTTTGCTGTAAAAGGTTCCTTCCAATGGTTTCCTGAATAGAACACACCAGACATTGTACTATCGGTAACTTCAGCAGTAAATAAAAACGCATGTGCCCCATCAAAGGTTGATAGTTTCATCGTATTACCATCCAAAACACCTTCTAAATACCTATAATCACCTGTTGTAGTTCTAAAAGTACCAGAAACTTTAGAGCCTTCTTGCTTAAAAACACCTTTAGCAATATATTTATCATCTTCAGAATCTGGACTAAACATTGTTTCCCAATTTCCAGTAATATTTTTAGCTGTGTTTTTATGACTCACATCAAAACGAGTTTCAACGCCATACTCTGCGAAAAAAGGAACTACGCGATCTAAGCTTTCTTTAATAAAACTCCCATTTAATGTTCCGTCTTTTACTACAGCTTTAATATAACCTTCAAAAACAGGCGTTTTAAAAACAATCGTATCGTTTGAATACGTAATATCTGTAATCATAATCACTTCATCTGCATTAAAAATTTTAAGCGCATCACGAGAGGTGACTTCAAAATTAAATGGCAAAGTTTCTGTATCTGTAATTTGCAATTCTGCTCTCCATACACCTTCTTGCAAAGCTTCTGGCCGATTAAGATTACAACTTAAAAACAATAGAATGATTGGTAAAATGAGTAATTTTCGCATGATAAATATTCTTTTTAAAAACAATGTAGTCACAACAAAGATATAATTCTTACAAAGAATGTGTAATTCTCGCTACTAAATCGTTAATGTTTTGATAAAAGCTCTATTTCAGTAAAAAAAAATCAACATTCCCTTAATTTTTATGCAAATCAAGACCTTGAAATTATTAGTATTATTATCTTTGGCAATTGACAAAATAAGATAATGAAGATATCATATAACTGGTTAAAGCAATTTTTAAAAACTGATTGGTCTGCTGAAGAAACAGGTGAACTACTTACCGATTTAGGATTAGAAATTGAAGGCATAGAAACTTTCCAATCTGTAAAAGGCGGTTTAGAAGGCATTGTTGTCGGCGAGGTTTTAACATGTATACAGCATCCAAATGCAGACAGGCTAAAAATAACTACTGTTAATATTGGTACTGATAAGCCCATACAAATTGTATGTGGCGCTCCTAATGTAGCTGCTGGTCAAAAAGTACCTGTTGCTACAATTGGAACAACTTTATACACCGAAACTGGTGAAGCTTGGACCATCAAAAAAGGCAAGATAAGAGGTGAAGAAAGTCACGGAATGATTTGTGCTGAAGACGAATTAGGTCTTGGAAAATCTCATGACGGTATTATGGTTTTAAGTGAAAATACACCGATTGGAACATTTGCTGCTGATATTTTTGATATTGAAAACGATCAAGTTTTTGAAATTGGATTAACACCAAACAGAGCTGATGCTATGAGCCACCTTGGAACTGCTCGCGATTTAAAAGCTGGCTTGTTACAAAAAGATATTAACACCGAATTAATCACACCTTCAGTAAGCTCATTTCATGTAGACAGTAGAACTTTAAAGATTGATATTGACGTTGAGAATTATGATTTTGCACCTCGTTATTGCGGTTTAACAATTACTGGACTTAAAGTTAAAGACTCTCCTACTTGGCTACAAAACAGATTAAAAGCTATTGGTTTAGCTCCAAAAAATAACATTATTGATATCACTAATTATGTATTACATGAATTAGGTCAACCATTACACGCTTTTGATGCGGCAAAGATTTCTGGAAATAAAGTCATTGTCAAAACACTTCCTAAAGGCACAAAATTCACAACACTTGATGATGTAGAACGTGAATTAAGCTCAGAAGATTTAATGATTTGTGATGCTGAAAAACCAATGTGTATTGCTGGTGTTTTTGGTGGTGCTCATTCTGGAGTTTCAGAAAATACAACAAGTATCTTTTTAGAAAGTGCTTATTTTAATCCAATAAGTATTAGAAAAACAGCAAAACGTCATGGTTTAAACACCGATGCTTCTTTTAGATTTGAAAGAGGCATTGATCCAAATATCACTGATTATGCTTTAAAACGCGCAGCACTTTTAATTACTGAAATTGCAGGTGGTGAAGTTTCTAGCGATGTGATGGATTTTTATCCTAAAAAAATTGAAGACTTCCAAGTACGATTAAGTTTTGATAATGCTCAAAAATTAATCGGGCAAGAAATACCTAGAGAAACGATTAAAAGTATTTTAACATCTCTAGACATAAAAGTTAATAACGTTACTGAAGCTGGTTTAGGGCTTACCGTTCCTGCATATAGAAATGATGTACAACGAGAAGCCGATGTGATTGAGGAAGTCTTACGTGTATATGGATATAATAATATCAATACCACCGAAAAACTAAATGCTTCAATTTCTAATACGTCTAAATTTGAAGACTATAAACTTCAAAATATTACTGGAAACCAATTGTCTGCACAAGGTTTTTTTGAAATCTTATCGAACTCACTAACAACCCCTAAGTATATTGGGTTAAGTGACCAGCTTAAGGAAGAACACAATGTAGAAATGCTTAATCCGTTAAGTAACGATTTGAGTGTAATGCGCCAAAGTTTATTGTTTTCTGGATTAGAAGCGATACGCTATAATATTAATCGAAAACGTGATAATCTGAAATTGTATGAATTTGGAAAAACCTATCACAATTACAGCGAGAATCGTGAAGAGCACAAACATTTATCGGTATTCTTAACTGGAAATAAAAGTACTTTACGCTGGAATAATCCGCAGCAGAAAAGTGACTTCTTTTTCTTAAAAGGTATTGTAAATAGTACATTAGAGCGCTTAGGGATTTCTAAACTCAAGGTTTCTCCAAATAAAAATGATATTTTTAGTGAAGGCATTAGTTTGTCATTAGGAAAAACAAAACTTGTTGATTTTGGTATCATTAACAAAAAAATACTAAAGCACTTTGGAATTTCTCAAGAAGTATTATATGCTGATTTTAATTGGGATAATGTCATTGAAATGGCTAAACACAATAGCATAACATTTAAGAGCATTCCTAAATACCCTGAAGTACGTCGTGATTTCGCTTTACTATTAGATGAGCACATAAGTTTTGAAGAGATCAATAAGATTGCTTCACAAACTGAAAAACAATTACTTAAAGATATTGATTTATTTGATGTCTATCAAGGTAAAAATCTTCCTAAAGGAAAGAAAAGTTATGCTGTAAGTTTTACAATTCAAGATGAACACAAAACACTTACGGATAAGCAAATTGATAAAATTATGAATAAGCTACAGGCTAATTTTGAAAAACAGCTTGGAGCAGAATTAAGATAAATCTATTGAAAGCAAACGTTTTAATTTTAGGGATACTACTTTTATTTAGTGCAAAATTAACTTTTGCACAATCTACAAGTACAACTCAAAAAGACAGCTTAACTATTTGGCAACTTGCTAAATATGATGCAAAATACACCTTAAAAGGTGTTGGGCACTCTTTAACGCGCCCACTCCATTGGAAAGGTAATGATTTTGCTAAATTAGGCATTCTCTTTGCTGGAACAGCGACTTTAAGTCTTGCTGATAATTCGATACGTGATTTTGCTCAAAACAATAGAAATGATTTCCCTAAAATAATTAGAGATTTTGGTTGGTATTTTGGGAGTCCCCAAAACTATTTTGGAATCAATGCTGGTTTATATGGTTTTGGATTACTTACAAAAAATGAAAAAGTAAGAAAAACAAGTGTCCTTATTATCTCATCATCAATTACTACAGGTTTAATACAATCTATAAGTAAAACAGCTTTTGGCAGAGCACGTCCAGGATCTGAGTTAGAACATTTAGATTTTAGTCCATTTTCAAGCGAAGCAAAATACCATTCGTTTCCTTCTGGACATACTATTTTATCAATAACTATGGCACATGCTATAGCCAAGCAATTTGATAATACTTGGGTAAAGGTTGGCATTTATTCTCTTGGAGCCATTCCTCCAATTTCTAGATTAATAGATGATGCACATTGGATTACTGATATCGCTTTTAGTGCAGCAATTAGTATTATTGTTGTGGATTGCATTGATAAATTCTTATATAGTGAAAAAGCGTATGATTATCCTAAAAAAGAAAAGCAAATCTCATGGAATTTAAGATTTAGCACCAATCAAATAGGAATCGTTGGAACGTTTTAAAAAAGCCTTTTCAGAAATACGAAAAGACTTTTTTCATTATTGTTTAGTTAAAGTGAGTGTCCCTTCACAATCTTTATCAAATGAGCCATCACTTGCATTATTCCAATCGTAAGTAAAGTCACCACTAAAAATCCCTAATCCTTCATCATAAGCACCACTAAAAGTAAATGTTCTAGTGATATTATCACCTCCTGTTGTAGTATATGTAGTTTGAATATTGACGGTTAGGTTTACACCATCAAAGGCATAATCATTTTGTGCATACACTTCATTATTAGATGCATTTAAAAAAGAATCAATATTTACTGTTCCAGAAGAAGCATTGATAACCTCAAAAAGAAGATCTCTATTATTAAAATATGAAGAACTTGTTCCTGGTCCTGAGCAATTATTGGTCAGATAAGCTGTTTTCCAAGTTCCAGCCATATCTAAGGCGTTCATATTTTCTGTTCCATTTGCTGAAATAGGCAAGATGTTATTTGTTGCACCTGCATCATTATTAACCGTTAATTGCCCTGAATAATCTTGAATTTCTGTTGGAGAAAAAGTAACTATAACGTTCTGTGAGTCTTGAGCTAAAATCGAGCCTCCACTCCAACTCTGTGTAAATGCAGTAGGAAGATCAATAGAAGAAATATTGATATTCTGATTAGAATTATTTATAATCGTAAACATTCTATTAGATGTTGTATTAATCATAACATCTCCATAATTTAAACTTCCTGTAAGTGTTAATGGAGAAACTCCATTTCCAGAAACTGCTATAGTGTTATTAGCATCACTCAAATCATTATTTACTGTAATTGTACCATCATAAGCCTGTTCTAATAATGGTGAAAATGTGATAATAACATCTTGTATTCCTTCCGAAGCTATTGCCCCAGAAGTCCAATTAGCACTATAGCCATTTGGTAAATCTATACTAAAAACAGTAACAACATCTAATGTTGTATTTGTTAGAGTTAAAGTCTGTTGATTAGTATCTATTGTTGTGATATTCCCAAAATTCAAATCTCCAGACAACTGCAAACTCGCTTCATCAGCTTCAGCAGTAAACTCAGCAATACTTTCAATATAATCACCATTAGCTTTTTTTACTTTAGCAGAAAACCCTTGCGTTGTATTTATCGTCCCAAGAGTCCAAGTCACTTCAGCAAACCCATCATCATCTGTCATTACCATGACTTCCGAAGCTGTTCCATCTGCAGGGTTAGCCGTAAAATAAACAGGCACATCACTTCTTGCAAAGTCTAGATTATCTAGAACTTTAACTTTCAATGGTAATTCTAATTGTTGTCCTTGTTGACCTGTTTGTTCATTTCCTGAGATTATTTCGATAGTTTTTGGAGATTCGTATACAACCTCTTCAATAGGGGAAATATCTAAATAAAAATCCAGGAGCGAATTTCCGAAGATATCGACTTCCACTCCAATTTTAGGATGCACACCAGCTTTTAATTCGGCATCCCAATCATCATTAGGATTCTTAGCTATTGTGAAATTTTCTGTCATTTCAGGAGACACATAAGGCCCTAATACAGAGTAAATTTGCGCGCTTACTTTAGGGGTGATTACCAATTCTTGGTTAAGACTTATAGTATTTGTTGCATCTAATGGTTTAGGTTCAAATAAATTAGTCGCCTGATAAATCCCTTCCCAATTCCCATCACTATAAGTGGCTCCTATATCTACAATACTTTCGTTAATAAAACCAGAAGTGAAAGTTATTTCTGCAGTTGCATCAACAGTAAGCTTTGCTTCTAACTTTGTATTTATGACAACTACAACAGGTACAATACCTGCAAAAAAGGTCACATAACGATCGTAGTCGACTAGAGTTGTTACGCCATCAAAAAGATTAACAGTTTCTGTTGTTGCTAATTGAATACCACAATTTATAGTAAGGTTTGCATTTTCGGCTCTAAATTGAAAATAATCAAGATTCCCATCTTCAAAATCAAAATCAAATGTAAAGTTAGGATTAAATGTTGCTGTACCATCAGTTATTTTAAAAATCAAAGGTCCATCTTGATAGATTGTTGTATTAGAAAAATCGAAGACTAAGCCAAAATCAGAAACATTAACACCATCAGCAATATAGTTATAATGTACGGTTTCTGATACGACATTATTAGTACGAGATTCTGGTGAAATATTAGATGTAAAGCTAAACTCGGCACTATCAAATACATCTTCCATAGTCGCCTGTATCGTTTCTAAGGTCATTATGTTTCCATCAACAGATATACCTGCAACTCTTCTTAGAAAGCCACCTTCTTGCTCTCCAACAATAACATCACCTATAGCTACTTCGGGAATAGCACCGGAAAATTGCAAAATATAAATACCATTTAGTATTTGATTGTCGTTACTTATCAATTGTGAATTATCCTCAGTAATTGTAACCACATTTTCTTTAATAATGATCTCAGTAGAATTTTGATCAGGGTCATGAGTATCTGACTCTTTTTCACAAGAAAAAAGAATTAACAATAAGACCAGAAGCAGTACGTTTTTCATAATTAGTAATTTTATAAATTAATCAACACTCAAAATTAGAAAAACACACCTGACAATAGTATACCCGTTATTAGGTAGATTTTAAAATTGAATTTTATAAAAAACTTTAAATTGGCAACGATGAAACTATCTGTTAAACTATTGCAAAAAATAATGAAGGCTATGCGTTTAAGATTTAAATAATTCTTAATTTTAACATTCATTAAAATCAAGACACTCATGGCAACAGTAACATTAGGTGGAAACACAGTACAGACTTCAGGATCCTTACCATCTATAGGCTCAACGGCTCCTGACTTTAAATTAACAGCTATCGATTTATCTTCAAAGTCATTAAATGATTATACAGGACAAAACTTAGTCTTAAATATTTTTCCAAGTGTAGACACAGGAACTTGCGCACAATCTGTAAGAGCATTCAATAAAGAAGCTAGTAATCTAGACAATACAAAAGTACTTTGCATTTCAAGAGATTTACCATTTGCTATGGCTCGTTTTTGTGGCGCAGAAGGCTTAACAAATGTAGAGAATTTATCTGATTTTAAATCTGGCCATTTTGGAAAAACTTATGGACTTGATTTCACCAATGGTCCTTTAGATACTTTATTATCACGCTGTGTTATTGTTGTTAATTCTGAAGGAAAAATCACATACACTGAACAGGTTTCTGAAATTACAAATGAGCCCAATTACAAAGCAGCACTTGATGCTTTAAAATAATGTCAAAAAAAGATTCTTTATTAGTTAACAGGCTTAAAAGTATAGGTTATGCTTTTAAAGGTGCCGTATATTTATTTAAAACGGAAGCCAGTATAAAAATTCAAATTTTCATAGCTTTTGCAATTACTATCGCTGGGTTTTACTTTGATATTTCAAAAACTGAATGGCTATTTCAAATTGCATTTATTGGCTTAGTTATGAGCTTAGAAGGTGTAAATACTGCTATTGAGTATATTTCAGATTTTATTCATCCTGAAAGACACGAAAGTATAGGTCGCATAAAAGATATTGCTGCAGGCGCAGTATTTATTGCAGCCATTTCAGCAGCTGCAGCAGCTATGGTTATATATTTACCTAAGATTTTTTAAATTAATTTAAATCAATACTTACGTTAATTGTCTCAGTAGCACCCAATTTAGGAACTAATACATGGTATGTTAAGTTTGGAGCCTCTGTTGTTGCATTTTGAATAAAAATGACTGTTAGATACAATTGATTATCATCACAATTTCTAATTATTCCGTCATATACAATAGTATCAACACCATTAGAAAGTCCTTGCTTACCTATAAGCAGGTCAAAAGTTGTGAAATCAATTTGAGGCATACAACTCCCTGTTACTAAATTATTAAAATCAGACTGTGATCTAATAATTATAAACTCGTCTACTAATTGAATATCCATTTCATATGCTGTATTAACACATGAATATTCATCTTCAAGATTTGTAATAACAATAACTCCTGGTGAACACGCATCATCACTAGAACAAGAACTAAATAAAACACATAAAAAAACACCAATAATAACAACTATAACTTTACTCATATTTTAACATCTTTACTTACTAGATACAAGATTTAAAAAAGGTTGCGTCAAATTTAAAACATCTCCCTAGGTTTAACGTTAGTAATTTGTATTTTTGTTTTATACTAATACCCCTTTAATGGCGAAGAAAAAGACCAAGACTAAAAGCAAAGCTAAAATAACGCCTAAATTTAAAAAGCCAAATTTTAAATTATCAAGTCAGCAAAAACTGATTTTTGGTAGTCTATTAATTATTCTTGGTGTTTTAATGTTTATTGCTTTTCTTTCTTTTTTCTTTACAGGTAAAGCTGACCAAAGTACGTTATCTGAAATCACTTCAAGAGAAATTGAAACTGAAAACTGGCTTAATAAATTAGGAGCTTGGGTAAGTGATCTATTTATTAACAAAGGCTTTGGAATTGCTTCCTTTATATTTTCTGGTTTACTATTCTTATCTGGAATTTATATCACGCTAGATATAAATAAAGCTCGCTTAAGACGACACTGGATTTGGGGAACACTCATTGCCATTTGGCTTTCTGTGTTTTTTGGTTTTTTCTCTCACAAATATGACACTCTTGGTGGAACTATAGGTTTTGAAATAAATTTATTCTTTCAAGATTACATTGGTAAAATTGGTACAGTACTCTTACTTTTATTTGTACTTATTACTTATTTAGCAATTCGTTTTCGTATTAACGGACAATCATTTGTTAAACTTTTTAATCGCGCAAAAAGCGATATTCAAAAAGAGATAAACGAAACAGATAATGATAACACCTATGCTATAGATAATGATTTATCTACGGAAGCTGAAGCTATCAAATCGGCTTTTGAACTTAATATTGAAGATTCTAAACCAAAAAAAGATACGAGTCCTAAAACTGAACCAACTCTAAAGAAAAAGTTAGAACCGCAATTAAAAGTAGAAATTATTGAGGATCCCAAAGAAGAAGCCGATTTGGATATTGAAATTAAAGCTGTAGAAGAAGAAATTTCTGAGACCAATAATCTTTCTAATAAACTTGTTGAAGATTTCGGACAGTTTGACCCTACTTTAGAACTAAGCAAATTTCAGTTTCCTCCATTAGACTTACTTAAAAAATACGATACTGAAGGTATAACTATTAATCAAGAAGAACTTGAAGAAAATAAAAACCGAATTGTAGAAACTCTAAATAACTACAAAATTGGTATTGCTAGTATTAAAGCAACTATTGGTCCAACGGTTACCTTATATGAAATTGTTCCTGAAGCTGGTGTTCGTATTTCTAAAATTAAAAACCTAGAAGACGATATCGCTTTATCATTATCGGCATTAGGCATTCGTATCATTGCTCCTATTCCTGGGAAAGGAACTATTGGTATTGAAGTGCCAAATAAAAACGCAACTATTGTATCGATGCGTTCGGTAATTGCATCACAGAAATTTCAAAAATCAGAAATGGAACTACCAATTGCTTTTGGTAAAACCATTAGCAATGAGACCTTTGTGGTTGATTTAGCTAAAATGCCTCATATGTTAATGGCAGGAGCTACAGGTCAAGGTAAATCGGTTGGTTTAAACGCTGTACTAACATCATTACTTTACAAAAAACATCCAGCAGAAGTTAAATTCGTTTTAGTAGATCCTAAAAAAGTAGAGTTGACGTTATTTAATAAAATTGAACGTCATTACTTAGCTAAACTTCCAGATAGTGAAGAAGCTATTATTACAGACAACACAAAAGTGATTAATACTTTAAACTCGCTTTGTATTGAAATGGATAACCGTTACGAAATGCTTAAAAATGCTTTATGTCGTAATATTAAAGAATACAATACAAAATTTAAAGCTCGTAAACTTAATCCTAATGACGGTCATCAATTCTTACCATATATCGTTTTGGTCGTTGATGAATTTGCCGATTTAATTATGACAGCGGGTAAAGAGGTTGAAACACCAATTGCGCGATTAGCACAATTAGCACGTGCCATTGGAATACACTTAATTATTGCAACGCAACGTCCATCGGTTAATGTAATTACAGGTATTATTAAAGCTAATTTCCCAGCACGTATTGCCTTTAGGGTAACCTCAAAAATAGATTCACGAACTATTTTAGATGGTTCTGGAGCAGATCAACTTATTGGTCGTGGCGATATGTTATATACTTCCGGAAATGATATCACACGTATACAATGTGCTTTTGTAGATACTCCTGAAGTAGAAAAAATAACAGAATTTATTGGCGGACAAAAAGCATATCCTGATGCCTATTTACTTCCAGAATATGTTGGTGAAGAAAGTGGCACAGGTCTTGATAACAATATTGATGATAGAGATAAATTGTTTAGAGAAGCTGCAGAAATCATTGTTATTGCACAACAAGGATCGGCTTCTTTATTACAACGAAAACTTAAATTAGGTTACAATAGAGCTGGGCGTCTAATTGACCAATTAGAAGCGGCTGGTATTGTTGGAGGCTTTGAAGGGAGTAAAGCAAGACAAGTTTTAGTTCCAGATTTAATAGCTCTAGATGCACTTTTAGCAAACGAAATTTAATTATACATTTCCGCGAAAGCGAAAACTAAAATAAAAATGAAACAAATAATTGTAGTATTAGTATTTTTAATTGGAAGTATTGGATTTTCTCAAGACTCAAAAAAAGCTGAACTTTTGCTTAATGAAGTTCATGATAAAGTGAGTAATTATAATAATATCTCAATAGACTTTAAATATGTTTTAGAAAATCTGAGCGAAGACATAAAACAAGAAACACGTGGCGATGTCACTATGCAAGGCGAAAAATACATTTTAAACATTCTTGGCATCACACGTTTATTTGATGGAGAAAAATTATATACTATTAGTCCTGAAGATGAAGAAGTCACAATATCTTCAGATAATACTGAAGATGAAAATACGATTACGCCTAGTAAAATGATGTCTTTTTATAAAGATGGATACGCTTACGAAATGGATATTATTCAGGATATTAAAGGAAGAAAAATTCAATTTATAAAATTAAATCCTATTGATACAAACTCTGAAATTAAAGAGGTTTTTTTAGGTATTGATGCTAAAACAAAGCATATTTATAGACTTATTGAAATTGGAAAAAACGGAACAAAAACCACACTAACTGTTAATTCTTTTAAAACTAACGAACCCATATCAAAAACCTTATTTACTTTTGACGAAACAAAGTACAAAGATTATTATATCAATAAATTAGATTAGGTTAATCAACCCACTTTTATGAAAATACTAGATAGGTATATACTAACGACCTACCTAAAAACTTTTTTGAGCGTGTTTATTATACTCATGTTCATTTTTGTTTTGCAGGCAATCTGGTTATATATTGGAGATTTAGCAGGTAAAGATTTAGACACCTTTATTATTATAAAACTCTTACTCTACATTACTCCAACTCTAATTCCGTTAATACTTCCGCTTACTATACTTTTAGTATCTATAATGGTTTTTGGTCAATTTGCAGAAAACTATGAGTTTGCAGCAATGAAATCTACAGGTATTTCATTACAACGCGCTATGAAAAGTTTAAGCGTATTTATTGTACTATTAGGCGTGGTGACATTTATTTTTTCTAATAATGTGATTCCATGGGCAAACTATAATGTTTATAATCTTAGAAAAAATATAGCTCAGGTAAAACCTGCATTAGCAATATCTAAAGGACAATTTAATGAAATTGGCACTTACAACATTAAAGTTGAGGACAAAAGTGGAGAGAATGGTCAATTTTTAAAAAATGTCGTTATTCACAAAAAAGCCTCTAGAGGCTCAAAAAACAGAACCGTTATAATATCTGAAAGCGGAGAACTTAAGAGTAGTGAAAACTCCAATATTCTTCAATTAGTTCTATATAAAGGAAATTATTACGAAGATATTTATAGTAAAAACCCAAAACAGAACAAAAAGAAACCTCACGCTAAAAGTTTCTTTGAAGAATATACTATAAATGTAGATTTAGAAGGCTTAAACGATGTTGATATAGATAATAAAAGTTACGACAATCGTTACAACATGTTAGATGTAACAGCATTAAGTTATACTATTGATAGCTTATATGACAAAAAATCTGAAAGTCTAAAAACATTATCAAAAACGTTGTATAACAGAACCAGTGCTGCAACACTTAACGAGAATATTAATCCCAAAAAGGATTCTCTTTTTAATGGAACTCATATTATAGAACTGTTTAATAATAAAACTAAAGTACAATTACTAAACTTAGCTTCTAATACTATAAATAGCACAAAACAAATTATTAGCACAAACAAAAAAAACTTTGTAAGTAATACTAAATGGCGAAATAAACATGTACAATCACTTCATGAAAAGTATGTTTTAGGTCTAGCTTGTATCATTCTATTTTTTGTTGGCGCACCTTTAGGAGCGCTTATTAGAAAAGGTGGAATTGGTTTACCTCTAGTGATTGCTATCCTTTTATTTTTAACTTATCATTTCATTGGTATTTTTGCAAAAAACAGCTCGTTAGATGATTCTTTAAACCCTGTTATAGCAACATGGTTATCAACAGGTATTATGCTGCCATTAAGCATTTATTTAACAAGAAGAGCAACAAAAGACAGACCTTTATTTGAATCTGACGGACTTCTACAACCGTTTAAAAAGCTATTCGGTATTAAAAGTAAAACACTGTCTTATGACACGAGTGTTTTAGACACTAATTCAGAAGCTCATATAACACTAAACAGTTATGCTAACTCTAAATTAATTGACGTCGTAAAACACTATAGAAATTATGATTATGGCATAGAATACAAAAATTCATCTGTAGCTATTTTAGAATCTAGAGGTATTACAAAGCAAGAGCTTAAATTTGGAGGCAACCTAACCGACCATAAATATGAAGAATCTGTTCGATTAAAATATTTATATGAAGAAAACTCGAAGCTTGCTTTCGTTTTATATATAATCGCATTAGTATTAACATTACCAGGATCTATATTAAAAAACAATGGTTTTCCAACAGTAGGTAATGTACTATTTATAACAGGTATTTTAGTTGAAATCTTTTATTTATTTGCCCTTATAAAATCGTTTATAGATCATTCTAACTTAAATAAACAATTAGGAAAAAGTAACACTTCTAATGCTATAATGTTTCTACTGCTAGGTTTACCTCTATATTTTGTTTTCTACTTTTTTCAAAAGAAAAAAATTAGTGAAGACTTAAAAATGAGTGCTCGTAAAAAAGAAGACACCGAATTACAAGTTGAAATTTTAGACACCAAAGGATTTACATTCCAACTAGACAGCTATAAATCGTATTCAAAATTTGCCTATATTTTCTTTTGTTTAGCTATTATATTGTTTGTACTATTCCTTGTATTTAGAAATAATAAATTACCAGCAGCAGCTTCAGCATCTGTTGAATTATCTGCGATTTCGGCATTTATATTTTTAATTTATACTGTAGCATCAAGTATCAGTTTTAATAAACTTTACAGCTTTATTAATCATAATAAAAATTCAAAACATCTCCTATGGTCTATTTTAGGAGTACTACTCTACCCTATAGCTTATAATTTAAGACGAAATAAAATAACAGAAGACTTTTCAGCAGAGAAAAAATAAGCTATATCTTTGCATTCCTAAATAAAGAACAATGACTAGCAATACTGCACCACACACAACAAACATAAAATTGAATACCATTGAAGAGGCTATTCAAGACATTAAACAAGGGAAAGTTATTATTGTTGTTGACGATGAGAACAGAGAGAATGAAGGTGATTTTATTGCTGCTGCTGAAGCCGTAACTCCTGAAATGATAAATTTCATGGCTATGCATGGTCGTGGTCTTATTTGCGCTCCATTAACTGAAGATCGTTGCGAAGCATTAGATTTAACGATGATGGTACAAAATAATACCGTTTTACACCATACGCAGTTTACAGTTTCTGTTGATTTAATTGGTCATGGTTGTACTACTGGTATTTCTGTTCATGACAGATCAAAAACGATAAAAGCATTAGTGGATAGCGAGACTAAACCTCATGATTTGGGTCGTCCAGGTCATATTTTCCCTTTGAAAGCAAAAAACGGAGGTGTTTTAAGACGTACTGGTCATACAGAAGCTGCTGTAGATTTAGCACGATTAGCTGGATTTAAGCCTTCAGGTATTTTGGTTGAAATCTTAAATGAAGATGGCACGATGGCTAGGCTTCCACAATTAATAAAAGTTGCTAAAAAGTTTGATCTCAAATTAATTTCTATTGAAGATTTGGTTGCTTATCGTATGGAGCATGATTCGTTAATTGTTAAAAAAGAAGATTTTAATATCGAAACACGCTTTGGTCAATTTAGATTACGTGCTTACCAACAAACCACGAATAATCAAATTCATATTGCTTTAACCAAAGGAACATGGTCTAAAGATGAATCTGTATTAACACGTATAAATGCAACGCTCGTAAATAACGATATTCTTGGAACGCTTACCAATAATGCCGACAAGAAGTTAGACAACATGTTTAAGGTTGTTAATACTGAAGGAAAAGGAGCTATTGTTTTTATCAATCAGCAAGCACAATCCATGAACTTATTGAAACGTTTAAATATTTTAAAAGACAACCAAGTTGAAGGCGAAATCACAAAAGCTCCAAGAATAGAAATGGATTCTAAAGATTTTGGAATTGGTGCTCAAATTCTTCATGACTTAAATATTCATAAATTAAAACTTATCTCAAACAGTCAACAAAAAAAACGTGTTGGAATGATTGGTTATGGGCTAGAAATTGTGGACTATATTGAATATTAAATCAATGTGTTTCTAAACAAAACAATCTCATCTCTATTTCAAATAGTGTCTTTTTAGTTTACAATGATTTTCTTTATTGACGTCTGTTTACCTGAGCAAATTTTTAGCGTGTAAACACCTGCTGTAAAACCTGTTACATCAATCTGCTTTACATTATCCCTTTGATTGAGGATGACCTTTCCTAGCATATCGTAAAGCACGATAAAATCAATGTGCGCTTTAGAAGTTATATTGATATAATTTGAAGTTGGGTTTGGAGACACAATAACATTATTAACAAAAAAATTCTCTACACTCAAACTATTTTGATACACTCTCACATAGTCTATAATCATGCTACTTTGATTAAAATTAGGGTTGATCGTTCCAGCAATGCCTCCCATAGCAATATTAAGTAGTAGATATTGATCTTCATAAAAAGGCCAAGTAGCATCATTTTTAACTGCAGGGTTATAGGTATAATATCCAACACCATCAATCAAAAACGTGATTTGATTTGGTGACCAATTAACGGAGTAGACATGAAAATTATTAGCGACATCATTAATTCCCATAGAGCTTGTATTCATTGTATTACCAGAACAACCACCACAAGGTGTATGAAGTGCACTTGACACATGATTTACAGCGCCTAAACCATGTTCCATAATATCTATTTCACCACATGCTGGCCAATTTACAGTACCAAATTGGTTATCCCAAAATCCACCATCTTCGTTAATATTCTTTCCTAGCGTCCAAATCGCTGGCCAAGTTCCTTCTCCAAAAGGTAGTTTTGCTCGTACATCAATACGACCATAAGTAAAAGCAAATTTAGAATTCAATCGTGCCGATGTATATTGCTTAGTTTCACCTTGGTCTGTAAAATTCTCTTTAATAGCTACGATATTTAAAAATCCAATATCAACAAAAGTATTCTCTATTCTATTAGTATAATGTTGCTCTTCTCCATTAAACCAACTTCCTCCTGAAGGTAATTGCGTTTGATGAAACCAATTATTAGAATCCACAACACCTGTATTATCAAACTCATCTGACCATACTAAATCAGTATAAATTACATCTAATACATTAGGGTCTACAGGTTCTGTTCCATCATCTATATCATCAATTAAATAAGTTCCTGAGGTAAAATTACCTTCATCTATAAAAATGGTTAGCCGGTTGTAAGTCCCTGAAGCATTCACAGGCGAACTATCTGAACTATAGTGTGCATTTGAAAAATCAAATGTAATCGTTATCCAATCTGAAGGCGAAGGCACATTAAAAGTTTCCTTGACTTGAACATCAGGATTTATGCCATTTTCTAATTTGATTAAAATATTATGCTGATTAGGATCAAAAGCATAAAAAGATAAAGTAATTGTTTGCTGGACATCTAAGTCAATTGACTGTGTCAAATCTAAATAATAGCCTTGAGTAGCATTAGAACCATCATTAAAAAACTGACCAACATCATTACTTGCATTTTGTGGATCTGTTTGAAACGAAAAACTACTGTTACTAAATGCTATAAAATTTTCATTAGTATCTAAAAAATCGATAGGCATTTGTTGTGAACATACGATTTGAATTACAAATAAAAACAGGAAAGTAAGCTTGCATTTTGATCTCATAAACTTTTTTTTGAAATTTATGAATAGTAAATACTAGGCTAAAATTTTCAACCCATACAAAAACACAACAAATCACTAAATAGGAATAAACACAAACTATATTGAAGCCTTAATTGCTTCAACCATTTTAGAGGCACGTTCTTTTACCTCAGCTTCTGTCCATGATAACTTTATCAAGCATGAGATATTTCGACCTATGAAATGATCAGATTGCTCAAATGTTTTATCCTGAAGATTTGTTAAGGCTGTTTCAATTTCCGAAGATAAAGGGAATAGCGATTTCACAGTTTTAAGATGATTCCATTTTCTAATATAATGCCAATTATTATCATAATATTGAAAGCAAACATCAATACCATTAGCTTTAAATGCCTCAGAAGTTTTTCTTGCAGCATCTAAATCTGGTAGAAAGAAATTTAAAAAAGCATAACTTTCTTCGCCTCCTTTAGGCACTTTTCTAAAGGTAACTCCAGGAATTCTAGCAATAGCATCACGAAGTATAGTGTAGTTCTTTTTTTGAAGTGCTATAAATTCTGGCAAGCGTTTTACCTGTGCTAAACCAACTGCGGCATGTAATTCTGAAATTCTAAAATTATAACCTAAAAAGGGATGTGTTTCTGCGCCTCTATCACTACCAATATGATCGTGACCATGATCACTAAAATGATCGGCATTTGTATAATATTTCTCATTATTTGTAATCACGGCTCCACCCTCACCACAGGTAATGGTTTTTACAAAGTCAAACGAAAAGCATCCTAGATCACCAATACTTCCAAGAGGTTTACCATTATACGTTCCTCCAATAGCCTGACAGGCATCTTCAACAAGCAAGAGGTTATGTGTATTACATATATTTTGAAGCGCATTTAAATCGCCCATACTTCCACACATTTGCACAACCATAACAGCCTTTGTTTTAGGTGTTATAGCAGCTTCTACCGCTTTTGGGTCTAGTGTGAGTGTATCATCAATATCTACAAGAATAGGAATAGCGCCTAACATTATAATAGCCTCAAAGCTTGCTACAAAAGTAAAGGTTGGCATAATAACTTCATCTCCTGCTCCAACACCAGCTGACGCTAATGCTACAGAAACAGCAGCTGTTCCACTAGACACTAATTGTACATGATTAGTTTTAAATGTTTGTGAGAGTTCGGCTTCTAATTCTTTAGCTTTCCAATGTCCTTTACGCATACCATCAAAGCCGTAACGCATTAAAACACCCGTATCTAAAACATCATTAACTTCTTTTCGCTCTAGGTCTCCAAATAGTTCAAATCCAGGCATCGTATATTACAAATTAAAGATTAGCATTCAATAAAGTCAAAAACGCAGTAATGTTTTCTGGCGTCATATCAACTAAAGGTTCTAAAATTGTATTACCGTATTTATCTATTAATGCTAAACCTGGAGCAGACGTTTGTTTCGTATAATGAATTCCTAAACGCACATTATAAGATTGTACATTAGAAATGTCTAGTTTTAAAAGGATCACCTTTTGCTCAATACTCCTATAGACTTTAGAAGCAAAAAACTCTTTATTTAAAACCGATAAACCTTCAGTTTTCTGGTTATTGGTAACAAAAGCTAATATTGGTTTATTTTGAGTTTTTGAAAGTTCCAATGCTACTTTATTATCTGTAATCCAATTTGATTGCTCTTGGGCAGATATTTGAAACGTAAATGCTAATAGTAAAATGAATATTATTTTTTTCATTGTATTTTAAATATTGGCGAAACATATCGCAGTTATAACGGAAACAAATATAATTAAATCAAAATATATGAAAAGCTTTTAACTACATTTCTATAATGGCTTGGCCGAGTTGTTTTCTTACTTTTTTTAAATCTGCAAACATATCATCTTTGGCTCTATAACCTACAGGTAATAATAATACCGATTTTAGATTTTTATTGTGTAAATCTAATACGTCATCATATGCTATTGGATCAAAACCTTCCATAGGGCAAGAATCTACCTTTTCAAAGGCACAAACGGCCATCAAATTCCCTAAAGCAATATAGGCTTGTTTTTTAGACCATTCTTGACGCTCTTCAATCGTTTTTGTTTTCATTATTTGTTTCAAATCCTCTCTAAACGGTTCTAAAATAGTGTCTGGAGTAGCTCTAATAGCTTTAACATTACTAAAATGCTGATCTATATCTTTATCTGAAATATCTTTTTGAACACAAATAGCGAGTAAATGTGAGGCTTCCAAAACTTGTTTTTGATGAAAGGAATGTTGCACTAATGCTTCACGCACCTTTTTATCTTTTATAACTAATAAACGTATTGTTTGCAATCCGAAAGACGTTGCAGTTAAATTGAAAGCTTGTTTTATAATTTCAAGCTTCTCTTCTGAAAGTATTTGATTAGGATCGAATTTTTTTGTGGCATATCGCCATTTTAATTTATCTATAGTAGTCATTTAGTCTCATTCTTTCTGCAAAAATAAGACTAGAAATGACATCAAACACCTGTTCTACAATAAAATAATTCTATAGTGGTATTAATTCCTAAAAAAAAGAGGTTTTTTATTTGAAAGAAATAAAAAAGGGTTCTATATTTGCATCCGCATTCAGGGAATACCTGATGAGACACTTGGAGAATTGGCAGAGTGGTCGAATGCGGCAGTCTTGAAAACTGTTGAGGGTCACACCTCCGGGGGTTCGAATCCCTCATTCTCCGCAAAAAACCACAACAAATGTTGTGGTTTTTGTTTTTATTAATAGTCTTAACGTTTTGACCTATATTATTACTAGTGTCTTAGCTACTACTTACTTATTAAATCTAATATTAATAGATCAAGTTACAAAATAATATAACATTAGTAAGCGACTACAATACAGTAAAATAAAAGCCATAATTAATATCATGGCTTTTGCTAATTCTAAATTATCTTAAATTAAGAAACCTCATTTTTTAATGAGCTTAACTGTTTTTGTTGATTTTCTGACTTTTAGTTTAACAAGGTAAATACCTGCACTCAAATTAAAGACATCGATAGGTTCATTAAAATAATCTTGCTTTCTTATAATTTCTCTTCCATTGATATCATAGATTATTAAACTTACAGGTTCTTTTAAGCCACTTACATAGAATACTTCAGTACTAGGGTTTGGGTATAACAGAATATTGTTTAACTGAATATCGTCAATTCCTAAAGTCGCACATGCACCTCCATCTATTATCGTCCAACTATCATTATCAATCATATTTTGTCTTGCAGTTTCAGCTTGTACCGTACAATATTGTGAATTACCTCCATCAAATGATCTACCCGATACTAGATTTTGTGCGTCCCAACCTGTTAATAAAGCTTCGTAATTTGTTGTTGATAAAGTGACATCGGTAAACATAAAAGCAAAATCGTTTACCTTTTCTACATTCCATCCTCCTAAGTTTTGATCAAAACTTGTTGCTTGATAAAACATAGCAAACATATTTGTTACTTCTGAAGTGTTCCATAAACTAATGTCTTGATTAAAGGCAGTGGCTTGATTAAACATAAAATCCATGTTTGTTACGTTAGCCGTATTCCATGTACCAATGTCTTGGTTAAAAACAGCAGCTTTATAAAACATATCGGTCATATTTGTTACCTTAGATGTATTCCAATATAATGACTGCCCTCCATTATTAAAAGCCGTAGCAAAAGAGAACATTCTAGACATATTATTTACCTCTCCTGTATCCCAATCTCCTATATATTGGTTAAATGCCGCAGCATCTAGAAACATATTCGACATGGTTGTTACCTTAGTAGTATTCCATGAACCAATGTCTTGGTTGAAAGCAGTGGCTCTAATAAACATAAAAGACATCTCAGTCACATTTCCAGTATTCCATGAACCAATGTCTTGATTAAAAACAGTCGACTCATAAAACATAAATGACATATCTGTTACTTTGGTTGTATTCCAATTCAATGGTTGCCCGCCGTTATTAAAAGCTGTGGCATCAAAAAACAAACTAGCCATATTTATTACCTCTCCAGTATCCCAATCTCCAATATCTTGATTGAAATTTGTAGCATGGCGAAACATATATCTCATATTTGTCACGTTAGATAAATCTGGTGTATCTATAGCATTCCCTACCAAATTTGATGCTCCATAAAATGCTTTTCCCATAGATTTCCATGGGTTTGTGCCCCATTGTTCTACAGTTTGTATTTTTTCCTTATCGCCAGAATTATTAAAATAAATCTGAGGAAAACTACCCCGTATTGCCACAGTGTATGTACCTGCTGTAGCATATTCATGTGTAACATTGTCGGTTTGATTTATAGAACCCGCAATAAATGTTGTACCGTCGTAATTCCAGTCTACATCATAATTATACCCAGTTCCAGTAGTTGGAATGGTAATGAATTCATTGTCAGTTGTTGTTTGCCAAGTTGTAACGAAATAATTACTTGTAGAACATACCTCTCCTCCATCTGCGATAAATGTCCAAGCATGTGTAATATCCAAGTCATTTCTGGCATTGGAACCGTTACAATATGTACTTGTACCACCATGAAATATAATTCCCGATGGAATATCGTCAAAACCATCATCCTCAACCCCACTACTATCCATAGCCCAACCTATCAGCAAGGCATCGTAATTTACCAAAGTCAATTCGACACCATTGAACATTTCTTCCATGCTTGTAACATCAGTAATATCCCATCCGCCTAGATTCTGATCAAAGATTGTTGCACCATAAAACATATAACCCATATTGGTTACATTAGATACATCCCATTGACTAATATCCTGATTGAAGTTTGTTACCCCTGAGAACATCTCTCCCATATTGGTCACACTACTTACATCCCAACTTCCAATGTCTTGATTAAAGTTAATTGCGTTGGAGAACATAGCGCCCATATTGGTTACATTACTCACATCCCAACTTCCAATATCTTGATTGAAGATTGTTGAATTAAACAACGAACTCATATTGGTCACATTGGAAACATCCCAGTTCGAAAAATCTGCGTTTATGTTGGTTGCTTCATAAAACGTACCATGCATACTTGTAACATTAGACAAGTCTGGAACATCTGTGGCAGTTATGATGAGATTACTACAATCATAAAAAGCCAACTTCATAGAAGACCATGGATTCGTACCCCATTGTTCTACCGTCAGGATTTTATCTCTATCCAATCCATTTGCAAAATACATTTGAGGAAAACTCCCTCGGATTGCCACCGAATATATTCCCGCTGTAGCATATTCATGTGAAGCATCTACTGTTTGATTTAAAGAAGTTGGATTATATGTAATACCGTCATAATTCCAATCTACATCGTAATTGTATCCCTCGGTTGTAGTTGGAACGGTAATGGTTTCATTGTCAGTTGTCGTTTGCCAAGTAGTCACAAAATAATTGCTCGCCGTACATGCTTGTCCTCCATCGGTAGTAAAGGTCCATGCATGTGTGGTATCCAATTCGTTTTTGGCATTAGCGCCATTACAGTAGGTACTACTTCCTCCATGAAACGTAAGACCCATTGGAATATCGTCAATATTATCGCTTAGAGTTCCACTATTATCAGTTGCCCAACCTATTAATAATGCATCATAATTTTCTGTAGATAATGTTGCCCCAATAAACATAAAAGAACAGTCGGATACACTTTGTACATTCCATTTTCCAATATTTTGATCAAAAGCTGTCGCTTCATAAAACATTAGAGACATGTCTGTTACTTTTCCGGTAGTCCATGAACCAATATCTTGGTTAAATGATGAAGCCAGATAAAACATAGATGACATATTTATGACCTTATTTGTATCCCATAAACCAATGTTTTGGTTAAAAGCGGTAGCGCCACCAAACATTTCACCCATATTTATTACATTAGCTGTATCCCATGATCCAATGTCTTGATTAAAAGCTGTAGCTTGATGAAACATATAAGACATATCTATTACCTCTTCTGTAATCCATGTGCCAATATCTTGATTAAAAGTTGTAGCTTGTATAAACATTGCTGACATATCTGTTATGTTAGCCGTATTCCAACCTCCAATATCTTGATTAAAAGCTTGAGCATAGCCAAACATTAACCTCATACTCATTACGTTAGATAAATTTGGTATATCAGTTGCGTTTCCAATCAGATTTGATGCTCCATAAAAAGCATTTTCCATTGAAGTCCAAGTACCAGTTCCCCATTGATCTATAGAGATGATTTTATCTTTATCAGGATGAAAATTCATATAAATACGAGGAAAACTACCTCGTATTGCTACCATATATTCACCTTCGTTATCTGTACCGTAATCATGGGTTGGTGAAACATCTGTTGTGATTGTCTCATCACTAACAAAGATTCCATCATAATCCCAATCTATCTCATAATTATACGTTTCTCCTAAAAAAGTCGGAATCGTAATTGATGTATTGTTTGATGTTCCTGAATTATCAGTTTTCCAAGTAGTAATAAATTCATCTTGTGCATTTATATTAAATAAGCACAATAAAAATAGTCCTAATGATAGTGTTACTTTTCTCATTTTGTAGTTTTTCCCCCTTTGTTAGTTGTTCTTTTTCTAATTTTTTTAATTCATTTAATTCTTGCTCCAAACGCTTATTTTGAGCTTGTATTTTTTTGTGAGTTGAACTCATAAATACTTCTTTTAAGAATTTGATAATATTCAATATCTGCTGAATTAAATGTATTACTGTTACTAATTAAATCGAAAACAAATGTATAGTGGGTTTAATGAAAAAAAACAATTTTCATCATAGACAAATTATGAACAAAGTAATTTTTATAGACTACAAACGACTGTTTTACAGTATTTTAAAATTATTTTTAAAAACCTTTAAAAGGATTTTAAAAAAATATTTAAATCCGTGTCTGAAGTGATATTTAGCTTTTTACGAAGACGATATCGGCTCGTATAGACAGATGTAATATCTACATTTTGAAGTGTAGCAATGTCATGATTGTCTAAATCAAGCCTGATTAAAGAACAGAGTTTAACTTCGGTTTTTGAAAGATTAGGATAGCGTTTTATGAGCGAATTGTAGAACTTATTACTCAATACATCAATTCTTTTTTGAAACTCAAAATTATTCTCTAAAATGGAATTCTTCTCTTTAATTTCTTTTTCTAGACTAATTAAAGCAGCTCCTTTTTTCCGTCCTTTAGCTTCCTTTATTTCTTCCATTTTAGCAATGAGATAATCATTCCACTGCTGATTTCTAGATATATTTGAAGCAAAATCGGCGAGATCTTTCTTTTTGTATTCAATTTCTGTGCGTAATAATTTATTTTTCAGCAAGGAATCCCTAGATTGTTTCCAACTACGTATATATATAAGTAAGGCCCCAACTACAGAAACAAGGACAAAAAGACTAAACCATAAGGTTTTATAAAATATAACCGGCACTTCAAAATTTAATGATTTACTCCCTAATAGTGTTCCCTTGATTTTATCAATGGCTTGGATTTCTATTTTATAATCTCCTGCTGCTAGGTTCGTGAAATTTAAATCAAAATTATTCTCGATATGAGTCCATTTATTATCATTTAATTTATATCGTAGATTATAACTCTTTACGTTTTCAGCTTTAATAACTCCTAATTCTATATTCATGGTATTATAAACTGGTGATAACGAAATATTATCAAAGCTATTTATTTCAGTTAGATCATAATTAGTTACTACTTCGTTTTTTGAAGCGTCAAAATATGTCATTGCCAGAAACTTTAATTCCACAGCAATCTCATTTTTTTGTTTTTCCTGTATTATTTCATCCAAATCTAGATAATTAACTCCCCTTAAAGTACCCACTAACAAGTTACCAGAATCCAACAGTAAAGTACTATATCTATTACATTCATAATGACTTAAGCCATCATTAACACCAAATCGAAACGTTTCCTTTGTACGGTAATTAAAAGCCACAACACCAGCAAATGTATTTATCCAAATAAACTCTCCTTTGCGAACAAAACTTGCAATGCTTGCACCAAGTTCATCTTCATAAAGCGTTGTAAATGCTTTATGTTTCTCATCAAAATTTAAGATCTTACCAGACTGTGTCCCAAGTAATAACCCAAGATTTTTATCATAATGTATGGCGATCATAGGTTGATCTTCAATAATTGATGGCTGATATAGTGTTTTAATTTCTTCTGAAATTGAAACCAATCCTCCATTAGTAGCGGCATAAATTGTACTCTTTTTAAAAACGAAATTTTGATAGTTTAAGGAATCACTTGTAACAAGTGCTTTGACCAGTTTCGTTTTTTTATTAAACTCATATACATTATTGCTTACATCAGCCAGCACAATTCTTTTTTCATCCTGATTCATGGATGTAATCACTAGAGAGTCTAAGTGGCGCTTTACCTCAAAACTATTAGAGTTTACTTCTAATAATCCATGGTTATCATTGCTCCAAATATATTCATCATGATAGAAAAAACTTCTATTTTGAGAGGGATGTGGTATTCTGTTGCCGTTTATATAGAATTTTTTTGGCATCACAGAACCGTCTTTTAAATCTAATTTAAACCATCCGCTAAAATCTGTTGCGACCAAAACTTCATCCGCATTTAATTGTAAAAAAGAACGTATGCTATACTCGTTTAAAAATGCTTTTATTGAATTTGCTCCTAAATTGAATTGCAAAATTCTATCATTCGTTTTTAAGACAAAACTTCTAGAGAAATCTCTAGATGTAATAATAGGGTTGTTTGCCATTTCAAAATTATGTGTACGCGTCCATAAAGGTTTTGATTCTAAGGAGGTATATGCATACAACTCGGTTCTACCCTCAAAAACCTTTTCAATTATAATATTTCCTTTAGCGTCTAGATACTCCTTAGAATATTTAGTAGATGAAGAATCGTTAATTAAGCCATTTATAACAATCTTATTCCATGTCTCCGTTTTCTCATCATACATAAAATAAGAATTGTCATGTCTTAATCTTCCGTAAACTACATTGTTATTATAAAATACAGAATCAAAAAATAAATTTTCTTCTGGCAGTATCTCCAAGCCATTAAAGTCTAAATCTTCAAGTTTTTTTATAAAATTTCCACTATGATCATAATAATGAATACCTATAATATCATTACTTAAAATAAACCCATTTGGCAGACTGATGTATTTCAGTTCATTTATATTCTTAATTAGGTTTATTTCATTTAAGAATATGAACTCATTATTACTATTAATTTGGTAGATACGTGCATGATTTTCTGATTGCTCAATATATTTAAATGACGCATGTGATGCCAACAAACCGTTGTTAACAAAATTGTTCGAAATAGAATTTGGCAACGTTACTTCCTTGAACTCTAATAAGTTAACATTTAGCTCATAGATTGCTATTAAATCATCCTGAAAAAACTTGACATAAAAATGATTCTTATCTTTTTTAATAAGTCTTACTTTAGCATTTTTATTAAAAGCGTTAATAGGAAGATCTATACTCTTAAAACTTTTTCCATTAAATCTAGATATTACTGGAACCGTACTACCCAATTTAAAATTATTTGCCTCTAATTGTTGACCTGACACCCAAAGCCAACCAGAAGCATCGTATAACATCGATTCTAAAGCTAGATTACTAGATATTTCATCTACTTGAGAATATTCATCCTCAGTATATTGTAGGTCATTTTCTAATAATTGACAATATGAAATACTAGGTGTGATTAGTATTAAAAAGAGAAGAAACTTGGATGATATTTTTAAAATATGAGAATTGTCCACAGTAGAAAATGGATGAAATTAAACATCCTAAGTATTCAAAATTATATCTTTTGATTTAATAAAAATATTTTTATGCTTTTAAACTAAAAGATAAATATAAAATTAATAATCTGTTATAATGTTTATAATACGCTTAATTTAATATTAGAATACAAGTTAGAACCTCTGTAGTACAAGCAGTACTGTTTGTATGAGTAAGAGACTCTGCCAAAGGCTCAATATAAGTCTACCAAAGGAAATTACTATTAATTTAAAAAAGTTTGTAATTTTTCAGTAACCTCTTTTTTATAAGACCTAGATACTGGCACATGTTTTAAATCATCTCCGAACACCAATTTTAATCCTTGTGAATTACCTGTAACTTTTTTCACCGCTTTTAAATTTACAACATAAGATCTATGACAGCGTATAAAATGTTCATTTTGGATCTGTTCAAGTGCTTTAATTAAAGACAAACGCAACAAATTTTCATTGGTCATATTTTCTTTAAGCTCAGTAATAATGATGTAATTCTTCTCGGCTTCAATAAATAAAAGATTGTTCGTTGTTGTTTTTACAACATCATTTACGATGTTAGACCTCAATTCAATAATTACCCCTTCATCGTCTCCAATATTTTCCTTAATACCCTCAGATAGATGCTGAGCCTCTTTCAATTTATTTTTCAACAACCAATTATTAATACTCACCACCCGAATACTTATAGGGATAATCGCCAAAATAACAGTCACTCCTATAAACTTAAATATGGTAAAGACACCTAGACTAATATCGAAATTGTAATTGGCATAAATAATAATTGCAATACTATTTATACATAGATAAATAACAGTTCTAATAACTTCTTTCCATACCTTCCACTTATCTTCATTAATAAAGGCCCTAACCACATATAATGATATTATAATGTTTAATACTGCCGAGAGGCAAACTACAAATCCGAAACCAAGAATAAGTAATGTATTGGCCTGCTCTAATCCAAATGGTTTAAAGAAAAAGAAAATTAGTGTTGCTAATAAGCAAACTTTTAATATTGAAAGGGTCTCCGAAATAAATCCTCGAGTGTACGGAAAAGGAGCTGTTATATTCTCTATAATTGACAAAATAAGTAGTGTTTTAAAATCATAATCTGGAACAAAAACGCATGCCTTTCATGGAAACACCATGTTATTGGTCACAATTATATGTCATTGGTCTCAGAAAGATGTTACTGGTAACAAACCTAACAAATTAAATTAATAAGCTTCTAAATTGCAGTAAAAACAAACAGTTTTATTTGGCCTTCATAATCCAAAAACATAACAATTATTAATTATATAAAACAAAAAATTATGCAAAAAACAATCTTTATTATTTTTATCGGAAGCCTATTTATGATCTCAAATCTAAATGCACAACAAACCATGGATTTAAGTAAAATGAAATCCAGTTTTGAAAAAAGAAGACCTACACTAGATGTAATGAGTACCAACCCTAGTGATTATAATTTAAAATATGAAGCATTTAATGTAACCACCTTAGATAATATAAATATCTCATCATGGTTTATCCCTAACCCATTAAAACAAGGAACAGTACTTATGGTTCATGGTTTTGATATGAATAAGAGTCATATGTTAAAACGCGCTTCTGTTTTCTACCAAAAAGGGTATTCAGTTCTTTTACTAGACTTAAGAGCTAGAGGAGAAAGCGGAGGAGATAAAGCTAGTACAGGTAAGAAGAACGGTCTTGAAATTGCAGCTGTATATGACTATTATAAAACTAATTTAAAAAACTATGGAGCAGTTACCCTCTATGGCTTTTCTCATGGAGGAAGAGCCGTTATTTTTGGTGCCAGTAAGATTGGTAGTATCAAAAAGATGATCTTAGAATCTCCTCCATACCAATTAGGAGAAAGTTTTAAAAGACAATACAGAATGCCAAATGCGCCAAAAATAAGTGAAATTCCAATTAATAATGCTTTAGCATCCATTCCAAACACGACTATATTATTACTCATTGGAGATACTGATACAGCAATTATAGAATCGGAAGCAGAAACACTCATTAAAACCTCTGCTAATAACCACAGCAGAATGGTACTTTTCAACAACACTGCACATAATGTGTTTTCTAAGCAGAATATGTTTAAGTATCAAACCATCGTATTCAATTTTATTACCAACAATTAAGACAACCTAACAATATTAAATAATCAAACCACAGATAAACTTTAAGCTCATGAAAAAATCACAGACATTACTTTTAAAAATTGCCGCTATACAAACACTCTTGATGGCTATTTATCATTTCTTTATTCCGTTTCAATTTCAATGGAGTAATTTTTTGACCAATGATGCGCCTACAATTAATTGGTCCCTTTACGCTTTAAATAACTATTTCAGCTTTAATTTACTTATTGTAGCTCTTTTTTTAGTGTACCATCTACTATACAAAAAGCAACAGCTACAAACTATTAAGGTCTTGTCTATAATAGCAACATTATTTTGGTGCTTTAGTGCCGTATATCAAATTATAGAACCTATGCCGCTACCAGTATCCTTGAGTTGGTTAGGATATGCCTTACCAGGACTAGCTTTAATTAATATTGGTATATTTAGTGTGCCTTTAAAAGAATTAATTAAGTCTTAAAATATGAGTAAAAAAAATTAGTGTGATCTTTTAAAGCATTGTATTTTCGGCACAATATATGGTAATGGATACGTTATCAATACTAAACTTATCAAAATGAAATTATTGTTATCAATACTCATAGTATTAAGCTCTATTAGTTCAACAGCACAAAACAAAACGATTGCTGCTGGAGAAAAATTAACGTTTAGCGCTTCTTACAATATGTCTGGTTTACTAAATGAATTAGCACAGGTTACAATGGAAACCAGCGAAGTAAAAACATCTACTTCTACACTATTAAAGCTAAAATGTACAGCAACGACTTACAGTAAATGGGATAGTTTCTTTAAAATAAGAGATGTCTACGAAAGTTATGTCAATCCAAAAACATTAACCCCTTATTTATATAATAGAGATATTAATGAAGGTGGTTATAAAAAGTTTATGAAATATAAATTCAATCATAAAACAAGAACTGTTGCCAGTTTAAAGCGAAAAAAACGAAGAGATGGCACGGATTGGGAAGAAAAAAAATCTATAAAAATTGGAGCGTCTACAAGAGACTTGGTGACGACACTTTATCATATTAGAAATTTAGACATTCACAAAGCGAGTATTGGTGATACACAAAATTTTACGGTAATTTTTGACAACAAAGAAACTGTAGTGACCTTAAAATATCTTAGTAAAGAAACAATTAACACAGCATTAGGAAGCAAAGCGTGTTATAAATTGGCTATATCCATGAGTAATAGTACTGTACTCAAAGGAACTAATGACAATCTTTTATGGCTTACAGCAGATGAGAATAAAGTTCCTGTCTATGCAAAGTTTAAAATTGCTGTTGGCAGTGGTGAATTAAAAATTAAATCGGCTACAGGACTTAAATACTAATCAACTATGAAAAAACTTTTTATTATTCTAGGATTTATCGTATCAATATTAGCGCTTATTTTAGCGGTTACACCACTTTCAAAAATAGCATATATACCTGCAGTTGCAGCTTTAATTTTTGGAGTGCTTGCGTTAGTAACTTCTAAAAATAAACAACATTCAAAAAAATCAATTCATCTTATATTTTTAATGACTATAATAGCATTAGTATTAACCACATATAAAGCTCTATTTAATACGGTAGAAATTGGTAATACAGAGCAATTAGAGCAAAAAGAAAAACAATTAGAAGAAGAATCAATCGAAGAATTGGAAGGCATTAATTTAGATTAAATAAAAGCTCCAAAATAAAATTAGGGAACACTTCGGTATTCCCTTTTTTTTTGCGTTATTTGAGTCAAAATCAGACACTTATTTAATCCTACAATGAAAGTACAGCTTGTTGCTTTATCCCTTACTTTAGTTGGTGCTTGTTCAACACTTAGACACACCAAAAAAATTGAAAAACTAAAGGAAAGTATCGTATTTGAAGACACTCAAACAGTAGAGACCTATCTCAATACTATAACTGAAGACGAGCTAAAAGAGCATGTATACACATTCTCTTCAGATGAGTTTCAAGGGCGAAGAGCCGGAGAACCAGGACATCATAAAGCTTCTAAATTCCTAAAAGATTATTATATCCAAGAAGATATAAAATCGCCTTTAGGTTCAAAATATTACCAATATATTCCTGAAGCTTATTTTTCTGAAGGCATTAAAGACTCTCAAAATGTTATTGCATTTATAGAAGGGAGTCAATTTCCAAACGAAGTGATTATTATTTCTGCGCATTCTGACCATGAAGGTTTTAACGCTACCGAAATTTATAATGGTGCTGATGATAATGGATCTGGTACAGCAGCTGTTCTCGAAATGGCTCAAGCTTTTAAAAAAGCAGCACTCGATGGGCATTCACCAAAACGCAGTATCGTATTCTTACATCTTACTGGTGAAGAAGTAGGGCTCAATGGCTCAAGGTATTACACACAATACCCTGTGTTCTCAATGAAAAATACTGTAGCCAATCTAAATATAGATATGATAGGTCGTGTTGATGATGCACACAAAGACGCCGAAAATTATGTGTATGTGATTGGTGCAGATCGCCTAAGTACAGAATTGCATTATATTTCAGAAGAAGCAAATAATAAATTTGCAGGACTAGATCTCGATTACAAACTCAATAAAGATAACGATCCTAACCGCTACTATTATAGATCTGACCATTATAATTTTGCTCAAAAAGGAGTTCCTGTTATTTTCTATTTTAATGGCGAACATGAAGACTACCACGAACCGACAGATACACCCGAAAAAATAAATTATGCGTTGCTTAAACAACGTACCAAACTCATATTTGCTACAGCTTGGTATTTAGCAAATTCTAAAAACAGAATTATTGTTGACAAAGATATCTAAAGACTTGTTAAACTTTGCTTAAAGACTCAGACTTAAAAAGTGAAATCATCAAGATTTTTTGTAATATTAGAGCAACAAACGATGTAACACTTAAATAATGAAAATTTCACTTAGTATTATGGCTACTGCTTTGCTTTTAGCAAGCTGTGGTAGTTCTAATCAAAACACAACCAAACAAACCCAAAGTAAAACACCTGTTGATCCTACTCAATATGGAAACACAATTACTTCTGATGAATTAAAAGAACTTCTTTACACCTATGCTTCAGATGAATTTGAAGGTCGCGAAACAGGAGAACCTGGACAAAAGAAAGCTGTTAATTATCTAAAAGATCAATATCTTAAAATGGGCATCCCTTCTCCTCTATCTGGAGATGATTACTTTCAGGAAGTTCCGCTTCAAAAACAAAAATCACCAACTGTTGAGCTAGCTGTTAACGGTTCTACTTTAGACAATTACTCTGATTTCATAGTTTTTGGAAGCGCTGAATCTCAAACACTAAATATTTCCGAAGTCGTATATGCTGGTTATGGTATTGATACTAAAAATCATTCCGATTATAAAGATATCAACGTAAAAGGAAAAATTGTTCTTGTAAAAGCTGGAGAGCCAAAAGATTCTGACGGCAACTATGTAACTTCGGGTACAACAGAAGATACAAAATGGAGCTCTGGTAGAGCTGCTCTCGCTTCAAAACGTGATGCTGCAAAAGCAAATGGAGCCAAAGCAATTCTCTTTTTAAATCAAGGTATGTTAACACAATATGGTTCTTATTTTAAATCCATTGCCGAAGCAGGAACTGCAGGACGAATTACATTAAAAAGTAACGAGCCTTCGATGCTCTTTATGGTGGTTGGAGAAAAACTTGCACAAGCTATTCATCCAGATATCATGACTTCAGACACCGTAAAAAAGATTTCTACTAAAATTACAGGTTCTATTACAAGCAAATCTGAAGATGTGAGTTCTGAAAATGTTGTTGCTTTTATTAAAGGGACTGAAAAACCAGATGAAATTCTTGTCATTTCTGCGCACTTAGATCATGAAGGTATTAAAGATGGAAAAGTCTATAATGGTGCTGATGATGATGGTTCTGGTACTGTTGCTATTTTAGAAATTGCAGAAGCATTTAAAACTGCTGCTAATGATGGTAATGGTCCAAAACGTTCTATCCTATTCTTACATGTTACTGGTGAAGAAAAAGGCCTTTTAGGCTCTAGACATTATGCTGATAATGATCCTATTTTTTCACTAAAGAGTACGGTTGCCGATTTAAACATCGATATGATTGGTCGTACAGATCCGAAACGTGAAGGCGAAAGAAATTATATTTATCTTATTGGTAGTGATAAATTAAGTACAGAGTTACATAACATTTCAGAAGCTATGAATACAAAGTACACCAATATAGAACTCGATTACACCTATAACGACGACAATGATCCTAACCGTTTTTATTACAGAAGTGATCATTATAACTTTGCTAAAAATAATATTCCTGTTATTTTCTATTTCAATGGGACACATGATGATTACCACCAACCTAGTGATACACCAGATAAAATTGAGTATGACTTACTAGAAAACAGAACGCGTTTAGTCTTTTATACTGCTTGGGAAGTTGCAAATCGTGATGCGCGACTTATAGTAGATAAAGCCAAAACTGAGTAAATTATTTTGGGCGTTACCCTAAAGGGTTGCGCTATGCGCTGTATCTTTTTGTAAAAACAAAAAGGATGCCGCTACTATCGCTAACGCAAAGAAAGGTTCAAGACAAATTTTTAATTATCTTGAACCTTTCTTTTTTTAAATTAATTATATGACTGAAACAAAAAGACTTAAAATAGGTGAAGGAAAAATAAGTGGTTACCTTTCCATTTTTTTAGCCATTATATCATTAGGTTTTGTTATTTGTGCTTACTTTCCAGATACATTTACCACCAAAGATTTTAGAGACATATACAATCCTCAAATTGTAAAATGGTCCATACTAACCGTTTTAATTCTATCATTCATATTTGCATTTAGTAGCTTAATATTAAGTAAGAAAAAACGATACGGTTTTACAGCTACCATACTAATAGCGGCTACCATTTTCTTAGGCACTGCTTTACCAGAAGGCACAGGTATTCAAGATCAATCGGTGACTATAGGTTTAGATTGGTTACTTATTGATGTATTAGTATCTGCTATCGTATTTATACCTATAGAACTGTTTCTACCTAAACGTCTCCATCAATCTAAATTTCATAACGAATGGCGAACCGATCTAGTCTATTTTATTGTGAGTCATTTATTCATTCAGATGATTGGCGTTATTGTTCAATTTCCAGCTGTAACCTTATTTAAAAACATTGGCTTAGAAGGGGTTCATACAACGATTCAATCTATTCCTTTTTTACCTCAGCTATTTGTTGCTTTATTAGTTTCAGATCTGTTTCAATATACGGCACATTATTTCTTTCATAAAATACCTTATTTATGGCGTTTCCATGCGGTACACCATTCAACAAAAAATTTAGATTGGCTAGCAGGATCAAGAACGCATTTTTTTGATTTAGTTATGGTAAGAGCCATGTCTTTTATACCAATTTATGTTTGCGGTTTTAGTAGTTCTGTATTTTTTACATATATCGTAATTGTATCCTTTCAAGCTGTATTAGCACATGCGAATACACGACTAAACTTTGGATTCCTAAAATATGTATTTGTCACACCACAATTTCACCATTGGCATCATTCTGATGATCCAAAAGCATATGATAAAAACTTTGCCATACATTTTCCATTTATAGACATGATTTTTGGCACGTATTATCCTATGGGCAAAGAATGGCCTAAAGCTACAGGCTTAGGTGATGTAAAATACCCAAAAGGTTTTACCAAACAATTTATATATCCATTTGTAAAAAATCCTCAGGAAGATTTAGATTTGAAAAACCCAAGTGAAAGATAAAAGCACAAAAAAAGCTTCTCATTTCTGAGAAGCTTTGTATTCTGGGTGGAAGACCGGGTTCGAACCGGCGACTTTCGGTACCACAAACCGACGCTCTAACCAGCTGAGCTACAACCACCATATCATTTTATTTTAAAACTTAACTAAAGTTTTTCAAAAGGAAACTCAATCAGCTGAAATGAGCTACCGTAATCGCATTTTTGCAATGCGTGTGCAAATGTAAATTATTTCACAGTTACTACAAAGACTTTTTTTTAAAATTATTACTTCAAATCAAACAAACTATCTACAGCGACATAACGTTCTACATTAAAACCTTCAGCATATTCTGTACCAATTAACCGTCCTAAGTCTTTGGCTCTGTACTTAATACTATCTGTAAAGTTCTTACTAGAAATCGGTGTTTGAGGCTCATTACTATTAGGATCATAAAACTGCGTTTTATAAGCTAATACCGATTCCATTTTAGTAGTCATAAACCCAGAAACATCAACCGCAAAATCTGGTTCTATATTTTTCCACTGTATGTAATGATACACGTGATTAGGTCGCCACTTATCTTGTGCTTTTCCTTCTAGTTCTGTTTCAATTTTTATTAAGCCACTTAAAAAACAGGCATCACTAACCAATTTACTGCCTTTTCCATGATCTATATGCCTATCATCAATAGCATTACATAACACAATATCTGGTTGGTATTTCCGTAATACCTTAATTATCTCTAGTTGATGTGTTTTATCATTCACAAAAAAGCCATCAGCAAATCCTAAATTTTCTCTAACAGAAACTCCTAATATTTCTGCTGCATCATTAGCCTCTTGATCTCTGGTTTGAGCTGTACCACGAGTACCTAATTCTCCACGAGTTAAATCAATAATGCCAACTTTTTTTCCTTTTGAAACTTCCTTTGCAATGGTTGCTCCACAACCTAATTCTACATCATCTGGATGTGCTCCAAATGCTAATATATCTAATTTCATATATGTCTCTATAGTCCATAAAAGGACACTTATTATTTATTAATCCAATCGTGTTGCTCTTTTTTACTTAAAAAAGTCCAAGCCACAACTCTACTCATCTTATTTCCTAAAGATAAGTCTAATACTTTAATTGTTGTTGCTCCTAATTTCTTAAGTGATGCTTGCATCGATTTAACATGTTCTTTTTTAGACACCAAACTTGTAAACCAAAAACAATTGGTTTTGAGCAGCGAACTTTGGTACAAGTAATTATGTAAAAACGCTTTCTCTCCTCCTGGATACCATAATTCTTTTGCTGTACCACTAAAGTTCCTAACTAGTGTATCGGCTTTTTGCCCAAGACCTTTCAATTTGCGTTGGGTATTTTCAATCGCTTCTGTTTCATTTTTATAAAATGGCGGATTACACATCGACGCTGTAATCTGATCTGTAGATGATAGCATTCCTTCGAATATGGATTGCTTATTATTTTGAAACTTCAGTGTTATAGCCGAATTCAATTTGTTTTTGTCGATTATCTGTTGCGCATTCTTAATCACATGTTTATCTATTTCCGATGCTAAAAATGTCCAACCATACGTCATATGACCTAATAACGGATAAATACATGTTGCCCCTGTTCCAATATCAAAAACCGTTGCTTTGGTTTGTATTCCTGAAGCTATCAATACATCATTAAGCAAATGAATATACTCAACACGACCAGGAATTGGCGGACATAAATGTGCATCAGGAAATTCCCAATAATTAATACCATAATGTAATTTCAATAATGCTGTATTAAGTATTTTAACTGCTTGTGGATTGGCAAAATCAATAGTTTCTTTTTCGTAAGTATTTGTAAATACAAATGCTTCCAACTCTGGAACACTAGCAATCAGGGTTTCAAAATTATAACCTTTTATATGTTTATTATTTTTATGCAAACGATTCTGTTTTAGTGTTAATAATAGCTTGTTCAATATCGTACTTTAAGTTTTTAACGGTTTCTATTCCAACCGAAAATCGTATTAACCGATTGCTAATACCAACGGCATCGCGTTGTTCTTGACTTAGTAAAGCATGAGATGTTTCAGAAGGCAATAGCATTGTACTCTCTACGCCTGCTAAACTCATAGATGGTTTGATTAAATTCAATTGCTTTAAAAATCTCATAGCATCAATCCCTTCAATTAATTCAAAGGATAACATGGCTCCAAAACCATGCATTTGTCGTTTTGCTAATTGATGTTCTGGATGACTCTTTAAACCTGGATAATAAACCTTAGACACATCATTATGCTGTTCTAAAAATTTAGCGAGTTTCCTTGCATTTTTAGTTTGTGCTTTTACACGAAGTGCCAAAGTTTTCATACTGCGTTCTAACATCCAAACTGTCATATCACTAAGACTACCACCTAAATTTTTAGACACATTCCAAATGCGATCAATATGTTCTTGTGTGCTAGCCACCGTTCCTGCAAGAATATCACTATGGCCTCCCAAATATTTGGTTGCTGAATGCATGACAATATCAATTCCAAAATCTATAGGGTTTTGATTTATCGGACTTGCAAATGTATTATCAATTGTAGATATAATGTCTTTAGATTTTGCCAAATCGGCAATCGCTTTAAGATCTGTAATGGTTAACAACGGATTAGAAGGTGTTTCAATATGAATCACTTTTGTATTAGGTTGCATCGCAGCTTCAAAATCGGAAACCGCATAGCCATTTGTAAATGTATACTCAATACCATATTTATGAAACTCTTCACGAATAAAATTACTCGTTCCTCCATAAAGTGTATTCTGAACAACAATATGATCACCTTGTTTTAAAAATGCTAAAAACATATGACTTATAGCTGCCATACCACTTGCAAAAATAAGAGCTGCTTCGGTATGCTCTAATGCCGCAATTTTTTTAGCTAAATACTCTTGATTTGGTGTATTGAAATAACGCGGATAGCGTTTTACATCTACATTATCAAATGCATAAGATGTTGACAAATAGATTGGAGAGATCGCACCTTTAAATTGCTCATCTTTAATTTCTCCAATATGTGCACAAATGGTGTTCAACCCTAATTTGTTCTTTGACATAGCCTACTATTTTATAAGCACTAAAATTACAAAAAAGAACAGCAGCTTATTAGATTAATTTATATCATTTCTTTATAAGAACTTTGTTGTTATAGGTAGAATTATATGTTTTTACTTTTATAATATATGCGCCTTCAGAGATCTTTTTCACTGGAATTCTAATCGCTCCATCAAATTCAAAATTTGAAGTATCCTCCCAACGCTGAACTTCTTGTCCTAACAAATTGATAAGGATCACTTTCTTAACATCTGAAATATTCGCTGTTCGCACGTATATCTCTTGAGTTGAATTAAAATAATTAATACTAGTATGATCAAACGCTACATCTGGAGTAGACAAAGTCTCTTCTGCTGAGAAAGCAACATAAAAACGATCTATGTAAACATCTACATCAAGGGCAATTTGAAACGCTTCAGAAGTAATTTCGAAATACGTCTCCAAGAGTGCATCATAGATATAAACATTAATAGCTTCATCAAAATTCTCTAAGTCTCGTAATGAGATCTCATATGTTCCTGATGTACCAACGTATACTTTCAAAGGATACTGTTTCGTATCATCAAAATCTCCAACGCCTTGAGTCGTAAAATCTAAATCTTCTAGGTTCCAAAACATATCATTTGGAAATTCAGCATCTGAGTTTTCTGCATCATAAGCATAATCAATCCCATCTGTAGCTTGGTTGTTTGGAACAAATCCAAGTAGAAGTGGTCGTATGGCACCTTCAGTTGTTTTAAACTCTAAACGCACACGCTTAATATCAGTATTTGGGTCTTCCTGAACGGTATACATATTAGGATTACTTGATCTTATAAACTCTGAACTTGAAGCTGTTTCCCTTACAAATACACGCTGACTATTTTTAAATTGAATATTCCCACCACTAGTACTTGCAATTACAAAGAACCCCTGAGATACAGGAATATAACGTCCTGGTAGTTTTGTAGGTGTTCCATTACCACTCACTAAAGGTGGTGACACTGCTGGATTCCCTCCTGTTAAATTATAGGTTGCATAACCGCCTTCATAATCTTCTAGAACATGAGTGAAGTTTGAAGTATAGTGCTCCCAGAAATATAAAGTCCCATCAATACTTTGCGACGTTCCTGTGTTTCCTCCAGAAATATTATCTAAAATAAAAGCATTGCCATCTATAGCTGAAGAATAAGGATTTCCTATTAATGCTTGATTACCTACTGTAATAGGTGTGGTGATTGTTCCATTATTTGGTTTTCCAATAAACACATAATTTTGAACATCAGAAACAGGATCTCCTACACCACTCCCTTTCATTGTAAAACTTAATCCCGTTGCTAAAACATCTGTTTGCGTTAAGCCTCTCCATGCAGCATAGGTGTCTTCTGGATAATTTTCATAAGCGTATAACCATCTGCTACTTTGTGTTATTGGTGTTGTACTTCCATTGGCATCTTGAGCTGTTGTCCATTGCAAATTTAAAGGCGTAGCAGAATTACTACCATCTCTTAAAATAGTACTAATACCATAAGGATTATTATTAGACGTTATACTTTGTGCGCTCACAGGTGTACTCCAATAATTATAGTTATACAAGTTTGCTGTTCCTTGTTGATCTCGTTCTAATTGACCAGAACTTGTAACATCTAAGACACTACCTTCATCTTGTAATAATTGTGATTCTCCAAACAAATCGATATCGCCATCCAATTTTAAATAATGTGTAACTCTCAAAAACTGACCGTCATTAGTTTCATCTTGAGCTGTTATTGGATCTTTTATATCTAATACTTTATTTGATGTATCTGAAATAAGCCCTAAAACAGTAATATTCTTATTCCCTGAGTTTATATTATGAGAGGTTTGTACTATGTTCCAATCTATTGGTGTAACACCATCAACTCCTAAACTATTTGGGGCATCCCAAACTGAAAAATTTGTCCATGTATTATCTGAAGCCCAATTTTGCCCATCAACTCTTGATGTATATGGTAATGGCGCTGTTTCCTGTTGAGCTGAATTGATATTTCTTAATCGACCTCTAATGCCTTTGTAAGGTGTTAAGTAACCACAATTAACAGCCATTCGATAATAGCCTTCTAAATTAGACCATGCTAATCCCGTAATATCTAACGGAACAACAGCACCTCTTACAGCCGTATTATCATCAATCTCCTGATTCATCATTTGACGTAATTGGTCTAATGATATTGCTGTATTCCAAATACGAAACTCATCAATCCAACCATTAAAATGATTAACCGGTTTATTAGGAGGATTTCCTGTTTGATCAACAGCTCCTAGTAATCCTAATCTCGTATTAGAAACGGGTAAAACACTAGTAACAGAAGAGCTTACTTCAACACCATCTATATAGAGTCTATAATCACTAGTATCAAAAGTTACTGCGATATGATACCATCTATTTATAGAGATAGAATGTGATGATTGAATTCTTAATCCACTATTCCAATTAAATGATAGTGTTGTTCCATTTAATCTTAAATCATAACCATTAGTTTGATTATTAGCGTCTCTTTTTGAGAAAATGGTTTGTATACCACTTACCGATTCTGGCTTAATCCATGCTTCTATACTGAAAGCACTTGAAAAATTATAATTGTCTTCAAAATTCACATAATCATCAACACCATCAAAATCTAAGCTCTGACAGTTATCTAATGTTACATCAACAGTACTTGTACATCCAGCAACTGTCCAAGACAAGGTATAAGTTCCAGAATCTCCGGTGAATTCAGATTTAGGATCTCCTAAATTAGAAAATGAATAAGTACTTCCACATGCTGAAGGTGTAGAAACGACATTCCAAACACCTGCTTCACCAGTTCCAGGGTAGGTTCCTGTTATATAATTATTGTCATAAGCATCATCTGCAATATTTTGAGCAGCAGTTAATGTATTATCATAAGCATTCAATCTAACAACTTCTTGTCCACACTCTCCAACTATTGGTATAATATTTTTACCTGCATAAGCCAAACTTGCATTGACCGAAATAAATTCTGTACCTTCATTCCCATCTGCTCTACAACCATTAATTAAAGAGGTTACACCATAGGTTTGAACTCCAGGTGTAACAGGTATTATTGTTGTTGTTGAACCTGTAGTTACAACGGTTCCTGTGCCATCTGTCCATTCTATAACTTCATCTATTGGAGCTTGTGGAATAGTAATACCATCTATAGCCCAAGAACTTCCTACTGTTGATGTAAACGTAAACTTTATTCTTAAATTAGTCAGACCAATATAATTGGTTAAATCAATTGAGTTAAAATTACTTGGCGATGTAAGATTAATTGTAGGAACATTATTGCCTCCATTACCTTGATTCACAAAACCTCCAGAATCTCCTGGTCCGTTAAAACTCATTAAAGTTACAGGGTAACTTGATCCACCATCTACAGATAATTCAATGATACCAGATGCTCCAGATTGTATAAAATACGCTGAATAAAAATCTAACGTCGCTGTTGATAAACCTAAGGTATTAAACACTGGTGTTTCAAGAGTTGTTATTGGAGGTGATGGATCTGCTCCATTAAAATCACCATATGATATAGCAAACTTATTTCCTCCTTGGTTTTTATAACGAATACCTTCAGTAATATTACTCCCATTATTACCATTACCATTACTAATCCCTCTCCAAGCAGTTGGAACGGTATTACTTCCTGAAGCATTCCATCCATTAATTCCATTAACGCCATCAACAAGCCAACCAGGTAAATTCCCTTGATTAAACCCACCTCCTTCATCTAGTTCTGGATTAATTCCAAATGAACTTTCTGCTACTACTGTAATATCGGCACCTAAACATATCGTAAATGTGTCTGGCCCAACAATTGTAGGCGGTATATCTGGCGGAATTACAACGACACGAACAATCGAAGATGTTGCTTGACAAGATCCTATCTGAACAATAGCTCTTAATAATGTGGTTTGAGTAATATTAGTATAAGAATACGTTGTTGTTGTATTAGCAATAGTGGTCCAATTTAAACCACCATCAAATGAAGATTCCCAATAGATTACATTTCCTGTTTGTCCATAAATATTGAATGTAGCATTTTGTTGTTCGTCAGGACAAGCAGTAACTTCTACCAAATCATCTTCATCAACAATAGTTTGATTATTATTTAAAAACCCTAAAAGCGTTCCTCCACTAATCGTAGGACTAACTACTGTTACTGTTGATGTACATATATCAATATTTCCATGACCATCATCAACCGTTAAAACAATAATATTTGTTCCTATATCTGTACAATCAAATGCGCTTTGAGATAAACTTAAATTAACAGTTCCGCAGTTATCAGTTGATCCATTATCAATTTGAGCTGTTGTAATTGTTGCTGTTCCTGTTATATTATCTAATTGAACTGTTAAGTCTTGACAAATAGCTACAGGATTAGTCGTATCATTTATAACAACATTTTGAATGACATCAATTGTATTACCATTACCATCATCAAAGGTCCAAGTAATTGCAAAAGAACCTTGAGTTGTATATGTTAGTGTATCTGTGGTGGTTCCGGTTAAGGTTCCTGAACAGGCATCTGTAGTTGTTGGTGCTGTTGCTGTCGCATTACATTGCCCCGTAATTATTGGCAAACTTGGTGTTATAGGATCGGTAATATCATCGACTATTACATTTTGTGGAACAATAATTACATTATCGTTGCCATCATCGAAAGTCCAGTTAATTACAAAAGTGCCTTGCGTATTATACGTTAGTGCATCTGTGGTAGTTCCCGTTAAAGTTCCTGAACATGCATCTGTAGTGGTTGGTGCTGTTGCTGTTGCTGTTGCTGAACATTCTCCTGTTACATCTGATAAACTTGGTGTTATAGGATCGGTAATATCATCGACTAGTACATTTTGTGGAACAATAATTACATTACCGTTGCCATCATCAAAAGTCCAGTTAATTACAAAAGTACCTTGCGTATTATACGTTAGTGCATCTGTGGTGGTTCCCGTTAGAGTTCCTGAACAGGCATCTGTAGTGGTTGGTGCTGTTGCTGTTGCTGAACATTCTCCTGTAACATCTGATAAACTTGGTGTTATAGGATCGGTAATATCATCGACTATTACATTTTGTGGAACAATAATTACATTACCGTTGCCATCATCAAAAGTCCAGTTAATTACAAAAGTGCC